>JAFEBA010000144.1 GCA_018266105.1 bacterium | reverse complement strand
TGGGTCCGCGGAAGGGGCGCCAAACGGGTCGGCGGCGGCGGTGGAAGGTGCGAACGGGTCGGGGGCTTGTTGCGCGAATGGGTCGGCGGAGTGGGCGCCAAAAGGGTCAGCAGGCGGCGCTCCAAAAGGGTCGGCGGCGGCGCAGGTCGCGAACGGGTCAGGGGCTGGCGCGGCAAACGGGTTGTTGGCGGGAGATGCGAAGGGGTCGGTCGCCGCGAATGGGTCGTGGGGCGAAGCGGGAAACGGATCGGAAGAGGAAGCTGCGAACGGGTCCTGGGCTTGTTGCACGAAGGGGTCGTGGGTGGGCGTGAACGGGTCAGCAGGGGGCGCTCCAAAAGGGTCGGCGGCGGGTTCTAGCGCGGCTGCCTTGGGCGGCTCCTGGTGCGGTGGAGTCAGGGGCAGGGGGGGTTGGGGCCCGTCGAGTCGGGTGGCCACGGCCTGCAGGTAGTGCTGGAGGTCGGCTGACCAACGGCTGGCCAGGGGGGACGAGTGGGTGTGGCGCGCGTCGGTCACGCACAGGTAAAGGCAGCCCTGTGCCTGAGCGCAATCCACGGCCAGGGTGACTTCTTCCCCGGGTTGGGCGCGGGGCGGCAGAGTGACCCTTGGACGGAGTTCGACCGGCCGCAGCAGGGCGGTCCAGGCCTCCCAGGGACGGCCCTCCACATAGGCACCCAGAGCCAGGACCCCGGCGGGCCCGATCAGATTCACTTGCAGCTCCTCCCCGGCTGCGCAAGTCGGGAAGCGCATTTCCTGATAGACTTTGGCTCCCAGAGGGTCAAGCAAGACCAGGGTCAGGTTTTCCAGGGGCTGCAGGCAGGTGAGCAAGGCCCGTTCTGCATCCACTCTTTGAATGCGCACTGGAGACTCAGGGCTGGGCCCTGAATGTAGAAAAAGTCCGCGGACTTCCTGTGCTCCTGGCATCGGTAGGCTGGAGACCGTCACTTCTCGGCCCAACTTTGAAACGACCAGGGGAGAGCGCTCCGGCTGCCGCAACTCGGGCACCGCCAAAGAGGCAGTCGCCTCGGGATCGGAACTGAGCCAGAAGGTCAGTTGCGAGCCCTGCCCGGCCGGGACTTCTAACTGCAACATGCCGGCCTCTGCGGCTGCAGCCGGGAGTTCCTGTCCGGAATCCCAGGCCATCTCCACCAGTCCGCTGATCGGCCGACCAAATTGCTCCAAATAGAGGTTGAGGCGGAGCATGTCCAGGCTGGGGTCATAACGTCGTCCCAGGATTTTAATGGCCAGCGGAGAGAGTTGATAGTGGGCCACCACAAAGCGGGCCTCGGCTCCCTCTTCATCCGCCATCCTGGCGAGATAGTCGCCGGCTGGCAGACCGCGCAGACCCGTGACGGCCAGTCCCTGGTCGTTCAGAACCAGGTCATAACGGGCGTATTCCTGGCCGTTCCATTCCAGCAGTAGTTGCTTGGCGGCCCGCGCCTGGCCCAGTCCGTAACCGAGCAGATGGATGGTCTCTTCGGTTGAGAAAAGATCCTTGGCCGACTGGACCCCGGCGAAGCGGAGTTCTGGCCAGGGGCGGACCGGCCAGTGGAGTCCGGCCAGCTGGGTGGGCTGATCCCCGAGTAAGGAGAAGACTCTGCGCGGGCTGGATAACATGGGCTGCAACCACGACCAGCAAGAATCGGTCAGGTCGAGGAAGGCAAAGAGGTTGCCTACCTGGACCCCCCGAGAAAAAGCCGCCCATTGGTGCTGGTCGTTGACTCCGGCCACCTGGGCGGACTTCGAAGCCCGCTCGGGAGCGCCTGTCTGAGGCGGGCCATTGTGTCAGGGCCGGAGGACTCGGATCAGAGATGTGGATGGGTCGGTGCTGTCGCCGGTGATTTCCCAGAGAATATAGCCTCCCAAATGCTGTTCTCCAGCGTAGCGGACCTTGGCTTGCAGAGCAGCGCGGTCTTCATAGCTGATGCATTCGTCATGGCGATTGGAGACCAGCCAGGCGGCCTGGCTGGCGGCGTCCCAATGACGCACCCATCCGGCCGAAGACTGCAACGACTGAATTTCCCGGTAGGTGTAGCTTCGGCCAGGAGTGGCTGACTGACCCAATTGGGCCGAATTGGGAAAGCTCCCGCGCCAGGAGTGCCCGTAGGCCGGCACTCCCAGCATGAGTTTGGAAGCTGGAACTCCGGCCCGGCGATAGGCACGGATCGATCGATTTGTATCAGGATATAGAGCTGAGTGGTGACTGGTCTCTTTCTCCTTCTGCATGTCGTAGGTCATCACTCCAATCCAGTCCACCCAGGTGGCAATCTGAGCCGGTTCGACCTGGTCCAGACGCTCGGCGCACAGGGCGGTCGTCAGCAGCTTGGGAGCCGGCAAGCGTCGGCGAATCTCTTGCAGCAGCAGGCTAAAGTTGTGCTTGTCTTGGGGCCGGGAGTGGTTTTGGGCCAGGCCGCCTGAGACGGGGTATTCCCAATCAATGTCGGCTCCGTCCAGGCGGTGGGCGTGCACGAATTGGGTCAGGGACTGCGCGAATTTGGCGCGGGAGGCGGGGCTGAGGGCCACCTCGGAAAAGCGCTGAGAGCCCGTCCAGCCGCCGACCGAAATCAAAATTTTGAGATGGGGATAGCGGCGGCGGATCTCTTCCAGTTCGCGCCATTTTGCCGGCCCGTGGGGATCGCTCAAGAGGCCCTGGGAGTCGATGCTGGCGAAGGCAAGGTTCAAGACATCAACGCGCTCCAGAGGCAGCTGTTGGAGGGGAAGGTTGGACCACTGCGGCAGGTATGCCACCAGCCGGGGAGGCGCACCCCAGCAGGCCCCCGCCAGGGCGCTCCAGAGGAGCCAGCTGGCCAAGCTTGCGGGAGATCTCACGCCCAAGGCTTCGCTGGAGAGCCGGTCCGTCCTGGAGCTCGAGCCTGACTCAGGTGAAACGGGAGCGAACGCGGTCGTTGCTTGGGGGTCTCAGGTTGCGTTCGGCGCGTCCCGTGAAGGCTCGCGTCAGGTGGGAAAAGGCTCCGGCTCTTTCGGGGTTTTGCAGGGAGCTGAAACAGGCAGGACAGAGCAAATGCTCGACGCTTTCGGGTTCTCTCCGAATCATACTGGCCAACCGATAGCTGTCGGTGACGTTCAGCCAGTTGAATGCGCCAGATGGTTCCATCACGGCATTACACCAACTGCAGTAGGCAACGGGGTTTGGGAAGGGCTCGAGCTTGGGTTGAAAGGGACGATCCCTTTGGGCGACCTGCTCAAACAAGACGCGCGTGGCCTTTCCCGTTGATTCCACGCTCAGTTGCCAGAGTCGCAGGCGTTCGGGTGCATCGCATCGGTGCAGGCGGACCTTCTTTTGACGGTCCGGCCTTTTGAGGAGGTTGCTGATGACTTGCTTTAATTCATAGCCCTGAACAAAGGAAAACAGCGGCTGCCCCAGCCACTGCTCAGGATCAGTGTCTCCGCCGTTGCGCGCGGCAACCCCCCGGAAATCCCCCAAGAACTCGGTGATCACACCGGACGAGTCAACCAGGTATCCCAACATGTGTGGTACCTCCATCGTTGATTGTCGGAGGGTGGAGGTGAACCTTAAGGACTGCTATCCAGGTTTCCGGCTCTGACTTCGGCCGCGTTTGGGAGGGTTCTGCTCCTTCATCTCGGCGTAATATCGTTTTAAGCCTGAAGCGACTCGTTTCCAGATGGTCGAATCCACCTTGGGGTTTGACCCGAACAGGTTGACCACCTCGGTCACAAAAAGGAAGTCCTTGCGGAACAGATAGAGCATGACATGAAAGAGCCGGGGGGTCTGTTTTTGACTTTGAGCTCGGCCGGCGCGCCTTTCCAGTTCCAGTCGGCCCCCGTGAATGACCGCCTGAGCGGCTTGCTCGGGCAGGCGGTCCAGCAGGGTGCGCACAGCGAAGAAGGGATGATTGCTGCCCTCGTTCCAGCCCTCCAAGATGGCCACCAGAGGTCCGGGGTCGAGGTTGGTGGCCGGAGAGCCCAGCAAGGGTGACAGAATGGATTCCGCGATCAGTTCGAAAACGGTCGGGTCAAACCAGGCTTCCGCGGATAGTAAGCGGTCCAGACTTCGGCCGGGAAAGAGACTCTTCTTGAGTCGCGTGCGGGCGCGTCGACTTAACTCGGCCGGGCGCTTGAGTCGTTGGGCTTCCACCCACACGAGGAGAGACCAGATGCGTTCTTGTTCTTCAAACTGTGACCAGACACAGAGTATCTGGCACAGACGCGAGGCTGGTAGGGCCACCAATAAGTCTAAACGGTCTTGTATGGTCATACTGCTGCTCATACAATCCAGCATAGACTCATCTCCCCGGCCGGGGTAGGAACACAGCTACCGAATATCAGGTCGTTTTATGGTTGATTTGAACTGCGACCATGGTAGGTGAACCTTTTTTTGAATTTTACCTACGGATTCTACCGTGGAAATCTTGAATGTTGGAGCTTTCTTTGGCCTGGCATCTGGGCCTATTCTGGGTGGCCTAGGGGCGCGAAGAGTCGGAGCGCAGCAAGACCTGGCCCAGCATCAAGGCGATGAGCAAGGTGCGCAGGGCGTGGGCACAGCCCGAACCCTGGTGGGCTGAATCCCACCAGCACCAGGCCATGGGGAAGAAGACCGCCAGCAAGACCAGCTGGGAATAGCCCAACCCTGAATTCTTCGGTTCTGGACACACTTCAAAGTGCTCTGAAAATCCACTTTGCACGGCTGCACTCCCCTCGGCGGATGCCTTCAGAATAGAGTCGAAAGCGCAGCCAATCTATGATCAAGATCAAAGCCGCAGGACCCTTTAGGCCAGATGGCCAACCTCGGGCCCGATGAAACGACTTTTGCTGCTGTTGATACTGCTCACTGGACTGGGCCGGGCCCAAGGACACCAACATCTGGTGATGGTGGGCGGCGGCCAGCACCCTCCTGAGGCCATGAAAGCCTTTTATGATTGGACCGGTCGGCCTGATCCGCATATTCTGGTGATCGGTTGGGCCTCGTCGGTCCCCGATGAGAATCTGCGCATCGTTTTAGAAGATTACGCGAAATACGCGCAGCGGCCCCAGCTGGAACTGGCCGGCCGAGATCGAGCCACCGTGTTGAAGCAACTGGAGCGGGCCGACGGAGTCTGGTTCACGGGTGGAGATCAGACCCGGGTCATGGAGGTCCTGAAAGACCGAGTTTTGCTGCAGGCCTTGCGTGCCAAGTATCAAGAGGGCACCGTTTTTGGTGGAACCAGCGCGGGCACTGCCATCATGTCCTTGCGCATGCTGACCGGCAATGCCGACCTGAGCGTCATTGACGGTCAGAAGGTGGAAGTCGCCGAGGGTCTTGGACTGCTGCCGGAGCAGGTGATTGTGGATCAGCACTTTTTGCGTCGCCAACGTGAGAATCGCTTGTTTGGGGTGGTGCTGAAACACCCCGGCTGCCTGGGAATTGGAATTGATGAGGACACCGCCCTGCTGCTCAGCGATGGAGTGCAAGCTCAGGTGGTGGGCCGGGCCCAGGTCATGGTGATTGCCCCTCAGGCCGTGCCGGGGCGCCTGCACATTCAGCTCTACCAGCCGGGCGAACGATTCCAGCTCGATCTTCAACCCTAGCTTAGCGATAGCTAGCCAGGGGCAGGCGGGCTAACCGACCAGCCAGCGAAGCCAGAGAGCCAGCAGCAGGGCCGGGAACATGACGCGCGCGCCGATCCGCAGGAATTGCAGCGAGGTCACGTGCTCGCCTTCGCGGCGCAGGGCGGTCAGCCAGAGAATGGTGGCCAACGAACCGGTGACAGCCAGGTTGGGTCCTAGATCCACGCCGATCAGCAGGCTGTCCTGCATGACCTGGCCTGGGTGAGCGGTGGCCACCACCGAGGCTGCCAGCAGTCCGGCGGGCAGGTTGTTCATGAGATTGCAGACCAGCGCCAGGCCCAGGCCGGCCAGCCAGGGGGGGAGGGCAGGCACGGGGCCCGCCAGAGCATCCACCACCCCGGTGTGCTGCAGTCCTTGGACCAGCACGAACAGGCCGGCCACCATGGGCAGGACCGACCAGCTAATTTCTTTGAGGATGGGGACGGGGGAGCTTCGAGTCACACCCAGCACGACCAGGGTGGTGGCCAGACCCATCAGGCAGGTAGGCAAACCGAGGGGAATGTCGGCGGCGGATACGAGCAGGAGGGTCACTCCGGTCAGAAGCATGCCGGCCAGGGTCAGGCGGCCGGCTCCGCGCAGATGGGTTCGAGTTTCCACGCGCAGCGGCGCATCTTTGAGCTGCAGACAGGCGCGCAGGGCCAGGTAGGTGGCCAGAATGGACCCGAGTGAGGGCAGCAGGAAGTGTTTCAGCCAGGGAAGGAGGGCTGGCGTGTGTCCTCCGTAGAGCACCAGGTTGGCCGGGTTGGAAATGGGCAGCACAAAGCTGGCCGCGTTGGCAATCATGGCGCAGGCAAAGAGGTAGGGGAGTGGATGCACGCGTGCCTTGCGTGCCACGGTCAGCACGGCGGGAGTCAGAACCACGGCGGTGGCGTCGTTGGAAAGAAAGACCGTCACCAGCGTGCCCAGTAAATAGAGATCGAGAAAGAGTCGATCGGCCGAACCTCGGGCGCGGCTGAGGGTCCAGTCGGCCAGCCAGTCGAAGACACCGAATTGGCGGCCGAGTTCGGAAAGCAGCATCATTCCGGCGAGGAAAAGATAGACGTCATTGCCGCGCGCGGCCGCGCTGAGCGCCTGGTCGGCGGGAAGCAAGCCGGTGACGACCAGGAGCAGAGCTCCGCCCACGGCCCAAACCGCTTCTGGCCAGCGAAATGGGCGCAGAATGACGGCTCCGGTGGCACAAATCGAGATCAGCCAGATGAGAAGATTGCCTGCGGACATGGGAATTTAGTATAGGTCGGTTTTGGTTTTGAGTGGCGGTATCCCTTTACTCATTTTTTTTCCTTAAAGTTCGAGTGTTGTGGTGTCTGAAGCGTCAATGGGTGAAGGCATGAGTATTGACTGCAGGCCCAACATTCTGGTGGTGGAGGACGAGGCCCCCATTGCGGCTGATCTGGAAGGCCGGTTAAATGATCTGGGTTATCGGGTCTGTGGTTGCGCGGATAATTATGTGGAAGCTCTGGAGGTTGTGGACCTTTATCGCCCCGACCTGGTCTTGCTGGATCTTTGTTTGCAGGGGGAGCGGGACGGCATTCAGCTGGCTCGCCAGCTCCGCAATAAGGGGCCGATTCCCTTCATTTATCTGACCGCGGCCACCGACGCACCCACTCTGTTGAGGGCCACTCAGACCCGTCCTGCGGGTTATGTTCACAAGCCTCTGCGTACTCAGGACCTGGATACCGCCATTCAAATTGCTCTGTTGCAGATTCGACGAATGCCTTTGTCGCAGGAGCTGCGAGGCTTGAAGGTGCTGGTTCTGGAGGCGGATGACGGGCTGCGCCGCCTGCTGGCTCGTGCGCTGTTGCGCCACGGGGCCAATGTCTCGGTGGAAGAGGATCGTCGGGTTGATTTTGATCTGGTGGTGGGAGGGGATGGTGACTACCCGGCCCGCACTCATTTGCTGCTGACCGACTATGAGCAACATCGTCCGGACCGTCTGGGTAAGCCTTTCAGCCTGGATACCTTTATGACACGTGTGAGATATTTGCTCTCCAGGAGTGATTCATAGTCTGGTCCCGAACGCACTGGCGTGACGTTTTGGTGCACGCTGCAATTGGCCTTCGGAAGCCTCTGGAAACATAAGCTGCGCACCTTGATCAACTGGCTGGGGGTTTTGATCGGGGTGGCTTCCTTGATCTTGACGGAGGCCGTGGCTGGCGGAGCGAAAAGCTCGATTCAAAATCGTCTGGATGCCATGGGAAAAGACTTGATTTTCGTTTGGGGAGGGCAGCGCCAACGGGGTGGGGTTTCGGTGTGGATGGATCTGGCCGAGAAGGACCTGGAGGTGATGCGCCACCAGCCGTTCTTGAACGGGGTGGCCCCGGTGGTGGAAGGGCAGGCGGTGGCCATTTCCCCCACTTCCAACTATAGCTGCGAGTTTCGCGGAACCACCGTGAATTACTTGGGCATCAAGAATTTCAAGCTGGCTCTGGGTCGTAATTTTTCCGAGGAGGAGGCCCGAGCCGGCGCCACCGTGGTGATTTTGGGTAAGGCGGTGCGGGACAAGCTCTTTGGCAGTGCCGATCCGATCAACTCCAGCGTGCGCTTGGGCAAGTTCGCCTACAAGGTGGTGGGCGTGCTGGAGGAAGTCGGCAATGACAAGCACCAGGATAGCGTGGCCATCATGCCGGTGCGCACGGCCCAGCAGCGTTTGAAGCGGACAAGCTATTATGATTATGCTTTGCTGCGCAACCGTGATCGGATGCCGATCGAGCAGTCTCAGCAGCGGGTTCGTCAGGAGTTGTTGCGCGCCAACAATCTGAAGGAGGATGATTCCGAGGCCTTTGGGGCCACCTCCAGTCAGGAAATTTTAAAAAGCTACCGTCAGGGTAGCCAGACCTTTGGTTATTTGAGTCTTTTCACCGCGGCCATTTGCTTGATTTCGGGAGGAATGGGCATTACCAACACGAGTCTGATGTCGGTGCGAGATCGCACGCGAGAAATTGGGATTCGTATGGCGGTGGGGGCCCGTTCCCGAGATATTTTGCTGCAGTTTTTGTTTGAAGCTCTGAGCGTAGCTATTTTGGGTGGGCTGAGCGGAGCTCTGGTGGGGGTGGGACTGGCTTCCTGGGCCGCCGAAGTGACCAGCTGGCCGCCCATTATTACGGTCCGGTCCATCGTTTTCGGGTTGGGCAGTTCGGTGATTGTGGGGTTGTTGGCCGGGATGTATCCGGCCCTGGTGGCCTCGCGCCTGGACCCGGTGGTGGCGCTGGCGCGGGACTGAGCCGGGCTCACTTTACAAAGGTGTATTTTTCCGGTAAGGGAGGCGGGGTGAGTCCCAGGCGTCCGATGATCAGGCGGGCAAATGCGTCGGCGGCGGAGTCCATGATGATGGAGTAGACAGCCCAGTCGGGGTCGTCTTTGTAAGTGCTGTAGCTGACATGTTTGGCGGGTTCGGAGCGAAAACCGAATTTGCCGATTTCGCGGCCGTCCTGAGTGATGCGAAACTGCCAGATCACTTCGCATTTGTAGAGCAGGGCGTTGATTTTGTTGTCTTCACTGTTGGTGTAGAAGCCTTTGATGCGGCGCACCTGGGCTTCCACCCAGAAGTTGACGTCGCCTGGCGTCTCTTTGGAGTCGCTGGCCAGGCTGATTTCCATCATGCCTTCGGGCCAGACCGCATTAAAGCTGTTGCGCAGAGCGGCGGATACCTGGCCGGCTCGGCGTTTGTGGGATTCCGCCCCAAAGGCTTCGCCGGTGGGGATGATGGGCAGCTTTTGGTATTTGGGCTCGAGGTTGGCGAAGAAGGCTTTGTCTTCGGGCAGCTTGTCCAGGCCGCCCTGGGCTGTGTAGTGCAGCTGGACTTTGCGGGTGGGATTGGCGGCCAGAATTTCCAGAACTTGCTGAAAGGCTTCGGTCAGCTGGGGGTCGGCCAGTTTGGTGGGCTTGACTTTCTTCAGCCCTTCTTCCTGGAGTTTTGCCCAGCTTTCGCTGATGAATTTGCGGCACTGGTCGTCGTATTCGTTGGGGCTGGTGACAAAGGCCAGTTGGGCCTGGGCGCGCAGCACGCTAAAGTTGTTCTTGGCCAGGGCGGCGGCGCAGGTGGCCTCGCATTCGCGCGATCGATATTCTTTGCGGCGAAATGGAAGGGCCACTTTATTGGCGTATTCCATCTGCCAGAGGACCGGGTCCTTAGAGCTTTCGACTTTTTTCCAGGCTACGGGCTCGTTGGACTTTTGGTAATTGGTGGAGAGGGTTGGACCGATCAGAGCCAGCCCGATCATGCCCACCAGGGCTGCTCCGTAACTCTTTTTTCGGGGCGGTAGAGCGCGCACCAGACCGAGCATTCCCAGCAATCCCCAGCGCAGGCCCAGCACCAGCAGGAAGGCAAAGAAGGCTGAAACGCCCACGCCCTCCCAGCTGCTCTCGATGTAGAGCTGAATGCCCACCAGGCTGAAAATAAAGCCCATAAAGAGGCGAAAAAGGTTGACAATCAGGCGTGGTTTTGCAGGCATGCGAAGAGTTTAAACTGCGGCTGATGGGGCCCTGTTGAGAGGGTGTGAACTTTTACACGACCGCCAGAACGGCCCGTACCTTTGAGCCGGTGGCCTGGCTCAGGGCCTGGGCGTAGCCGGCCAGTTGTTGGTGGTATTCCGGGCGGTCGCCGTCGCTTTTGAAGTCGACCACGGTGTAACCGTCCTGGTTTTGGAAGACGAGGTCGGCCACGCCTTCCAGCACCACGCCCTCAGCCACCGGACAGCTGAGCGGAACTTCGCGCCAGCCGGGCTGCCAGAGAGGGCTGGCGTAGATTCTGCGCAGGCGGTCCTGGAGGTCGGGGTCGGCCTGGTCAATGGCGAGGGCGACGGCCAGGGCCGCATGCAGGCGTCGACCGAGGTCGAGGTTGCCACCGCCTGGTCCCAGGTGCACCACCTCCACGGCCGTCTCCTGAAAGCTATGGCGGTTGACGATTTGCAGTCCGCCGCTGGCGCGCTGGCGTACTTGCTGTTGTTTTTTGCGCCAGCGCACGGATCTTTCCTCGGGTTCGGATTTGGTCTGCTGTTTGGCGAACAACCGGGCGGGGTCGGGCGAGCTGGGGGGAGCGGCCGGAGCGGAAGCTTCAGGCTGCCAGACATGCTCATCCTCTAGAGCGCGCACCAGCGGGGCCAGCCAGCTCTCGCGTTCGCTGAAGCGGGGGACCACCAGCAGGTCGCGGGCCCGGGTGGCGGCCACGTAGGCCAGGCGATCGCTTTCGGCACGCAAAATGGCTTCTTCGCGGGGGCGCAATTGGTGGAAATGCTCTGGATAGATGTCGTCCAGGCCACAGGCGAAGCGGCCGCTTTCGGGGCAGACCGTTTCGGTGACGTTGAGCAGCGGAGCGGTGGCGGGGTCGGCCAGGATGACCACCGGGAACTCCAGGCCTTTGGAGGAGTGCACGGTGAGGATGCGGATTCCGGGCAGTCCTTCATCGGCGGCCAGACCTTCGCTGCCGCTTTCTTCTTCGGAGAGCTCCAGGAGGTAGTCGACGAAGGCCCGGAACGAGCTGGCGCCTCGGGCTTCGAAGGTCCAGCTCAGGCGCTGGAGTCGGGCCAGATTGGCCAGGCACTGACTGCCCTGAGGCCATTGAGCCAGATGCAGGCGAAATCCGGTGCGTTCCACCAGTTGTTCCAGGGTCTCGCCGGCGGGTTGTTGATTGCGTTGGTGGTGGAGTTGAGCCAGTAAATGCAGGCTGGCCGCCACCGGGTCGTGCTCCGATTCTTTTGCTTGCAGGGGGTCAAAATGGCCGTGTTTCTCCCAGTAGGGGCTGAGCAGGGGTTCGTCCAGCCCGAAAAGCGGACCGCGCAGAGTGGCGAAGACGCTGAGGCGGTCCTGGGGCCACTCGACGGCTTCCAGAGCGGTGCGCAGCACAGCTACTTCCTCGCGCTGGTGGAGCCCGCGTCCGCTCAGGCTCAGGTGGGCGATGCCGCGGGCGTCCAGTTCTTCCAGAATGGGCTCCAGGTTGTGGGCCGCGGTGCGAAACAGCAGGCAGACGTCGCGATCGCAGAGCGGGCGCCATTGGCCTTGGTGGCAGACTTGATAGTTGGATCGTCGCAGCAGCCAGTCCAGGAAGGTGCCGGTGAGTTGGGCCATTTCCTGGCGAATTTGGTCTAACTTGGGAGTGTTGGGGCGTGGTTGGAAGGGCAGGGCCAGCAGGGCTGGTTGCTCCAGGCTGTCCTGGCGTATGGCGGTCATGGGCCGAAAGCCGGCCTGCAGGCGGAAGGGGTCGTTTTGAAACACGGGTTGAAAGGCGCGGTTGAAATACTCCACCAGCTGCGGTCGACTTCGGTAGTTGTTGTCCAGGTGGCGTTCTTCGAGCTGCTGCTGTTGCTGAAATTTGCTGTAGACCGATGGGTCGCCGCGGCGGAAACGATAGATGGCCTGCTTGGGATCGCCGACCAGGTAGAGCCCGTTTTGTCCCAGCAAACGCACTATGTCGGCCTGGATGGGATCGGTGTCTTGGAATTCGTCTACGAAGAGATATGGATAGCGTTGCTGGAGTTGGGCGCGAATTTCGGGGTGGCTGAGAAGCTCTCGGGTGCGCAGCAAGAGGTCTAAGAAGTCGAGCCTTCCCAAACGGGCTTTGCGCCTGGCGAATTCGTCCAGCAGGGGTTGCAGTTCTTGATAGAGTCGGGCCATGAGGTCGGCGTCGGCCTGGCCTTTCCATTGTTCCAGGGCCAGTTTGCAGTCGTAAAGGGCGCTGGCCATGGCCCGATTGACCTTGTGCAGTTTGTTGGAGGGCTCACTCAGTGAACGCAGGGCTTTGTAGCAGGCGCATAGGGCCGCTTCTTGTTCGCGTGTGTCCTGGTGCAGGCGGTAACTTTGCAGGGCCAGGGCGATGGGGCGATAGCAGGCTTTGAGCCAGTCGGCCAGAGCTTCGTGATAGTGGGGTTCCAGGTCTTGCAGGGCGGTGATCAGCTCGGGGTTGGCTTTTTGCCAGCCGGGAGGGGGCTGCAGCCATTCGATGGCGTGGTCTCGATGTTCGGCCAGGCGCAGGGCCAGGCGCTGCAGGCTGGCGCGCAGCCCGGAGGCCCGGCCCAGGTAGTCTTGGGCGTGGAAGCGTCGGCGTTGCAGGCGGTTGAGGCCTGGAAAAGCCAGCGGGTCCTGGAGAGCGGATTGGAACCAGTCGTTAAAGCATTCGCTGAAAATGCGGTTGGCGGCCACGGGCTCAAGCACGGTGAAGAGCGGATCGACTTGAGCTTGAACCGGGTTTTCCTGGAGCAGGTGCTGGCAGAAGCCGTGGACGGTAAAGAATTGGGCCAGTTCCAACTGGTTGAGGGCCTGCTGCAGTTGGGGATTGTGCGTTTGGGTTTCGAGTTCTTCGCGCAGGCGCAGTTTGAGTTCGCCGGCGGCTTTTTCGGTAAAGGTGATGGCCACGATCTGGCTGAGGCGGGCCTGGCCGCTGCCCAGCAGGTGGGTCACGCTCCGGATGAGGTCGGTTGTTTTGCCGCTGCCGGCGGAAGCTTCCACCCAGAGTCTCATGAGAGGCCTCGCCAGAATTCGACTCCTTCGGTTGGGGCGCTGCTGCCTTTGAGGCGCGCTCGCGGCTGAGCCTGCGAGCCGCAAACGGCCTGGTAGTCGCACCAGCGGCAGCCGTCTGGTTTGGGGAAGGCGGGCAGGTGACCGGCCCGCATGGCTTGACTGAGGCGCTCGAGGGCCTGCCAGAGCAGCTGGCTGGCTTCTTCGATGGCGGTCAGCCGGACCTGGGCGAAGTTGCCCCGAGCGGTCATGTAATCGAGCCGGGATTCGCGCACCCGAGCCTGCAGGGCGTTTTGCACCGCCAGCGCGTAGAGCACGGGCTGGAGCGCCTCTCCTTTGCCCAGTCGAAAGTCTTGGGAGGGACGGCTGCGGCCGGTTTTCAAATCCACCAGGCGAAGGTCCCCGTCTTGATGGGCTTCAATTCGGTCAATGGAACCCCGCATGCGATAACCTTGACCTAGCTCAGCGGGTTGGGCTCGGCTGGCCGGATCGCGCTCGAGGTCGTCACTCAGATTGAAGGCCAGCTCGGCGTAGCGAGCCTGCCAGCCGGGCTCATGGATGCGCCGCAGCCATTCGCTCATCTCCTGGGTGAGCATGGCCACTTCATCGGCAAAGATGCGCGGCACCAGGGGGGAGAAAAGTTCGGTGTAGAGTTGGGCGACTTGTTGGCTCTCTTCGCGCAGCCAGCGTTGTTGGGTTTCCAGGTCGGCGGGGCCTCTCCAGACCAGGCGAGCGTGCACGAGGTGCACGAAATTGCCCCGAGTCAGCGGGTCCATTTCTTCCAGCTCTTGGGGTTGTTCGCGGGGGCTCAGTCGGTAGCCGGAGTAGAGCCAGAACTTGTATGGGCATTCGGCGTATTTTTGCAGGGTGGATGGGCTGTAGGGTTTGTTTTCGGGCAGCAGGGAGGTCGGGCAGGGCAGGCCCACTCGGCCATCAGCCTGGGACCAGCCGGGGCGAGACTGGCGAATGCGGCTGCGCATGGCTTGGGCCAGGAAGGGCGAGAGTTTGAGGAGGAAATGGGCGCTTCCCTGGACTTGCTGCTGGCGCAGTTGAAGATACCAGGCCAGGGCGTGTTCTTCTCCGTCGACCGCCTGTTCGGGGTCTTCGGGGGCAGGCCAGGCGGGGGTGAGCCGACTGCCGGCCGCGGCTTGTTGGATGGCCTGCCGGTAATTTTGCTGGCTGAGCTCAAGGAAGTAGCTGGAAGGCAGGAGCGGGCGGCCTTTTTCTTGATCCTGGCGAGGATAGGTGGCGACTACTTGCTGAGCGCAGCCCAGGGCCAGCTCGAAGGCCAATCGCTCTTCTTTGAGTTGTTGCTCGGCCAGTTGATCTCCGAGGAAGGGGTCGGGTCGAATCTGAGCGGGGAACCGGCGCTCGGCCATACCGGGCAACACCACCAGGCGGAATTGGCGTCCGCGAGCTTCCTCGAGGTGGCCGACCAGCACTTTCCCGTAGCGATGGCCTTGGGCGGCGACCGGTAGCTGGCTGAGTTCCGGGGCCAGGGTGGTGACCACCTCGGTCAGCGGCACATCCTGGATCTGGTGGAGGGGCTGGAGTTCTTCCAGTTTCTCCAAAATGGCCTCGGGTTGGGCCAGGCTCTGGCGAGCCAGGGCCCGGATCTCTTCGAGCCAGTCGCCCCAACTGCGGCGCCCCTGCCAGCCGGCCAGACGTTGGATGATGGGCAGGGCGAAGGCTTCCAGCTCCTGCAGTTGTTGGAGTTGGTCCAGGTAGTGACCGATTTTGGGAGAGTCTGGTTCCTCTCGCTCGAGTTGGGCGATTTGTTGCCGTCGCTCCTGGCCTAATCCGCGCAGCCGCTTGCGCCAGCGCTCCGGGGTGCGAATCACCCAGGCCGCTCCGATCAGTTCCTCCCAGCGGTAGGGGGTTGGCAAGTGGTGGGCCAGGCTGAGGTATTCGGCGAAGCGCAGGGCCGAGAGGTTCTCGCGGGCACATTCCAGCAGGCAGAGCAGCGCGCGGCCCTGGGGGTTGGGCTGCAGGGTGGTTTCGGTGAGGAAGGTGGGAATACGGGCGCGGCGCAAGGCCGACTGTAGAGCGGCCCGATAGCTCTCGGGTTGCCGCAGCAGAACGGCCATGTCCTGCCAGGCGATTCCTTGTTCCGCCCCCCGCAGCAGTTGTCGGGCGATTTCCTGGCATTCCAGGCTTTCGTCCGGGGCGGAGATGGTTTGGGCGGGCGGCCGGTCGGCGGGGACAGGTGGGACCACCAGGTGGTTGGGAATGAGTTGCTGCATCCGCTTCAGCAGTTTTTGCTGGAGAGGGCTGGGCAGGTCCAGGTGGACAACCAGCAGAGCCTTCATTTGACGGAGCCAGTCTTCGTCCCACTCGGATTGCAGCAGGTCGAATTCGTCGTAGTCCGGAGGCAGGGCAATTTGTAAGGGCAGTGGCCGGTCGTGCAGTCGGGAAAGCCTCAGCGATCTTTCCAGGCTGACGGTGAGGCCGGGGTAGTGGACGAGTTCCCGATAGGCTTCAGGAGGGTTCTGGCGGAGCTGCTGTTGCAGGCTGGCCCAGCGAGCCAGTCGGGTGAGAGACTTCTTGCGGGTCAGGCGCTCCAGCAGCTGTTGCCAGGATATTCGGTACCATCCGAAGGTGGCACCGCGAGGGCGGGTCAGCTCTTCGGATATGGCGCGGGTGGGGGAGACGACCAGCAGGGGCCGGTCGGCCGCCTGCTGGTCGAGGAATTGCTGAGGGGTCAGGTTTAGCTTTCTCCGCCGAAGTTGAAGCTGCTGCCGGAATTGCCTCGGTTGGGCACGCGGGCGATGATTTGATCGCACAGGCGTGAGAAGGGGAGACTCTGCAGCCAGACCGTACCCGGACCTTTCACGGTTGCCAGGTACAGGCCCTCGCCGCCGAAGAACATCGACTTGAGGTTGCCGGCTTGCTGAATGTCGTAGTCCACCCCTTGGGTCATGGCCACCAGGCAGCCGGTGTCAACGCGCAGGCTTTCGCCGGCTTTGAGTTCTCGCTTGACGATGGTGCCGCAGACGTGCAGGAAGGCCATGCCGTCCCCGCTCAATTTTTGCAGAATGAAGCCTTCGCCGCCGAAAAAGCCGGCGCCTAGTTTTTTTGTGAAAGCAATGTCCAGTCCGGTGCCCAGAGCGGCGCATAGGAACGAGGATTTCTGGGTGAGCAGGGTGCCCTGCACTTCGGCCAGGTTGATGGGCACGACTTTGCCCGGAAAGGCGGCCGCGAAGGCGACTTTGCGCTTGCCGGGTGCGGTGTTGGTAAAGTGCGTCATGAACACGCTGGTGCCGCTGATCATGCGTTTGCCAGCGCTTTTGAGTTTGTCCCAGAACCCGCCTTCGGGTTTGGCTCCGTCGCCCATCTTGGTTTCGAAGGTGATGCCGTCCTCCATGTAGTTCATGGCGCCCGCTTCGGCGATGACGGTCTCGCCCTGGTCGAGTTCGACTTCGACCATTTGCATGTCGTCACCCAGAATTTGATAGTCGACTTCGTGAGATTTCATCATTGGTGTTTACACCTCCCCTTGGATGAAGCCGCCTTCGTTTTCTTGGCGAAGGAGCCTTTTTGGGGGGGTTGGGCTCAATGGGCCTGATTGCTTTCAGGGTTTTTTCAGGGGCGTGGAATATTGTCCAACGCGCGAAAGAGGTCCTGTAGGACCCGGCAAAGGAGCGATCACCGTGAGAATTCAGCAGAATCAGCAGACCTATGGAATGACCCGTCCCCCTCGAGAGAACTGGGAAGTTGGCAATCAGGCCAGACTGGCCGACTTTCAAAAAGATACCCTGCTCACCACCACGGATTTGCTCAAGCAAACCAACGATATTCCTGAGGACGGTGTTCAGGCTCGCTACACTTTCCAACGCGATTGTTCTTTAATGAAGCCGGCCACTCTGGGTCAGTACGGCCTGGCCGCTGCCAAAGGCGCAGCCTGGGGAGCGGTTGGCGGAGCCGCTTGTGGAGTGGCGCTGAATTTTGTGGGTGGAGCGTTCGAGATCTTCACCTTGGGGATGCTGGGGCATTCTCAATCCATCGGGCTGGCCATTCCGGCCGTGTTGGGCGCGGGCGTGGGCACTTTGATCGGTTGTTCCAATCTGCACGCGGAGCACTCTGACTATCCTCACTACGGCGAGTCCGTGCGGGGGAATTTGAAGTCGGAGTATGGACCAGACGGTCAGAAGCATTTAAAGTTTTACCCGGCCGGGGGCTACGAAGGCCAACCGGCTCCTGGCAAAGTGGAGCTGGAACAGTTCGCTCAAGCCCCGGTCGTGGGCGGGGGTGAGCCGGGCGTGGATGAGGCTCAGCCGCAGTGGTGGCATACGGCTTACCCGAACGTGGAGTATTAGTCGAAACGGAAACAATCCGGTTACGAAGTTTACGAGTTGGCAAAGTTTGTCGGCTTTTGGAAACTCGGGTGGGCTGTCACAGTTGAGCTATCCCCCAGAGGAGGCTGAACATGTCCACCGTAACCCAGCGAAAGACTTCATCTCATACTGGTTCCAGTCATCGCGCCAGGTCCAGCAAGAAGTCGAGTTCGGCCCGGCCGAAATCACAGGTGGCAAAGCCGGCCGGCAAGCAAACGGCCGGTCAGCAAACGGCTGGAGACAAGGTGAAGTTGTCTAAGGATGCTGGAGTTCAGCCGAATCAGGCTTCGGTTCCGAACTTCCAATCTTGGGCTGCACCGGGTGCGACGAAGTCGAATGAGGTGAAGCCTCTCTCGGGTGATACGATGAGTCGCCGCGATCAGGGTGACAATGTCAAGCAGCTGCAGGGGCACCTGAATTCGGCCGGAGCCAAACTGGATGTGGACGGGAAATTCGGCGCACAGACGCAAAAGGCGGTCCGGAAGTTCCAGAAGCAAAACAATTTGACGGTGGACGGCAAGGTGGGTCCAGAGACGATGGCGGCCCTGAACAAGGGCGCTAATCCTGAGGCTGCTAAGAAGCCCGATGCCGCCCCCAAGGCGGAAGCTCCGAAAGGGAGTGAGGCCAAGACCGACCCGAAGAAGGCGGAGCCGACGGCTGAACCAGCCCGGGCCGAGGAACCGAAGAAAGCGGAGCCGGGCAAGAAGACCGATCCGGGCAAGAAGGCGGAGGGTCTGCCGCAGCTGGCCGACAAGAAGTTGAGCGCCCAGGAGAAATACGATCATTACGCTGCGATGGTCAAAGCAGCGGGTGGCAAGTTGGACGAGAAGAACCCGACTGTGCTGGGGCTGAGGGGATTGAGCCTGGATGGCTCTCGGCACGATTCGGGACGGAACACGGGCTCGAATGATGATACCTTCGTGGTATTGGGCCGCGACAAGGCCGGCAAGCCTACCGTCACGGAGCTGCACGGTGCCACCCACGCCGCGACTTCAAAGGGCAAGATTGCCGGCGGCGTGGCTCAGTTGCGTCCGGGGAATTATGAAGTCAATCGTCGGCACGACTACCACGGTCACGAGGCCTGGGCCGTGGGGGGCGGTGGAAATGTGCCGGTGTACCGCGATGCCAATCGCGATGGGAGAATTTCTGAGGCCGAGAAGGCCGCCGCCGTTCGGAATAAGACCACGGGAGACGGGATTCTCTTCCACTTCGACCGTCAGTCCTCGATCGGATGTCAGACTTTGCCGGTCGATCAGCTGGAGAAGCTCAATGCGGCGGTGCGAGGTGGGAATTTTCACTACACCCTCATCGACGCCAATCAGGCTCAATAGTTTCAGGGAGCGCCGCAGCAGGGACAGGTCAAATCCGGCGGAGCATGAGAGCGCTCCTGGTCGCAGTATTGGCAGAAGCGTACCGGAGGGAGAAAGGCGTCGAATAGATAGAGTGGTTGGCCCTGGCGGCTGCGCAGTTGGCGACAGATGCCTTTGTCGCAAAGACTGGTGGTGACGCGGGAGACTTCCTTGTGTTTGTATTCGAGCGCTTCCAGCACCTGGGCTTCGGTTAACCAGCCGTGCTGGCGGCGGGCAGCCGAGAGGATGCATTGCTCGCGGCTTAACCAGTATTGCTGGTGTTGATAGTAGGCGCTGCCCACTTTTGCGCCGATGGCTACCAGTTTCAGGCCGTTCTCCCAGGTCAACCAGGTGGACCGGGGAGGCGGCTGCGGCTCGGGGGAAGGCTTTTTTAGCACAAGAGCTACGGCTTCGGGACGGAATCCTTGCATATTTCTAGCTTAGACTCCGGGCCAGAAGCTGTCTGTGAAGGGCTTCACGCTCTGGCTTATTGAGGCTGAGCTTGTTGCTGGCGTTGTTGATCGATCAGCATTTTGAGTTTGTTGGCCTGTTCAGGCGTGAGCACTTTGTAGATGGCCTGACGGCGTTCGTCGCCGTGCACGCCCGAGTCCATAATTTTTTGAATTTCGGCCTTTTGTTTTTCGCTCAGTTCCAGTTGGGAGATGAGTTTACGAAGGCCGGGCGGACGTTTGCCACCAGAGGACGAGTGGGTGCCCGGTTGGGCGAAAGCGGGGCCGACCATCAGGGCGGCCATCATCAAGGTAATCTTTAGCATTCTGGTTCCTTTGCCCGGGCGGGGCTCAGAGCCTGCAGGCAGGCTGATTCAGGAATGTAGATCGACACATCTAGGGGTGCACGCAGACGCCGGTGGGCACGGCGTGGGGTAGGGGAATGGTGGTGTGCAACACCTGAGCGTTCCGGGCGTCCAGCACCATGATCACGCCCGAGTCCCTGCAGGCGACGTAGGCGTGGCGACCGTCAAGGCTGTAGCAGATTCCAACTGGAGCTTTGCCGACTTCCACCACGTTGACGACCTGGGCGCTGGCTAAGTCGATTAGCGAGACGGTATTGTTTTGTCGGCTGGGAACAAGGCAGCGTTTGCCGTCCGGGCTGATGGCCAGCTTTTGGGGTTGAACGTCCACTTGCACGCGTCCGATTTCTTTGACTTGAAGGGAGTCAACCAGGGAGACGCAGGCGTTGCCGGAGCAAGCGACCGCCAGAAGTTTGCCGTCGGGTGTGGCCTGGACGTCGGTCGGGCAATGGGCCACCGGGCAGCTTCCGACCACCTGAGCTGTTTCTGCGTCCAGCGCCAGCAGTTGACCCCGCCGGCTATCGCCCATGCAGGCGAAGACGCGTGGGCCAACCAGGCAGGCCGACCAGGGTGAGCTGGGGGTTGGGACAAATCCAGCCTCGACGTGTTGAACGGGGTCGATCAGTACCACCCCGGGACGAGCTCCCATCACGCACACGGTTACGTAACGCCCGTCCGCGCTGAGGCGCAGGTCAGTGACGGCGCCTTTCATGGGAAGGTTGCGCAGCAGCCTATAGTTTTGGCGTGCGTCCAGAATTTGCACCAGGTTGCCCTCGGCTCCGACGAATAGGAAGGTCCCACTTCGGTCAAAGCACATCCAGTAGGGTCGCACTGGAGTCGGCAGAAATCCGGATCGAGAGGGGTTGGCGAATGGAAAGGACATGAGGCAGTTTTCCAGGCCGCAGATGGGGTTCATCAGGTAGGCCTGTCCCCATCCGGTTGGTTGGTGAGGCAGGTCCTCAGGTTGAACTCGTATGGAAGCACCGGCGGCGATGGCCATCTGCCAGATGTTTTTGAAAGGGCTGCTTTCCATGTCGTTGACATTCGGTGGTTTCTTGCTGTAGGCCACAAAAAGGTCGCCCGGCAGGGTGGCGGTATCGCCAAAATAGGAGGCCGCCTCTGGATTCATCAAAATCTGGCAGCGAGACACGACGCCGCTAACACGCACCTTGAGGTCGGCGTCGGGAAACCCGTTTTTGTGGGCCTTGAGCCGATACTCGCCTTCGGGGAGGTCCTCGAAGTGGAAGTAGCCGTTGGCGCTAGAAACAGTCCGGAATTCGGTGCCATCCACCGAGATCTCCACGCCGCCGAGCGGGTCCCCGTGACCGAGAGCGTTCCCTCTGGAGGGATTGATGCCGGTGACCACCATTCCAGATAGCGGGTTGGCTCGGACCAAGTTGGTCAACAGCAAGAGCACAAATAGGACTCGGTTCATTGAACACCTCCCGCCACTGAGGATGGTGGAAGTGGGTGAACTTAATTGTTGTGGTAAGTTAACAAATGATTGACGGGTGCGACTGTTTCCATGTCTTTAAGGACCGGTCTCGGGTCCTCGGGTATCCCGGTTCAGTCGCCAGATCTCGAAGTTGAGCAGGCTGGCGAAGCTCACCCAAAGCCAGTAGGGCCACATCAGCCAGGCGGCGACGGGGTCCACTTTGCTGAATGCGTGCACACAGTTGGCGATCGCGATCCAGAGTAAGGCCACATCGGCCAGAGCCAGCGCCGGGTTGCGCCAGGCAAAGAAGCAAAAAGACCAGAGTCCATTCAGGATCAGCTGCAGTGCAAAAAGTCGAAAGCAGTAGGGGTCGTGACCAACCTTTGAGCCGGCAATTGCCATCAAGATATAGAGCGTCGTCCAGACTGGAGCGAAGAGCCACTTGGGCGGATTGAACCAGGGCTTCTTAAGAGTTGCATACCAGTCGTTGAGATGCTTCTGAGTGGCCCAGCCACCCGCCAGACCGACCAGTTGACAGACGCAAAAGTAAAGAAAGAGTCTCATTTGTTTGCCTTACCTCAGGCTGGATTCTAATCCTTCCGATTCCAAACCGGACAGTACTAAGATACTTCAAAGAAGGTGATCCGGGAGGAATGGAATTCTCGGGCATCAGCGGGGGGACAGAGCATCTTTACGTCTAAACTTGGCTGGTGAGGTCATCGACGGAGAAAAGAGAACGTCTCATTCTGGCTGCCAAGCGATTGTTTTATCGTCGTGGATTCGCAGGGACCAGCCTTTCGGATGTTGCCGAGGATTCTTCCGTTCCGGTTGGTAACGTCTACTACTATTTTAAGTCCAAGGAGTCGCTGGCGGAAGCGGTGGTGGCCGCCTATCAGAACGATATTCAAGAATGGACCCGGGCCGCCGAGCTCGGGCCGACCCCGCAGGAGCGTCTGAAATTGTGGTTACGTGGCTACTTTGCCATGAGCGTGGACGGGGAGGATTGGAACTGTCCATTTGGGCGGTTGCTGATTGACCTCAGGCAGCAGTCTGACCGTTTGGGCGAACTGGCCTGCACTCTTTACCAGTTCATGCTGTCCTGGACCAGCAAGGAGTTCGCTCTCTACAGCGACCCGGCAGACTCAGAGCGATTGGCTCAGAATCTGGTTTCTCGAGCCCAAGGTCTGGGAATTCTAGCGCTGGTATTGCAGGACCGGGTGGAATTGGTGGCTCGCTTTCAAGAAGTTGAGAATTGGATCGATCAGCCGTCTTGAAGAATGATGTCGATGCGTCCATTCACCCCCAGTTTTTGATAGAGGAGCGTGGCGCAGCGCCTGACGGTATGCACGCTGATGCCGAGCTCTGTGGCCACGGTCGCGTTATTCTTTCCCTGCCGCATGAGGTCCAGGATCTGACGTTCCCGCATCGTTAAATGGTCACCCATTCGGTCTTTACGCTCCTGAGCGATTCTCCGCATCTGGGCGGCGATACCCTGACTGAACCAGCTTCCACCCGATTGAATCACTCGGATGGCTTGCTGCAGGCTCTGGGTTGCTTCGCTTTTGGCCACGAATCCGGCCACGGCCGAATGGCTTAGAAACGAAAGCCAGGGGCCTTCGCTTAGGGCCGAGAGGACGAGAATCTTCATTCTTGGGGCACATTCGTGGAAGCGTTCCAACCAGTCTAGCGAGGACACGGAACCGAGCATCACGTCCAGAATCAGTAGGTCCGGTGAGAATGCGTAGATCATTTCGATTGTTCGGATGGTGTCGACGGTTTCGCCGACTAGGAGCCATTTTTCGTTCCCGTCGAGGGCGGCTCGAACGCCGGCTCGGACGATCGGGTGGTCTTCAGCTAATAGAATGGTGTATTTGTCTGGCATTGAACTTGATTGAGAAAAACTTAGTTGGGCAACTTACTTTAGCAGAGGACGTGTTGGGACGCTAGGAGACTTTGGTCGCTGATTGGGGCGGGGTTTTGGGATGAGCTTCGAAGAGGACGGCGTGGACAGGCGAAGTGGTGTGGCGAGCCCACTGTTGGATAAGGCAAGCGCGGGCGAATTGGGGCCAGACGATTTGCGGCGGGTTCGGGAACAATTAGATCAATTGCACTCGCAGCTGAGCGATGAATTGTGGGTGGACGGCGAGGAGGAGATCGAGTCCTACCGAGATCAGGTGTTGAACTCCTTGCACGATGCTTTCACTTTGCTCAACTATGGCCTCGACGAACTTGAGCGTTATTTGGATTCTCAGGACCCCGGCCTGCTCCGCCTGGGGCGCCTGTTGATGGAGAAGGGTGAGCAGGAATACCTGTCGCTGCAGCGTGACTTGAGGCGTGTGGAACGTGCGGCCAATCCAGGCGAGCGAACCGTCAATCTTTGGGGCCAGTTGTTGGAAATGTCGCGCGACCCGGAGCAGGCGGAAGAGCTCGGCGAGGCCCTGGCCTGGGCGGAGTCCGCTATGGAGGCTCAGTTAGAGGGGACTTTGCGAGATTTTTCTCGAGCATTGGCCTGTTTACCAGGCGATCCAGAGGAAGCCCAACGGCGTCTGGCAATTTCCTTGATTCGCTTTCGCGAATTTCTGGGTGCTTCTATCTGAAGATGCTTTCCAGGCGATGGTAGCCGGCGCTGAGGGCGTCTCCAGCCCGGTGGGCCAGCTCTCCGATTTCATGGCGGTGCTGGTAGCCGATTCGAATCGCCTGGGCTCCCGCAGCTACGCCCAGGGCTACGGCAGCGACGGGCGCTCCAACTCCCGTCGCTCCCGCACTGAAGGCCACCGATAAAGCACCCGAGGTGACCAGGTTGAGACCGCCAGAAACGACCTCGTCGCGCCCTTCTTGTTTCTTTCCGTGGGTCATGTTGTAGACGCCGTGACCCACTTCGAACCCGCCTAAGGCCAGTCCCAGAGCTCCGGTGGCTCGACCGAGCACAGGGGCGGCCTTGCTGGCATAGCTCACCAGACGGGCTCCCTGGCTTAAGCGCGCGATCGAGGTGGCTCCGTTGGCCGCGGCCGCTCCACTCATCAGCGCGCCTCCGGCCGAACCGGCCGTTCCCACTCCGGTTGCGCCGAGAGTCAGGTCCAAGGCGGCCGTCAGGCGGGTGGTCAGTCCCAGGCCGCGAGCAGCCCGGCTGGATTGGTAGGTCAGTTTGGCGACGTTGGCCGCGCCCAGGGCATCACCGGTTCCGATCTTGTCCATCGATCTATTTTCCCACCGGTTGGTCCAGGGTCAAGGGGTCCGAGCTGGCTGGCCATTCAGTTTCAGGAGGTGGTCATAAACCTTAAAGGCTGGTCTGCCGGGAAACTGAATGTCTTGAATCTGGAAGCCAGCGCCTTCCTCTGCGTCGCTAAGATAGACCGTCACATCCTGGGGGGGAGACTTCTGCTGGCCCAGGCGGTCTCCGGTCCAGAACCTCACGTGCACTTCCGCTCGATTTGTCCATAGAGTGGAAGACTCGACAGCAAAATCTGTCAGAGTAGCCTGGGTGTGTGTGAAAATATCGGTATCGAGCGGGGCTTGATTGATTAACTCGAGAAATTCGGGGCTGAAGGCGCGTGGGAATTTGGACACGGTCTGGCGGGCATCGTGAGTTTTGAGATGGGTGCGGTAGATCTTGGTGATGAGTTCTTCGGGCGAGGGCAGCGCCAGAGCCGGCGCAGTAAGCAATAGGACGAGCAAGAAATTTCGCATTGGCCGATTTGCGCCGATCCATCCGGAACTCCTTGTGTCGGCGAGAATGCAAAACTGGTGCATCTGTGGAAATCCATCTGGATGCGGTGGGCTCTGCTTTTGCTTTGGGTGTTAGCTCTGCCAGGGGCGGCACAGAATATTCGCATCCGTGAGCAACGCTACGAGGGTCGGTTTCTCGAGCGTCACGGGCAGGTTTACGTGTTGCTGCAGCCTTTTTCGGAGGCCTTGGGAGTGCAGGTCTGCGCCAGCGGGGAAGGATACTGCGCGGGAGCAGTCGGGGAAATTCCATCTGCCGGGGTCCCTCGTGGCTCGGTGCAGGTCGGCCCTTCGCAGTTACCTTTGCTTCTGGAGAACGGCGACGAGTTTGTTCCAGCTGAAGCCTACAGCCGTGCCCTGGGCTTTAATACGCGCCGCGATGCAGGTGGAAGCTTAAGGATTGAGCCCAAGCCTGCTTCAGAAAAGTCGGCGCCGGTCCGAAGAATTCCAGACGATCCTGAGTCTTTCTTTGTCACCCAGTATCCGTCGCGCTACAATCGCTGGGCCACCGAAAAGAATGCCAATTGCGGGCCGGCCTGCGTGGCCATGGTCGCGCTGGCCTATGGAATGGCGCCAGAGGGTTTGATGCCGGGGGATCGCCAGGCACTGATTCTGTGGTGCCGCCAGAGCATGACCCTGGGCCGTCAAGACCAGACGCGCGGAACGACCTGTCATGAGATCGAGCGAGCCGCCACCCAGGTGGGGTTGAATTCCCATTTGATTGCTCGCTACCAGGACCTGGATCAGGCCCTGGCCAGGGGTCAATTAGTGGTGGTGGCCGGGGACACCAATCGGCTGGGCTGGGGTGGTGGGGACCATTTCCTGCTCTGCGTGGGGCGCCGTGGCTCGGATTACCTCATCAACGACCCGGGTGGGTTTTGTCGGGTGGCTGGAACCCGCCTGCCGGCCGACCTCATGGAGAGGTTTTTCAGCCAGGCCATCGCTCTCTTCCCGGCGCGCTAGCTAGAAGTTCCCGAAAAGATTGGGTATGCCGGCCTTCTCCCGAATCTTCTGCTGGAAGGCCTTCAAGATTCGCGAGGCCAGAAATCGCCCCACCACCAGACCGTTGAGCGCGCTGGCCAGCGTGACTCCCCCCACCGTCATTCGATTGAATGACTTGTGGGCGATGAGCAGGATCACCACCAGCAAGATGAAGGTCGCCAGGGCTGCTGCCGCAGTGCACATCACAGTCAGGCCCTGGCGGGCCTGCCTGCGAAAATTCGGGTCCTGGAGTTTTTGCAATAGTTTGAGGACCTCACTCGGGTCCATTTGTCGCTGTCTCACCTGGAGTACTTCTGGCATTCAACGGTTTTACCCTGGTTTCATCGAGTCCAGGAGTCAGAAGGCTTTGCGAGAAGTCAACATCAGTGCAGTTCGATAATCTGTTCGACAAGCAGCTGCGAGAACTCTCTGAGGAACAGGCTTGGGTTCTTCAGGTGCTGGGACAACATCGCAGTGCCCTGTTGTCCACTCTGGAAGGGACCCTGGAACGAGCCCGCAGCGGGTTTGTGGCCTCAAGTCTGGAGAGTTTGCTTCGGTTGGGCCTGGTCGAGTGCCGCGACGAAGTCTGGCGTCTGACCTGGACCGGCACCGGGGTAGCGAACTGGCGCGAGCAGAAAGTCTGGCTGAAGCTGCTTCCGGCCGGGATGCGGCTGACCGAACCGCGCGACGGTGAGAACGGATCGGAGATCGGCCCGAGTTGCGACCTTTATCGGCAGACGCTCTTTGCCCATGGTCGTTGTTGGTGCGGGCGGTCCCGCCGCGAGCACCTGGCTTCGCCTGAAGCCGCGCAAAGCGATGTCGCCAACGGGATTGGGGATCGCGCTGTGGGTGAGGGCGGGGTCTAGAACTCCATATTCATAACTTTGCGAACTTCGGCCAGGGTCTTTTGAGCCACCTCTCTGGCCTGCTCGATACCTTTATGGAGAACTCGCGAGACCAGTTGTTTGTCCTGGGCGAACTGACTGCGGCGTTGACGCAACTCCCTCAGGTGTTCGTTGAGTGCTTCGGTCACAACTGATTTGAGCTTTCCGGAACCCTGATCTCCAATTTCCTCGGCAATTTTCTCGGGCTTCTGGCCCGTGCACAGGCTGGCGATCAGGAGCAGGTTGGCCACTTCGGGTCGGCTGCCGGGGTCGTAACTGATGTGCCGCTCGCTGTCCGTCTTGGCCTTCTTGACCAGTTTGGCGGTTTCATCTTCAGTGGCGCCCAACATGATCGCGTTGTTGCGACTTTTGCTCATCTTCTGTCCGCCGTCCAATCCCAGGATTACCGGGGCTTCAGAGAGCAGCGGATGGGGCTCAGGGAAGACTTCCTGGCCTCGGCCAAATCGTTCGTTGAAGCGGCGGGCGATCACTCTGGACAACTCTAGATGAGGAATCTGGTCCTTTCCAACCGGCACCAGATTGCCTTTGCAGAAAAGAATGTCAGCCGCCTGATGCACCGGATAAGTGTACATACCGGCGTTGATTCGGGTCAGGCCCGCCGCTTGAATTTCTTCTTTAACAGTGGGGTTGCGGTCGAGTTCGGCCATGCTCACCAGGGTCAAAAAGGGCAGCAGCAACTGGTTGAGCTCGGGGATGTGGCTGTGAGGAAAAATGCAGGTTTGTTTGTCCGGGTCCAGGC
>JAFEBA010000143.1 GCA_018266105.1 bacterium | reverse complement strand
CACCGCCATTTCCGCCACCCGAAAACTCGTGTAGATCGAATGATGTCCCAGCAGCACGTGCAGCGCAAAGATGTCCATGCCGTTCTCCACCAGGTGCACCCCGCAGGCGTGGCGGAACATCGACGGCAGCAGCTTGCGATCGATGGGATTGTAGCGGTTGATCAGGCCGGTTTGACGCGCCCGATCCCACAGTCGCTTGCGCAACTCTTTCTCAGTCCAGCCAAACAGCGTCGGGCCCTCCGCCAGCTGGTTCAGTTCTTTCAGTGTTTCCCCGGTCAGCAGCACTCGCCGCCCCGCTACCTCCAAAAAACCGTCGGCCAACTGGTCTTTTGTGAGGGCCAAAAACTCGGCCTCGCGCAGCCCCGTCTCATACAGCGTGCGGAACGCCAGCCCCTCAAGAACATCTTCGGCTGCAAAAAGCTCGGCAATTTCTACTCGGTCGGGGATGATGGGCAGCCGGTCGGTGTTGGGCGTGCGAACTTCCTCAGAAAGCTCCAGCGGCCACTCGCTCTCGAAATTTAGCCCGGGCTGGCTGGTTTTGCCGCTTTTCGCCTGGCCGCTCATACGAATCCAATCGTAGGACTGTAGCGCTTCGACAGACTCCCCCCGGATTTAAGACATGTCACGGACAGCAAACTCAGCTGGCCTGAAGTTCTGACAGCGCTCAACGGTCGGACCGCTCCAGCCAGGCGTCCTTGCCTGGGGGAATCCGCTTGGGGTCGTTCTTGCCAAGCCCCACCAGGATGCCCGGCTGGTCGGTCAGCGAAGTGGCCGTCTCCACATCCACTGGCTGAACAGTGACTGTGCCTTCAGGACCCTCAAACTTCAGAGCAAACTTGCCGCGCTTGAAGAACGCTGTGACCTGCTCCCAGGTGTAGCTCGCGTCCGGCACATACTCAACGTCCAGAAGCGGTCCACCTTTTGAGTGCTCGATGATCACCTGCCTGGTCTTGCAGTAAACCTTATCCATCTTCGACTCCTCAGGGCTCGTGAATCCAAAGCTCAGCTTTGACATCTCGGATGCGGATCCCGCGTTGGGAAAGGCGAGCGATTGCATCTCGGAGCAAAGCATAACGCTCGGCCTGGCTCAGATTGTGGCCATACCGGGCGGCGCGGATGCTTGCCTGGGCCTCTTCCAAAATCGGGTTCGGGTGAGTCTTCCCGGCCAGAGCGGCGGCTCGATGACCCTTGAGCTCATGGGCCAGGCAGCCTTTCATTCCAATGCGGGAGTTGGCGCCCAGCGTGCCCACCGGAGGATTCTTGTGTGGCAAGAGATCTGGAGCGATTCGAAGGGTATCCCAGCCTGGATAGTAAGACGTATTTCCATCCGGCGTAAACGAAACTTTATCCGGCATACAGCCGCTTTCGCGCATGTAGTTCATAGCTCGCTTGCGAACACAAGGGCGAAGCTTTTCCACGTTCCGACCCAGCTCGTTGGAAATCTTGTAGCACTTTCCCGGCAGGGCGATGACCCGGTCAGCCAGAGCCGACTTGGGCATTGTCCGAACCAGGCCCCTCCAGCTGGCCGACACGACCTTGCTCGCCTTGGGGAACGGCGCTACGGTCAGACCAACCTCGATCAGTCCCGAGCCTGTCATTCGCCCGCGTTCACGATTGGAAGCGTTGACGAACTTCGTCCACTTCTTCTCGATGGCGCCAGCCACGATCTCTTCAGAGTGTTTTGAAAACTCCGACAGAGCCGGGCCTGAAGCCATCACCGCTTCGCCGAGCTGGTTCGCGCACTCAATCGGATGACGAATCAGCTTGGCCGTGCCCAGCGCGGTGGCTTTGAGAGTTTGTGCACTTCCCTCGACCTCACCCAGAGCGAAGTCACCGATGTCTTTGGCGGACTCGCCGCTGCGCACATAGCGCTCCATCTCGGAGGCTGTTTCAAGCCAGCCTGATGAGGCCGGTTGGAAAGGCAATCCCTGCCGACGAGCATTCCAGTGAAGCCCGTCGGACGGACTCGTAGCCTGGAACGTATCGAGATTTGCCTCAAGCTGATGGGCGGGATTTGGAGTGAAAACTCGGGGCCGTGGGCAGAGAGGCACGGTGACCGTGCGCTGTTCAATTTTCGGAGGTGCCATACCGCCAGGCTAGCGGATGGATTTCTACCAAATTTCTACCAAAGGCCTCAGTTGTTAAAGTTCCAGTCGAGAATCTAACCTGGCGCGCTGGTCTTCGGCCTCGGCTTCGGCCATGGCGGTTTCTTGAACTGGTCCTCAGGCGGGATTCCCAGCACTTCTCCGTTGCGTTCCGCCCAGTAGTAAAGTGCATAGGCCGCCGACCGCGTGCGCTCGTAGCTGAAGTGCAAATCGCAAAGATACTCTTGCACCTGGCGCAGCTGCTCGGCCAGGTCGGCCGACGCCGGCGATGGGGGACCCGCCTTGGCGACCTGGTCGTCTGACGGCAAAGAAAAGTATTGTCGCAGCGCCTCACTCACCACGTGACTGACGGGCACGTGCTCCTTGTCCGCCCGCTTATCCAGCAGATCCTTGAGCTCGTCGGGAATCGAAATGGAAAGCTTTGCCACCGGTATGACCGCCCTTTCTTACCGTATCCCACCCTTTTCACACCCGGGCCAGGGGTCTTCCTACCGGACCCGTGGGTCGCCGGCAGAGTTTCACATGAAACCTTCGGTCAGCTTCAGCTGCGAGATGGCTCAGCATCTGGTTTCCTACTCGGTAGCAAAAAGCTTCCTACCCGGTAAGACCAGCTCCATTACTCCACGCCATGCCCCCGCCTTATGACACGGCCTGCTCACGGCACGGCGCCAGGCCCTTTCCGACGGAGCATCAGGCGGAGGGCCTGGCGCCTCCTCCACAGGTGGCGGCCCCGCCTCTTCTACGGCACGCTCTCGTTGGCGGGGCTGCCGAAGTTGTGATGCGGCCCGCCTCCGCGGAGTTGGTCAAGGAATTCCTGGACAGCGGGGGCCATCGGCCTTTCATTCCATTTTGGAAAGACGTTCCAATGTGTCCGGATATCGAGCCGCCAGGGCGAGTAGCCGTCGGGCGGCGCCGCTCGGCTCCACTCGACCCTGCTCCCAGTTTTCCAAAGTTCGCTTGGACACACCCAAAGCTCGCGCGAAAGCCAGTTGCGATAAACCACTCCGGCTACGAGCGGCCAACATTTGCCAACGCGGTCCCGACAAAAGCTCTTCCTTTTCCACGCTCCCATCCGACCGGGTGATCGTCCGGCGCACCGTTCCGTCTGCCTGGATTTCAAAGGCGGTTTGCCTGGACCAATTGCCGGCCTTGAGCTCCTGAAGAGATTCAAGGATCTCCGCTGCAATATTCCTCTGAGAGTCTCGCGCAATCAGCTCATCCTCAGTCATAACCCTTCCATCTCCTCCTTGATCTGCTTCAGCAAATGGCCTGGAATCGTAGCCCGCACGTTCTTCGCATAAATCGTGAGCAAGAAAATCTGACCGGCCTGGGTCCTGGCGTAGTAGCAAACACGCACGCCGCCCGATTTGCCTCGTCCAGGCAAACTCCAACGCAGCTTACGAACTCCGCCAGACCCTCTTACCAAATCGCCAGCTTCGGGCGACTCGCAAAGAAGCTCTTGCATTTGTGCATACTCCTCATCGCTCAGGTAGTCCATCACAAAGCTCGTGAAGATCCTGGACTCAATGAACAAGTAGCGCATCCAAACTCCAGTATACGCTTCTAGCGTATATCGTTGCAACCTGAGACGAGAGTGGCGGAGTCTCTCCCTCGCCTTCTGACCCGGCCTGCTCACGGCACGGCGCCAGGCCCTTTCCGACGGAGCATCAGGCGGAGGGCCTGGCGCCTCCTCCACAGGTGGCGGCCCCGCCTCTTCTACGGAACGCTCTCGTTGGCGGGGCCGCCGTCCGGGATGACGCGCAAATCTCCCGCGTCAATCAGCGGCACGTTCTCTCGGCACGGGCCAGGCCTTATCAACGGCACGCTCAACGGAGGCCTGGCCCACAACCACGGGTGCGGCCCCGTCTTTGCTTCGGGGCATCTCTCGTTGACGGGGCCGCCCGTACCCCGCGAGAGACAGGCCCGCACGCGCGCGGTTTTGTCCAAAACCGTGGCCCGCCTGGCGGCGGGCCACCCTGCGGGCGCGCGCGCGGGAACAGGGGTAGGTGCCGGCTGCAAGAGAGAGGGGGTGGGGTGCCGACTGCAGGTGGCCGTGCCCCGGACTTGCGCCAAAGGATTGGCGCAAGTCCGGGAACCAGGGTTAGCTCAGGCGCCGCGGGCCTGCGGCCCGCCAGGTTTGCTTCGGACACCTCGGAACGTCGGCGGAGGCGCCTGGTGGGGCAGGGGCTCGCTGCGCTCGCCCCGCCCCACAGGCCGCCCCCGCCTCCTCCTGGCCGTCACTCTTTCCGCGGACCTGACACGGAGGGCCTGGGCAGGGCGGTTGGTGTCGGTCCGGCTCGCTTCGCTCGCCAGCCCGCCACAGAACCGCCCCGCCCAGGCCCATGCTTTTGAGGCGTTCTGAGGCGGACGGTCGGGAGGCTAGACCGGCGGAGGTCGGCTCGCTCCGCTCGCCGCCCCCGCCGGACAAGCCTCCCGCCCTACCTGAGGGTTCTGCCCTCGCCTTTCCCTCGGGGACTTCCGCCTCAAGGGTAAAGGGGAGGCTTCCCTCACCCCACGGGCTGATGCCGATGGGGTAAGGGAAAGAGGGCGGGGTTTTGATCAGGAGCCTCAGGCGAAAGACCAGTCCCCTGAACAGAGCAATCCGTACGCGAGAGAAACAAAGGGTTTAGGTTCAGATCAGGCGAGGGCGGAGTGCCTTAAACAGAGCCAATCCGTACGCCAGAAGGAAGAAATGTCGCGTAAAATCAAGGCTTTCCGTACAGGAAGCCGTCGCAAATAAAGCGAATACAGAGTTTCACGTAAATGATCTTCAAGGGGCTTTAAGATGCGCATTATTCAGCCGTCACACACTCGCCAGATGCTGGCCAAAATTCGCTTGCGCTCTCCGTTCGGGCTCAGGGACCACGCCGTGATCAGACTTTTCTCTCAGACTGGCCTGAGAGTCGGCGAAATGGTGGGTCTGGACGTTGGCCACGTTTTTTGCGATGGGGCCGCCCGCCACCAGCTCGATCTCCCAGCGACGATCTGCAAAAACCATCGCTCGCGGGTGCTTCCCCTCAACGATTCCGCCCGCCAGGCCATCCACGACCTGGTCCACTTTCTCCTGATGCGTGGCTTTCAGACCGCGCCCGATTCGCCGTTGCTGCAAGACCGCCGGCACCGCCGGCTGCCTGTACGTGAAGTCCAGCGCCTGGTGCAGACCCACCGCCAGGCCGCTGCCTTGGACATCCGGGCTACGCCCCACAGCTTTCGTCATGGCTTTGCCACCCAGCTGGCCAACAAGGTCTCCTTGCGTGTCGTGCAGCAGTTGCTTGGCCACCGTTTCCTGGCCAGCACAGAGACTTACTTGCATTCGCAGCCCGCTCAGTTGGCCCAGGCGGTCTCCACGTTGCCGGCATTCTAATTTGCAAGTGTAGGACTCAGTCCTATATAATAGAAAGAGGCGGTCCATGAGGGTCTTTAAAGCCAAAGGCTTTGACAAGTTTGCTCGCCGGCAGAACATCTCTGACGACAAGCTCTGTGAAGCGGTCGCAGACGCGGAGCAGGGGCAGATCGATGCCGATTATGGCGGCGGCGTGATCAAGCAGCGGGTATCTCGGCCAGGCGAGGGCAAGTCTGGTGGTTTCCGGGTCATTGTGTGTTTCCGCCAGGCGGAGCGGGCCTTTTTTGTGCACGGGTTTGCCAAGAGCGACAAAGCCAATCTGGACAGCGATGAGGTCAAGACCTACAAGCAATTGGCCAAGATTCTATTTGCGCTCTCCGACGAAGACCTTGAGAAAGCGCTGAAAAATAAGGATTTTACGGAGGTTCAGTGTGATGGCTAAAGCGGTTAAAACCTACAAGAGCGATGCTATGGCGTCGGTACACGAAATCGCCAGCGGCCTCCACCAGCTGGGGGTGCTCGACAAGAAAACGATGCGGGAGTTCGATGAAGCCTGCCTCACCCCGATCGAAAGCTTCACGCCCGAGGAAATTCGGGCGTTGCGCGAGCGCGAAGAGGTCAGCCAGATGGTCTTCGCCCGCCATTTGAACGTTTCCAAGGACTCTGTGTGCAAATGGGAGAGCGGGGCCAAGCATCCTGCGGGCGCTTCTCTCAAGCTGCTGTCGTTGGTCAAACGCAAGGGCCTGTCCGCCATTGCGTAGTGAGCCGGAATCCCAAAGCGGGAAAATCCAGTGCGATGAGGTCTTTCAGGAATTCATTCCGCCGCGCGACCGCACCTGACCACCTGGTGAGTTCAGAGAGCTTGCCGCATGCGTCGCATCCGGGGCAAAAATTTATTTTCGTAACCTCGTCCAGTTGTCAGCGCAACTTTGACTTTTGCGGTCATCATTACAGGATGACCAGCATCCAAAGCTGCGTCGCAGCATCCACTATGATTCGTGGCATGCAGCTCCGCAGACGCGCCTTACAGGGCACACTCTGGCCGGAATGGCCACCTGCCGACGAGGTCCTCGTCTGGATTATCAACATCCCCACCCACGAGCCCCCTATCCGAAAGGCACGCCACCAACACCGACTGCTCAAGCTATCGCCCAGGCAAGCGGCGGCGCAGAGCGCCTTTATCCGCGTGGACTTCTCTTGCCAGACAACCGCAACGATAGCTGGCCTGGCAGACTGCCCCCCTCGTCTTGGCCAAATCTGCGGCCGCTCTCCGAGCGGAGTCTGACAGGAATTTTCTCTTATGCGGAGAAAAATTTCCCACATAAGAGAAAATTATGACGTTTAAAAAAGAAGATTGGACCGACCGGCTGAGCGGTTTGGAAGAAGTCTCTCAGTTGATTCTCAAGCACCGGGAAACGAAGGAGCGCAGTCACCTGGCTCTAGCGATTTGGCATCTGTGGCGATTTGCTGAATACGCCGTGAACGCCGGTCTTGAGCTGATTGGAGCCCGCACGGACCGAGGTCATCAGTTGGACCGCAGCGTGGAAGAATTGGTCGCCAAAGGCATCCTTCAAGGTGACTATGCTGATGCTCTACGGAAACTCGAGATTTTCCGCAATAAAGTGGACTACGGGAGTTACTCGCGCGAGAAGTCGGCTCATTATAACGCCACCAACGTAGAGAATCTGCTTGCCCAGCTCCAAACGCTGCAAGTCGAACTGAAAGTGCATCTCCAGAAGGCCAAGAAGATCCAATGAATCGTTCCGAAAGCGCCAGGCTGCCACTGCTGGACGCCCTTCTATCTGTTGGGCCAGAAGGCACGACTCGAGAAGACTTAATTCAACGTTCGGGCACGAGCAGCTCCAGCTTCTACCGAATCATCACGCCGCTCCTCAAGGAAGGCCTGGTTGAATCCGCAGGCCCTCATTACCGGCTGGTGCTCGCCAAGTCGTACAATTACCGCTACAAGCTTTGGCGGGACGCAGAGCGTGTTCTCCAGCTCGAGCCCGGGATTCGCCAGCAAGTTGAAGACGTCGTGCAAGAAGCTCAGGAAGAATTGGAGGGAAATCTGAAAGCACTCTGGTTGGTCGGTTCCGCGGCTCATGGCACGGTCACGCCGCAGAGTGACCTGGACTTTCTTGCGGTGGTTCAACGCGATAACGACTTTCTACCTCGGCGAGTGCGCCGAGAAGTCCAGTTTATCTGCATGACTGCTCCACGGTTCCAGCGCAAAGTCAAGGATGGGGACAGCTTTGTGCTTTCCGCCCTGCGGTATGGCTTGCTGCTTGAAGACCGAGGGTTTGCCCAGGCCTGGCTCGACACGCCTCAGCAAATCGAGCTCGAGACCCAGCAAATTCGCTCCGTGCAAGAAAGCCTGGACGAGCTCCGCACCCGACTGCTTTCATTCGTCCGCATGAAGGAAGGCCAGGAATCTCAGCGTCTTCTGAAAGCTTTTGCCATTACATTGGGTCGGGCTCTGCTGGCCTTCTTTCACGAGCTCCCTGCCGGCAAAGCTGATTTGCTTCAAAGCCTGGATCTTTACTATGGCGTGAATCCAGTTTGTGACGTGCTCCAGCGCCTTCAGGCGCACCAGGTCGCCGACGAGCTGGCCGAGCTTCAGGCACTGGAAGAATATTGGCTGACATTTTTAGCTCGCCGCGGACATCTTGAAGTCGGCGTTCATTATCCCTATAACAACGGGGTTCAGTTCAATTACGAGAGCAATATGCTGTTTACTCAGGCACTGGGTCTCTCTCAGCAGCACAGGGTCGACCTCAGCGATGCCCAGCTCGATGATTGTTACGAAGTCGATGGAAGATGGGTTTGTTTCGAGCCGGAGTCAACTTTCGGCAAGATCCGAGAAGAGACGGTTGAACGCTTCGGCACTAAGCTTCGCGAATCGCATTTCAAGCCTGGGCCAAGTACTTTGGGCGTAGTGATCGCCAATCCCCAAAACAAGGTTCGGCTGAGCAACCGGCATTTTGAGGTGCCTCCTCAGGTCCAGGCTTTGTCTCAGAAATACGACCTACGCATTCTGAATTCAAGCGAGCTGCTGCGCCTTCACAATCAAATCCAGCTCATTCAGCAAGGTCGGGAGAAACTTCTCCAGTGCCTGGGATTTTGAGGCTGAGGCTCACGGAAGAGGGTGGCATTGTGAATCACTTCAAATAAGCATACACCGTGGCCCGGCACACCTTCAAATCGCGGGCCACTCGCGCCACCTTCTCGCCGGCGCCGACCCGCTGACGAACCAGCTCGGCCTGGTCGTCCCTCAACGCCGGCTTCCGCCCTTTGTAAGCTCCCCGCTGCTTGGCCAGCGCCACGCCCTCGCGCTGCCTTTCCCGGATCATCGATCGCTCGAACTCCGCCACCGCCCCCAACAACGATAACAACAACTTGCCCATGGGTTTCACGTCCGCCCCGGCCTCAAAAACCAGGTTCTCCTGCACAAACCGAACCTCCACCCCCTTGGCCACCAGGCGCTCCACCGTATCCAAAAGATCGGCCAGACTCCGCGACAGGCGGTCCATCGAATGCACCAGCAGCACATCGCCCTCGCGCAAATAGCGCTCCGCCTCCGCCCATTGCGGCCGCTTCAAATCCTTGCCGCTGCACTTGTCCTCGAAGACCTTGTCCAGCTCCACCCCCTCCAGCTGGCGATCGGTCCT
>JAFEBA010000142.1 GCA_018266105.1 bacterium | reverse complement strand
GGCAAGAATTCAATCCGAGGTGGGCCCACCTGGTTGACGAGTGTGGCAGTCACGCCACCCTGCTCCTTATTTTCCTGAAGCTGGATCATCTGGCGCTGATAGACGCTAGCATTATCCGGCGCACTGTTGTCGGCATTGGCCAGATTGTTTGTGGCCGCGTTCAGACGAGCCCGGCTGGCCTCCAAACCAGAAACAGAGGTCTTTAGGGGGGCGAACCAGTCCATAAACTAACGTTTCCCTTCGTAGATGGCGGCGCGGAGACGAGCATACTGTTGGTTGAGAATCTTGGTCAGAGCATCGGTATCCATACTGGCTTGAGAGAGTCGGGCCAGTTCGCGATCGACATTGAGCTCCTCGAGTTTGGGTCCCTGCACATCATTAAGATAGGCCTGGAAGACTTCACCTTTGGGTTCGGTCTCCGAGTCCTGCAGCCCCAGCAAGAGGGACTTGAAATCCGTCTGCTGCGCTTTGTAACCGGGAGTATCGGCGTTGTTGAGGTTGTGTGCGGCCTCGGCGTGGGTCTTCCAGGCCGCCTCCAGAGCGGTCTTGGACGTCTGCAGGGAGCCGCTATTGAACAGAGAGTCGAGCATTAGAACTGCATCCTCATCACGTCTTGATAAGCCTCCAGGGCTTTGTTGCGAAATTGCATGGTCATCTGAAAAGCCAGGCCGGCCTCTTCGGTTTCGGCCATGACCTTGTGAAGTTCAGGGCCCTGGCCGCGTACGCTACTGTCCAGGTCGGTCATATTTTGGAGCTGCCCGCGATTGACTTCGCGCAGCGCCTCACTGAGAGAGTTGATGAAAGATTGGGTGCCTGTGCCGGCTGTGGGAGAAGGGGTGGGGCTCTCCTCAATGGGGCTGGAGGCCACGGGTTTCATTCGAGCTTCCAGTTCACGGAAAAGATTGTTGCTTTCGAGTCTCACGGGCACTCCTTGGGGTTGAGTTGTCCAAGACATTGCTCCCTTGGGCCCGGCTCACTTTTCGGGCAAACGGCTTCAAATCTAGGTTTGAAGCATGGTAGGGTGCCCCCTCGGGGCTTGCATAGGGTTTTCCCCCATTCAGCCGCCCGACCGACCGAGCTGATGCCCGGTAGGGTAAACCCCCCTCCAGCCCAACGCGAAAGTGCCGAAGACACGGTGGACCAATTGCTTGTGATATGAACGAAGCACAGGCGATCAAACTTATTCACCAGGGCCTTGAAATCGGCATCTTGGTGGCGGGACCCATTTTGCTGGCCATCACCGCCGGCGGCCTTCTCACCAGCGTGGTTCAGGCGCTAACGCAAGTCCAGGAGCAAACCGTAGGATTTGTTGTCAAAGTGGCGATTACCATCAGCTGTATCTGGGTGATGGGTCCCTGGATGCTCCATCGCCTGGCCGACCATCTGCGCGGTGTGCTGGAAGCGATCGCCGGTTAGAATGGTCAGCGACGTTTTCTTTTGGGTGCTCATTCTCTCCAGGGTCAGTGGACTGATCCTGGGTTGCCCATTGTTCTCCCACAAGAACGTGCCCTCACTCTTCAAGGCCGGCCTGGCCCTAGCACTGACCGTTCTGCTTGGCCCGATGGTGACGGTTCCCGGCAACACCCCCGAAACCAGCAGCGCCGCCTTTCTTTGGGTGGCGCGCGAGTTATTCTTTGGCTTCGGCTTGGGCTGGCTGGGGAGTCTGTCGCTGCAGGTCGCCATGGCTGCGGGCGCATTGATCGACACCCAGGCGGGCCTGGCCAACGCCACCTTGCTCGACCCCATCCGCGGTGAATCTCAGCCTTTGCTGGCCAATGTTTATCATACCCTGGCGGCGCTGGTCTTCATGCATTCCCGTGCTCCCCACGTCATGCTCAGCCTGTGCGCCCTCAGCTTCGAACAATTTCCACTGGGCCACGGCTACGCGCTGGGCGGAGTCGGTCAGTATGGGGTCAAGCTGGGCGGCTGGTTTATGCTGATGATGGTAGGCCTGACCCTACCGATGTTGCTGGCGCTTTGGGGAGTGGACATCATCCTGGGCTTCTTGACCCGGCTGGTACCTCAACTGCAACTTCTGAGCGCCGCTCCCCCTCTCAAGCTCCTGCTGGTCTGGTGGCTGACGTTGCTCTACTTCAATCAAATCCTGAGTCAGTTGGGCAACCTGCCCGAGCGACTGTGGGGAGCTATCGGTGTCTGACGAGAAGACAGAAGAGGGCTCACATCAACGGTTTCAGGACGCCCGCGACAAAGGCCAGTCGGCCCGCAGCCAGGACCTCACTCAGGCCTGCTCACAACTGCTGGCGGTGGTCTTTCTCAGCGGCTGCGCCATTTCTCTCTGGCAGGGCCTGCTCGAAGGTCTGCGCTACAACCTGGGTCATCTGGGACAGTCGGGTGTGGGAGCGCCCATCTCGATGCTGGAAGTCTGGAAACTGGTGGGAGCGTCCCTATGTGCTGGTCTGGCCGGGGGCCTGATGTCGCACTATGTGAGCGTTGGCTGGATCTTGACCAGTCACCCCATCAAGCCCGACCTCAACCGCCTCAATCCCCTGGAAAACGGCAAGCGTTTTATCTCACCGAGGATAATGATTGAGGGAGTCCGCCTTCTCCTGAAAGTAGGCGGGAGTCTGGCCATTGCCTGGGGTTATCTGCAGCACAACCTGCTGCCGATGACGAGCACGGTTGGGGCCCAGGTGCAGATGACGGGCCTGTTCGCAATGGGCCTGAAAGGCGTAGTGCAGAAGTTAGCCTGCTTTCACTTTGCAATCGGCGCTCTCGATCTGCTCTATCAAAAGTGGGAGTTCCGCCGCAGCATGCGCATGAGCAAATACGATCTGAAACAGGAGTACAAGCAACGCGAGGGCGATCCTCACGTCAAACACAAAGCGCGTGCTTTAGGCCTCAAGTTGATCAAGCAGCGCAGCCTGGCGGGCGTATCCAAAGCCTCCGTGGTGATTACCAACCCGACCCATCTGGCCGTCGCCATCGAGTTCAATTTCGGTCTGCCGGCTCCCAGGGTGGTCGCCAAGGGCGCCGACAATGTGGCCGCCGCCATCCGCAAGCTGGCCGGCCAGCACAATATCCCCATTGTTCGCGACGTGCCGCTGGCACGCGCACTCTACCCCCTGGAAGTAGACGAGTTTATCCCACCCGAACTCTATGCACCAGTGGCTGAAATTCTCGTGGCCGTGGCCCGCGCGGAGGAAAACCATGCTTAAAAGCCTGCTCAAGAACGCCGACCTGCTCCTGCTTGGAGCCCTGGTCGGCATCCTCCTACTGATGATGCTGCCGATGCCTCCGGTGCTTTTAGACCTGCTCCTGACCTACAATATCGCCTTCTCTTTAGCCATTCTGCTGGTCACCATCTACGCCAAGAAGGCGCTCGACTTCGCCGTATTTCCATCGGTGTTGCTGATTGTTACGCTGGCCCGATTGGCACTGAACGTGGCTTCCACCCGTCTTATTCTGCTTCACGGGAACGCCGGCCAGGTGATTACCACCTTCGGTCAGTTCGTGGTGGGCGGCAACTACGTGGTGGGATTGATCATCTTCGCAATCTTGGTGCTGATCCAGTTCGTGGTCATCACCAATGGCGCCGGTCGCGTGGCCGAGGTCGCGGCACGCTTCACCCTGGATGCGATGCCAGGCAAACAGATGAGTATCGACGCTGACCTGGCTGCTGGCAATATCACTCAGGAAGAAGCCCAGGCGCGGCGGCAAGAGATCGCTCGCGAGTCAGAATTCTATGGCACCATGGACGGCGCCGGCAAGTTCGTCAAAGGCGACGCCATCGCCGCCGTCATCATTATGCTGGTCAACGTTTTTGGCGGCCTGATCATCGGCGTCACCCAGAAAGGGATGCCGCTGGTGGCGGCGGTGCAAAAATACACGCTGCTGACCATCGGTGAAGGTCTGGTCGCGCAAATCTCGGCTTTGCTGGTCTCCACAGCCACCGGCCTGATCGTGACCCGGGCCGCTTCCCAGAGCAACCTGGGCACTGACCTGACGCGCCAGTTCGTGTTAGACCCACTGATCTTGCAGCGAATTGCGGCCTTGCTGATGATCTTCTCGCTGATTCCGGGACTGCCCAAGTTACCGTTTTGGGGCCTGGCCGGGTTTCTCTGGCTGCTGGCCAAGAGCCCGGGGGAAAAATCGGTGAGCGACAAGCCGGCGGCCGAGGCTCCTCAGTCGGGTTCATCCACCTTGCTGCCCGAAGAAATGTTGCCCCTGCTGGACTTGGAACCCATCGAACTGGAAATCGGCTACGCGCTGGTCGAATTTATCGACGAAGCCCAGGGAGGCGACCTGCTTCACCGGGTCGTGCAAATCCGCAAAAGCTGCGCGACCGAACTGGGCGTGATCGTGACCCCTATTCGCATCCGCGATAATCTGCAGTTGCGTCCGGGCCAGTACAGGCTCAAAATCTACGGCCAGATCGTGGGAGAGGGCGAGTGCATGCCGCGTCGTTACCTGGCCATGTCCTCCGGTCATGAAAACGGAAAGGAGCTGGACGGGATTCCCGTCAAGGAACCAGTCTTCGGTCTACCGGCCGTCTGGATCTCCAGCGCTCAACGCGAACAAGCCGAAATCTACGGATACACGGTGGTTGACCCCACCTCCGTCATCGCCACCCATCTCTCCGAATTGCTGCGCAAACACGCGCCAGAACTGCTGGGCCGTCAAGAAGTACAACAACTTATCGACCACTTAAGAGAACGTTGCCCCAAACTGGTGGACGACGTCATTCCCGGCAAGGTCTCCATGACCCAGTTGCGCCTGGTGCTGCAAAATCTTTTGCGCGAACGCGTCAGTATCAGAGACCTGCGCACCATTCTTGAGCACCTTGCCGACCACTCCAACGGCGACGGCGACCCGGCCTGGCTTACCGAGAAAGTGCGTGAGGGGCTGGCGCGCAACATTCTGCAGGAGTTGCTCAGCGAAGACCAGACTCTGCGCACCCTGGCTCTGGCGCCCTCGGTTGAATCCGCCTTGCTCCAGGCATTGCCCGGCGGGGCTGGCATGGACCCGCGGCGTCTTGGTTTGGTGGCCACCCGCATCGCCAAAGCGGCTTCGGTGATGGCTGGTGAGGGGCTGACCCCGGTGCTCCTTTGCTCGCAAAAGGTGCGTCCCCTGGTCCGTCGTCTAACCCAGCGTCCACTACCCAGCCTGGTGGTGCTCTCCTACGAAGAAATCCCGCCCGACGTAACTCTGGAAACGTATTCAGTGGTCAGCGAGGAAGCATAGCCCTCGGGCATGTCCCAAACATAGAGCTCCCGACCGCAGTAAGTGGTGGAGAATTCCAACAGGCTAGAGCGCGGCCAGGTCTGAGCGACCAGGGCCGCGGTTCGTTGAAGGTCGTCCCCCGCAGCGTGTCCGTCCAGGAGATCGGTCGCATCCATGTATTCGTCATCAATGGGTATGCGGGTGGAGAAAGCGCCAGCCATGCCGCGCAGCCGCAGGAGCAGGTCTACCAGCGCGCCGACGCTGGCCTCCGGGCCTTGGCGCGTGGCTGAAACATCGCAGTCGAAAACGATCAGGTCATAAACTTGGCCGGGGTGAAAATCAAAAACATCCTGAACCTGCACCCCGACTCTGGCATCATCCAGAGAACCGCCGTTGAGCTTCCGAAGCACGCGCGACTGCCTGGAAAGACGCAGCACCTCAGAGTCGATCTCAACCACGTCAACTTTCTCGACAGATGGAAATTGCAGGGCCGCTCGCGCCCCCAGGCCAAAGCCGCCACCCAAGATCAGAACGCTGCGGGGCTGCCTCAGCAGCCCCAGCGGCACGTTGACCATCAAACGATTAAGCACAACTTCCTCTCGACTCTCCCATTGAATGGTGTCGTTCAAGAACAGGGCATGACCCCTTCTGTGCCGGAATAATCGAATGCGCTGATAGTCCGAACGCGTTTCAAAGACCAGCCCCTGGATCGGCTCGAATGAGATGGGGGATATCAAGCTTGGAATGTCCACGAGCGCAAGTGTTCGCAATGGATCCGGACAATATCCTGGATCGATGAAAAAGCCCGATTTCAAACTGAAGGCCTGGGAAAAGGTGCTCGAGCGCGAACGGGACCATCGCCAGGCCCTGCTCAAAGAAGGCCAGGACTATTTGCTTCGAGTCCGCAGCGAAGCTCGTCTGACGCGCGAGGCAATGCAGCGGGCGGCGGCTGAATTCGGTCAAGATCCTGAACAGCTGCAAAACGCAAGCGAATACTACCAACGCCAGGAATTGGCCTTACGACGTATTCTGGAACTGGAGAAGCGAGTGGAGACGGTCGTTTCTCAGCTCCAGGCAGAATTGCTGGAAACCAGACAGAACCTGAAGCGCCTGGAAATCCTGGAAGAACGCCAATTGGTGGAATGGGCAAACGAGGAAGCGCGGGTCACTCAGGACGCGATGGACGAACTTTCAATGATTAAGTTTGCCCGGCAATAGACCGATGATGACACATGAGGTGAAACATGATCGTCATAATCGGTATCGTCGTGGTTCTGGGCTGTGTATTAGGTGGTTACGCCATGCACCACGGCCCCATGCACGTTCTCAATCAGCCCTCTGAGTTCATCATTATTTTCGGGGCAGCCATCGGTGCGACCATTTTGATGTCGCCCGTGCACGTATTGAAGGACACCGTCAAGGCCCTCTTCGGGACCTTGAAGGGCAATAAAGGCTCGAAAAAGAGTTATCTGGCCCTGCTGGTCACGATGTTCAAGCTCTTTAAGGTGGCCGCCTACCAGGGAGCCAACGGACTGGAACCACACGTGGAACGGCCCAACGAGAGCAACATCATCAGCGAAAACAAGGATCTGATCAACGACCACCACGCCCTGGAATTCTTCTGCGACACCGTGAAAGTCATCATCATCGGAGGCGTGCCCGAGCACCAAATCGCCGAACTGGCTGATATCAGCATGGAAACCCACCACGAAGAAGCTCATCAACCGGTCAACGTCATCACCAAGGTGGCCGACTCTCTGCCTGGCCTGGGTATTGTGGCCGCCGTGCTCGGTATTATCATCACCATGCAGAAAATCAACGGCAGCCCAGAAGAAATCGGCCATAGCATCGGCGCCGCCCTGGTGGGAACCTTCGTGGGCGTCCTCTTTGCCTACGGGTTCATCGGTCCCATTGCTGCCAAAATGGAATTTATCGCGATGGACACCCATTTCAAATTAAACTGCCTGAAAGGCTGCATTCTCAGCTACGCCCGCGGTTTCCATCCGCTGGTTTGCGTCGAGTTCGGACGGCGCACTCTGCCGTCCCATCTGCGACCCTCCTTCCAAGAATTGGAAGAAGCCTGCCGCGAAGAAAAGGGGTAAACCCACATGAAAGGCGCCGGCGAAACAGCACCGATCATCATCAAAAAGATTAAGAAGGGCGGACACGGACACCACGGCGGTAGCTGGAAGGTCGCCTACGCTGACTTCGTCACTGCAATGATGGCCCTATTCATCGTGCTCTGGGTGCTAGCCCAGCAGGACAAGGCCAAAGAAGCCGTCAGTCTCTATTTTACGGAGCCCAATCTGACGCCTGAGGAAATCAAATTAAGGCTTGAACACCCTGCATTGCCCAGCTCCAAGACCAAAATGAAAGAGCCCAAGAAGGACGAAAAATATCAGTCCTTCAAGCAGGAGCATAAGAAACTGAAAGAGCTGGCGGCCAAAATCAAAGCTCGCCTGGAAGGCTTGAAGTGGTTTAAAAGTATGAAAGGCCAGCTGCTCATCGAAGTAACGGATGAGGGCTTGCGCATTGAGTTCCTGGACGCCGAGAACGCTCCGTTCTTCGATGTGGGCAGCCCCATCCCGCGCTCGGTCACAATTCAGGCCTTGTCGGAGATGGCCGTAGAGATTCGTAAAGTTCCCAACCCTGTGGCCATCGAAGGTCACACTGACAGCCGTCCTTTCCAGAGCAAGAACTACGGCAACTGGGAATTATCCGCCGACCGCGCCAATGCGGCTCGACGAATCTTAGAAGCGGGCGGGGTGGGACATATCGCTGAAGTTCGAGGTATGGCTGACGTCAAATTGCGTGACCCCCAACACCCCTACAGTGATTCCAACCGACGCGTCACGCTGATCGTGCGCCATACCCTGGACGAAAATGGTGAACCCAAAGGCGAGGATGAGAAGAAACCGACCAAGGTCGACAAACCCAAAGAATCCGAGGTTCAAGAAGTGAAGATTAAGACCTCACACTGACCAGGGCGCCACTCCGTCGCACTCGATCACCGCGAGCCTGCAGGGCGCCAACGAACTCCGCGATTTTGTCGGGATCATCATCACGAGTAAACTCCAAAAGGAGCTCGTTCTCAAACTGAGAGACACTTAAACCCGGGTCCGCCTGCTGAGCGGCCAGCAGCATCTCGAAAAGCAGTTGATCCGAACCGGCCGGCTGAATTTGCAGGCGGGCGTAAAGCTGCTGTTCTCCCTCTGGAAATAAACAGAGCTGAGCCTCGTATAGGGCCCTTAGCTCCTGACCGGCCCGAACCACACTGCTCTCGAGCTCTTGCAGTGTCTCTGGATCAGGTGCAACCTCCATCAGCCCCAGCGTGAGTTGAGCGGCCGTCATAGTCTGGCAGGGTCCAGCATGAAGTGCGTGAGCAAGTTGGCGGCGCTGTTGACCCAGAATTTTCAAGAGATGAGCCGCCAGTCGCCGCTGTCGGCGAGCCCTCAGTCGGGCCAGAAACACCTGCCTCAGAGCTGGACAGGCTTCGGGGACACGCAATCGGCGGTAGATCGGCTGACCAGGACCGGTCGGCTCGGTCGCCCCGCCTCGACTCACCCAATCCCCACGGTACCAGCAGCCTTCCAGGCTGAGGCCCAGATCATCGGCGCAGCGAAACAGAAGTCGAGCCAGCATTTTCAATGCTTGGACCCTTATCGGCGAGAACCTGCCTCTTCCGAATGCGCTCTGGACAGGTCAAGGCTATGTCAATTGAGTCACCCGCCCAGGGAAAGCAGCCCGAACTGTCTAAAGACAGGTGTCCAAATGGACGACCAACCCACCGAGCTATTCCTCAGACACCTTCAGAAACTGACTCCAGGAAGTCAGCTTGCGTTACGTTTACCCGGCGAGAAGCACCTGTTGCTGTTTCCTGAGGAAAGCTGGCACTTCGCGGGCCTCGACGAAGTGCTCGACAGCGAGGAGGCGGTCGTATTGGGCGATTTTGGACGCCTGGATGTGGTGGCCTGGAATTCCTCACCCTACACGGGCAGACTGCTTTGCCTTTCCCCTTCAGGTTCTCCGCCCAAGCTCGACCTCAAGCCTCTGAATGCTACGCTGAGGATGTTCTGGGAACGCGAAGAGGCGCGCGCCACGCAAAGCTGGCGGGTGGACCTGTTGCATAAACTTTTGGACCACTCCCTGGAACTGATCACTTTGATGGCCACTGATGGCCGTCTTTTTTATCAGACCAGTTCCTTCGAACGCCTATTGCAACTGAAGCGGCCCAACGGGAACGGACTGAATTATCTGGACTGGGTCCACCCCGACGACCTTCCCCTGGTGCGCAATTGCTTGCTGCGCATTGGTGCCGGGGAGCCCGCAATCGGACCGGTAGAATACCGGCTGGCCGGCCCCCCGAATGAAGCCGATAGCATTCATTTTGTGGAGTCCTGGTTCACCAGCGTCGAGGCGGAAACCGAAATGGTTTCTGTGGTTGTGCATTCGCGGGACATTACCGGCCGCAAGGCCGCGGCCAAAGCACTGATCTCTCGAGAGAGACGGTATCGTCAGGTTCTAGACGAACTTCATCAGGCCGTCTTCGAACTGGACAGCCAGGGCAATCTGGCCTTCGTGAATTCAAGCTGGGAAAAGATTACCGGCTTCTCACCTCAAGATTCGCTGGGCAAACCCCTGGGCAATTTCTTCCATCTGGAAAACGACTACACTTTACCCCTCCACCGAGAGGTGTACTGCCGCTCCGGTCCACACGGGCCGTGGTGGGTAGAACTGTGGTTGCATAGCCAGCGCAGCGGTCGAGGCGGCCAGCTCGGTCTGGCGCTGGACATTACCCAGCGGAAACTGATGCAGCGCCAGCTGGACAAGATGGCCCAGCTGGTCGACCAGGCCATCGAAATCGTGGCACTACTGGATAGCTATGGCCGGGTAACTTACGTCAACCCGGCCTATTCGCTGAAGACCTCACAGCCCGCCGAGGCCCTCATCTGGTCACCTTTCTTCAACAATTTCGCCTGCCTTAACGAAGTGCAGGCGGAGGACGTCTTCGCCGAAGTCCAGCGAACCGGCATCTGGTCCGGCCGACTGCGCTGTTTTCACCTGGATGGGTCCGATCTGGTCATGGAAGCGGTCTTCTCGAAGGTCCACGATGAACGCGGTGAGTTCCGGGAATTTTTGGTAACCTGTCGCGACGTCACGCGCGAAGTTCAGCTGGAGGAACAGTTACGCGCCTCCCAGCGTCTCGAATCGCTGGGAATGCTGGCTGGCGGCGTGGCCCACGACTTCAACAACCTGGTCCAGGTCATCATGGGGAACTGTTCACTCGAGCAAGCCTCGCGCGAAAACGAAGGTCGGGACGCCTCCCCCTTCCTTAGCGATGTGATGGCTGCCACCGAGCGGGCTCAGCGCCTGACGCGACAGTTGCTCACCTTCGCCAGTCGTCAACCGGTGGAAAAGGTTGCGGTCGACTTGCAGCAGCTTGTTCCCGAAACAATGCGCGTGATCCATCGCTGGTTCCCTGACCATATCCAGTACGAGTTCATCTCCAGCGTTGAGGAAGCCTGGGTCGAGTGCGACTCGGGCCAGCTGGAACAGGTCGTGCTCAATCTAGCCGTCAATGCCCGCGACGCAATGCCCAAGGGCGGCCGCCTGACGGTATCCCTGGAAGAGTGCCAGGATATCGTGGAGGGCTACAAGCTCTCCTTTCGGGACACTGGAATTGGTATGAGCACTGCCGAAAAGTCCCGCATCTTCGAACCCTTCTTCTCGACCAAAGGCAAAGAGGGCGGAACCGGTCTAGGTCTATCCGTGGTCTACGGCGTGGTGCGTAGCCACGAGGGCCGAATCTTAGTTCAGAGTAGCCCTGGGGAGGGCACCTGCTTCGAGGTCTACCTGCCCCGCACCCAGGCCGCCGGCGAACGGCGCATGACCATCCTGGTGGTCGAGGATGAGCCTTTAGTGCTGAGTCTGCATACCAAAATCCTCGAGAACCACGGCTACCGCGTGCTGGGCGCGGTCAATGGCGAAGAAGCCCTGGAGGTTTTTGTCGCCCAACCCGATGACATCGACGCCGTCATTATGGACATCGGATTGCCCGACATGAACGGCATCGAGGCCTTCCGCCGGATCCAGGAGACACGAGCGGAGATACCTGGCTTGTTCTGCAGTGGACTGGGACAATTTCGCGGTCAGGGCGCTGGCGGCAAGAGCACCGACTTCCTGGAGAAGCCGGTGGATGGCAAACTGCTTGTCAGTAAGCTCGTCAAGCTGCTAGGGAAGGCGAGCTGACTTTTCCTCTTCCGCGATCTGCTCAGGGGTCAGGCTGTTGTACATGACCAGGTTGCGCAGATGATGGTAGGACTCGAGATCTTGTGAGCTCTCAAACTCGACCCCGATACCGTCTTGCTCGGCGCGAACCACCTTGGCGTTGAGCTTGAGTTCAATCGGCACCACCATACCCGTCAGGGTGATGGTGACCAGGCAAGGGCAGCCAATGGCGAAGATCACATCGCTATACACGAACACTCCTCGCAAGGAGAGATCACGAGTCTCGCAGCCAATCAGAGACATCTTTCCATCGCTGACTTCGACCTGCAGATTGATGTTCACTCGAGAGAATTTTCTTCTATCCATGTTGATCCACATAGCGAGCCTGGACCGGTTTGCTATAGGCATTGAAGCGCCGCCTGGTACGCAACCGGCTAAGTTGACTGGCGCAAGCATTATGCATGCGCTGGTCCTGACGTAGGATCTGCTCACTTTCAGCTGGGTCCAGAACTGCAATCAGCTCGGCCCTTAGGGCAAACAAGGCGCTGAGCTCGTCGATGCGATCCCAATCGCCCTCGATAATGCTCAAGATGGCTTCCCCCACCATCAACAATTCACTCATACGGCCTCTGCCGCGGGCGTCTTCTTGGCGGCCTGCTCCCAGGTTTCACGGAGTTGCCGGAGCAAGTTGAGAGCTCGGGTCAGCGACTCCGAGGTGGCCTCTCCCAGCAGCAACAGAATATGCAGGTAGAGGTTGTGCAAAGATTCGGCCAGCTCAGGCAGGACGTTGAAATTGAGGGTCTTATCCAGCTCCATCACGCCAAGGTGGGCTTTGATGAGGGCCGCATGAATCGCTTCCCCCTGCTCCAGTTGTAAAATGGACTTTTGAATTTCGATCATCGTCTTGTCATAGAGCAGCAACAGAAGGCTGCCAGGATCGCAACTATTTGCCTGGATGTTGCGGTAGGTTTTGTAACTCATAACGACCTCCTGTTATTTCTAGCCTGAACTCTTGGAGCTGGAACTGGAACTGGAACCGCTGCTGAGCGAGCCCAGTTGGGCGGAGATGGCGGAACTCTGCGACTTAATTGTGCTGAGGGCGGTCTCCAGGTTGAGAAAAATCTCGCGCAAGCGCTGTTCGGTGCGGTCAGCCTTCGCTTGCGTGCGAGTGATGCTGGCCGTGAGGTCGTCGTATTGGTCGCTTAGTTGCTTGTCGGCCAGAGCGATCGCCCCGCCGGTCACGCTGGTCTGCTGGTCCACATAGGCACGCATATTGGTGGCGATGCCATGGTTGCTGTCAGTAAAAAGTTTCTTCACGTCCTCTGGCTTGGCCAGTGCCTTTTCAAAGGCGGCGTTATCGGTAATGGCAAGCTTGCCTTTGTCATCCAACGATATGCCCATCGAGCTGAGCGAGTTCAGACTCCCGCCCTTGATATCGCGAGAATTGGTCACTTTGCTGACGATGTCTCCCTGCAAGCTCTGCATGGCAAAATCTCCGAAGAGCGCGCCCGAGCTTTGGGTGTCTTTGTCGTAAGAGTTGTTGGCGTTGAAGACGTCGGACAGGCTGTTATACTGATCCAGGAACCCCTGGACCGCCTCACGCACGGGAGCCGTGTTCTGAGTCAAACGTAAATTGATGGCCGTGCCCGGACTGGCGGAATTGAGATTGAGAGTCACTCCATCCACGGCTCCGGTCACGGTATTGGTCGAGGAGTAAACGTCCACAGCGTTGGCGCCGGTCCCGAGCTTGACGTGGGCGTCCTGGGCCGCCACCAGGTCCGACATGGCGGGATTGGTTCCGCTCAGACTGAAGGTTGCATCAATCTTACCGGCCGTTCCGCTGGTATTAGAACTGAGGCTCAAGCGATAGCGGTTCGCGCCCGCGCTCTCACCCGCGTCAATGATTGAGGCCGTAACGCCCGGATTGGCTTTATTGATCGCGTCACGAATCCCGGTCAGAGTGTCATTGCTGCTGTCAATCTTGATGGGGTTAAAGCTAGCGGGTCCGACCTTCAGGGTTATGGTGCCGGTTCCCAGGTGACTGTCCTGAGCTGCGAATCCCTGGGAAACCTGCTGATGGTTCTGTGCCAGAGACTCAACCGACAGCGTAAAATTACCGATGGTGCCGCCGCTAGCGGCTGTAGCAGTTAGAACATCGGTATTGCTGCTCTGAGCCTGGCGGGTCGCATACAGGTCGTCGGTTTTGAGCTTGTCGGCGGCGGTGCCGAGAGCCAGGACCCGAGTGTTAATATTGCGCCAGGCGGACTGCTGTTTGGTAACCTCGGCCTGACGGGTTTGGAATCCGGCGATTGGGGCCTTCTCCACGTCCAACATTTTCTGCAAAATGGTGTCGGTACTGAAGCCGGAGCCGATTCCGGAGAACTGAAAAATAGAACCTGTGGACGAACTGGTGCTGGCCACAAAGACCTCCTACTGCCAGGAAAAAAGAGCCCCGGGGCGATGGAGATGAACTCCTGGCCCCGGGGCCCGACCGGGGATTGCGAGGGATCCAGGGGGGGCTCGCCGCCCACTCTAGGACCCCCGGCATACTAGGGA
>JAFEBA010000141.1 GCA_018266105.1 bacterium | reverse complement strand
CTTGGTGATGTAGTCCACGCCGCCTTGCTCAAAGGCGCGCAGCTTGTCGGCGGTCTCATCCAGCGCGCTGATAAAGATCACGGGCACGCCAGGAAGCTCGCTCTTCAGGGCGCGGCACACCTCAAATCCGTCCATGTCAGGCATGCAAACATCCAGGAGAATCAGGTCTGGAGCGGCCTTGCGCGCCGATGCCAGAGCCCGATTGCCGTTGGTGGCCGAGCGAATGCGGTAGCCTCGTTGCTGCAGCATCTCCACCAACACCCTCAGGCTGTCCGGGGTGTCATCCACCACCAACAGTCCTCCGTCTAACATCTCTTGCTCCTCTCCACCCGCTCCAGCAGGCCGTCGAAATCAAACTGGCGGGCCAGGCGCCGCAACTCTCCGGTCAACTCGTTCTGACCCATCGATGCCAGGGCCTCATCGATGGCCGCCACGTCTCCCAATTCGGCCGCCTCGCTCAGAGCGCTCCAGAGATCGTCGCTGGGCGGGGGAGCCACGGGCAGCAAGCGTTCCAACTCATCCAGCAGCAGCTCGCGCTCCACGGGTTTACTCAGAAAGCCCTGGCAACCGGCGGCTTGGGCGCGTTGTCGATCCTCCGCGAAGGCGCTGGCGGTGACCATGATCACGGGAATTCGGCAGTCCGGTGGCAGCCGCGCCATCACCTCCAGACCGCTCATTCCCGGCATGGTGAGGTCCAGCAAAATCAGGTCGGGCGGAGAGACTTCCACGCGCAGCAGAGCCGAGGGTCCATCGGCGGCCTGGTCCACTTCGAAGCCGAGAGGGGCCAGCAAGCCTCGGCAGATGGCCCGGTTTTCGGCCACGTCGTCGACCACCAGGATGCGCTTGCCAGGCGGGTAACAGCGCTCTTTCAGGATGGGCGGTCGATCCAGCGCTTGCACTTCCGGCAGGGCCAGTTCAAAGGTGAAGCAAGAACCCTGGCCCGGTACGCTCTGGGCTTGCAGTCGCCCGCCCATCAACTCCACCAGGCGGCGGCTGATGGACAGGCCCAGACCGGTTCCCTCGGCCTGCTTTTGGGCCGATCCAAATTGGGAAAAGGGCTGAAAGAGTCGTTCCTGGTCGGCCGCCGAAATGCCCGGGCCGGTGTCCTCCACCCGAAAGCACAGGCCGCGCGTCACCGTCAGGCGCACCAGCCCCTGGTCGGTGAACTTGATCGCGTTGCCCAGTAAATTCAACAGCACCTGGCGCAGCCGGCGGGGGTCGCCCACCACCCGCTCCGGCAAGTCGCGGGCCTCAAACTGAAGGGCCAGACCCTTGGCTCGGGCCCGCACGGCCAGCAATTCCACAAGCGAGTTCAGCATGGGCATCAGCTCAAAGACCTCCGGCTGCAGGTCGAGTTTTCCTGACTCCACTTTGGCCAGGTCGAGGATGTCATTGATCAAAGTCAGCAGATGCTCGCCGCTGCGCTGAATGGTGGCTACCCCTTCGCGCTGGGCCACGGACATGCTGCGGTCGCCCAACAGGATCTGGGCAAAGCCCAGGATGCCGTTGAGGGGGGTGCGCAGCTCGTGACTCATGGTGGTCAAGAAAGTGCTTTTGGCGCGATTGGCGACTTCGGCCGCATCGCGGGCGGTGGCCAGTTCTTCCTGCAGGCGCTGGCCCGAAAGCAGAACTACCATGGCGGTGGTGCTCAGCAGATAGGCCATGGAGCCAAAGCCGTAGGCCAGTTGGGGCGCGTTCATGTCCAGTACTGAGTGGAAAGTGGGGGCGTAGCTGGCCCGCCATAACACGATGCCCTGATCGGCGGCGATGACCAGCGCCAGGATTTTGAGGGACTGGCGCATGCGACCGGGGGTGCTGATGAAGCAGGCCACCACTGCGTAAGCCCGGTAGGGGAGAATGGCCAGTGAAAAGAGCACCAGGCGCCAGCCGATGGAGGGAAAGCCATAGGCAAACCAGCTGAACCCGAGCAGCGACATCAGCAAGAGCAGTAGACCGGGTTTGGAGCTGGGCCGGCGGCCGGCGGCACGGGCACAGCCCATGCAAAAGAGAATGTCTCCGGCGATGAGCAGCCCATTGCCCAGCAGAATGGAGACAAAGTCCGGCACCAGCCCACGAAAGGTCACCAGAGAATAGCCCAGGCCCTCCAGCAGGGAGCCCAGGGCCCACTCGCGGGCCGGCCGGTAACTACGGTGAACTCGGGCCACGTAGAGTAAGAGCGGCACCTGGAAAAGGCGCAATCCGGCCAGCGCCAGGATGAAGGTGCGAATGTCTAAAGTCACGTTAGAAGCTCACACTCATTTCTGAGGAGACTTGCAGCCCTTGCCAGTTGAAAGGATGCACTGAATAGAGAGCGGCCTGGCTTCCGGAATTGAGATTCAAGGAGGGGACCGAGGGCCGCGCCAGCACCTCGGGGGGCACGTGGTCGCGCATGCTGTAGTAGCGTCCTTCCAGGCCAAAAGTGACGGTCTCGCTCAGCTTCCAGGTGAAGCCTAGTTCCGGCCAGCTCTGGGTGATGTCCAGGTTGCGGAAGCGACCCGTGCCGGCCATTTCGGCGTAGGGGGCGTTCACGCCGGCAGGGTCATAGTGCCCCCAGATATCCACACTGGTGTAGGCGGCCCGAGCCTTGAAGGTGGGAGTGATCTCATACTCCAGGCCGAGGCGCCAGCCCAGGTTGCTGAACTCGACATGGTTGACGTCCTCGCCGCGCAGTCCGGCGCCTCCAGCCAACTGTTGGGAAAGCTGGCTGGGGCGGCTGATTTGCAGCAAACGCCCGCTGCCCATCAGGCTCAGCCGGTCCCATCGGTGTTGGGCCGAGATGGAATAGGACTGCATCTTTCCCCTCGGGTTCTCACGGGGATTCATGTTGGATTCGAATGTAAACGGGCTGAATCCGCCAAACACCGGTTCGATGGTTCCAGGCAGCTGGCCCAGCACCAGCGTATTTGGATTTCCTGGACCTAAAGCGCCCACAGAGTAGCGCACGTCCTGCAGGCTGGTACGCATTTGCTGCAGATTGGAATACTCCAGATTCAGTTTGCTCTGAGGGGTCCATTTCCAAGCCAGTTTGGCTCGCAAGCCCTGGCGGTTTTGGGGCAGTTCCCGGGTGTCGTGCAAGGAATAGAGGTTGTTGAAGTAGTTGAAGTCGGGAGTTCTCCAGAGAACCTGTTGAATGCCCCCCACACTGGGGGCCATGATGATGAAGGGATCATAGCTGGCCTCCACGCGCAAATAACTGAGGTCGAGCTCCAGCGACTTGTTGCAGAAAGAGCCTCCCGCGCTCAGCAGCCAGGCATTGCCGTGGCTGCTGTACTGCGAGTTCTGGTTCGGACGATAGTGACTGTGGTTCCATTGAAAGGAAACTCGCGCGTCCTCCCATCGGTATTCGCCCGCCAGTCCCAGGCTCAACTGTTGCTGCGGACCGATGCCACCGAAGTTGGGGGCGACCTGACCCAGGGCGGCCAGCGAGCCATCCGGTCGAAAGCCGTTGGACAGGACGTTCATGGAGATCGGTCTCCGGTCATAGGTGCCGCCGATGCCGTCATCCGTGACTCCAAAGTAGGAGCTCGGATTGACCCAGTTCAAGCTCAGATTGGGCACCTGCAACAAGCCTGTACGCAAGCTTCCACCCTGGGACTGGTTGGCCGCGTGCAAAACATTCAGTTTGATCTGGCCTCGGCCTTCATCAAAGCTCAGTCGAGCGTTCAGGCCTTCGGCATGCGACCAGTAGGATTCGCCCGCGCCAGGCGTTCCCGGTAAGGCTCCCAGGTTGCCGTCGGGAAGACGAGTGGCCATGACTTCCCAATCCAGTTTCAGGTCCTCTCCGAGCTGCTGCTGGCCGCGGATTTGCAGGCCGAAGTTGTCCAGAAAAGTGGGGCCGAAGAGATTGGGATTGATCATCCCGTTGTAGATGCCGCTGCTGAACTGAGTGTCGTGAAAAGCGCCCAACACCACTTTGGTCTGGCTGGGTTTATGGGTCAACCAGAAATGGTCCAAGTTCAAGCGCGCAAAGGGCTGATGGAGAGCGGCCACAGAGGTGTCCGTAAAAGGATTGCTCAGATAAGGGGCCGATACCCCGTAGTAGGCGTCCAGCACGGTGTTGCCCTGACCGGTGTAGGCTGCCAGTTCCAGGCCGGTCTCGAGTTCATCAGAGAGCCTGGCCTTGAGCCCCAGGATGGCCCGAGTGGTGAATCCGACCCCATTTTCCAGCGGCCGGCCGTTGGCCCAGTTGGTGGTGGTCAGCACGCCAACGTTAAAGGGATTGAAATTGGGCAGACCCAGGCCGCCGGAGGGAAAGGCCCCTCCCGCTCCCAGTGCGCTGCCCACGGCCGCATTGTAGTCCAGTAGCAGGGCTGGGGCCCCAGGAGCTGAGCGAGCCAGCTCGGCGGCCGGCCGCCCCGAGTTTTGGAGCGAGAGGGCGGTCGCGCGAGTGACCACCGAACCGTAGAAGGTGAGTCCCTCCAGCTGCCGGACCCGCTGCTCCAGCAACCCCAGCCGTTCTTTCAGGCCATCCACCCGGATGCCCATGGCCTCCAGCTCCGGGCGCAGCTCGCGCACGGCCGCCAGAAGCTCGGTGCGCTTCGCCAGCTCGAGCTCCCCCTGCCGTTCCTGCTGGAGAAGGATTGCGAGCTCCCGGGCCAGCTCAAAGCGGTTCAAACTCCGGTCGTGCTTGCCGCGCTCCAGCAGGGGCGGTCGCAAATCAGGGAACAACGGAGCTGCCCCCGCACTTCCCACCAACCCGATCAACAGCCACCACCCACGCATGCATAGCCCTCCTCTGAGTGAGGAGTTTCCCGCCGACCGCTGGCCTCTTATAGCCGACCCGCCAGGATTAACCAGCGGAAGTCATCGACAATCATGCTGGGGGTGCAGCTAGAAATAGCCGATCGGCTATTTGGGCAGGCCGATGGGCTCAGAGACTGGTTTGCAGACCTTCCGATGAACTCGGGGATTCGTTGGAGTTAGAGTGGCGCGGGAGTGGGTCTTGAGGTCGCCTATGACGTCAGCGGGTCCGTTGATGGTCAGGCCCTGGTTGCTCAGCAGCGAGCCCTTCACCAGGTCGTCCGGAGCCAGGCCGTCCTTCAGGTCGTCCAGAGAGCGCAAGGCGCCCAGCAAAAGCGGGCCGTTGGAATGGAAATCCCCAGAACTGCCCACAACATAGGGAAAGGGACTCTTGCCCACCAGGTAAACCACGTGGTAGGTGCGGCCGCGCACTTCGGCCACGGCCACAAGTTCGGCGGTGCCGGCAGGCACGACGGAGCCGCGAAAACCTTCCTTAGAGCCATCTCCTAAGACGTTGTTGGTCGAGTGATTTGGGTCGCTTGCTTCGAAGTTGAGCCAGGCCTTGCTTCGTGCATCCACCTGGTCATTCTGAAAGTCTACACGAGCCGCGAAATCGGAGGATTTGCGAAGCCGGGCCACGGCGGTGGCCACCACGCTGTCTCCCAGTTCTTGAGCCAGACGATCGCGGGAGTAACTGTCCACGCTCCGCTGGAACAGGTAGGAAGTGCTGGCAATCCCCGCCACCAGCGCCATCATAAGCATGAAGACCAGCAAGATCATCAGCAGAGTATGACCGCGTTTGCTTTTCATAAATGGAACCCGACCACGCGCGTCATCGAGAAGGGCGCCCCTCCTTGCTGACGGGCTACCGCCTGCATCGAGACCAGGCCCTCTTTCGATAGAGAGAAGCTGCAGCTTTCGAGGGGATAAACCTCCTCAGTCGGCAGATCCCGGGCGATGAAGGACTCCAGTTCGCTCAGTTTGGGGGCCAGAGGCTCGTCGGTTCCGCCCACAAATCCAGCCGCGCGCGCCTGGTCGGACATCATTCGGTAGACCCGAAGCTCTTTGCTCGACTGATACCAGGTCCAGAGAATCAATCCCGCCGACCACTGCACTCGACCCTGGGGTGAGACGGGAGCTTTGGGGCAAACCGAGATCAAGGCAGGCGAAGTCACGACCCCTCCTGTCCCGGTGGAGGAACGGTCAGCGGCCAGGCGATCGAGGGATTGTAGGACCGGCAGGCGACTCTAGAGCCGGCGACTGCGGGCCAACGACACTTTACGGATGAAAGCGCTATCAGTGAGCGAGTTGCTTCAGGGCGGCAAAAGCTTCGGCCACAGTGGGATAGCGCCGGGCGGGGTCACGGTCGAGCATTTTCAGCAGCACCTGGTTGACTCCCTCAGGTTGCGAAGCGATGGGCGGCACTGCGTCTTGGAGTTTGCACATGATAAGCTGGTTCAGGTCTCCCACAAAGGGCGGATGGCCGCTCAGGAGCTCGTAGGCCATCACTCCCAGAGTGTACTGGTCCACCTGGTGGGTGACTCCCTTGGAATCCATAAACTGCTCGGGCGCGCAGTAGGCCGGCGTGCCCAGGAACATGCCGGTGGCCGTATGAGCCGTCATCTGAGTGTTCTTGGCCAGTCCCAAGTCGCCAATCTTGAGTTCCCCCGTGGGGGTTACAAAGATGTTCTCCGGCTTCAGGTCGCGGTGGACAATGTTCAAGCGGTGGGCGAAATCCAGGCCTGCAACCACCGGGGCCAGAATTTTGCAGGCTTGCTCAAGCGTCATACCCTCCGGGCGGATCAGGGCTTTGAGAGTCTTTTTGCCTTCGATCAATTCCAACAAAATAAAGCCAAATCCGTTGGGCAATTCTCCACCATTAAAGTAGCGAACCCAATTGGGGTGAGTGAGTTTTAAGCCCTGGGCAATTTCGTTACGATGGCGAATGCGCGAGTCTTCAGAGTCTTCCGGGCTTCCAGCGGCCAGGTCCACAATTTTCACCGCCACGAAATCGGGCGCGCTGGGATGATCTTTGACTCGACGGGCCTTGTATACGGCTCCCTGGGCACCACTTCCGATGCGCTCCGAGAGCAGGTAGTAATCGTTGATCTTGAAGCCAAGCCAGGGGTCCTTGCCTCCACCCGCCTGAAAGGCTTTGTTCCGTTCTCGCAATTCGGCCATTTCCGAAGCGGCTCTGCGTTCTGCTTCTTCGGCGCGGGCCCGCTCTTTCTGGGCTTCCTCCGCCTGCCGTTCGGCCTCGACCCGGGCTAACTTTGCGCGTTCCGCCTGGGCCTGCTGATTTTGCCGCTCCTGCTCGGCTTTGCGTTGGGCTTCCTGAGCGCTGTGCTGACGCAGGCGGGCGGCTTCTTCCTCTATCCTGGCAACTCGCTGGCGCCCCCGGGCGCGACCGATGGCAGCAACCAGGACGATTCCGCCCAGGAGTAAGGGGGGGAGAATGTAGGCCGAATTGTCTTGTAGCGCTACCATCAGGTTGTCTGGGGGCAGCACCAGAGCATTGCCGGCGACATCGGTAATGGGCTGTCCCTCGCGCAGGCGACCCCAGCCCAGTGAGAGTCGCACTGGCTGGTGACCTCTGAGACGAAGGATTAGAGTCCTTTCCACTTCCTTCCCGGTCGGGTCGACGAAGTCGCTCCGGCTCAAGCGAAACCGGCCTGCCCCCACGTCAACGGCAGGCTTTTCCGTTCCCAGGCTGTCTAAAAGAACGGTAGCTCCTGTGGGTCTGGTGGACACCGTCACGTCTTTGTAGGCCGGTTCGTCCGCCCAGGCAGCTCCCCAGAACGAAGCCAGCAGAAACAGTCGGGTTAGTCGGTGACCGACCATAAATCCTCGTAAAGCTTTTGCAGGTCCCCATCTAGCTTGCGCCGACCTTCGGGCATACGGCGAACAAAGACCGCCATCAGCAGTTCTTCTACATCCACCTGGCCTTCCAAAACCTTATGATAGAGTTTGCGGAACTGGGCCTTAAATTGCGGATCGCTCGGGGGGGCACTGCTGGTCAGGGTTCTTTGGGTGAATCCTTTGGCAAATTGCCGGTAGCGCTGCACGCCGGCTTCCACCACTTGCGGCGGGGCCTCGACTTCCCCCATGTCGATACGAGCGAAATCCAGCTCGATCTGCTCCCACTGGTGCCAGAGCTCCCAGGAACGGTCTAGATTGATTTGCTTGGAGCGGATGGCCACACGGAACCCGTTGAGGGCCTGAATCCTGGCATCGGTGAGGCTCTCCAAGGCGCGCTCCAGCCGAGGACGACGCATATGCTTATCCCAGAGGTTGGAAAAGAAGCTGCGACGCTTCCCGGCTTGGCGAATCTGCTCGATTGATCGCAGAACATCTTTGATTTCAAAAGGTTTGTAGAGGTAATCGTCTACGTGCATGTCCAAAGCCCGTAAAGGGGCGTCGTCGTCGGCGTAGCCCGTCATCACGATACACTTCAACTCGGGCCGGCGCAACTTGAGCAACGCCAGGGCGCCGAGACCGTCCATGGTGCCGGCCATGCGCACATCGGAGATGACGATGTCAAAGTTTCGATGTTCGGAGCGCACGACGGCTTCCGCCGCATCGGCTGCACCCTCGACGATAAAATCCAGGCTATCAAGAACATCGACCAGGGTTTCTCGCAGGTTCTCGTCGTCTTCCAGAACCATGATGCAATTGAGCTCACGAACGGACATGAAAGTTTGTTCCCCTTGGGGAGAAGCAATTCCCTGCCTGGGGAGAAGGAGCCAAAATGAAAGATTCTCTGATCCAGAGATCGCCCGGGGACAGGCCGCGCAAGTGGATGGCCGCCAAATCCAGCGCGATCGCTCGTCAGAAGAGGGCTCTGGGCAAACTCGCCGCCGAGCCTTCCAGCGCTCTATCCATACGTTCCAGCGAAGTGCTGGTGCGAGAAAAGGTCATCCAGACCCAACGGGCCCGAGCATCATTCTGGCAGCGCTGGAGAGCTTCTCGCGGCTTTTACTGGAGCGAGAACGAACGCGCCCTGTTCTTTCGTCAACTGGCAACCTTCTATAGTTCGGGCATCCCGTTAGAACGGGCGATTCTTCATCTGGCCGGTTCGGCCGTTCGCGAACCGTTGCAAAGGAAGCTGAAAGAGCTGGCCATGGCCTTGCAAAAAGGCATCCCGTTCACCCGAGCGGCGCAGCTTTCTGAGCTCTTTACTCCGCTGCATCTCGGAGTGATCGAAGCCGGCGAGGGTTCAGGAGAGCTGGAACGTGTTTTGAGCTGGCTGGCGCGCTCGGAAGAATCCTTGACCGCCTACAGGGGCCGGCTGGGCGCGCGGCTGACCTATCCGATGCTGGTCTTCACCTGCGTCTGGCTGGCTGCCCCGTTTTTTCTCTACGGTCTTTCCCAGGTGATGCGCACCGTTTCTGAAAATTTGCCAGGCGCCATCCAACCCCCGCTGTTCTTGCATCCCCTCACTCCCTGGTTGGCCTTTGTGGTGCCTCCGCTATTGCTGGCATGGTTGGTGCGGTCGCTTCGAAGCGGCCTTATTCCCTGGAAACGGCTGCCTTTGGGCCTGGGCCAACTGGTACTGGACCAGCAGTCGATCTGGTTGGGACGAGTGCTCTCGCAGCTACTGGCGGCCGGCCTGACGGTCACCCGGGCCCTCCGTCTGGCCTCCAAACTGGACTCCCCACACGACCTCAACCAGACGCTGCATAAAGTGGAGCAGGGAGAGTCGTTTTTCTCGAGCCTGCCCGAATCGTTTCCACCGCTGCTGGGGACGATGGTGGCGGTCGGGGAAGAAACGGGCGATATCCCGGAACTGCTGGGTCGCGCCTGTGACATTTTGGAGTGGAACTGGGAGTCGCGTGTGGAAGCCTGGCTGGCTCTGGTTGAACCGCTCTTGCTGTCGTCGCTGGGCCTTCTGGCCGGTCTGACCGTGCTGGCCTGCTCGGGTCCCCTGGCGCAACTGGTTCAGTCGCTGGGGAATTAATTCAGTCCAGGTCGCCGGCCAGAGTCAGCAGATAATGCACCCTGGCGGCATCCGGCGGCAGATAGTCGAATTCCCAGTTTGTCCCAAGGTCGGCCCAGGCATTGCCCTTCACAAAGTGGGCCACGACCGTCTCCTCGTGGGAGGGTAAGGCGGCCAATTCGTCCTTGGAGAAATGCAGTGGCTCCTGACCATTGAGTCGCAAGGAGCCGTCCGGCCACTTCAGTTCGGTATATTTCTGGAAGGTCAACTCGCGAACGACCGGGTGATACCGATAAACCCGCAGCTCCTTTTCCCAAAAAACCTCGGCTTCACTGGAAGGTTTGGTGCGCCGAACCAGGGCCAGGGTCCACTCTCCGTCGGGGGAGCTGGTAAAACTGAGACCCTTGCGGCTGGCCTGATAGGTATCGGCGTGCAGTTGATTGAGAAATTGCTCGACCGGCGCAGCAGCACTGATGCCGGCCAGCATTCGGTTGGACGAGACCACGATAGGCAGCAGGAAGCGAATCAACAGCAGGCCCAAAATGCCCAGCAAAAACATGGCTGCAAAAACTTCTGGCAGCGTGAAGCCCCGTCGGCGCATTACTTCAGGTTCGCTCCCGCCGGGGAACGGGCCTACTGGAAAAGTAGAAATGGTAGGACAAGGAGGGGATGCGGCTAACTGAACCCCAATGAGGCGAATCCGGAAAGGCGGAATCCTTTTGGAGGGTATTGTGGCCCTCTCGATTGCCTTTACGGTGGGTTTTGCGCTCAGCGGTTCGCTGCTCAACGCCCGCAAATTCCTGTCTCAGGGCCAGGACACCAACCAGGCCCTGGACGTGCTGACGGTCGCCCTGGCCGAGGCTCACACCGATCTTTCCAAGAACTCCGGTCAGGCCAGCGTGGATGGACGGACCTTCGATTGGAAAGCGGTGCGTCGACGCGGGACCGGTTTCACCGAGATCGAGGTGACGGTGTTCTGGAAGGACAGCCAATCCCGCCCCCACCAGGTCTCGAATGCGCGCATTTACCGAGAGGAGAATCCCTCGTGAGGCGCGGTTTCTCGCTGGCCTATGTGCTGACCCTGGCCGCGCTGGCCTTCCTCCTGGTCGGGCTGGCTATCAATTCGAGCCTGCAACTTTACCGGCGCGAGCAGCAACAGCGCCACCGCGAGCAGGCCATTTTGTATAGCAAGAACGGTCTGGAGCGGGCGGTTGCCCGGTTGGCCGAGAACCCCGAGTGGGGCAAACAACCCACGGACGGGCTGGTGGTCCCCGCCCTGGCCGGACACCCGGCCGACGCTTGCGCCCGGGTGACTTTCGACCCCAGCAGCCCGGACGCATCGGTGAATCAGCTCGATCGGGACGGAACCGCCGAAGTTCCCAAAAACACGGTTCACCTGTGGTCGGTTGGAAGCTATGGCGGCGTTAAAGTCCGCACCGAGGCCTTTGTGGCCAAACCCCAATTTCCGTTTGCCATCGCTAGTTCGGGTCCCCTGAGAACTTCCGGTTCCTTCTTTACCGGCACCGTCGACGATCCGGCCAAAGCCGACCTGGCCCTGGAGTCCCCCGAGTTTCAGCAAAGCCTGAAACAGGCCTCGCTTCTCTCCAACGGAGACTCCGTTTCCCTCTTGGGGAGCCCGGTGCATATCACCGGGGACGTCGTCTGCCACGGCAGCGTGGAAAGGGGGGCGGGCGTGCTGGTGGATGGGGAAGTCCGCTCCCACGCCTCGGCCAAACAGATTCCCCACTTCGATATGGCCAGTTTCGACACCGCCGGCAAACCGCTGCTGGATGAAATCCCCCCTGGCGACCTCTCTCGTTCCAGCGCC
>JAFEBA010000140.1 GCA_018266105.1 bacterium | reverse complement strand
AAATTTGCCCATCAGATAGGCTTTCTCGCTGGTCAGGCTGGCGCCTGACAGCACTCCGAACGCCTGATGCCCGTGCTGCTCCTGAATCTTAGCGATCGCCTGGGCCGTCTGAGCCATAGCCTCGCTATAGGGGAGCGAACTAAAACCGCCGGGTGCGGACGGGTCGCGCCGCAGGGCGGTGGTGAGGCGATCGGGATGCCCGCCCTGCAAATAGCGCTTGATGCCTTTTGGGCACAGCATGCCGCGGTTGAACGGGAAGTCTTCCCAAGGTTCAAATCCAACCACTTGCTGGTTGGCCACCTTGAGCTGGATGCCGCACTGTTGGCCGCAGAAACAGCAATGGGTCTTGACCGTGTGATCGATCTCCAGACCCGACTGCAAATGTTTGCCACCGGGAAATTGCAAATGGGGCCCGAATTGCTGCTGCAACTGCTCGGGTGAAACGGGGAGTTTAGACATCTTGGGAATTTCCTTTCCAGACCAGCCCCTGGGATAGACCCAGGAGCGCGCGGCGGCAGGCGGGACAAACCTGCTGATAATGCCGCCCTGCATCCAATTCATAATCAAAGCCCAGCTGCTTCTCGACGGTGATCAAGTCCTGCAAGTGCATCTGCGAAGCAAAGGGCTTGCCGCAGCGCAGGCACTGAGCCTGGGTCTCCTTGCCGCCCACCTCATGGTAGAAGTTGACTCCTAACTGGGCCGGTCTCTGAAAGATGTGAAAGAACTTGCCGAAAGGCAGCCAGATCAAGGTGGCGATCACCGTCACGGCATGCAGAATGGCCAGGAATTCGTAACCATAGCCTTTCATCCAGGTATAGCTGGCCGTGAGCATCAGCCCGGTCACACTGATGGCGAAGAGCAAAATCAGCGGAGCCCAATCTTCGGCGAACTGCTGCAAAGCCTGAGCGCCAGCGTCACGCAGCCGCCGCCGCAAGGCCATCAAGCAACCGGCAATCACTAAAAATGAAGCCCACACCAGGGCGTGAAAGAGCAGAAAACCAAACCAGCTCTCGATAGGAAAACTGAAGGTAGGAATTCCGAAGACGTGCACGCGGTAATAGTCCAGCCGTTGCGGTTCGGTGGCGAAATGAATCCAGCCGAAGACCAGCGGAAAGGTCACGGCTGAGGCCAGGATGCAGCCCCACATCAACAGCATGTGCGTCAGCCATCGCCGCTTGCTACGGCGAAAAATAAACTCGTTGGCGGCGAATTCCCCCACCACTCGTTGCAGCCAGACCCGGCAGTTAGCCAGCAGATGGCCTGGCCGAAAGAACACGCTCCAGCCCCGCCGCCAATACATCGCGGTAGGAGGCCGCTGCAGCCACATCGAGTAGCGGTAGGCCACCCCGAAAGCGGCGAAGAGAGTGGAAAAGGTGTATCCGATCAGGGCCGCGTCAAAGTTGTGGAAGTCGCGCGAGCCGGCCGCGATGGCGAAAGCCAGCAGGAGTGTGGCGGTCAGGGCAAGCATACCGGAATTCCAGCGTTCTCTGGTCAAGTAGCCCCCTGACAGCAGGCAAAACCCAAAATGTGGCCATCCGGATCAGAGCAGTAGGCCACTCGGTCGCCCCAGTCTCGAAGTTGAGCCGGGCTCAAGGGTCGAGCCCCCGCTTGCAGGGCGCGCTCATACCAGGTTTCCGGGCATTCGACGTGAAGATAAAGTTCGGCTCGTGCGATTTCCCGCTCCACCACGCTGTTGATACCCAGCAAGCGCTGAATGGAAGAGTTTGGCATCAAGCCCAGGATGCAATTCTCATTGATGACAAATTCAGTCATCCCGGGCACATCCAGACGTGGGTCCTGATTCAAAAGGCGAGAATAAAACTCGCAACTTACCATCTGTTCGCACACATACAGTATCAAGTGAGCCCGCATGCCTTGGGCCTTCGCGAGCAGAGCATAGAATACATTCCCAATCAGTGAACGAGTGCCTGACGTGGCCCAAAAAATTCAAAGTGCACCTGATTCGGCGGAATCCCCCAACGCAGCAACTCGTGGTAGATTCCCACCATGAAAGGCTGGGGTCCACAAAAGTAGTAGTCGGCATCGCGTCCGGATACTAGCGATTCGATCAAGGTGGCGTCGATCAAGCCGGTGCTGACCAGACCTTCACGGGACACTCCCGACGGCGCCGGGTCACTGTATCGGAAATGGACTTTCAGCGCCGGATGTTTGGCCCTCAGCTCCTCGACGGTAGCGCGAAAGGCATGTACTTTCTCGTTTAAAATTCCATGGACGAAGACAATCTCCCGATCCGGCATGGCTTCCAAGGCGGTCAGCAACATGCTCATAATTGGAGTGATGCCTACGCCCGCGGCCAACAGTACTAGAGGCCGCGCGTGTTTTTCACTGATATCTAGAAAAAATTCTCCGCAGGGCGGACCCAATTCCACTTGCGCGCCCACCTCTACCTCATCATGCAAGAACTTGGAGACGAACCCGTCCGGGCCACCGGGCCGAAGACTGCTTTCCCGCTTGACGCTGATTCGGAAATATTCTTGTCCGGGCCTATCCGAGAGACTGTAGTTGCGCATGGTCGTTAAGCCGTCTGGCCTGGTAGCCCGCACGGTAACGTACTGACCCGGTTTGAACTCCGGCAGTGGGGCGCCGTCCGAGGGTGAAAGATAAAAAGAAGTAATATTGCTGCTTTCCGGCTGTTTGCGAACGACCTTAAAAGGCTTGAATCCTGACCAACCTCCCGGCTTTCGAGCGTTGTCCTGGTATATCTGTCGCTCTCTTCCGATCAAAATCTCGGCCAAGAACCCATAGGCTTCGCCCCAAGCCGAAAGCACTTCTTCGGTGGCACTTTCTCCTAATACTTCGCGGATCGAGGCCAGCAAGTTTTGTCCGACGATCGGGTAGTGTTCCGGCTCGATCAGTAAAGAGGCATGCTTTTGCGCGATGAGTTCCACCGCGCCTCCCAGCACTTCAAGATTGTCGATATTGGCGGCGTAACCGGTGATGGCGGCCGCCAGGGCCCGCTGCTGGTTTCCAGCCACCTGGTTGGCGGGGTTAAAGAGAGGCTGAACCTCCGGATTGTTGCGAAACATACGGTTGTAAAAATGACGAGTAAGTTCCTCGCCGTGTTCCTCCAGCAGTGGAGCTGTGGATTTGACCAGGGCGACAGTTCGATCGCTTAACAAAGGGCCTCCTTGCGCATGAAGCGGATACGGCTAAATTGGACAATCTTGTCCTCAATCGCTCTAAGCTATATCCTGGGGACTCAGCGGTTGTCAAGGCGCGCCCGTTGCCCCAGAAAGACGATCGTCTCGAGCAACGGGCGCGGGCGCGATGGCTCACGCAAGAGGTCAGCAATGGTGGACTCAGACAGTACTTTTTCTACTTGAGCCATCGCTTCGTCCAGGCGAGCGTGAACAGCGCATAAACGCTCTCGGTGAGATTCCAAATTGAGAGGGCAGCCTTTGATGCGGACGATAGGCTCGACGGCGTTGACCACGTCCAGCAGCGTGATTTCCTCAGGAGACCTGGCCAACCAAAACCCTCCGCCCACCCCACGACGAGATTCTACGATGCGGCTTCGGGCTAAGCCTTGAAGAATTTTGGACAGGTAAGAGGCCGGTATCTGAGCCTTCTCGGCCAATACCCCGTTCCCCAGCGGCCGGGCGTCCAGATTGTAAGCCAGCAGCACGACGGCGCGAATCGCGTACTGGGTCGTGAGTGAAAACATGAAGAAAGAGGGTTAGACCCCCGGTGGCTTGACCCTGCCAACCCGGCCGAAGAGGTGGTCGCTCATGACCTAGGTCATCGCGGGCCCTGCGAAAGTCGAGTAATTTTGACGAATGAAACCATTACACCGGCCTTATATCCTCTGGTCGCTGGCATTTATGATGGCCGGGACATGGCTGGGCTTCCTGATGTTGCCCTTCCTGTTTCAATTCAAAGGAATTCCCGATTGGTGGTTGGGGGACGGCCTGAGCTGGGCGCGGCGGTTGCAAGCTCACGGCCCGATGCAGGTCTTCGGTTTCTGCGTAATTTTCACAATGGGAATCTCATACCAAATGCTGGGCGAATTGCTGAATGCCCGGCACTCGCCGAATGCGATGCGCCTGGGTCTAGGCTGCATGGTGGTGGGAACCCTGGGGCAGGCGTTGACTCCCCAACTGTTGTGGAGCTGTCTCCAACTGATCTCAGGTTTGATGTTTGTGGCCGGTATGGCCCGGCATCGCCCATCGATCGGAACGGCCCGGCGCAATCTTGCCCATTCTCATTTTTTGCGCTGGGGCAGCCTCTGGTTGCTGGTGGCTCTGGCGCTGCAAGTGGTCGGCCGGCCCACGGCCTTAGTCTTGGAACTGATCCTTTGGGGTTTTCTGTCCCTCTACATTGTGGGAGTGGGCCTCAGAGTGCATCCAGCTATGCTCGGCCGCACTCCTCCAGCCGCTCTCCTCCAGTGGACGGTGCTCTGGCTTTGGAACGGAAGTCTAATTCTCCATCTGGCCAACTATCCACTACCGGCCGCCGTCGGATTGTTTGCGGCCAGCCTGTTGCTGGTCATCGGTTTGCGCCCGTGGGTCTACTCAGCCAATCCTCACGGTTGGCCGTTGCGCGGCTATCTGGGCTGGTCCTATGCCTGGTTGCTACTGGCCAGCGCCGGCCGATTGGCGGCAGCCCTTCCCGACGGGCCCGCGCACTGGGCCGGAGCGGTGAAACATGCGCACGCGTCCGGGTTTATACTTACAATGATGGTAGGCATGGGTCTGCGTTTGCTGCCGGCTTTCGAGCGCAAACACCTGGCTTGGCCGGCAGCGCGCTGGCTCTGTTTGGGCCTGCTTAGCTTGGGCGGAGTCTTGCGAGTGACCGGCCAGGCGGGAGTCCTCCCCTGGGCGCTGCTGCCTGGGGGAACCCTACAGGTAGCCGCGCTGCTGCTCTTTGCCGGATCGCTACTGGCGACGTTCATTCGCGGCCAGGCCATCCGTACAACTGGCTGCGCAAGACCCTCCCTCGAAGGATAGGCCTTTCGACCTGACCTGGATCATGGCGCACTCGGTTTCGGTCGGCTAAGTTACCGACAGAGACGAGGTTTCAGGTGTTAGCAAAGAGCATGGTGCCGTTGGATGGCTCGCTGCAAAGCCAGGCAGCCCTGGAATTAGCTGGCCTGCTGGCCCGACAGAACGATTCCACCTTGCGCCTGGTGCGCACGGCAGAGACCCGGCTCGGAGATCTGGCCGAAGCTTATACGCGCGAGCGCATCCGCTGCGAAAAATACTTGAAGCGTTTGGCCGGCGAACTGCGCCAGGCCGGCCTAGCCGCTGAATGGCAGGTGCTCGACATGCACGATGATATAGCCGAGAACCTGCTGGGGGCAATTTCCCAATGGGAGGCGGACCTGTTGATTATGACCAGCCACAATCGTCTCGGCCTGAAGCGCCTGCTCCACCCCAGTGTGGCCGGTCGCTTGCTGGGCGAATCCAGCTGTCCGGTGCTGGTGGTGGGAAGAAGGAGCCGTCGCTTTCGGCGCTATATGGGGCTGCCGCTATGAAAATTCTCATTCCACGCAACGGCAGCTTGCAAAGCGAAACCGTGCTGCCCTATGTGCAATGCCTGGCTGAGTTCTGGAAAGCTGAACTCGTTCTCTTGCGGGTTCTCGACCCGATGTCGGCGGCCGGAGACCCCCTGGCTGCCCGATTGTTGGATCGTCCCCACGAGACCAAGGAAAGCGCCGAGCGCTACCTTGAGGAAATCGCAATGAGCCTCGAGGGAATCAGAACTTCCCGACTCTGCCTCACCGGTAGCGCGGCCGAGGAAGTTTGCCGGCAAGCCAGCCAACTCGACTGCTCACTGATCGTGTTTTCGCCGCATGGCCACGGTGGAGTGGAGCGCTGGCTGTTTGGCAGCGTGGCCTAATTGGTGCCCGCCACGCCAGCCGTCCGGTATTGCTGATGCGGGGCGAAACCAATCTGAATTTTAGCCACATTCTCGTGCCAAGCGAGGTTCCGTCCTTTCCAACCAGATGTGGCGCCAACTGCCCTCCCAGGCCCGGGTCACCCTGCTCCACTGCACCAAGGAACTGCCTGTTGAGAAGCCGGTCCGCCAGGCCTGGAAGCCTGGCTGCCTGGCCGGCCCAACTGGAGCGTGCAGATCATTGAGGCCAGACCCAAGACCGGAATTGTGGATTGGGCCCTGATCGCCATGACCACCCACGGCCGTGGCGGCCTGCACACCTGTGGGGCGGCAGCGTCACCGAACGTGTGGCTCGTCAGGCCCCCTGTCCGGTGCTGGTCTTTCCTCTCGCCTTTCTTGAGCACCAGCCGGGCCAGGCAGAATGATTCTGGTAACTATTTCAAGCTACGCAGGTAGGCCACGATATTGGTCAGATCCAAGTCGCTCAGGGCCGGGTTGCCACCTTTGGGGGGCATGGCTACCTTGGTCGTGTTCTTGGGGTCGCTGGTGTCGCGCCCCTTTTTGATAAAGTCCACCAGCTCGCCGTCGCTTAGTTTCAGCATGGGGCTCCCCTTGAGAGGTTTGCCCAGACCGTTGATACCCACCCCGCCGGCACCATGGCAAGCCGTGCAGGTCGAGTCGTAGAGCTTTTGTCCGGCTTCCACCGGGTTGGCAGCGGCCACCGGGGTGGCCGGGGCCGGCGCGGTCGTGTCGCTGCTGGGGGGAGTCGGGCTGTTGCAGCCCCAACTCAGCAGGGCGAAGAGTAGAATGGATCGTTTCATGGTTGATTTTCCTCCTTGGATTCGAACTGGCTTTGTAATTTTTCAAGGCCCAAGACGCGGGTCTGCCAGCGAGCGGCCAGGGCTACCGCGGCCACTTCATCGGTCGCGGCGGCGATGTTGAAGCCCATGGGGCTGTGAATTTTCGGCGAGCGCAGGTAGCGGCAAAGGCGTCCATCCAGCCATCTCTGCTGGTTGTAATCGCGCACCCAAATGGAGTCACCGGAGCTCGGACTCTGGGCTCGTTCCAGCAACATCTCGCCGACGTCATCGTAAAGGCGTAATTCCGAACCGACCTGGCGGGCAGCCGCGAAGCGGCCATCATCGATCGACATACCGCAGCGAGCGCAGGCCATCTCGCCCAAGCGCAATTCGGGGGGTTGAGGTGGGCGGACCGGTTGCGAGCAACCTGCCATCAGTCCGGCCGCCAAAATCCAGCGAAATTTGGTCATCCTAAGTAGCTCCTCTTACGATAGATAGAGTAGGAAAATAGCGCCGGCAAAACCGCCCATAAGGCCAGCCCGGACAGCAGCGCGGGTAGGGTCCAATGTTGGTAGGTGCGGGTGGCGTAAACCCCGACCGGACCCAGCATATCCAGATTGGCCCGCAGGCTGAGCAAAGCGCTCAGCCGAAATAACTGAACCGGATTAGCCAGACTACAATGGAAAAGCCCGGCCACCGGCAGCAAATGGCTGCCGGCCAGACCCATCAAGATCATGTCCGCGAAGAAGGCCAGCCCCAGCCAGACCACCAGGCTGGCCCCCAGAGCCGCGCTGCTGCGCCGGCACAGAGAGCCGACGCAAAAGCCCAGGCCGAGGCTGACCAGCGCCAGCAGTAAGCTCAAGGCCAGCAAGACCGCGTACATCTGCCATTGTTGGGCTCCGCCGGCGCGGCCCAACAGCAAACCGCTCAGCCCAAACCCCAACACCAGACTGGCACCCAGGGAAAGCACCTGACCCAGAAATTTTCCCCAGAAAATCTCGGCCCGGCTGATCGGCTGAGCTAGCAGGTAGGCAAGCGTGCCGCGTTCCCGCTCGCCGGTCAGGCTGAGGCTGCCCGAGGTCAGGCCCATCAGCGGGATCACCAGCAGTACCAGGTTGATCATACTAGCGCTGGTGCGTCCGAAGCCTGCCAGCCCACCAAAGCCCGAACCGAGCAGGGCGGTGCCGGCCAGCGCCAGAGAGAGGAGGGCGAAAGCTCCCGTGTAAAACCAGTACCAGCGGTTGCGCCGGGCATCCTGGGCTTCCTTGCGAGCAATATTCCAGACTTTCACAGGGCCTCCTATATTTCAAAATCCCACACGGGAATGCCGGCGGAAAACAAGGATTGAATGGGAGCGGCCTTGGCATCCCTGGGGACCTCGACATAAACCCCGGTGCCGTTACGGGCTGGGCTGAAGCCGTCGCGATGCAGCACCTGCACGGCCGTGTCCAATTGGTCCCCTTTCAAGAGGATCTTGAGCGTATGTGCTTCCAAGGCCGAGGGCTGGCAGACCGTAGCCGGGCTGCCAGCCTGGAGCAGGGCCACCTGGTCGGCCAGGCGCACCACCTCTTCGCGGCGGTGGGTGGTAAACAGCAGGCTCTTGCCCTGATTGCGTAGTTCTTGGAGCAAGCTGAGGAAGCCGTCCCGGGCCTGGGCGTCCAGGTTGGAGGTCGGCTCATCCAGGACCAGCAAGGGTGGGTCGCCCAGCAGGGCCAGGCCCAGGGCCAGACGTTGGCGCATACCGCCGGAGAGTTCCCCCACCTTGCGTTGGCCCACCTCGGACAAGCCAACCTGACCTAAGAGGGGTGCGATGCTCTTGGGGTCGGCCTCACGCAGGGCCGCATAAAACTCCATGGTTTCGAGCACGCCCAGGTCATCGTGGAAATTGAGTTCTTGGGGAACGTAGCCGATCAGCCCGCGGGCCCGGCGGCCCTGGCGCCGGCAGCAATAGGGTCCGATCTGAATCTCCCCTTGAAAGCCTACCAGGTCCAGCAGGCAGCGAATGACGGTGGTTTTGCCGGCTCCATTGGGGCCCCACAGAGCCAGCGCGCGACCGGGCTGGACTTCAAGGCACAGATCCTTTAAGACCTGATTGGCACCGAACTTTTTGTTGAGATTTTGAATCCTTAGAATGGCGGACAAGGCGCTCTTCCTTTCAATCCTGCTCATAAGCGGCAAGCGGGCGGCCCCCAACGAAAAACCTACCAGGGCGCTCAGCCACAACCAATGCGCATGGTCGACGGGTTGCGGCTCCGGTTGAGGCAGAACGCCGACTTCGATCAGGGGAGCTGAATCTTCCAATTTAGGCTGGGGGCTGACCAGCGGGAACAGCCGGGCGGCCGAATCTAAGGCCTCCTGCAAGAGGGTCTGAGTGAAAAGCCGCAGAGCGGGATTGTGGTCGGCCAGCCTCTCAAACAGGCGCTCGCACTTGTAGGGCAGGTCGCCGCGGCCGTCGCCGTCCAGGTCACAGCCCTGGTAGTCGCTCCAGTAGTTGCCGCGAAAATCATTGCCTTGCTGCAACCCGCCCCCCTCCAGGGAGACCTGCTCCTGGTTTTCGTAAAAGCGGTTGCCCTTGAACTGTGCTCCTCGCACCGAGGGAAAAAGGGACAGCCCGATGTCGTTGTAGGCCACCACGTTGTTGTGAAAGCGGGCGTAGCTGTCGGGCTTCAGAGGGGTGCTGTCGACAAAAATGCCGGCTCGGTTATCGCACAACAGATTGTCGCTCACGGTCACATCGCCGGCATCTTTAAATCCCAGGCCGTAACCGCTGGCTCCGCGGCAACCGCTGACCCGGTTGAAGCGCAATTTCAGTCCCTGGCTGTACATCGTGTAGATGCCGACCGAAGTGTTTTGCAGAATGTTGCCTTCTACCGTGGCGCCATCGCAATACATAAAATGCAGGCCGTAACGCCCGCCACGCACGCGGTTGCCGCGCATCACCAGCTCGGAAGAATACCAGGCCACCAAATCGCGGGCGTCGTGGGCGTAATTGTTGACCACTTTGACGCGCTTGCTGTACCAGACGCGCACGCTGTCGCCGCGCCGTCCCAAATCGTACTTCAGTTGGCTGGAGATCTCGTTGCCGCTGACCAGGCTATCGTCGGCCCGGGCCACGAAGACGCCAAAGAGGACGTTCTCCAGACGATTGTTCTTCACCTCAGTCCGACCGCGATTGAGGGTGATGCCGGCGTGATCCAGCTCCGGCTCGCTGCCCGAATTGCGGATGTTCAGTCCTTCAATAGAGCAATCGGGGGCATTGACAGTGATGACCGTGCCCTGGCCCAGCCCGTCGATCACCGGCCAGTTTCGGCCCAGCAGATGGACCGGACGATCCAGCACCAGCGGCCCCAGGTAGTGTCCGGGCAAGATCTCAATGGTTTCTCCCGGGGCCGCCTGGCGCAGGGCCTGCTGCAATTGTTGATCATTGGCCACCGGCCGGGCCAGGGCCGGAGCGGCCAGCAGCAGACAGGCCACCAGGATCTTCATCGCAAGCCCACCCGCCTGCGAGCGGCCCTCACCTCCCGGTAGATGCGCCGGTGCATCCACAGCCCGGCCAGCACGCAGGCGGCCGCCGCCAAGGACAGGTAATAACCGGGTCCAAAGGTGGCTTCGGTGACAAACTGGCCGATCTTGCCGATTCCGATCACAGGTGGGGTAAAGGGCTTGATGGCTCCGCCCAGAGCCGATGTCGGGTCGATGCTATGGCCGTAGCGGTAGAGAATCAATTGCAAGTCGGCCAGGAATATCCAGGGAAAGACCAGGGCGGGGACTCCCAGAGCGGCGGCCCAGCGGTTGTGCACGAACAAGGTGGCCAGCACCGACAGGCTCATCAGACTGACCGCACCCAGCGAAACCTTGCGCTCCAGCTTGCCCCCTTCGTCCAGCGGGGGCATGCCCAGGTAGTGATTCAGCCCATCGATCTCTTGCACGTGGCCCTCCACGTGGTCGATGTAGAGCACGGCTTTCAGGCCCTCGGGAAACTGAGGCGCGTTCATCTTCAGGGTCCAGAAGGGAAGAAAGACCGAGAGGCAGAGCAGCAGACTGGCCAGCATCAGCAACAGGTGGGGCCAGAAGAAGTCGTTGAGTGAGCGCTGGCTCCCGTCGGCCAGCACGACTTTCAAATCGCTCATCTGGGTTTCACCATAAAGTAGCCCATCATTTCCAGATGGAGAGCCGAACAGAACTCGGTGCAGTAGAAGGGAAAGACGCCGGGCTGGTCGGCCTGGAAGGTCACCGTCTGGTGTTCTCCTGGTTCCAGGCTCAGGTTGACGTTGTAGCCGCCGATGCAAAAACCATGGATGGCATCGCGAGTTCGTTCGATATTGGTGAGATGCCAGATGACCGTGTCACCTTCGTTGACGGTGACGTGCTCGGGCGAGAAGTGACTGCGGATGACCGGGGTGAAGATCTCCACCACTTTGCCCTTGCGCACAATGCGCGCATCCTTGGGAGAGAGGACGGCATTGGGATCTTTCTTACCGGTCTCCGGATTGTAGCCCACGAACGGATAAACCTCGTAAGGCTTGAGCCGGTCGGCTCGGATCAACTGGGCATAGTGGGGTTCAGCCACACCGATGGGAGAGTCGTAGAGAACTTTCATTGATTCGCCTGGGCGGGCCGAGTCGACCAATTGGAAGTTCTGCGGAAGCAAAGGGCCGACGTTGAGAAACCGGTCGGTGGACCACTTGTTCATGGCCACCACGTAGCCGTGGCCGGGGGTGGCCGTGTCGCCTTCCACGGCGGCAATGTGACCGATGTTATAGTGCACCGGCAACTTTTGCACCAGGGTCCAATCCGGTTCGGGATGCTTGCCCTTGTCGGCGCCGCCCAGAGTCCAGCGGGCCACGGCTGAGTCCAGGAACATGGAGGTGTAAGCATAGCCCTGATCGTCAAAGACCGTGTGCAGGGGCCCGAGACCCAGTTCCACCTGAGTCTCCTTGGTGTCGTCCAGCTTCAGAATGGGTACCCCGAAGGGGTCTTTTTCCTGCGAGCCTTTGGCCATGGCGGCCCGGATCTTGGCGGTGGAAAAGATGGTTACGTGAGGGTCGAGTTTGCCGGCCACCACGATGTTTTCCCCGCTGGGGGTAACATCCACGCCGTGCGGGCTCTTGGGCTCGGGAGTGAAGAAGAGCAACTTCTCTTTGACGGCTGTGTCCAGCCCGATCACCCGCATGCCGTTGACGGTGCGGGTGGGGCCGTGCTGTGCCACCGCAGCCGCTTTGCGCCAGTCGATGATGTGCATAAAGTCCACATCGTTCTTGCTGGCCCCGGCTTCAAAAGGTGGCTCGCCGTTCTCGACTCCCCCGGTGGCCATTTCAGTATTGAAGGAATTGACGAAGACCAGCCCCTCGGATGCCCCCTTTCCTGCGTCGGCCAAATCCTGAAAATAGGGAGGCAATTCCATCTGGAAAGACTGAGAAACATCCACTCGCCCCGCCAGCGGGTCGAACTTCCAAAAGGTCAGCAGGGCTCGATATTTCTCTTTGTAGTTTTTAATGTCGGAATACTCCCAGCCGATGGGGGTGGCGTACTGGGGGCCTTCCACCACGTACTCCGTGTTGGGAGTGACGAAAGAGCCTCCGTGGTCGGAGATGGCGTTGGGGTTCTTAATGATCTGTTTGGTTTCGAAGTCGCGCAGGTCGATCACGGCCAGGCGCGCGTTGGCCTTGTCGTTGATGAAAAGAAAGCGGCCGTCGTAGCTGCCTTTGGTTTCCGATAGATTGGGGTGGTGGGTGTCCCCCCAGGTCAGCTCTTTGCCGGAAGGCATGTTGCCCTTTTTGAGCACTTCCGAAGGGCCACCCCCGTATCCGTAGCCCTGCCATGGTTCCGGAGTGAAGACGGCGATGGTTTTAAGCAGTCGCATGCTGGGCACGCCGATCACGTGCACCTGGCCGCTATGTCCTCCCGAAGCAAACAGCACATAGTCATCGTGTTTGCCCGAAGGCATGAAGGTCTTGGCGGCGGCGTAGAGGTCGTCGGGGGTCAAGCCGCGCTCGCGGGCAACACCCATGACGTCGGTGGGAATGGCCCCATTGGCGGGAATATCGCCTTGCCGGGCGGGGGCGCAGGCCCCCGTAAAGAACAAGCCGGTCAGGGTGGCGACCGCAGCCGGCCATTTCCAAGAGGTTCTCATTTTTGAACATCCTTAGTCTAGATGTTCCGAATTTAGCTGCCTGAGTCGGAGGGCGCGTTGATGTAGATCAAATGGACGCAGGCTTGCCGGATCGGACTCGCGAAGGCCACCTCCCCTGATGTCGCAGCCCGCTCAAATTAGAGACTTTGCCTTGTTCTCCGGATTGCCGCCGGGCGATGCCCAGTTATTGGAAGCTTCTTCGTTGGTGCGCAGCTACGCGGCCGGTCATCAGA
>JAFEBA010000013.1 GCA_018266105.1 bacterium | reverse complement strand
GCGCCGCCAGGTTGGTGGCGTCGACTTCCAACGGATTGCCGGCCGCGCCGATGCTGGTGCCGGCCCGCAGGACCACGTTGGCCGCCTGCACGTCGGCTTCCGGAGCACCCGTGGTGCGATTGTCGTTGATGCCACCGTTCTGGGCCACCAGGCTGGCGGTGGTGGTGCTGCGCACCTGGGCCGCCGTGTTGGTACCGTTCTCCAGGTTGATGTTGTTGAAGGCGTAGACGGCTGCCACGCCGGCATCCGAGGCCACATCCTCGCGAATGGTCAGGTCGCCGCTGTTGGTGGCGGCCACGCACACGTCGCCGGTCGCAGTCACACCGTCGATGCGGGTCACCGGGAAGGGACCGCATGCCACGGTGTTCAGGCTGGTCACGGTCACACCGCCGGCCACATCGTCGATGTTGGCCACGCCGTTGGCAGCCCGCGCCGCCAGATTGGTGGCATCGACTTCCAACGGATTACCGGCCGCACCGATGCTGGTGCCAGCCCGCAGAACCACGTTAGCGGCCTGCACGTCAGCCTCCGGGGAGGCCGTGGTGCGGTTGTCGTTGATGGCACCGTTGTCGGCCACCATGCTTGCGGTGGTGGTGCTGCGCACCTGGGCCACTGTGTTGGTGCCATTCTGGAAGTTCACGCTATCAGCCGCGTAGACAGCCGTGATACCCGTGTCCGAGGCAACATTTTCACGAATAGTGATCGAGCCACCATTGATGGCAGCCAGACAGACGTCGCCCGTAGCGGTTACGCCGTCGATGCGACCTGCGGGAAGATCACCGCAGCCCAGCGTGCTGATGCTGGTGACGGTCACCCCGTTGGCGGTATCGGTGAAGACGACTCCCCCGTTATTGGCGCGAATTGCCAGATTTACGACATCCAGCTCCAACGGCTGAGCGGGCGTGCCCACGTTGCCGCTGGTAAAGATGCCCAGGCTCTGGGAGACGATATCCGGCGTCGCTCCCCCGCGATTGTCCACGATCGAACCGTTGTGGGCCACCACGCTGGCGGTATCGGCGGCGCGAATCTGTCCAGCCGGCGCAACGCCATTGAAGAGCACATTGTTAAAGGCGTAGACGGCCACGTTGGCGCCAGTGGAGACGATGTCTTGCAGAATGTTCAGGTCGCCACTGTTGGTGGCAGCCACGCACAAGTTGCCGGTGGCCGAGACGCCACTAATGGGAGTGATTGGGAAGTCGCCGCAAGCAATGGTCGATACGCTGGTGACGGTCACGCCGCCGGCCACATCGTCGATATTGGCCATTCCGTTGGTGGCCCGACCGGCCAGGTTGGTAGCATCAATTTCTAGTGGATTGAGGGCGGCGCCTATGTCGGTGCCGGCTACCAGCACCACGCTGTTGGCCTGGACATCTGCCTCCGGAGCGACGGAGACGCGATTGTCTTGAATAGCGCCATTCTGGGCCACCACACTGGCTAGACCAGCAGCGGCGTCACTACGGATCTGTCCGCCGGTGTTGGGTCCTCCATCGCGCAGATTGACACTACCAAAGGCGTAAGCAGCAACATTGCCGGCGCTGGAGCGAATCTCTTCGTCCACGATCAGGTCTCCGCTGTTGGTGGCGGCCACGCACACGTCACCAGTGGCGGTAACGCCGTCGATGCGAGTGACCGGGAAGGTTCCGCAATTGGCAGTGGAGAGACTGGTGACGGTCACACCGCCGCCGATGTCATCGATATTTGCCCCACCGTTACTGGCCCGCGCCGCCAGATTGGTGGCGTTGATTTCCAACGGGTTGCCGGCGGCACCAATGCTGGTGCCGGCCCGCAGAGCTACGTTAGCTGCCTGCACGTCGGCCTCAGGGGCCAGGGAGGCACGGTTATCGCTAATGGCGCCGTTCTGAGTGACCACACTGGCCAGCGTGGAGGCACGAACCTGTCCGGCCCCCGTAGCACTGTTGAAGTTCACGTCCTGATCGGCATAGACGGCGGCAGAGCCGGTGGTGGAGGCCACATCCTGGAGAATGTTCAGGCTACCACCGCCGAGAACGGCCACGCATACGTCACCCGTAGCCGTCACGCCGGTCACGGTGATGGGAGCCACGCCGCAGTTGGCCGTAGTGAGCTGTGTGACGGTCACGCCACCCGTCAAGTCGCTGAGGTTGGCCACGCCATTGTTGGCGCGAGCGGCCAGGTTGGTTGCGTTGAGTTCCAGAGCATTGCCAGCTCCGATATTGGCACCGGCGCTCAGAACCACGTCAGCCGCCTGCACATCGGCACTCGCGTCGACCCGGTTGTCGGCAATCGAGCCAGCACCGGCTACCACACTGGCGGTCGTGGTGCTGCGCACCTGGCCTGCGGTGGTAACACTATCGAAGGTCACGTTCCGGTCGGCGTAGACGGCCGCCACGCCTGCTGCGGAAGCCACATCCTGGAGTATGCTCGTGCTGCCGCCGCCGGTGGCGGCCACGCACACGTCCCCGGTGGCTGTCACCCCGTCGATCTGAGTGGCCGGCAGGTTGCCACAAGCGATCGTGGTCACGCTGGTGATGGTGACACCACCTGTGATGTCGTTGAGATTGGCTCCGCCAGCCCCGCCCCGAGCGGCCAAATTGGTAGCGCTTACTTCCAGAGCATTGGTTCCGGTGCCGATGCCATTGCCAGCCACCAGCACAATATCGCCTCCCCGAACATCGGCACTGCCATCAGCATCTCGATTGTCCACGATCGATCCAGCGTTGGCCACCACGCTGACGCGGAAGCCTGGAGGAGCAGCACTGACAACCCCGGTCGTCGCCGTGCCTGCAAAAATCACATCCTGGTCGGCGTAGACGGCCGCGCTGGCGCCATTCACGTCATTGAGCAGAGTGACCGAGCCACCGTTGGTGGCAGCCACGCAGACCGAGCCGGTCGCAGTCACCCCGCTGATCGGGGTGGTATTGTTGAAGCCGCCACAGTCCGAAGCGGTCAGCGTGGTCACCGTAACCCCACCCGCAATGTCGTTAAAGTTGGCGCCGCCGCCTCCGCCGCGCACAGCCAGATTGGTCGCATCGATCTCAATGGCGTTGGCGCTGTTGCCGAGTTGACCGCCCACCACCACGATATCGCGGGCCGTAATGTCCGCGCTGGCGTCAGCGTCGCGGTTGTCATTCACACCGGCCTGACCCACCACGCTGGCCCGGCCATTGGCGGCAGTGGCCACCACCCGGCCCGTCGTGGCCGTCCCGTTGAAGAAAATACGACTCTGGGAGAAGAGCGAGACGTTCGCACCCCGAACATCCTGAACGATATCGAGCGAGAGAAACACTCCGGTCGCGGCCAGGCACACATCGCCCGTGGCGCTGACGCCGGTCACGGTAATGGGTGCTACGCCGCAATTGGCGGTGGTTAACTGTCCAACCGAGACGCCCCCTGCCAGGTCGGTGATGTTGGCCAGCCCATTGTTGGCGCGCGCGGCCAGATTGGTGGCATCGATTTCCAGGGGATTGGTGGCCCCACCAATACTGGTGCCGGCACTGAGCACGATGTTGGTCGCCTGCACGTCCGGCGTGGCGTCAGCCCGATTGTCGTTGATGGCGCCCGCTCCCGCCACCACACTGGCGGCGGTGCTGCCGCGGACTTGGCCCGCGGCCGTGGTGCTGTTGAAGTTGACGTCCTGGTCGGCATAGACGGCCGCCACGCCTGTGCCCGAGGACACATCCTGGAGGATGTTCACACTACCGCCCCCGGTAGTCGCCAGGCAAGCGTCTCCAGCAGCTGAAACGCCGCTAATGGGGACTGGAGCGGTGCCACAGTTCAGGGTGACCAGATTGGTCACCGTTACACCACCACTTACATCGGTCAGGTTGGCCAAACCATTGAGGGCCGAAACCGCCAGGTTGGTGGCCTCGATCTCCAGCGGATTGCCCGCCGCTCCGATGTTGTTGAAGGCTCTCATGACGACATTGGTAGCCTGGATGTCGGCGGCAGGTCCGATTGTACGGTTGTCCACGATACTGCCGAGTCTGGGCACCAGACTGGCAAAGCCGTTGGCTGCATCACTGCGCACCTGGGCGTTGGTATTGGTGCCGTTGTTCAGAGTGATGTCGTTGTTGGCAAATAGAGCCACGTTGCCAGCGCTGGAAGCCACATCTTCGAGCACGTTCAGGGTCCCGGTGGTGGCCGCCACACAAACATCGCCGGTAGCGGTCACGCCATCGATCCGGGTATTGGTGGGAACTCCGCCACAGGTGTCGAGCACCAGGCTGGTGACGTTCACGCCGAAAGCCGCGTTACTAAGATTGGCCACGCCGTTGTTGGCGCGAGCGGCCAGGTTGCTGCCACTAATTTCCAGGGGATTGTTGCCCGTGCCGATATCGGTGGCGGCTCGCAAAACGACGTCGCGAGCTTGCACGTCGGCGGCGGCGGTACCCGTGCGGCCATCTATAATGGCGCCGGTATTAGCCACCAGACTGGCCCGGATGTTGGCCCGAACCTGGCCATCCGTGTTGGTTCCCAAGTCGCGCAGGTTGATGCTGCCCTGGGCAAAGAGGCCCAGACTGCCGTTAATCGATCGCACTTCTTCATCGACAATCAAGTCGCCGGTATTGGTGGCCGCCAGGCAAACATCGTTCTGCCCAACCACGCCATCGGTTCGCACCGCCGCCTGGGGTCCGCAGGCGATGGTGTTGAGGGTGGTCACCACGAAGCCATTGGAAACGTCATTCAAGTTGATGCGATTGCCCGAGCGAACCGCCAGATTGTCTGCATCCAGTCCCAGCGCCAGACCCGTACGTTCCTGGATGTTGTTGCCTGCGCGCATGACGACGTTGGTGGCCTGCACATCGACTGTGCCCTGCGGGCGGCCGTCGTCAATAATGGCTCCCCCCACTGAAATACTGGCGGTGCGTCCCGCCTGGTCGGCACGGACCTGGCCGGTGGCCCCCGTGTTAAAGAAGAGACTACCGTTGCCACCGATAGCAACCGCCACGTCGCCCGTTTCCGACCTGACATCCCGATTGATGTTAAGATTGTTGGCACGCGAGGCCAGACAAACGTCGCCAGTGGCCGACACGCCGGTGATGAGCGCGGCAGGAGCACCGCAGTTGAGGGTATTGATGGCGGTGACGGTCACATCATTGCCAATCTGCTCCAGATTGACGATGCCATTGTTGGCCCGAGCGGCCAGTCTGCCGCCGGTCACTTCCAGCGCGTCGCCGGCCGCTCCAATGTTGGTCCCGGCGCTGAGGACCACTGAACCGCCGGTCACGTCTGGCTCGGGGGTCAGGCTGGCGCGGTTGTCCTGAATCGCGCCGGTGCTGGCCACAATGCTGGCAGTCCGAGTCGCTCTGACCTGACCGTTGGTGACGGCTCCGGCATCCCTCAGGTTGACGTTGTCCCGAGCAAAAAGCCCGACGTCGCGACCGGTCATCTCTTCATCCACAATCAGGTCGCCCCCCAGGGCGGCCACACAGACGTCGCGAGTGGCGGTCGCGCCGGTCACAGTGGTTGCAAAGCAAGGGTCGGTCAGCGAGGCGATGGTCAGTCCTGTCGGGTCGCTGATGTTGATGTCACGACCCGCCACAGCCGCCGCCGTATCGGCTTCGATGGTAAGGATCACATCGCCGGTTACACCGCGGGCGGCCAGCAGCACGTTGTTGGCGGTTACGTCGGTGTTGGCCGTGCCGTTGGCGTCCACGATCGTTCCACCTGCATCCAGACCCACAAAGCTATTGGCTCCGCTGGCCGTAAGGGTCTGAGCCAGGTTGATGTTCCCGCCCGCTCTCAGGCTGATGGTATTTCCCGTCACAGGCTGCTGCACGTCCAGATTGCCGGTGGTGTTGACGCAGGTCACGGTGGGAGAGGTCACCCCGTTGACCGTGACCACGGGAGAATTGGGACCGCAGGTCAGGGTGTTCAGGGTGCCGATCACCAGATCGCCGCTCAGGTCATTGAGACGTACGGTGCCGGTGGGGCTGGTGGCCTGGGCGGCCACGGTGGCGGCGTCGATCTCCAGGGCTCCGTCACTGCCGGCCGGAGCGCCGATGTTTTGGGCTCGCAGTACCACCTCGCTGGCGGCCACTTCTGAGGTCACTGCCGTCCGGTTGTCCACGATGTTTCCACCCGAGGACTGCAGGCTGACTCGCCTGTTGGCGCCGGTGGCGCGCACCCGGCCGCGATTGCTGAAGGCGATGTCGCCGGCGGCTCCAACGGCCGCATTGCCACCGGTCGTGACCACGTCCTCCGCAACCGCGATTCCTCCCGAGGCTCCCGTGGCGGCCAGGCAGATATCACCGGTGGCCGAGACGCCCGTCACCACCGTATTGGTGCAGGGGTCGGTCACGTTGCCCACGGTGAAACCGTCAGCATCCGTAACGGTCAGGGAGCCGCCACTGTGGGCGGCCAGAGTGTTGGCGGCCACGTTCATGACCAGTGGAGCGTTGGCGCCCTGGAAGAGTCCGACGGTCGCCGCCGTCACGGGCGTGGCCGAGCCGCTGGTGTCGTTGATCAAACCGTTACGAGCGTTGATGAAGGCCAGATTGGCGGCGCTGACGCTCTGCTGCAGATTGACGTCAGTCTGCGCATTCAAGGAAACGGTGGTGCCCACAATGGGGGCGTTGGCGACAGTATTCGTATTCAGACTGCCAGCCGAGGCATCCAGGCAGACCACATCCGACTGGGCACCACGGACCACTACCGGCGGATCGGAGGGAGTGCACTGGATGGTGGTCAGGGTTCCCAGGGTCAGGTTGGGACTGGCCGCTCCAGCCACATTGTTGCCCAGGTCGGTCACGGCCAGGATGTTGTTGATCGCCGTGCCGGCCTGACCGGCAAAGGTGTTGGCGTCAATCTCGATAGGATTGCCCACCGCCCCGGCGTTGCGTCCGGCCAGCAGAACCAGATTGTCGGCCGTCAAATCGGCACCCGCTGCGGCCCGATTGTCCAGGATATCACGCCCGGCGCGCACACTCAGGGTCCCGCCCGCGCCGGTCACGGACACGGTGTTTTGAATATCCACGTCCTGCCCGCCGTAAATGGCCACGATGCTGCTGGCCGTAACCGGGGTGCTGATGGTGACGGTACCGGTCTCGTTGGCCAGGCAGATCATTCCCGAGGTGATGCCGCTGACCGGGCAGCCGAAGGGCGTCAGGTCGCCCACCGTATAGCCGTTGGGATCGTCGATATTGAAGGCATTGCCGGCGCGGCCCGCCAGCAGGTTGGCGTCCAGTTCCACAAAGTGGTCGGGGGCGTTGAAGGCCGAGGCCGGGTTGCCCACGTTGGTGTTGGCGATCAGGCCGATCTTGTCAGCCCTGATATCCAGAGCCGAGACGGTGTTATTGTCGAGAATGCTGCCCGTGACCGACTGAATGCAGACCAGATTATTGGCATTAATGGGGGTTGTGGCGGCGTTGACGGCCGGATTAATGATCACATCACCCTGAGAGCGCAGAATAATGTTGCCTCCCGCGCCGGTGGCGGTCAGACCGCATACGTTGTAAGGCGCCATACAGACCGCGTCGGTAATGCAGTCGATGGTGGTGGTTCCCGCGGACAGATTCTCCACCCGGATGCTACCGGCCGTGGTAAAGGCAGCGATACTGTTGGCGTTGATTTCGAAGAAGTTGGTGTTGGCGCCAGCCGCGTCGAATTCACCAATGCCGCCGCCGGCAACAAGAGTCACATTGCCCGCGATGACATTGTTGGCGCCGGCGTTGGTGTCTTCCAGAGTGGCGGTGGTGCGGGCCACCAGATTGTTGGCGGCCAACTGGGCGCTGTCCAGGCCGGCAAAGAGGCCGACGAAGCCGCTGGAACCGGCATCCACCGTGCCCACCAGCAGGTCGGTGCCGTTACGAGTCTCGACGTGGACGCGGGCGCCGATGGGGCTGTTGGCGTCATTGTTGACCCGCGCGACCATGGAGCCGATGGTGGTGGTGCCTTCCGCAATGACCAGCACAGGCTCGGGCGTGCCGGCCGTGTTGTCGTTGACCTGTAAGCCCGTACCCCCCAGGGTCACGGCCGAAAGTGCGTGCAAATAGAGACCGCCGTCTCCGATGGTTCCGTCCACGTTCTCGACCGACACGTCGATGATACCATTCAGGGTGGGCTTGGCCAACGGCGCACCAAAATTACCGGCTCCAGCCATGCCCAGGATCAGATCGCGGGCGCTGAAGTTTGCATTCCGAGTGGCCGGGCTCAAATCGATCACGTTGCCGCCCGCATTGGTCTCCACACGGATGGCGTCGCCAATGGCCTTGACGCTCTCCACCTGGATGTCGCCGCCGCCACGGGAAATGAGTCGCACGTTGCCGTCCACGTCGTTGCCGCTGGTCCCGGCCTGGACGTCAACCGCCCGGATGGTGGCATTGCTGGAAATCTGCACGTTGCCGTTGCCCGAGAGACCGGCTACCTGGGTCTGGGTGGGCGGGACGAAGACGTTGGCCGCGCACACGGGCACGCCCGAAAGGGCGCCGCCGCCCGCATAGACCTGCTGGAAAGTAATCGTGTCGGTGACCAGCGCGCCCACTCCATGCAGGGAGATGGTTCCCGAGCTGGCGCCCGAGAAGGGGGTGAAGGCGCTGATGACCGAGTTGGAAATCTCGACAGGGTTGGCGTTGGTGCCGATACTTCCGCGTTCAGCCGTCAAGATCAGGCTGCTGGCTCCTCCCATATCGAAGTTGGTCTGGCCCAGATTATCGTTGAAGCCATCCGCCGCCTGATCGAGAATGCTGCCGCCGCCGCGGGCGCGCAGCGTCAGCGAAGTGGTATTGCCGGGGTTGGTAGTGCCGCTGGTATAGCGCCCCACCCGGATATCGCCTCCGGCCACGGTGTTGGCCGGGTCCACGGCCCCGTTGGTCAGGTAGGCGTTGGTATCGTTGCCCCGGCCGTTGAGCGCGCCGGTGGCGGGTGCAACGGTCAGCGAGTTAGGGTTGCCTGCAGCGTCAAGCCAGTTGACGGCAACTTCCGCGGTCGCGTTTCCAGAAGGCTTATTATAGTAAAGCAAGAGGTTCTGCAGCTGGTCGGCCTCGTTGATGAAGATGCTCTGGCCGGCCGCAGGGGTGGAAGCGCAAAGATTGGTGGAGGTGGTCAGAATGGGATTGGCGGCAGTGCCGATCGAACCGGTGGCCGAGCCAAAGGAAACGTTGTCAGAAATCACGCTGGAAGTGGGGCCGGTGCGGAAGATGCTGCCCTGCTGAACCTGAATATCGATAAACTCGGCCTGACCTCCGGCGACCGAGTTGTTGACGGCGCTGGCGATGGTGACGTCGTTGAAAGCGCCGCCACCCCGGTTGGTCAGACTGATGTCGGTGCCCCCGGCGTTGCCGGTTTGAGTCAGCGAGCCACTGACGAAGGAGACGTTGGCGGCCGCGCCGCTGTCGGCGCCCAGGAAGCTGACCTGGTAGTCCTGGCCGGGAGTATTGATAACCAGGTGTTCGGTGCGCTGGCCCGAGGCCAGGAAGACGCCGCTGGTGCTGGATTGTGCGTCAATGGTCCCGTTGATCGTGTACTCGATGGGATTGGCGGCGGTGCCGACGCTGGTCCCCCGCAGGCGGCCATTGGCGGCCACGATATCGATGGTGGCGTCGGGCTGTGCGAAGCCACCATCGGTGTTGTCGTCAAGAACCGCGCCAGTCGTGGAGACCAGCTCGATATTTTGGGCATTGGAGACATTGGCGGTGCCCAGCACAATGTCGCTGGTTCGGGTCAAGGACACGCCGGTGCCGGTGCTGCTAATGTTCAGGCCGCCAGCTGCATTCAGATCGTAGGTGCTGCCCGACCAGCGACCGGTGATGATGCCGTCATTGGTGATGGCCGTATAGTTGCCCGGACCCACGGTCAAAGCCCCGCCGGCGTCGCGCTGCGAGAAGATGGTGGGTGCGCTGGCTGTCGTCACATTGGTGGTCAAAAATCCGGTGGCGCAGGTATCAATGTCCTGGTTCGCTCCGCTGCCTCCGATGCCGGTGGCGGCCTGCAGAGTGAGATTGGCGGCGCATACTCGAGTCGTCTGGACCGAGTCATCCTGAATTCCGGCGTTGGGCACATTGATGCTCAACTGGTTGCCGGTCATATCGACATTGGCCAGGGTAATGTTGTTACCGGCCGCGCGAGCGTCGTTCAAAGTGACACGGCCGATGGCGGGAACGCCGCCGGTGGTGGACATCGTGCCGGCCGCGACCTGAATGGTCTGAGCCCCGTTGTTGGTGCCGATGCTCCAGTCCTGAGCGTTGGTGTTGACGGTGGCGCTGCTCAGCGTGTTGCAGTCATTCACGTTGGCGGTGCCGCCGTTGTTGACCACCAGGTTAAGGGCGTCCACTTCCAGCGTGCCCGCTCCGCCCACACCGATGGTGCCGGTCGTGGTCAGCGTGATGGTGCTGCCCACGATGTCCGGGCAGTTGAGAGGCGGATTGCCTGAGGTGGGATTGTCGATGCCGTCAATGATCGAGGCGGCCGTCACGCTGGCATTCCCGCCGGCCTGCATGAAGCCACTAAGGTAGTTTCCGGTGGCGTTGACCACGGCGTTGCCGCCCGCAAAGGTGCCACCCGGCAGAGTGGCCCCGTTGAAGTTGGTGGCTCCCGGAAAAATGGCCGAGCCATCGAACCGGATCGCTCCCGGGGTATCCAGATTCAGGTTGCCGGTCAGGTTGCCGGCGAAAGCTCCAGTCAAGGCGACGTCCAGGTCGACGTTACCTCCCGACTGCACGTAGAGATTACTGGCCGTGACGTCGACGCCCGGGTCGCCATTCTCCACCACATTGCCGGTGGCGAACAGAGTCACATTGGCCGCCGCCGCCGCGATGTTATCGATGGTATAGCTGCCGGCCGTATTCTCCAGGTGCAGATTGGCCAATCCGCCTGCGTTCGAGCTCACAGTGGCGCCGACATTAACACTTCCGCCACCCGCAAAGTTGACCGTGGCCGCGCTGGCTCCAGTGGTGCGCACCGTCAGATCCCGGCCCGCCAGCGTAGAGGCTTCTGTGAGGGTAATCGCTCCTGCCCCGGTGTCGAGCGATTCCAGAGTCAAATTCCCGCCCGTTGTGGAGGTGTCCAGCGTGATGCCGCCGGTGCCGCTGGTCAGGCGCACATTGGTGTTCTGGGTGACCAGGTCGTTGCCGGCAACGCCGCCGTTAATGGTGGTGCCATTGACGACCACCCGCGAGTCGCTGGCCCCCTGATTATCGGTGACACTGAAGGGCGTGGCACCGCTGCCTAAAGTGACGGTGCTGCCCTGGATGCTGACATTGACGGCCGGGGTGCCGCCCGTGGTGGTGATGCCGGTGGTGGTGAAGGCGTTGTTGCCGGTCACGTTCACCACGCCGTTGTTGGCCGTGATCTGGCTGTTGCCGCCGGTGTTGATCACCCAGTTGGCCAGGTCCTGCAGGGCACCGACGTTGTCGACGATGGTCACGAAGGTGCTGGACGTGCCGAAAGCGTCCAGCACTCCACCCGCCTGCAGCGCCACCAGAATGTTATTGCCGGCGGTGCCAATATTGGCCCCTCGCAGAGTGACGAACTGAGCGAAAATGTCGGGCAGGACGCCCGTATCGCTGAAGACATCACCCGCGCTGATCAGCTGGAAAGTGGTCAGCGGGCTGGCCGCGGACCCGACTCCGCCGGGTCCAAAGGTGATGGTTCGAGTGGAAAACTCTCGAACGATCCAGCTGCTGAAATCGGCACCCGGCGTTCCTGTCGTGGAGAGCAGGCCGGTATTGCTCAGGTCCAGCGTGCTGCCCGAGGCTCCGCGCACGTGGATCTGGCCATTACGCTGGCCAGTGGTCAGGCGTGCGCCGGGCCCGACCAGAATGGGGGCTGCAACCGTTCCAATGGTCTGGCCGTTGCCTCCGGTGGTTAAAACCAGCTGGGTGGCGGTTACGGCCGTGGAGCCAGACATCAGAATGCTGCCACCGCTGGTGTTGGCGGTGTTGCCCGAGGCCAGGGTCACCAGATTGCCGGTCAAGCCGCCGATCTGGATATTGTTGTTGCTGGTATCGCGCAGCCGGAAATCGGCCACGCCCCCGCCCGCCGTCAGGTCACCGGTCAGGGTGCGGGGGCCACCGCTGAAGTTGACGTTCCAACCATTGCCGGTGGCCTGGAAATTGCCGGCGTTGAGGGTCACGTCCAGCAGATTCAGACCGTCCAGTTCATTAATAAAGACGCCGTTGCCCGCGTTGGTTTTGGTCACGGTGATATTGCCGGCGGCCGTGCTGATGGGAGTGCCGGCCGTGCCTAACGAGCCCGCCGAGAGGGTGAAATTGGCGTTGGTGGTGGTGAGCAGGCCCGATGAGGTGACCGTGCCACCGGTGGTGTTCAGGTTAAAGTTGCCAACCTGGGTAGTGCCGATGTCCACGTTGTTGTCCCGGCTCAAGGTCACATTGGTGCCACCAGTGATGCCGGTGCGATAGCCCGTGCCCGTGGTGGAGAGGGCGCCCGCTCCCGTCAGGATCAGATTCGAGCCGCCGTCGGCCAGGTTCAAGGCGGTTCCCCCCACGGTGGTCAAGTTCAAGGTGATAGGGTGCGAGCCGGTAAATCCGGCGATGTCAAGATTTAAGGGCTGGGCACCGCTCTGCAAGTTAAAGGCGATGTTATCGGCCCGGATGGCGGGCGCTCCACCTTGCTCAAAGACAGAGCCGCCGTATTGCATGGAAACAGTGCCCGTACCGGTGGAAACCAGGTGGCCCAGGAAAATATCCTGACCGATTTGCAAGTTCAGATTGCCGGCGCCACTCACCTGGATGGCATCGTTGGGATCGGCGAAGACGAAGTTGCCCGAGGTGGTCGTAAACGTAATCGAGGTGCCGCTGGTCAGATTGATCAGGTTGTCGGCGATGTCGTTGACGGTAATGGTGTCATCCGCCTGAAGAATGATGCTGGAACCAGCGCCCACGCCCTGCAGGGCCGTTTCGGAGACGGTCTGGGTGCCCGTTCCACCGCTCACGGTCGGTAGCGCACCGTCAGCCGTGCCACCCGAGCCGTTGATGATGTTGATGAAGCGCGGATCGATCAGCCAGGTGCCCCCCCGACCGACATTGACATTGCCCTGCAGCCAGGCGGCCCCTTTACTGGAGGTCTCGATGAAGCCGCCACGACCGGTGTCACCCTGGGCTGCCGTCAACTGTGCGCCGGGACTGATGGCCGTCATGCGGTCCGAATTGATGCGGATGCTGCCGCCGTCGGAGTTCTCACCGTGGCCGGCGGCGCTGACCCTGGAGGTCGGCCCAACCACCACGGATTGAGCGGCCTCCAGACTCACCGAACCGGCCGACTGGCCGGCGGCGCCGTCGGCCTGGGTGCGGCCTTCGTGCACCAGCACACCGCTGCCGTGCACCAGCGCCACGCTGCCATCGGCATTGGGAACCAGACGGCCGGCCTCCACCACGGATTCATTCTTGATCACCTGCGAAAGCAGATCACTGACGGCCGTTTGGGGAATGACCACCGTGCCGGGTTCTCCCGTCATTCCCTCCACCCGGAAATTGATGAGTTTGCCGGCATCGAAGCTGAGAGTGGCTTTCTCGCCGGCTCCCATCACCACCCGACCCAGATTGGCGATCACCAGACCTTGATTGAGCACGGTGGGGGCCATCAGCACAGCGTAACCGCCATCGGTCACGGTGATCGTGCCCTGGTTGACGACCGAGCGCAGGTCCTGGGGCAAGCCTGTGGTCGGGTTCTTCATCTGCTCAAAATTAAAGCGCCCGGCCAGGAAATCTTCGTTGGAAATATTGAGGGTGGAAGCCAGGAAGCTGCCGGCGTTGATCTGAGAGCCGGGACCAAAGAGAATGCCGTTGGGGTTGATCAGCCAGACCGCGCCGTTGGCCTGGATTTGACCCAAAATATCCGAGGGATTCTGACCGACTACGCGGTTGAGGATGACCGCGCTCTGCCCGGGCTGAAGAAAGCGCACCATTTCGTTGGCGCCCACGCTAAACTGGTTCCAGTTCACGATGGCGCTTGGCGATTGCTGCAGTACCTGCACCAGCGAGCTTCCCAGGCCGGTGACATCCACCTGCCCGTGCTGCACCTGAGGCCCTTCAGGATTGGCGTGAGCCACTCCTGACAGACCCAACAAGGCGAATCCCAATGCGGTATTGCTCAGTTTCCCCAGTTTCACGGCGTGTTTCCTCGGTTTCCTTAGAACGTGTTACTAAAAAAGATGTAGGGCACCAGGTGTTTACCCTGGAGGCGAGTGATGGCATTGTCCCCGATGGGATAACCCAAGTCGGCGCGAATCACCATATTGTCGGTTGGCTTGAAGCGAACGCCCACGCCAGCGCCGGTGGCGCTCACATTGGGAATCTCGCCGGGCTGTGGTCGCTTTAGATAGGCTCCGCCGTGGTCCAAAAAGGCGGCCACTTGAAAGAGATCGAGATGATCTTGGATGGGACTGTAGCGAAATTCCGCGCTCAGATTGTAGCCGCCATCGCCCAGATAGGACGCCTGACGATAGCCGCGTACGCTGTCGGGCCCGCCTAACGAAAACTGCTCGGCCGTAGGCAACGGGGCCAGGGCAAACTGATGCGAACCTCGCAAGATAAAGAAAGATTGTTCGCTGACCTTCTGGATGCGGCCCAAGTCCATATTGACCTTAGAAAAGCCTCCACCGGCCTGGCGCGTGCTGAAGGCGTCATTGGGTGACAAACCGCCCAGCAAACGTCCCGTATCCTGAGTCAGACGAAAGTTGAAAAAGTTACGCGCATCGTCTTCCGACCAATCTCCAGACACACCCAGAATCAACTCGCGAAGGCGGTCTCGACCGATGGGAGTACCCAAAACGCTGTTGTTGATATCTTGAAACAAGATACCGCCATTAAAGTCCACGTTGGCCTTGGCGCTACGCACAAAAGGATGACTGACGAAGCCACCATAAACCTGCGCATCACCACGTAGGTCCAACACCTGCAACTCGCGACCCACGGCGAAGGCCGAGTTGCTGTAAAGAAAGGAAAGCCGGGTCCCTTCATTGGAGACAGGAATCGAGTAGTTGGCATTGAGCAGGGTTACGCCCTGGGAGGTAACGCTGCGCATGGCCCGCAAACTCAGCTTATCACCGTTGCCAGTCAGGTTGCCCAACTCGATCAAAGCTCCCGGGCGGTCGTAGCCGGTAAAACGAGAGCCGTAGTTGTTATAATCGAGAGTAAAGCGCTGCAGCTTTTTCTCTTCACTGTTGACAGTCAAATCGACCGTGCCCGGCTTCTCTCCGGCTTCCAGAATGGTGCTGGCCTTCAGACCCATACTTTCGTTGAGCAACAAAATCTGGCGCTCAACGTCATCCTTGTTCAGGTAATCCTCCTGCAGAGCAGGTTCCATCATCCACTGGATATACTCACGACTGTAGTTCTCGTTGCCCTGGTAGGTCACGGTGCCTTTTTTGGCCTCGGTGACCAAAAACTTGACCTGCCCGCCGCGCACAGTCTGCTCAGGCAAGAAAGCCCGGACAGTGAAGTAGCCCTTCTTATTGTAGGCTTCGGTCAACTTGTCAGCCAGATCGCGCAAGCCCTGGAATGTCAAATCCTGGCCTTTATAGGGGGCCAACACCGCCTGCAGCTCCTCGTTGCTCAGCAGCGTGTTGCCGTCGACAAGGAAGTCAGTCACTTTGACGCTCGCAGCCGACGGACCCTGAGTCGAGGGAGCTTCCTCGCTCGCCCCAGGAGCGGGCTGAGCCCAGCCCACCCGAGTCAACAGGATCAGGGAGCAAACACCGACTCCCAGGAATTTTCGCAACATCAAAACCACCCTTGTTCACCAAAGGGCATTCTTTGCGCCCTTTTCATTTAGGTGCGGATGGTTCTAAAGGAGACCCTCACGGGCCTTGAATCATTTGTCTATGCCCCCCTGGTATCTTTGCGTCAAATATTCTAGTCTAAAGATACTAAGCAGGCCTTGCAACCGAGAAAACGAGAGAAATCAGATCTTCTTGTTCGATGCGCACCGAAAATCGGTAGTCACCATAGCCTGGAAACTGAACGGAATAAAACCCCAGTACAATCCGGGCCACCGCCTGCCTGGCATCAATAGCCGTAAACAGAATCTGGCCATTGAGCTCAGACAGGGAGACCCCGTGCGGGTCGTCCAGGCGCACGTGCACCGAGCGCCGCTCGCGCGAGATATCGCTGTCCCGCAACTGGGCGACCAGAAAAAGCTGGGGATGAGTGGTCGGCACCTGAGCCACGGTCAACTGGTTGATGCCCAGCCCGCAGGCCGTGACCGCGCCTCCGCGGTCAGTGGCATAATCGGCCAGGGCGGCATAGTCAACCTTTAGCATTCGAGCAACCGGGTCGAAAAAGCCGTTCTATTCAACGACAGCTAGCCCTGAGCCACAGCTTCCCGTTCATTGGGGAGCTGAGCCGAGCGACGCTGAAGCTCCTGAAAGTTCTTCAGCGAGAACAGATGCAGATAAGCCAGCTCCAACTCGCCCGTGGCCGACAGGCGGGCCAACGACTTGCCCGACAAGTTTCGTAACTTCTCTCGATTGACACAATAGAAACCGGTAAGAGTGGTCTTCTCACCGGTCTGAGAGGAAATCTGGGCGTGCATCGGCTCCAACAGTTCCAACTCGTCCAGATTTGCGGTAAAGCTACGGGTCTTCACGAACTCGCTTTCAAAGTCTTGCAGAAAACGCAACAGGTCACCCACATACTTACTCGGTTCACCATTCTTCTCAAACAGTTTCTGCCCCCGATTTGACTGATTGAATCCGGCGAAGGCCTCGTCAATGCAGAGCGTGAAAGTCTTCTTATCCTCGGAAAGAGCAAACACGAAAGGATAGCGACGCACAAAGGCCGGGATGTAGCTGGCGGTCCAGTGCTGCTGATCATCCACAAAGACGTTCTGGTTCTGCTGCAAACCCAACACAACGGTAGGAACGTAGGTTTCGTCTTCGCCACGGACAAACACAATCGAGTAATCGGCTGCGGCGGCTCCAAACTCGGCCGCCATCAAGGGCACGGAGTTCACCTGAGCGGCAAAGGCAAAGCTGTCCCCAACCTCCACACTCCACTTGGAGTGCTTTTCTTTCGAGAGAGCCACTGCCTTCTCGTAAATCAACAGTTGCTTGGACACGCCTCAAGCCTACCTTCCACGGGTTGCTCAGAGAGATTCTCTGAGCAGCCCCAATTTATGGAGCCGGCTGGGGAGTCCTGCGCGCAATCTCTGGTATATCCGTCGGACAGGGCCGGTTGCCCGGCCCGGTCCGACGGATTCAGTTTGGCAACTTGGAAAGACTGTCGTTCCATTCACGCATACTATCCACCGCATGATGGATCGAAGTCGCCGGCCCCTGCTGGTAGCCGTCGTAGGCACCTTTGCCCAGGCCATAGAGCGCTCCACCCACAGCCGTAAGAGGCAGTGCCACAACGCTGGCGGCGCTGGCCAGAACCTGACTACCCACCTTGAGCGGAACCGAGATGTCAGACTTCCAGATGTCTTCGCTGACCTGACCGTAGATGTGTGGAAGATTCCAGGCCAGGCTGAGAGGCGCGGCCACACCATCGATGGTGGCGGCGGCGGCGGCACCAACCAGACCCTGACCTGCCTCCAGCAAGTTGATTTCATAGACATCTTCGGGCGTCTCGGGCTCTTTGCTGGCCAGGTCACGAATGCCGTCCACAATCGATTGAGTGAAGCGCCCGTGCATCTTTTTACAGGTCTCGATGGCCTGTGAGCCGGCGGCCAGGGGATTCTCTTCGGCGCCCTTGATGAAGCCTTCAAGCATTCCAAAGCCGGTGCCAACCAGAGCCGTCAAAGCCGGTGCGGCCACTCCCGCAGTCAGAATGACCGGGGTCAGGGTCGACTTGAGCACAGGGCCCAGCATCTTACTTTTCCAGGTACCCTTGACGGCCTCATAGGTGATGCGGGGCGACTTGATCAAGCCGGCGGTAAGACCGCCGACACCTTCTATCGTTCCAGCCATGGCTGAACCGGTCAACCCCTTGCCCAGGTCTAACCAACTGAAGTCCTTCTCGTCGATCTCCTTGTGGGACGTCGCCGGCGAGGGCTTTTGACGAATGGCCAGAGCAGGCGCGGGCCTTTGGGATGTAATCTGCATTTGTCTGTATCTCCTTGAACCGAATGAGTGTGTGCACATAGCTTGGGTCGAGCCCGTTACCCGGGCGTGAAGACAGCGAGAAACAAGGGGCCAGATTGCAACGAAACTTTGAACTCTACTCAGAACAGAGGAACTCTCTTCAGGCTGCGGGCCAGCGCTTCCAGATGCTGCTTCATCTGTCCACTGGCGTGAACCGCCAGAACCAGCAGCACTTCTAGCACGCCCCCAGTCCAAGGCCGCCCTCACGCTCAGCTGATGAGGCCACAGCTCGGCCCGAGACGCTTAGGGGCACGGGAGCTTCCGGTCAAGCTCCTAGTCGCGATAGTGGTCGTAGATGGCGGTCCCCAGATAGCAGGCGCTACCAACTGCGCCGGCGACCACCGGGGCCACCGGACCACTCATGAAGGCGCTGCCCAGAGTGAGAGCGCCACAGCCGATCTTCACGCCGCCGATATTGACGGTGACATCCGCGTGTCGAGCCAGCTTGAGCAGCACCGGGCGGACTTCCTCATAGTCGCTCAGGGCCTGAGCAAAGACTTCGGGAGTTTCCTCCTCAGCAATCTGCTGCAGCCTGGCGCTGGCCACTCGCATCGCTCCTTCTACCGCATCGATCTGCTTGTAGCCTTCATAGCCCGTGACCAGCCCGTCCACGATAGCCATCGCACCGCCCACGATGGATGCTGTCTTGGCTACGTGAGCAGCATGTTTGGCGTGTTCACCGATTTGCATAGCCTGGCCACCCACAGCCTTGGCCTGACCACCCACAGCCTGGGCCTGGCCCGCCAAAGCCTGGGCTTTCTGTCCTAAGCTAACGGCCTGCTGAATATTGCCCGCATTCAGAGCGGCTTCAGCACCGGCCTTGGCCGCGTAAGCCTGCTGAGCCATTCCCACAGCGGTGCCCTTCAGCGCCATGGCCCGGGCGCCCATGCTCAGAGCCTGAGCCTGCTGAGTCAAGGCCAGCCCTACTTCGACTCCAGTCAGCGCACTTGCCGCGGGCACAGCCACCTCCAGGGGCTTCAGGGCCTTTTCGGTCTTGACCAGGTCAGCGAAATCAGCATTCTTTAAAGTGTGTTCAAGCAGCGCCAGAGTGATCGGGTGGCGACTGGTAAAGCCCGGCTCGACCGCGTCCAGACGGGCCTTCAGCTTCTGCAGTTGCTCACTCTCCTTGCCCACCCTGAATTGCCGGTCCACCGTCAACTGAGAGTCCTGGGGAATGGTGTGGCGGGCTGAGATCGCATAATCGGTGGTAATTCCGTTCCTCTCCACCCTGGCTTCGTCCTGACCAACCGTCACTTTGACCACCTCCTGGTTGGGAAGACTGACGGTGGCTTCATTTCCCTTCCAGTCAACGCGATAGTTCATCTGTTGCTGACCCTGATGACCCTGGATAAAGGTCGAAGGTCCTCCCCCGCCGGCGATGGCATAGAAACCCTCGTGAGAACGAATGACCGCCCCGTTCTCTTTCTGCTGAACGTTGACGCGCTCGTTCAAAGGCCCCTGAGCTCGGTAGATATCTCCCTCGTGGCGCACCTGGGTCGTGAGCACGCCCCCGTCGGTCCGCTCCAACTGCTGAAAGTCACGCACCTCCGAGCCACTCTGCAAGAGCAAACTCAGCGTTCCATTGGCATCCAGCACCAGCCCGTGACCTAGATTGACCCCCATTTCCGTTTCCGTGAGGGGAGCCTGGCCTGGCTTAAAGAGCTCAAGCCGCCCGCTGCCGGGCAGAACATAGGTGGCTTGAGGCTGGGGGGCAACTCTTGGGATGGCCGCATCGGCAGCTTTCTCGGCAGCGATTTCAGCTTCCACTTCCCGATAGGCCTGCACCAGCTTCTGAAACTCAGCTTGAGCCTTTTCTTTCTGAGCGTGAGCAGGCAAGATCTTGACTTGAGCGGCCTGAGCCTGAGCCATGGGAGCAAAAACGCTGACAGCACCAACTCCGGCCAGGGCCCACTTTGCGGCTCCAAGGTGGGTGTCGGCCTTTTCGACCTGGGTCCGGGGCGTAGTTGGTGCCAGCGGACGCTTTGTGCCAGCGGCAGTGGCCAGAGGTGAAGTCATCGAGTGGATCATGGCGGAACTCCTTGAGCGGTGTATGTGTACGATTCCATCCTTGGTCACGGGCGGGGCGCGTGCGTGAAGCCTGAGTGAAAAAGGGGCATCCAGATTTCCGAAGTGTGAATGATCGGAGAACAGGTACTCGGCGACTGAAGGGTCAGCTTCGACAGATGACAAAACCCTTGAAATGGATCCCCGGCGAGGCACACGCTGGCCATGAGAGCGGCCGCAATGGGTTTTGGGCTCTTCTTCGTCAGCTCCGCGCTGTTAATGCTGGAATTGGTGCTGACTCGCATCTTTTCGGTCACGCACTGGTCGCATTTCGCCTGCCTGGCAATCAGTGTGGCCATGTTCGGAACCACTCTGGCCAGTTTGACGGTCTATTTATGGCCGGACAGGTTCCCCCGAAACAATCTACCGGGCCAACTGAGCTGGATTGCCAGCCTCTTCGCAGTCAGCAATATGGTCTGCTTCCCGGCCCAGCTTTTCTTTGCGGTCAACCTCAACCAGCCCCTGCTCCAGGTCCTTTCCACCGCCCTCTTCTACCTGATGGTTTCCATGCCGTTTTACTGGGGGGGGCTGGCGATCTGCCTGGTCTTGACCCGAGGACCCGGACAAGTCAATCGAATGTACGCTTGCGATCTGATCGGAGCGGCTCTGGGATGCTTGCTCGCAGTGGTAACACTGAGCCTGGTCTCAGCCGAAACGGCCGTGCTGGCCTCAGGGCTGCTGGGCGCTTTGGGTGCTCTGAGTTTTTCGCAGGCAGGGTCGAGCCGAAAAGCGACGGCCTCCGCCCTGACGATTCTGGCCGGGTTGCTCACGGTGGCGATTTACAACGAAAAGTCAGGGCTGATTACAATCAGCTATGTCAAGGGGGCCCCCGAAAGCCACCACGATCTCGTTCGCTGGAACGCTTACTCCCGGGTGACCCTGGACGAAGACAAAAAAGCCACCGGTTGGGGGCTATCCCCGCTCTATCCAAGAAACGATGCTGGCCATCAACGCTGGCTGGAAATTGACGCAGCCGGGTCAACACCAGTGGTCGCTTTTGATGGAGACCTCAAGAAGGTTGATTTCTTAGCCTACGACGTGACTGCTCTTCCCTTTTATCTGCGACCGGGACGTTCGGTAGCGGTGATCGGCTCTGGCGGTGGCAAAGACCTGCTGACGGCCCTGCTCTTCGGATGCCCCCGCCCGGTGGGAGTGGAAATCAACGAAATCATCGTGGAACTGCTCAACGGCCCCCTGCGGGACTACAGCGGAAAACTGGTCGAACGCTGCCGCATCGTGGCTGACGAAGGTCGGAGCTGGTTAGCCAGACAGCGCCAGCATTTCGCGGTCATCCTCATCTCTCTGGTCGATAACAACGCTGCCTTCGCCTCGGGCGCCTATCCGATCTCCGAAAACCACCTCTACTCACGCCAGGCCTGGCGTCTCATCTTTGAGCGACTCGAGCCAGACGGAGTTTTCGCTGTGACCCTTCCATTCCGCCAGGACTACCCGGTCGAAATTCTGCGAGCCGCCAATCTGGCTCGAGCGGCCCTGTTGGATCTAGGCGAGACCCGAGCAGACGAGTGCTTCATGGCGGCCCGAATCCCCTATGTTTATGGGTCCCAATCCAATCAGAGCCAAAGTCTGGCAACCGTTATCATCTCGCGGCGCCCCTTCTCAAAGTCGGATGTCGAGACACTGCGCAAAGTGGCCAAGTCTTTGCAATTTCAGATCATCTACGCCCCCGGACCGGGAGCAGAAGGCATGATCCAGTCCTTATTGAGGCCTGACAACCAGGCGCTCGTCAACGCATATCCCTACGACCTGGAGCCTCCCACGGACGATAAGCCCTACTTCTTCTTCACCTTGAAGCCGGGAGCGAAGGCTCCACCAGGAGACGCGGCGGACTCAAACACCAAGGCCCTGTCGACGCTCTTCGGGCTGCTGGGAGTCACCGCCACCCTGGCTTTGATTTGTATTGGCGGCCCCCTCATGCGCCGTTCCCACTTGCCCGCTGGCACCGGCGCCCGATTGGTCTACTTCGGAGCCCTGGGGTTCGGATATATCACGGTGGAAATGTCCCAATTACAGAGGATGAGTTCGTTTTTGGGGCGACCCGTTTACAGCATTTCCGTGGTCCTGTTTACGTTTCTTCTGTTCTCGGGCCTGGGCAGTGCGCTCTCCGCCCGTCTTCCGCGCCGCTCCCGCCCCAGCGTACTGACGGCTCTCCTGATGGTTCTTTTCGCCACCTATTTTGGCCAGGCCGCCCTCTTACCGCAACTGGTCGCTCATGAAATCGGCGCTCGCATCCTTTGGACCTGTCTGATCCTGGCACCGGCGGCATTTCTTATGGGATTTCCATTTCCCATGGCCTTGACCGCGGAGGCAACGGCCCCCTGGTTCTACGGGGTCAACGGTATCGCCTCAATTCTGGCCTCGGTCTCAGCCAATCTACTCGCTCTTTTTTGGGGGGTGCAAGCATCCGCCGCAGTCGGCCTGCTGTGCTACGGAGTGGCTCTGGTGGCCTCTCTGCGACTGGGACCGGAGCAACCCGTTCGCTAGCGGCTACTTGGGCTCACCAGGTTGAGCCCAAAAGAGGCCCCCAAGCACGCCGTTGGAAGCGCTCTGTTTCAGGGCCGTGAGCCAGCCAGAACGAGCCTGTGCATTGTCCGGCACCAGTCCCTGGCGAAGTCGATCGTCGAATTCCTGGCGGGACATTCGTTGAAAACCGGAACCCAGTATCTGCTGACTGCTGTTGGCCAGCACCACGCCTCGGTCGCCGGCCGGGTCGCGCAGATAGACATGCTCGTCGCTGACGCGTTGCACCGACAACAGGTGCAGAGAATGCAGTCCCTGGCCCGAAGCCCACTCCAGAGTGACGGGCACGGGACCGGGAGTCTCTCGTTGAATTTGCCTCAGGCGTTCGCTGTCCAGTTCCTGAATCGTCCAATCCTTGGTGCTCAGCGAATCCAGCAGATGCTTTTGATGCTGTGGATAGAGTCCACGTTCTCTGGTCTGACCGTCCGGCCGAGTGAAGCGGTCCTGGACCAGGCTGTAGGTATACTCGGGGTCGGCCAGATTCATCAATGAAGCCTGCATGATCTGGTCCGCGGCCGGCGTGGGATCGGCCGGATCAATGCTCTCGGTCGGGCGTTGCGAGGCTCCCGTTCGAGTCACTGCCTGCCCCTGGTAGGTCCAGTCGCGCAAAGCGCCGACCATCTGACTGGGATTCTCCTGCCAGAGAACGTAGCCCAGGGTGGCCGCTCCGCAAGTGCCTTTCCCCTGAGCCTGATGGAAGGTCCGCTTGGAGTAGGCCGAGTGAACCAGAGCCCAGGCAAAGAGGTCCTGACCCGCATAGCCGTCTTTGGAACAGGCTTGCTGGAGCGAACATAGGTTATCGAGCAAGCTAACGCCGGATTGGTCTCGGGACTTCAGCAATCGACCGTTCAGGGCCAGCTTCTCCAGAGCCGACCCTAAAAAGAAGGTTGGTCCATCGAACTGCTTGAGACGAGCAGGATCTTGGGGGTCCACCACCTGGACCGCGGGCGTCTGACGGTAGTCTGTGCTGACTCCAGCCAGAAGCTGCTGAAACTTCTGGCGCTGCTCTTCCGGCCAGCTCTGGAGGGTTTGCGCCAGCGATGTTGAGGGTTCCCCCAGGACCAGCAAGCAGGCCTGAGGGTTCTTCACCTTGGTGCGCAGCTCTTCGGCAGTCAGGTGACCCTTTTCATAAGCGGCGGCCAGAGCTCGCATGGCCGGGCCGGGCTCGCTGGCCTGGGTCCGGCCCAGCCAATTGCGAGAAACCACCTGACCGTGCTCCAGGAACAGCCCCTGTCCCAGGCCTATCCGTTCCTGCACTGACTCGGCCTGATCGAGAGGCCCAGAGGGTGAATCGGAAGGCGCGGGCGAGCTCTTGGCTCCCGGCGAGGGCAGTCTGAACCAGCTTCCGATCTTCACAATCCGTGGATTTTAACATACCCGCGCCAAAGGGTCCACTCCCTCCGCATCCTCAGTGTTCACAACCTGGCCCAACCTGGGGCCTGGCTTTGACGTTCTTTTCACGTTGGTCCCACCAGGCCGGCCTAAGCTCGGAAGTATAGATATCAACAACGAGGAGACCCTTTATGCAGATCGTGGAAACCGGATTCGGTGAAAAGTATTGCCCCGTGGGAATCGTCAACCAACGCCCGGACGTCTGGCTGGTGCGCCACCAGAGCACGCAAAAGCTGGCCATCCTGCAGCGCTTTGAGCGCCCCTTTCCAGCTCTGGCCAGCGCTCTCAACGGCGGTCTCCCCGGATTTCCCAAGGTCATCGAAAGCTGGGTGGAGCGCGGTCAGATCTTGGTGCTTCTGGAAAGGGTGGAAGAGCGCCCGGGAGCTCTGCGGCTCGGCTTAAGCCGTCGACTGCGCGCGCAACTGGAGAACCTGCGCCAGGCCCTGCGGCGGCACCAGTTCGGGGACGTACGCGCCAGCGACCTGTGTCTCAACCACAGCGGCGAGCTCCAGTTGCGCTGGCTTCCTGGCGAGCTTGAACGACCCCGAACGGTCCGTCCTCAACCCAAGCCGATCCGCTCCTGGCTGCCCTGGTTCTGGCGCAAATGGGCTGCCTGCTAAAGGGCTGCGCACGACTCGCTTTCGAAGGTTCGGTGGGCCTGAGCGATCTTGTCCACAAGCTCTTCCAGGTGCCGATCCTCGACGAAAGGCGAGATGATGTACGACTTCAATGCCAGAACCGGCAGTCCGAATGGCGTCATTCGATAGCAATCCGATTGTCCCAGGAGCACCCCGCGCCCGGACATGGCCTCGGCGTGAAGATAGCTGGAAAGCTTTCGATTGTATTCATTATGAGTGATCAGGTCCTCGGCAAAGGCAGCGTCGCTCAATTCGCGCTCATGCACGCGGAACGTCTCCACTCCAGCGGGATAGGCTCGAAAGAGTGTCACCGGACCGAAGTTGTCGCGATTGACGATGGTCAGATACGGTCGTGCTTCCAAAAGTTCGCGCAGCACCTGAGCCTTTTCCACCAGGTGACCCAATAAGGACTGCAGCCCGGTGCGCCCGAAGAGGCGCAAATTGGCCAGAGCGCTCAGAATGCCGCTGCCGCTCCGCGAGGTTTCCAACGTGAACAGACCCGGGTGGTATTCGCCGGTTTGGAAGAGATAAGGCATCTCTTCGTAGCTTCGCCCAAGCTTGCTAAAATCGCGGCTGTCTTTGACCAATAGCATGCTGGAAACATAGGGAGCGAAACCGGTCTTGTGAAAATCGATTCCGATCGAATCGGCCTTCTGCAGTCCAGACAGTCTCTCTACCGTGGCCGCCAGGGCTCGCACCGTGCGCGGGCGGAAGCCCAGAGGATTGGCTTCCCACGGGTAACCTCGAAAAACGCTCCAGGCCCAACCAATCACGGCATCGGCGTGGACATGGGGCTGATAATTGAGAGAAAACTCCTTGACCAGACGATCACGAAGGTCCACGATGGCATCCAGGTCGTCCAGAGCGAAGCAGTCCGTGGTGCCAACGGTGGCGATAAAACAGGCAATCTTACCGCCACTGCTGAGAATTTCCCGAGCCCGCTCCTCCATCAGGTCAACGCGCACCTGATTTCGGCTATCGGTGGGGATGGCATGCACATTTTTGTGCCCCAGGCCCAACCAGCCGGCCACCGTCAGTTTACAGTAGTGGCCGCTGCTGCTGGCCAGAATGGCGGCGTCCTGACGCACCCCCTCTTTGAGCGAACCGGGGAGGGCCTTTTCCAGCCCGATGCGACTGGCATACAGAGTGCAGCCAGTGCCGCCAAAGGTAAAGATTCCGGCCGCGCTCTCGGAGTCATAGCCCACCAGGTCGGAAACGATGGCTGCGACCTCAACCTCTGCCAGAGCGAAGCGCTGGCTGACTTCGTCCCAGACCAGGTTGGGACTGGCCAGACCGCTCACCACCTGTGCCATGAGCGAAGCCACGGTGGGTGGGGGACAAATATTGATCTGGGTCTTCGGGTGGCCCCAGATATTCAGGCCGTTGAGGTAGCCGACCAGCTCGCTGCTCACGTCCTCAAGGCTCTTTCCATCCAGATCCAGACGGGACGTCCGGGCTTTCGAGTAATCCAAAGGCTGTTTGCTGCCCCAGATCGGCAGCTCACTCTTCAAGGCATCAACCTGATCAAGCACGCGCATGACCGTGTGGGTGACATAGGAGTCGTGGATTCGATCGCTGGTGGGCTGGGGGAAACAGCGCCGTAATTCATTTAAAATAGACTGATAAGCTGGCATATTGCTCCGGTTGAATGCGTGACGCTCTTTCCCTCCTGAGAGGCGCAAGCGGCGTCCTTGAATTTACTTACGAATCGTGCCGGTATGAGACTGAGCCAGGTGAACCCCGACCAGAACCAGCAAAACCCCCGACCACTCAACCAGGCTCAGGCTCTCGCGCAGAAGCCAGGCAGCGGTCACGATAACGAGCGGGCGCTGCAGCAGGTTGAAGACCGACATGCGGGTTGCCCCAAGTGCCTGAACAGCATAGACAAAAGTCAGATTGGCGGCCACCCCGGCCACGGCCAGCCAGGCACTGATGGCATAAGCCTGAACGGGAAGACTCTGCGCTCCCGCTCCCAGCCCTCCCAGCACCAGACCCTGCACCAAAAACAAAGTGATCGAAACCTGCAGGGAGTTTAGCTCCCCCCGGAACCCCTCCAGCTGAGTGCGATAGAGGCTTGAACTCAAGATTGCCCCGGCCACGAACAACAAGCCCATCGGATCAAAGTCGCCCGAGCCGAGCTCCCCTCCCAGACTCAGCAAGATCCCGAGCAGGCAGATGCCCAGACCCAGCCAGAATTTAACCGCGGGCTTTTCGCGCCCCAGCTTCTGATTGATCAAGGAGACGAAGGCCGGAGTCGTGGAGATGAGAGTGACCACGGTTGCGGCCGACAATCGGCGCACAGCCCAGAGCTGACAGGCCCCGGTCAGGAGGAGCAACAGGGCAGCCGGAACCACCCGTGGCGAAGGTCGATGCCGCAGCAGAATCGGCAGAACCAGAAGTGCGCTGAACAGGCTCTTGCAATAGAGCAAGTGCCAGGGGCCGACTCCAATGCTATATCCTAGACGCGCCAGCACGGGCTCAAGTGAAGCCACTAGCAAAGTGGCCAGGAGCAAAACGGGATGGATCTTCACCAATTCACCCAATCCAGAATCGCCTGACGACTCAGATCGGCCCACCCCAGTTTTTCCAGGCTTCGGCCACTGACAGCGTAGTTCTGTCCGTGCAAGACCGAGGTCAGAGAGATGACCGAATCCAGAACGGGAGTTTCCAGACCCGCCCTCCTGGCCAGCTGCTGAGCGGGAACCAGGGTGCAAGCCACATCTTCGGTCAAATACCGAGTTTGTAGCGAATTGGGCGCCAAACTATCTCGATAATTGGGAACAGAGCGCATGGCTCCCAAGAGGGAGTCGGTGTCGCAGCCATAGTAGCGCTTGAGAAGTAGCCTGGCTTCGAGCAACTGAGTCCCGTAGGCCTCGGCCAGGGCTCGGTATTCTCGTTCCAACTGCTCCAATAAAACCACCGTCTTCTCGGTAAAGCCGTCGACGTAGAAAAGGAAGGGCTGCTGCCGATCCACCGCGTTCAGATTGACCAGCACGGTCAGAGCGTGAGCCAGGGCTCCAAAGTCAGTCAATCCTCGTTGAATCAAGTTGTCGGCAGGCTGCAACCCAGGAAAGAAACTCTTGACCAGGGCGCTGACCTGTAAAGTTTGCCGCCGCCTGGGCGCGCTAAAGAGATTCCATCCCTTGAACCCTCTGACCCAAATGGAATGATCGCTTTGCAGTCGGCAGGCGAAGAGTGCATCCGTCTCCACAACCGTGACTCCCGCACAGCCTGCCCGCTCCAACCCTCTCTGCACCTCGAGCGAACCGCAAAGCTTGCCAGAGAACAAGATCAGATGATGGTCAGACCTCAGATGTGGAGCCAGCTGCGCCACCACGTCCGGATAGGCGTTGGCGGTCGTGCACACAAAGAGCGTGGAACAGTTACGGGCCAGAAAGGCTGCGTCCGTGCAGACCCCGGCCAGACTGAAAGAGCCTTCAAGCTTGCCGGTGGCGCGCAAGACCGGCCGACTCAGCAAATGTTCGACCTGCTGGGCCCGACGGGCGTACAAGTGCACATCCCGTCCCGCCCGCACCAAGTAGCAGGCCAGAGCGTGGGCGGAGTTGCCGGCGCCGACAATGCCAACCTTTTGCTCGCAAACCCTGCCGTAAGGTCTGCGACGGAATGTGCCTCGAAGCAAGGGGGGAAGAGCGGAATTCGCAGTCTTCATCTCAGTAAGCCACAGCCAGTTTGCTCAACTTCTGACCCTGGCGGGTAGGCTGAGCACTGTAGCCACGCTCCAGGTCGCTTGAACCGGCGGGCTCGCGCCTGCGCAGGAGCGATACTTCCTGGCGAGCCGCTTCCACCGTTTCATCGGTAACAGGCTCCCAGAGACTATGAAAGACCTGTCCTTCGGAATCAATTCCCAGGGTCAGACTGGCGGCCAGGTCGGTGGTGGTGTGAGCGTCCAACTGGACTTCCTGAATAGCGTCGAAGCGGACAAAGGTTTCGCCTCGATCGTTCTTCCAGACCGACTCCGGCATCGGATCGCCGCCAGAGCTGTGCACCAGCGCCATGGCAGCTGATATATCCCTTGGAGCCTGCACCTCGGGCGCTGCCTTGGAAATCAGATTGCGAGACCCCAGCACATCCTGGAGCAAATCTTTGTACTCTCCACCAAAATAGCGCTCATCCGCCTTGAGGAAGGCCTGGGCCATCTGGTGGAAACGATTCAGACGATTCGGTCCCAGCTCTACCGCGTGACCGAGCATGCTGGCCATCACATCGCGGCTGGCGCGCAGGGCCTGCTGAGGACTCTGGCCCTGAGCCAACATCCGCTCTTGAACGCCACTCAGCATCTCCCAAAACGCACCAGTAAATATCCGGCTGAAGCTATGCGGCTCGGGGGACAAAACTTCGGGCGGAGCCTTCTCTGGAAGGCCCTCCGGCCGAACATAAAGATAGTCATTATTGGCATCGCGCATGACCCAGCTCTCGGGACGGGTGCTCTGCAGATAGGTATGATTGATGCCCTGCGACATCTCTTCGGCCAGGCGAGCGGCCACGTTGGGTTTGCGCAAATCGCCGCCGGTCTCCTGACAAACCCGTTCGATGACCAGATCGTCTTGCAGCGAAGTTAGAATGGCCGTCATATCACCAAAGGATTCGTGGAAGGCTGGGGCTTCGCCGCTGCCAAACCAGCCCATCAAACCGGGACGTAGTCCATCTAGAATCGCGTGGCCGGTCTCGTGGCTGATGACATCCAGGGACTCGCTGCCGTGAATGGTCTTGCCAGTTTTTTGATCCACTCCATCGAAAAAATTCAGCGAATGATCTTGTCTCAAGTAAAATGCATTGAATCCTGAGCCATAGTGAGTATGGATTTTCAAGTCCCCTTGAAAGGCCCAAGGAATCTTATGCCCCACCGCCTTTTCAAACATGTCCAGAGTCCGGTTGGCGGCCACAAATGTGTTACCCTGTTGAAATTCGGGGGTTCCGAGTTCGTAGAGAAAGTTTCCGTCTGCGTCAGGCCGAGCGACTGAAGCCTGATCCTGCACGCTCATGCGTTCGTTGGCCAGTCCGCCCGACCCCTTCAGGGTTACTTCGCGAACTCCGCCAACTAGCGGATCCTGTGGTAAGTATCGAATCTTCATTGAGGCCTCCGGGGTTGATAGATCATGGTGTCACCGACCAGCTGGTTGTACTCTCGCAACCCCTGGATACAATCGGAAATGGCAGGGCCCACTCCGTGATGATAGCCGCTCACGGCCCCACCGTAGGCGCCCAGGCCCAAGCCCAAGACACCCGCCAGAGGCGTGGCCAGCGCGGCCGCAGCCACGATCCCCAGTGACCAGGCACCCTTATAGACGGGCCCGTGTTCGGAAGTGAAAAGGTCGTGATAAGCACGCTTGACGCCAGCAGGTGTATGACGCAACGTGATTGCGGCCATACCCGTGCCTTCCACCAGTGCTCCAGCCACAGCCGAAGCCGCCCCGCAAGCCAAATGACTGAAACGGTCCGTTCTATCAAATTCCTGGGCAACGGGTTTGGAAGGCAACAAGGGAATTTTGGGCATAGGACAATGACTGTTGATTTTCATAAATTCTCCGATGAAATAATGGTCAGACTTGAGTAGCCTATTCTGAGGAAATTTCGCCAGAGTGAAAGGCCCGTCAAAAAATCAGGCGCCGGGTGAATCAATTGCAAACCGGCGTATTGATGGGCAGATCGTTCCGTTTCGCCGCCGGGCCAGAAGCTAGCAGCTCACATAGCCGATCGCCAGACCGAGCCAGGCCCCCGTGATCAGGCCGGCCGAAGTGGTCAGACCGGTCGCCAACCCTACCGGAACTCCGGGGAGGGCACTCATCAACCCTGTGGCTGCGCCAGCCACAGCGCCGACGCCCGCTCCTTTCGCCATGGCCCAAGCAACCTGGGCATACTGACGGTCTTTCACCTCCTGGGCGAATGGGCCCCGCTCAAACCGATCCTCCAGGCTTTGGCCTGAAGGAGGCTTGGAGAGGCTTCGATGAATTGAATTTGGATTCGGATTGGGTGTCTGGCTGATCTTCATAACTTGCTCCTGTTTCTGCAAAAAAAATGCCCTCGCATGCGCGAGGGCGACAACGATCAAACAACATGGGAGACGCCGGAAGCGCAGAGATGATTTCTCTCGACTTCCCTTGCATTCTAGAGCAAGGTCACTGCCAGAGCGTGAAAACTCCATCAAATCGGGGCCAGACTTAACCCGCTTTTGTAAACTCAGACCACCAGACGTTCGAAGATCGAATCGAAGCTGCGCGGATAGAGGGAGAGCTCTTGCTCAAAGTAATGCAAGGTCTTACGGTAGTGGCGTAAGGCTTCGGCACGAAGTCCTTGCAAGAGCAGAGCCTCCATCAACCCGCAATGGAGTTCCTCGCTCAAATCGTCCAGAAGCAGACCCCGTCGAGCGGCAGCCTCGGCAGCTTCGCCCTGCTTGGACTCCAGATAACTCAGACACAGCATCTGGCAGACCCTCATGGCGTCTTCCTTACACGACTGACGCGGCACATCGGTCCATTCCTCGCGAAACTTCTCCATGAAGTCACCACGATAAAGGTCTTGGGCCTGCTGCAACTGTCCGATGGCCTGGCTGTATTGCTTGGCCAGATAGTAGTTTTCCCCCGACTTCAGCAGCCGCTTCAATTCCTGAGTATCGACCTGAATTTCCATGTCCAGATGAACGGTGCCCACCTTACGGCTCCGGCTCAGTCCCTGAGCCGTCTCCTCGCCGGCCACTTTAGCCAGGCTGGTGCGCACCTGGTGCAAGGCACTGCGAAGGCTGCTGCGAGCGCGCTCTTCGGAAGAATCGGGCCAGAAGTGACTGACCAACAACTGGTCGGAATAGCCCTTGCCTCCGCCATAACAGAGCAGACCAAAGAGACCGGCAGCTTTGCGGGTCGGCCAATCGCGTTCGCTTAATTCGCCCAAAGGCCCAGAAACCAGCAAATCACCGAACAAGCGAACCCTGAGACCGCTTTCGCGAGCAGCCACAGGAGCGGATACCAAAGCAGGGGCGACCGCCGCCGCGATCTGTGGGACCGAACGAATGGCCAGCAGGTCCGCCTTCAGAGGGGGATTTCCGCACTCCTCAGCCGCTTTCATACAACGTTGCCAGTCCTTATCGTCTCCCCCACCACGGCTCTTCTCCAGGCGGAGCAGGCCCAGGCGGGCCATGGCGGCGCCGTTGCGATTGCCTTGGGAGATGAAAGCCAGCTCCGACTCTTCCCATGCCTGCCGAGCCGGCACATCCTGGCCAAGCTCGTGATGCAGCCGGCCCAGGCTGAGCAAACTGAAGCCCAACACCTGTGCGTCGCCCGCTCGGCGTGCCCAGTCCAGGCTCTCGCGCAGGGGACTTTGGGCCGCTTCGTATTGACTGTTATCACAGAGCGCCTCGGCCACAGCTTGCTGGCACAGGGCGCTCAGACGGCTGGCCTGCATCTGACTGGCTCCCGCCAATGCCTGCTGAGCCAATTCCAAAGCGCGTTCCGGGCGACGTTCGAAATGGCAGAGCACCGACTCGATACGCAAGCGATGGGCCGCCGACCAGGACTCCGGCAAGGGGTAGCGCTCCAGCAATTGCCGTGCCTGCTCGGTCTCGCCTCGGTAAGCGTGTAACAAAATGGAATAGTGGGCCGCCTTGGTTCGAACCTCTGGACTCAAATCAGACTCAGCCAGAATGGCCGAATACTCATCGATCGAGCGTTGCCACTCCCCCTGATTGAGCAGAGTGCCCGCTCTCGAGAGGCGCGCTTCGAGTTCGTAGCCAGGCACCGACTGCAGCTGATCCAGACAGCGCAGACTGTCTTCCCAGCGACCTAAATTGGAGTAAATGTGGGACTTCGTTTGCAACACTCGAGGCGGCAAGCTCTGGCGAGCAGCCTCCAGCTGGACCAGGCAATCCTGCAACAGTTGATAGCGACCGCGCGAGAGCAACCGGGCGCATTCTCGCTCCAGCAAGCCCAGCACAAACTCATAGTCCTGGCCCGCCAACCCGTGATATAAAGCAGCTTCGGACTCATGCACCTGAGCCAGCCGCCGATGCAACTGGGAAGTCAGCAGCTCCTCCCGAGTTTCGGCCAGATAGTCAGCAATCAGGCGGGGGACCAGGTAGCCATCGGGCGTCTTTTCAACCAGAAACTTCTGGCTCAGCACCGTCACATCCGCACTCGAAGACAGCTTGTTCAGAGCACTCTCGGTCAGCGGCACGCGACTCAGGGCCAGCAACTGCAGCAGGAGTATGGCCTCCTCTGACAATCCAGCCACAATCTCTTTGACCAGCACCTGACCCACGGCCGATCGCTTCTCGTTCCAGGCGGCGGCCAGGAGCTTGATCATATAGGGGTGTCCGCCCACCGGCTTGAGAGCTTCAGCCAGACTCTCGCGCGACTGCCCCGTGACTCCTCGTCGAGCCAGCAATACTTCGAGCAACTCCAGGGCGCCCGATGGTTCCAGAGGATCGAGCTTGACCTGAGTAAACTCAACCTGCTCGATGGGGCTCAAAGGAAGCTCTTCCCTTGTGGTCACCACCACTGGCCAGCGCACGTAGGCCTGCAGCGAACGCAGCAACTGGGCTGCCAGACCAACATCCAGCAGATGCAAGTCCTCCAGAACCCAGCAACCGGCCTGAGAGTTGAGTTGCTTGACGAGATCCAGCACCTGGGAGCGGGGTTCGGCGCTCTGGCTATCCGTGCTCAGTTGCTCGAAGACCGGCTGCAGACCCAATCCTGGCAAAAAGCGCACGTAGTGACAAGGCTGCTGTTGGGAACGCCGTTCCAGGAAGTGCAAAACCACAGATGTTTTGCCCATCCCGGCCAGCCCCTTCAGTACGAGGAGAGGGCTGGCTTCCAGCCACTGATTCATCAGCTTTAGAAGCTCGTGCCGGCAATAAAAAGGCTCGGGAGGTCTGGGTAACACGTGGCCCGGTTCTTGTTTCAGATCACTCTTCCCTGCCCTGAACTACCAACAGCGCAGGTTGTCCGGAGAGACATACCATCCTCCGTTTTGAGTGGGGCAAATCAAACGATTGTAGCCGTCGTAGTAAGGCGTCTGGTAAACAGGCTGGGGAGGATAGTAGACCGGCGGAGGCACTTGCTGCTGGATGACTCCCCCCAGAATGGCGCCGGCGATCACTCCACCAATAATGGCACCAGCATTGCTGCCGGAGTAATGATGATAACCATAGCCGTAGCCTCCTCCGTATCCGTAGCGGCCATAGCCGTAACCGTGAGCATTCGCGCTGGGAGCGGCAGCCATCAAAGCGCTACCCAGGCCCAGAGCCAGCAAGGCGGCCTTCTTGCCGCTAGAAATGGTGGTATTCACTGGAGCAGCTGCCTGAGCCGACTCGATCTGGTTGGCTCGAACATCAATGCTGGCCACATCCGGCAGGCGATCCAAGCTCTCGGCGGGTTGAGGGGCCTGAACGTCAATGGGGCGGAAATTGCGCGAAATCTGGGGTTGAGATGCGATCTTCATGTCTCTGTCTCCTATTCTTTCTTGGAATCGCGGTCCCAGGTGATGTAAGCCACCAGGCCACCCAGTCCGATTCCCACGCCTGCGCAGGCGGCGGCGCCGGCAAAGCCTGCGGCCGCACCCACGGCGGCGCAAGCCCCGCCCAGAACGGCGGAAGAGAGAACGCCGCCGGAGTCCTGGCTGGGGTATTCACTGGTATCTTCCACTTGCGTGGCCAGAGCGCCGTAGGCCAGTGCCGAAGCAGCCACGCCCCAGCCACCCAGGGCCGCGCCAACCAGAGCTGGCCCTCCAAACAGAGCCGAGGTTAGCAGTCCGAACTCAGCTCCAACCTTGAGTGACTCGGCATTGTGTTCGGAAAGATAGCAGTCCACCGACGGCTCCATCGGCTTTGGAGAGCTCGAGGGGGGCTGCTTCATTGCTCGAGCGCCTGGGCTGAGCGGGGATCCGATATTGCTAATCATGGTAGCTCCTCATTGGTCTTAATGTGGTCATTCTGAAGGTACCTCGTGGCCGCGCCGTCACGCTTCCGTGAAAAGCCTTGGGCCGTTATGAACACAGCTTTAAGGCTCCGCAGCCACAACCACCCGCCCCAGGTCAATCCCGTCCCGGGTGCCTGTAGCGTCCGTCTTCAATCGGAAGCGCACTTTGACGTCCTTCTGACCGTCCAGGGCAGCCATGTCGATTTGCTGGATGTTCCAGGCGGAGTCTCCGTCCAGCCTTTTGAGGGCGAGCCAATTCTTGCCGCCGTCCTGACTGGCCTCAACCAGCAGCGCATCCTTCTCTCGCTCGATGCTGTAGCGCGATTCGAAATAGAGCTTGCTGGAGCGCATCCCGACCAGCGAAAAGGAGCGACTGGTGAGCGAGGAATCCTGATTGTTGGCGTATTCTCCGGCTGCGGAATCGGTCCAGACCGGGCCCAGTCCGGGGATCTGGGTGACCTGCCAGTTGCCCTGACCACCCCAGTCCGCTTTGGAGCCTGCCGCCGCCTCCAGCGCCAGGCGCGCGGGTGGGAGATTGACTTCAACCTGCTGAACCGGGCCCGCGTTGCCGACGTGGTCCAGAGCTCGCAAAGTGCACGATAAACGGCGAGACTGGCCTGCGGGCAACAAGGAAAGCGAAGTCGTTTCCGAGGCCCCGGCCGGCTGGGGCGGGGGGAGCGGAACGAGTTGGGTCTGATCTGACTGGGCCAGAATGAGTTCATAGGCCGTGGCCTTGCCCTGCATCCCGTCGTCACCTGGCGCCTTCCAATTCAACAGCACTTGTGAGCAGCCCCGGGCCTGGACGGTGAAACCCTTGACTGCAGACGGAGCAACGGAGTCTTGCTCCAGCGATCTGAGAGCGTTGAGGCGCCCGCCTGTAGCCACTTTGCCGGCCAGAGCCGGGACGGGATCGACACCCCCGAGCAGACGCAAGCGAATTTCCTGATTGCTGGCTTGCGGATAAGCAGTCGCGACCAGAGCAGCCACGCCGCTGACTGTGGGGGTGGCCATGGAGGTGCCGCTCAGCGTCTGGTAGCCGCCGCCCGGAACGGTAGAAAGAATGTCCACCCCGGGAGCAGCCAGATCCACACTGCGAACACCGTAGTTACTAAATCGGGCCAACTGGTCCTGATGATCAGTGGCGGCCACCGAAACGATGTTGTCGAGTTCGAAGCTGGCCGGATAGTGTGGGAAGGCTTCGACGTTCTTGGCGTTGTTGCCAGCGGCGCAGATGTGAAGCATGGGCGAACGCCGAAAAGCTTCGTAGACCACCGGATTAAAAACCCCCGTCCCAAACGAACAGGAAGCGATACGCGCCCCCATTTGGGCGGCGTAATTTAAAGCCTTAGCGATGCTGACCGCGCTGGCCCCAAAACCGTCGAAGATGTTGATCCCCATGATCTGGGCCTGCCAGTTGAGGCCGTAGACCCCCACCCCGTTGTCTCCTACCGCCCCGATGGTGCCGGCGCAGTGAGTGCCATGCTCATCCTTTGGAAGCGAATCTCCCCGATCTCTGGCCGAGTCATAGCCATGGATGTCGTCGACCACCCCGTTACCATCATCATCAAGGCCGTTGCCAGGGATCTCGGCACGATTAGTCCACATGTTGGCGGCCAGGTCCGGGTGGGAAGAATCAACCCCCCCGTCCAGCACCGCCACCACGGGGCCGGTGCGGCTCCCGGTGGTGATGTCCCAGGCGGCCGGGGCCTGGATCTTGTCCAGGCCGGGCAACTTCATCGGATCATTGGGCCGCACGTCCATCTGATAGAGGGTATTGGGAGCCGCGTATTCCACCCGCGGATCGCGGCTTAACTGAACCAGCGCCTGCTCGGTAGTCTGGCCCGGCGGCAGCTTGAGATGCAGAAACTCGCAGGAATCCTGGTCGGTGAAGCCGACCGGCGCAGAACCGAGCGGCACACGCTCCAACAACTTCATCGCATAGTCATCGCAAATATCGCGGTTGCGACGAAACTGTGGTCGCAGTTTGACCAGGACCTCTCCGGGACGATGGGGACCAATCATAAATACTCCTAAACACTGTCTTTGGCACAATCACTGAAGGCTATGCGGCTCAAAGCCAGACCTGCGTGAAAACAGCGTGATTCAGGCCGAGTCCATGTTAGCAGCGTGTTGCTGGCTGATTTTGACGCTCATTTCACGCGAGAAAAATACGGGCCCACTATGCTGACCTGACAGCACAGCACACACAGCAGCAAGGAGGAATTGAGATGTTGATCCAGCAGGCCCGACCCGCCATTGCCCCCCGAACTTTAACTGGCGCCAGCTTTCTGGCGATCAGATCGGCATCCAGGCGACCGGAGGAACAGGACCAATTCACCGAGACTTTTCAGGGTCGCTCGGTCGTCTATGGCTACGATGCCCAGGGTCAACTAAGGGTCCAGGGGGGGGACGGCAAAAACCCGGGCCAGCGCTCGCTGCTCGACCGCGCCCGCGCGATGGGCAAGCGAGTCATTTTTCCACCCAACGTGGAGACTTCCGTGAGCAAAGACTATATGGCCACTCGCGCCTGGCACGCTGCCCATTATTTCGTGCACGGCGTGGGCGGGTTCGTGGTGGGAGCGGCCACGGCGGCCGCGCTCGCGGGTGACGCCACCTGGGGGGCGGCCGTTGGCGGCGGTGCCGCCATGGCTTCCTTCGGACTGATTCGCAACTATGCGTGCAATGCCACCGGCTTCCTGACTTCCTTCCAGGTAGATAAAGCCGAAAAGAACCCGCGCGGCTGGATGATCGCCGGGGAAGCCCTACACAATCTGGGAATGGCCGTGGGCGCATTGACCGCCGTGCCCTCGGTCACGGCTCACGTCCCGGGTGGCCTGTTCAGTCTGACCATGGCCGGAGCGGCGCTAAGCACCATAGGTGGAGTCATGAAGGGTGCGGCTGAAGCCAATGTCAATCAGCGTCAGGCCGTTGATGGCAACCTGGCCCAACTCAACATCGCCAACAGCCATCAGGACATGTTTAACGGCATCCTGGCAGGAGCCGGAGGTGCGGCCCTGATGGCCGGCATTCACCAGGCCCACCTCGGAGCGGCGGCTGTGCCGGCGGTTGCGGCCGTCACCGGCATTCTGGGCACGATTGCTCTGACCCAATGGGTCAAGAACCTGGACTACAATCCCGTCACGGAATCCGCACTGCGCCGTGTGCTTTCGGCTCCTGACTCAGACAGCAAGCTGCTGGGTCCGAAGCCAGACAAAATCCTGGATCTGATGAGAACTCTGGGCGAGGAAGGCAAATACACGCTGGGCGGTGACCAGCGACCGCTGAGCCTGGAACGCAGCCACGAACTCAAGGCGCTGTTCCAGGGTCGCAATTACATGTTGGACATTCAGAACGGCAAAGCGTACATCATGATGCGCGAAAACTGTAGCCTGGAAGACCGCTGCCAGGCAGTCTACCAGGCCATTCAGCTTGAGAAACTTCAGGCTGACCCCAAGTTCGCCAATGCCAGCGAAATGGAACTGGTTCGCGCCAGCCTGGAACGCACTCCGTTGGATATCAAACCCTTCCTCAAACAAATGAAAGAAGCCGGTTGGAGCACCGATATCGTCAAGTTCAGCGATACCGGACGCCGGCTGCGCTGGTAGTCATTTACTCACTGTTCAAAACTCGACTCTGGTTTTCACGCAACCGTCACGCAGCCATCCCCGTCCGGCGATAGCCTGGACCCAAGTTCAGGAAAGAGAAACCGACTTCAATGATCGCTCCCGCAAACAGGGCGCAGGCGAATCAAACCCGCCTGCGCCAAAAGGTTGAGAACGTGGTGGCCACCGTCGGCGAACTGGTGGGCGGCGCCACAGCTGCAATACCAGGTGCCGTTGTAGGAGGCCTTTACGCAGCCGAAAGTCAACTCACGCCCGAGCAGCGCCACACCCGCGAACTGGGCGCCCTTCTTCAGGCCGGCATGAGCGTGGCCTCCTCAGCTGCCCAACAAAGCGCCGGCCAGTGGCTGCTAGACCTCCCCACCAGCGGCCTGAGTTTATCCAACTGGAGTTCGGCCCTGGCTGGCTCGGCCTGGCAGTACTACAGCGGCGGTTGCGGTAACATTGCCGAAGGGATCTTTCAGGCGGTGGACCGGTCCGAGTCAAACCCGCCCGGCCTGCGCCGAGTTGCTCAGGGAATGACAAAGGGCTTTGTGGCCGGCGCCAAAGGCGGCGCCTACGAAGGTCGCATGCAGGGCCTTGGGTTGGTGGACGGGGTGATCGAGGGTGGAAGGGATGCCTGGCAGGTGATGCGGGCGCCTTCCCACGAGAACGCAGAAACGATCAAATTGTCACCTCCATCCAGGCTTGGCCAACTGCTTGTGGACGGGGCCGGAATGGTCGGTGCCGCCGTTGGAGCCACTCTGGGCGCCTTGGACGGGACAGTACAAGGCGGAGCCCGCGGCCTGATGGCTGAGCGCCGCGCCCCAGATTTATCCCTGACGCGCCATCGCTACCAGGTGGCTCTGGCCACGGCCGTGGGTGGCGCCTTTCTTTTCGGACCGGCCGGGGCCGCCTGCGGCGCCCTGTTGGGTCAATGGGCCGGCAGAATGCTGCCTCAAGACTCAGCCCTCGATCAGGCGCTGACCGATAGTTTTGCCAATGATTCCGACCTGGGCGACCACCAGGCCAATACCTACCGAAACACCGTCGAAGGTGGTCTGGTGGGGTGTGCGGCCGGGGCACGTAGCGGCATGAAAATCGGCAAACAAAACGCCCAAAAGCGAGCCTCCCTAATCTGGGAACGACTCACCACCACACACAAACAAGGAGAACAATCATGAAAATTCAACAGATGCCGAACCCGGCCGCACGACTACCCCAGAGAGCTTTGAGGCAGCAGGCCCCAAAGGACCAACCAACCCCGGCCCCGGCTCCAACGCCTGACCCGAAGCCTCCCGCACCCAGCCACTTCGCTCAGAGTTCACGCAGTTTACGTCGTGACTCCCTGATCGGCTCCGCCCTGGCCTCCACCATTGTGCTCCCCAAACATGGAGCCATGGGGGTGGGAGCCGTGGTGGGAACGCTTGGAGCACTGGCCGCCTACGGTGAAATCCGCGAAGGCATGCGAAACATGAACACCCACGAAGTGCTGGACGGGGCCATTCACCTGGGAGCCTCCATGGCTCTGCTGGCTTCAGCCGCGATGCCGGGCACGGTGGTCGGCGGCTTTGTGGCCGCTGGTGGAATGTCGTTGCTGGCCGCCAAGACGGTCTACGACCGTCCCAAAGATGTGGCCGACGTGCTCTTGCGTCAGCCCATCGGCCTGATACGAGACGCTGGCAAGAGCATCTGGCTCGAATTCAAGTCCTCTGAGAAATCCTGATCCTACACATCACAAAAGGAGTACACCATGATGATCATCCAAAATCGTCCCCACGTTCCCATTTCCAGCCCCAAGCCGGCTCAACCGCTGGCCACCACTTGCGAGCAGAAAGAAGCCAGCCAAAGCACTGACTTCTCCCTTTACGATATGGCCAGCGGCAGCGTCTCGGTCATGGCTGGCCTGACCCAGGGCCTGACGCGCATTATCGTCGGCGGCTGCGCTGGGGCTGCTCAGGGCATCGTGCACGGCGCCGACCTGAAAGAAGACCAGGCACGAATGGCCTTTAAGGTGGCCATGGGAGCCAACCTGGCAGCCACCGGTGCCCTGGCCGGCGGAGTGACCGGCCTGGATTTTCTGGCCCTATCGCCCTCCCAGGGCGCAATGGCCGGAGCAGCCACCAACGTTATGGTCGGACAGGCCCAGTGGGATGCCTCGCCCGGCTCCTTCCAGGACAAAGTGCGTCAGACCTCAGATGCCTGGCTGGAATCGACGCTGCAACACTTTCCTGAGTCGTTTGCCAGCGACCCGGGCCTGCTGGCCAGAGTCACCCGCTCGACCCTGGGCAACTTCGTGGGAATGGCAGCGGGTACTTATGCCGGCGTCACCAGCATCGGCAGCAACTATCGCGAAGGTCACGCACGGGGCGACCGTGCCTTCAAGCAGGCGGCCGATTTCTTCGCTCCGCCGCCCACCCCGGAAGGCTAAACTGACATGCGCGGCTGGGTCCTCGGGCTACTTCTGGCGGCCACTTCGGTCGCGCGGGCTCTGCCATGTTACCAGGGCGAGCTCACCGCCGACAAGGCGGTCGAGCTCTCCCTGCGATACAGCCCTGAAGTCGCGCTGGCGGACTTTCAAGCCGATCTGGTCCGGGCCGAACGAGAACGCACGGCCTCAGAGAGCAATCTGAAAATTGGCTTGGGAATGCTGGCGGCCCGTCAAGGCACGAGTATGATCTATGCCAGCGGAGGCGATCCCAATTTCCTGCAGGTTCTGCCTTCGGGCTCCTCGCTCAACTTCAATGCCATGGCCATGCTTCCACTTTACAACGGAGGCTGGCTTGGACATCGCCTGGCAGCAGCCGAGCAAGCCGAAAGAGCATCGCTGGCCCGCCAGCAAGTGGCGCTCCAGAGTACCTGTCGGCGAGCCCGTCTGGCCTTTTATGAAGTGGCCCAAGCCCGCGCCGAGCTCGCCGCCGCCGAGCAAGCAGAAACGGCCCGTCGAGAACTGCTGGAAAAGGTAGAACAGCGCTTCAGACTGGGGCGCGTAGCACGCTACCTCGTTCTGCGAGCCGAGGCCGAGGTTGCCACCGCCCGCCAACAGCTCAACAGCGCGCGTTCTCGTTATCTGCAACGCGAAGCCGAACTCAAATCTCAGCTCGGACTCTCCTGGGAGAGTCACTTCGACTATCGCGAACAACAAGAAACTCCGAAAACCCCCGAAAGTTTGGCCAGCTCGCTGCTAACGGCTCGGGAGCGCCGGCCGGACCTGGTGGCCGCTCGGCTGGCCATTCAGGAAGGCGACCAACGTTTGCTGGCCAGTCTGGCCGAATTCTCGCCCCGCCTGGCTCTGGTGGCCCAAGCAGAAAGCATGGGCTCCTCCGGGATGGGCTGGAAGCCAGGAGCTTCAGTGGGCTTGAGCTTCAGCTTTCCCCTCTACGACGGCGGGCAGCGTCAGGCACAGGTGAGGGCCGCGGAAGCGGAAGTCAACCTGCGACAAACGGCGTTGCAACAGCTTGAGCTCCAGCTCGAGTCGGAAGTCACGATCGCTCACGCGGGCCTGACCGAAGCCCTGGAGAATGCCGCCCTGGCTGAGGTGGAGCTGGCCAAGGCCAGCGAAGAATGGCGCATCGCCAGACTCCGTTTCGAGGTGGGTCGCGGACTCTACCTGGAGATGTTGGACGCCCTGGCCGCTTGCGCCCGAGCCCGCAGCAACCGCCTCAGAGCCATCTTCGAGGCGCACCGGCGTCAGGCCGACTATCTTTACGCCACCGGCGGTTTGTGATGAAGAAGAACCTCAGCTATATCCTCTTGCTCCTGGCCGCGCTCTTGGGGTCGCGCTGGCTGGTGCAGACCTATCGGCGCCCCGGCTCCATGACCGTTCTGGAATCTCAGACCATGAACATGGACATGAAGGCTCCGCCTGGTCGCGCACCGGTGGCGCTGGAGGAACTCTCGGTCGAGTTCCTCCAGCCCTCAGCCACTTTTACCGGAACAGTTCGAGCCTGGAGAGATGAAGAGGTGGTGGCGCGCGTGAGCGGTCGGGTGCTGCGTACGCTGGTCTATCCCGGCGACCGGGTCCAACCCGGCCAGCTTCTGGTCGAACTGGACTCGCAGGAACTGAGCCTGCGAGCGGCCTCAGCCCGGGCCGCCGGGGCCGAGGCCGAGCTGCGCAGCCAGGCCGCCCACCGGCACCACCAACGAGGACAACTGGAGCTCCGCAGCATTGAGGAGGAAATGCTGCAGGCACGCCTGAGCTCGCAGCAGGCCCTCTCGGAAACACAGGCGGCGGAGTCTGAACTGAAGTTCCGTGAAGGTGAGTTCGAACGCTCCAACCTGCTTTATGAGCAGGGGGGACTTTCCTTAGAAGAACTACAAAAGGCGCGGGCCGACCTGGCCGAAGCGCGCAGCCGGCAACGGGTCAAGCAATTGGAAGTGGCGCGAGCTCGCGCCGGGATCCGTAAAATATCCCAGCAACGCTCCATGCAGGTGCTGGAGGCGCAGGTTTTTGAGGACGAATCCCAGGCTCAGGCGCTGGCCCGTCAGCGACAACAGACCGACGCCATGGTGGCGGAAACCATCGAGGGCTACACGCGCCTGACCGCCCTCTCCGAAGGCACAGTGACAGAGCGATTGGTCAGTGCGGGCACACTGGTGCAGCCCGGGTCCGTGCTCATGCGCCTGCGTTCCACCCACAAGCTCCGTCTGCAAGCGCGTATTCCTCAAGAATACTGTGGTCAGTTGGGCCGCGGCTCCAGGGTGAGCGTCGCGCTTCCCGGACGCGACCCGCTGCTCACCGAGATCCACTCTGACTTTGGCGAAACCGACCCTAATACTCGGACCTTCACGGTGGAAGCCATCGTCGACGGATCGGTGGGTCTCCGGGTGGGCGCCTATGTTCCCATGCAGATCGCACTGGCCAAACGCAAGCGCCGGCTCACCGTGCCGCTGGCTTCTCTGCAGCGAGACCTGAACAATCAGCCCTTCGTATGGATTGCGCAAAACACCAAAACGGGCCTGACGGCGCGCAAGCGCCCGGTTCAAGTCAGCGGCGCCCAGGACGGCCGTGTGGGCATCCTGGAAGGTATCAGTCCCGGGGACCGGGTGGTGGTGGCCGGTGGCTTTGGCCTGCGCGACGGAATGGCACTGAGTGAGGTGAAATGGTCAACCCAGGGGCCCGAGACGCTTCCCACACCTTCCGGAAAGATGCCTGAGATGGAAGGCATGGACCATTCCTCCATGCCGGGTCTGGCTCCCAGCGAAGAATACTGCTCCCCGACCCCAGGTGCCAGCCCATGAACTTCAACCTCTCGCGCTGGTCCATCCAGCACCCCTACATCATTCTGGCGTTCTACCTGGGAGTCTTGTTGTTGGCTTTCGAGGCTCTGAGCGGCGGGTTGCCTCGTCGCTTTATGCCCTATGTGCAAAGCCCGATGCTGGGTGTGGCCACCATGATGCCCGGCCTCTCGGCCGAGGAAATGGAGACCTACATCTCCAAACCCATCGAGGAACGCATGGTCAGCGTGCCGGGTGTGCGTTACCTGCGCAGCACTTCCCAGGACGGCTTCTCCATCGTTTCATTGGAGTTTCCCTACGGGCATGATATGAAAGCGGCACTGGCCGCCACCCAATCGCTGCTCAACATCATTCAGGCGGACCTGCCCGCCACCGGTGCCAACCTCAAACCGTCCTGGGTGCTCCCGATCGACCCCCTCAACCTCCCCATTCTGAGCCTGTCACTTCGCGGCGACTCGCGTTGGGGGTGGAGCGAATTGCGCCAACTGGCTGATAACCAGGTGGTCAATCGCCTGAAATCGGCCAGTCCGGAGGTGCTGGCCGTCTCCACCTTCGGCGGCTCGCGTCGTCAGCTGCAGGTTCAGGTCTACCGCCATGCTCTGGCAGCCCGTGGTCTATCGATTCTTCAGGTTCGCGACGCCATCGACCGCTACAATGTGGCCCGCCCGGCCGGAACCCTGACTCAGGGGGCCAGCGAGTTCACCGTGCGCCTGGAACATCTCGCCCGCGCACCCGAGGACTTGGAAAATGTGCCAGTGGCCACACAGGGCGACCGCGTGATCCACCTGCGCGACCTGGCTCGCGTGCTCGACACCAGCAGCGAAACTCGCAGTGGCTACCATTATCTGCGTCGCGGCCAGGTCGGCCGGGCCATCGAAGTCAATGTTCTGCAAAACCCTCAAGCCAGTTCGCCACGCGTGATCAGCGCCATTAAGCAAGAACTGACGCGCCTGGAGCAAGACTACCCGGGTATCCACTTTGAAGTGGCCTACGATAACTCCCAGTTCGTCTCGACGCTAATGGACAACATGTGGGAGGAACTGCTCACGGCTGTGCTCCTGACCGGGCTGGTGGTGCTCTTCTTCCTGGGGGAATGGCGTGGCACCCTGATTGCCACCATCACCATTCCCGTTTCGCTGGCGCTGGCGGTGGTGGCCATGCTGCCGCTGGGCCTGACGCTCAATTCCAGCACCCTGATCGGCCTGCTGATCTCCATTGGGCGTCTGGTGGATGATTCGATCATCGACATCCACGCCATCGAGCGCCACCTGGAGCTAGGCAAAGATCCCACCAGCGCCACCATCGACGGGATCAGCGAAGTACGTTTGGCCGTGGCCGCCTCCACGCTCATGCTGGTACTCGCTCTACTGCCTCTGCTGCTCTGTGGGGGCATCGTGCAGGAGATGTTCCAGGGGCTGGTGTGGCCGATCATCCTTGGACTTCTGGCTTCCTTCCTGGTCTCCCTCACGCTGACCGCTCTGCTTGGTTCGCGCCTGCTAGCCCGACCTGAAGTGCGTCAGCGTGAGCGCCGCCACCGCCTCTACCTCTGGCTGCTGGCTCCCTTCCAACGAGCTCTGGACCGCCTCGAAAAAGCCTATGAACGGCTGCTGGAATGGTTACTGCAACGCCGCTTCGCCAGTCTGATTCGAGTTCTTCTTACGGTCGTACTCGGCGGCACCTTCTACTACTTCATTGGCAGCGAAATGATGCCGCTGGCCGACGTAGGCCAGGGCTACCTGGTTCTAGAAATGGCCCCCGGCACTTCCTATCAGGCCACCCTACAGGCGGTGGACCGTCTAGAAGGCATCCTGCAAAAGCAACCCGAGATCGAGAAGGCCTCCATCGAAATCGGCAGCGAGCCCATGAGCGTGCCCAACTTCACCGGTTACTCGACCGGCCTGACTCAGAGCGCCACCGCCATGCTGACCTTCTCCGACAAGAGTCGGCGCTCTCGCAGCATCTGGCAGGTGGTGGACGCGGTCGAAACCGAGGCTCGCCAGAGCATCCCCGGGCTGCGTCGTTTGCAGATCAAAGAAATGGGCTCAGATGTGATGGCCAGCTCGGCCGCCCCCATCCAGCTGGTGGTGACCGGCCCAGACCTTCAAATCCTCTCGAGACTGGCCGAGGAAGTGAAACAGATCGCGAGCTCCACCCCGGGACTCCATCAAGTAGCAAATTCCTGGACCCTGGGCAACCCTATCTATCAAATCGAAGTGAATTCGGAACGGGCTGCTCAGCTGGGCTTGAGCCCGGAGGAAATCGCCAGCCAGGCCTACTTCTCGCTCCATGGCGGATACACCCAGGAATTCTACCGACTGGAGAACCTGCGTCAGACCACCATCCTGGTGCGCCTCGACCAGGACCAGCGTCGAGTGACTCCTGAGGACCTCTACGACCTGCCCATTCAAACGCCCCGCGGGCAGACCGTACCGCTGCGCAATCTGGCCGAAGTTCGACTGCGCCCGGCCCCCACTCTAATCGAACACGACGGGATGCGCCGTGCCATTAGCGTCACCGGCTTCTATAGAATGAGCGGCCCCTACTCCATGGATCTGGCCATGGAAGTTATGATGAAGTCGCTGCATCAGCTCAACTGGCCCCCCGGCTATGGAGTGGAAATGCGCGGTGACATGACCCAGATGATGGATTCGTTCCAACGTCTGTTGCGGGGTCTGGGATTGTCCATGATTTTGATTTTGCTGGTGCTGGTGGCTCAATTTCGAGGCTTCCTGCAGCCGCTCCAGATGATCTTTTCCATCCCACTGGAGCTGAGCGGGGTTTTTATCGCCCTCTGGCTCAACCACCAGGCCTTCTCCTCAGTCAGCATCATGGCGTTGATTGTGCTGACCGGGATGGATGCCACCACCGCGATTCTGCTGGTGGACGAAATTCTGCGCCAACGAGCCCAGGGTATTCCCCGCGATCAGGCCATCGTTCGCGCCTGTCCGCGACGCCTGCGACCCATTCTGATGACCTCGCTGATTACCATCGTGGTCATGATTCCGCTGGCATGCTTCCCCCGCACCGGGCTGGACGCCTATTCGCCCCTGGGAACCGTCATTCTGGGCGGCCTGACCATGGGCACTGTGCTCAGCCTGGTTGACATCCCCATTATGCACTCTTTGGTCGATGAGGCCATCCATATCCTGACAAAAATGAGAAAGGTACATCCCCATGAAGAAAACTCTATGCATCCTGTTGACCCTGGCCAGCCTGGCCTGGGCCATGCCTCAGAAGGCCCTGGAACCGGGCCAATCAGTTCCCAACTTTCGCCTGACGAACCAGAACGGCAAACAGGTTCAGTTGAGCCAGTTCCGCGGCAAAGCGGTGCTGCTGACCTTCCTGTTTACTCAGTGCCCCTACCCCGATAAATGCCCCACCATCGCCAGCAAGCTGAAGAGCACCAACGAAGTGCTGGAAAAGGCTGGACTGCTCAACAAGGTGCAGGTCCTGTCGGTGACTCTTGACCCCGACCGGGACACTCCCCACATGCTCAAGGCCTATGCTCAGGGATACGATAAAAAACGCGTCAATTGGGACTTCCTGACGGGAAAACCGGAGGCCATCGAAGCCGTGACCGGTCCCCTGGGCGTGGTCTACTACGATCAGAACGGCACCATTCAACACAACCTGAAAACCGTGGTGATCGACTCCAGGGGCAAACTGGTGCGTATCTTCAGTGGAACCGAATGGACCACCGAAGAAGCCGCTCGCAGCTTGCGCGAATCGCTATAAAGCTGGTGACGCCAGCCAGCAGTCGGTCTTGGAAAAGGGCGGGCTGCTGGCTGGTTGAACGACTGACAAATGGGCTCCCACCTACAACTAGAAGACCTGTTGGTCAGTCTCAACTCGGAAGGCCAGCACGATTCCTCGGGCGCCTTTACCATCGACGACCGGTCGGCGTTGGAGCGTTTGGCCAAATTTCAACTGGTCGATCCATACCAATATTGTCTGCGCTGGCTGCAGGCCGCGGTGGCTGGGGGCGCCAGTTACTTCAACTGGCATGGCGACAGTCACCAATGTTACGCCGAGATCGGAGACTATGTCATCGAACCCGGCCAAATTCACCAGCTGCCGACTGTCATGTTGGACGGCCGGGCTCGCCGGTCCGAACGACACGTTTCGGCCGGATTGAACGCCGTGCTCCGGACCTACGCCAAACAGATCCGCCTGCGCAGCGGAAACCACCTCGGCACCTGGACACACGGCAAGTTCCAAATTGAATCCAGGGAAATGGGAATGAATTGCACCAAGATTGAAGTGGAATTCGTTCCTCTCAGTCGGGAAAAACGACTCTTTGCTCCGGCGCGCAAAGAAGCCGAACTCCTCCACGCCCAGGCCTGCGTACCCATCAGTCTGAGTGTTGGACCTCACGCCCCCCGACGCCGTCTTGAAAAACTGGCCAACTTCTATGGCGCCAGGCTGAAAGAGTTCTGGATCGAAGCAAAAGGACAGCAAGGGTTCCTACCTCCACCGTTTCGAGCCGAGAGAAATTACCCCCGTTGCCGGCTTTACCTGGCCCGACTGGACACAACCGAGGAAGTCTTTCCGTCACTGTTCTATGGGGTGCGAGACGGGGAATGGCTGACGCCTCGCCCCATCTCGGATGTCACCAACGTGGTCGGCTTCGCCGACGTCAGCCATTTGCAGGCCGATCTGACCGGGCTGCAAATGGTTGAGGACAGCGACTACCTTGAGCTGAGAGCTGAGCTCCAACGCTGCCTATTTAAGGTGATGTGAATGGGCGCCTCCCAGAGGCTCGCAGAGACAGTGGGGCACGTCCTTGGGAGGATGATAAACCGGCCAGTGAAACCAGGCCCACAGCCTGCCCGCTCGACGAGCGGAGCCAAGATAAGCGTAGGAGATGGCTTCTTCGGGACTCACACCCATGGCCTGAGCCACCGCCAACACAGGCAGTTCATGCGGCTCAAAAGGACTGAATCGGTCCACCGAACACTCGAAAGCCCAGCGGCAGAGATGCTCGTTGATTTGCACGACCCAAAGTCCTGCGCTGCAGCCCGCCGAGCCAATCGCGCGAGCCAAAAAGCCGTAGGTGATCCGATCTAAAGCTGAGGTCTCCAGACAACGACTGCTTATGGGACCCTGGTAGTTGCTTCCGGCCCGAAACTCAGCTCGACCGGCATAAAAAGCCTGCAGCTTCTGTAGCACCGGTCGGAGCGAGTGGGCTTTGAGGGTCTCGTCCGCCTCGCGCAGTGGATCATCCAAATCGTAAAAAGCGTTCCGCATCATCTTTGCGTGATCTCGAGCCAGGGTCAGCAAAACATTCAGGTCGGTCGAGTTCAGTTGCTCCAGCTCACGCCCTCGGCAGTAGTCCAGGATCACGCTCAGGGCGCCGCCTCGAGTGTCTTCCAGGGCGTTGCGCAACCCGGGTTCCTGTGGGCCGGTGGCAGCCCCTAAGAGCTTCAGTTCGGCCTCGAAGCCTTTCTCGAATAGAACACCCAGGCGGCCCAACAAAATCGGACGGGCCAGGCGCTGTTCCATGTAAATCCAGATCTCGTACAGGCCCTTCAGCGTTCGGTAGAGACGGTAAACCAGAGCCAGGTCCGAGGAGTGCAGAAGGCGCAGGGAGACGCCCAGGTTCTCGCCCGCGTAGCGGGTGGCCCGCTGCGGCAGAAGGTCCCGAGGAGCCAGTTCCGCGATCGACTGCTGGCGTTGCTCATCCAGGGTGGCCAGCTCAAGCACACCCGGACCAGGCGCGAAGACCGGCTGAGGTTGCTCCAGCAAGGCAGTCCGCCCAAGCGCCGCCACTTCTCCAATTGACAGTCCAGAGTCGACCAGCTCTCGGATTCGCCGAATCACCTGCAGGTCTTTCTCGGTGTAGAGACGGTGGCCGCTGGCCCGCCGCTCCGGTTCGAAGAGATCGTAGCGGCGTTCCCAAGCACGCAAGAGGTTGGTGGAAATGCCTGCCGCGGCAGCCAGGGTCTTGGCGCGATAATGGCCGTTCTTTAAGCTGGTACTCATAGCCTGTGCGTACGCTTTCGCGACAAAACCTTAAGAGCCTCCGACTCGCGTCTTCAAACTGGACAGGCCGCCGTCACAGGCAAAAATCTGTCCCGTGACCCAGCTTGACTCAGGTGAAAGGAGCCAGCGGGCCAGCTCCGCCACTTCGCCGGCCTCGCCGATTCGACCCAGAGGATGCATGGCAGCACTGGCCTCAAGGGCGGCCGGCCGACTGATCAACTGGGCGCTCAGAGAGGTCCTGACCAGTCCTGGGGCGACGGCGTTAAAACGCAATCCTCGTGAGCAATAGGTGGCCGATGCGGAGCGCACGAGCCCTTCTACCGCGCTTTTGCAAGCCGCGACCGCCTCGTGATTGGGTAAACCAATCCGGGCTGCGGCACTGGAGAAGAGCACCACGGAAGCGGACCGCAACCTCTTGCCAGCCGACCTGACCACCGCGAAGGCCGACTTTAGATTCTGCTCCCACATCTGGACCAGCTCTGGCTCGCTGGTGAGGTGGGCCGGCTTCAGCAGGATCCCGCCCGCGCAACAGGCCACACCGCTCAGCTCAGGATAGCCGCCCACAAGTTTGTCGACATCCTCGAAACTGCGAGCATCGCAGGCCTCCCACTCACACCCAAGTTCCTGAGCGCAGGCTTGCAAATCGTCGATCCCGCGGGCGGCGATCACAACGCGTTCGCCTCGCTCCCGTAGCTTGGCGGCAAGGGCCGCGCCAATTCCCCGAGAACCTCCGATAACAAGGTACATTAGCGCGAGTCCTTAGGAATGTAGGTGGGGAACCCCATCATCAGGGTCAGACCCAGGGCAAGAACCGGCTGGTTTCGATCGGTCACGGATGCCTCCATGTTTTGACTTGATTTTGTACTGCTTTTGTATCACTATTGACACAATTCAGTCAAGCGAACACTTTGGAAAGGGTCGGATGAGTCTCTACTCAGGTCACAACAAGCAAGTTCTAGCCAATCATCTTCAACTGGCGCTGGAGCACCTTTGCCAGCAAGGCGATTCGAGTCACCTGGAAATGGAGCTTCACCAATTGGAACAACTCGGGTTGGTCCGTCAGCACCTGATGGGCTGGAGTCCGACCTGGCTGGGCCACGCCGTCAACAACTGGCATCGCCAGCTTGAGCTGGCAATGAATCTGGACCCCGAAGCTCCGATACCCGAACCCACCGAGGCCGAAAATGGGGAGCAGCGGGTGCCCGGCTGCGACCGCTATCGTGAAACCTACTTTCGTCCGGGGTCCTGCTGGTGCTTGAAGCGGCGTTGGGAACACGCAGACCAGGCCGTTGAAATCGCTGAGGAATGGCTGAGCCACCATAATCAGACTCGAAGGGCAGAGTGTCTGCAACTTCCGCCCCTGACCCCGAGGCCCCTGAGCCAGCTTCGCGCCCAAATCGGACCGCTGGAAGCAGCCGTTCTCCAGGCCTTAACTTCACCCAAGGGTCTGGGCGAGCTTTCCCTGCAACTCTTGCCCCTATGCCACTACTTTCAGCTCAAAACGGCTGTGGATCGGCTGCTGGAACTTGAACTCCTGCTGATCGCCGATAACCTGCTGCAGACGACCTGGGAAGGGCGACGTCTGGCGAGCTGGATGGGTCAGTAATGGATCTGCATCAGAAGCCCACGATCGTCCCGCTGGTCGCCGCCCAAACACCGAGCCGGTTCAGCCGCGCAACGGAGTAGTGCGATGGCATCCAGTAGATCGTCCAGGCTGGCCAGGGTGCCCTTGGGCCGGGCAGGCAAATCGCAGCCACCCAGTAACTCCAGACGACGCCTTCGACCGGCCGGCGTCTTCTTGGAATCCGCCAGGGGAGCACCGGCCAGCCTGGCAAAGATCAGCTCGGGATGAGCCTCCCAGACCCGTTCCTGAAGTCTGGGGTTGATCCAATCATCCAGTTGCCTGATCTTGGGCAGGAGATAAAAACTCTGCAAAGACATTCCCCGCACCTGAGCAAAATCCCGGGCCTGCAGATATTCCCGGGCCGGCGCCGAGAACACACTGTTCCGACGCGACCCCAGTCCAAGCCGGGCCAACCGATCACACTCGCGCTTTTGCCCCACGGCGGGCAACCCGATGGGCATGTCTACAGCCACCCGAGAACAGTCCTGAGTACACTCCGCAACCTCACTCCAGGTCGCACAAATGACGAATCTCAGAGGCTGATCCAGAGCCACCACCCAGCCCCCCCGACAGCCGTCGACACCTGCCGTCAAGATAGATTTGAGATGGCCTCAGCCAGCCGACGGGCACTGAGAAAGGCCCCTTCAACCCGGCCCTGCAGACACCAATCACCACAAGCGGCCAGTCCCAGGGAAGGCTCGAATAGAAAGCTACGACCCAGGTCCCGCAGCGTGGTGGCATAGCGCCAACGATGTAAGGAGCGAACCTCTGCACTCCGAGAATCGATTGCCGTCAGGGCCATCAAAGCCTCGCTCAGCCTTGCCTCCACTTCTTCCGAACTCTCTAGGAAGTGGTCCAGTGCCCACTGATTGGAAGAATGCACCAGCAGGGTCGGATGCTGGGGGCGACCCGGACGTGAATTTCCCCAACTCATCCAGCGAATGGGAGAATCGACAACCTCGGCAGCCTGCCAGTGGACTCCTTGAGCCTGGCCAAAGCCCAGCATCCAGGCATAACAGGGCAACATCCGTACTGGCTCAAGCTCAGCCGACAGCCAGGGCATTAGAGTCGAACATTGCTCAGCGGGCGCGGTGGAACAGACCAGGTCGTAGGGGCCCCGGCTTTGGCCTGAGGAGGAGTGAACCCGCCAGGCGGCGTTCTCACGCTCAAGCGAAGCAACCGTCCATTCACTGTGGACCCTCAAGCCGGCAGCCAGCCCTTTAACCCAGGCGTTCATGCCAGGGACAGCCACATAGTGGGGTTCGAACCAGCTCCGCTTGAAAGGTTTCTTCCCGCCCAGTCCGGCCAACCGCGGCGACCACTCCGCCAGGTGTCCACTGGCCAGCTGGGGTGATATGAACTCGCGAAAGTCTCGGGAACGCGCGGTAAAAAATTGGGCCCCGTGGTCAAACTGGTAAAGCTCCTGACGGCGCGTCGACAATCGGCCGCCCGGCCCCCTTGACTTCTCCAAGAGCTCAACTTCGCAGCCTTGCTCCTGCAGCTCTCGAGCCAGGACCACTCCGCTCAGCCCCGCGCCGATAATGCAAATTCGACCATTCATGAATCAAGCCGCCTGACCAACTCAGATTTCAGCAACTCCCATTGCCTCCCCCTAGGGCGATCTCCCGGGCGACGGGAGCCATAGCGGTAAAGGATCGTGCCGTCAGAATCGGTCAGCACCACCCCTCCATTTTGGAAAGGACGGCCCTGCACCGACCCCTGCCGAAAACCCTCGACCAGGGCCATGAGAGCCCAGCCCACGACGGCGGGATGAAACAGGCTCCACCAGCCTCCGCCCCAACCCAGAGCGGCATAGCTGCGAAGCTCTGGATCGCAGAGAAGAACCGCCTCGAGATTCTCGAGGTGCCGCGAACGAAAGTCTCGCGCTTGCTCGATTCGACCCTGACCGATCAAGACGAGTTGTAGGCCCGGCGGGCGATCCAACGATCCGAACCGGACCGCTTCCTCACGGCAGAAGATTCAGCCAAAATGTCGCAGCCAGACAAATAGAGCCGGGTGATAGCGACCCAGAGCCTGAAACTGACCCGAATCATCCATCAGGCTCAGGTCCACCAATTTCACAGCTTCATTCTCCTACAAAGTCGTGACAAAGAATATACACAAATCAATCCTGCTGCACAAGCTACCCCCCTAGTCCGCCTGAGCATCCCCAAAAAAGAGCCCGTCTCGACGGGCTCCTTTTTGGTGGGCTGCTCAGGCCGGAGTCAGCACCGCCATCGTTTGGTCCCAGACCGGCAACTTGCGAATGGTGCTCATCCACCGTCCAATCTCTGGATAAGGGGCGAGATCGATCTGCATGAGTTGCTGATATTGCAGCAGAGGCGCGATGGCCAGATCGGCCAGACTGAGGCTTGAACCCAGCAAATAATCCTTGCCTTGCAGCTCCTGGTTGAGCACGGCCGCATACTTCGCGAAATCCTCTTTGGCTTTGGCGATGACAGCCGGGTCCGGCACAAAGCCGGGGAAGAAGCTGGGAGCCATGGTGTGGAAAAGCCAGGGGCCCAGCGTGGGAGTCCAGTGGGCGACGGCCCAGGCCATCCATTTATGCAGGTGAGCACGTTGTTTGAGGTCCACAGGAATCAGATCGGACTGATGTTTCTCGGCCAGGTAATACATGATGGCGTTGGACTCCCAAAGGACCAGGTCATCATCTTCCAGCACCGGCATTTTCGCATTGGGATTTCTGGCGACAAAATCGGAGGCCAGGTGTCCGCCTTTGGCCAGGTCTACCAGCTCATGTTCAAAGTCCTGACCCAAATAATTCAAGACCAGACGGACCTTCAGAGCGTTGGGAGAGGGTGGTAAGTCATAAAGCTTCACGTTAAAATTGACCCCTTCAATGATTTCAGGCGAAGTCACTTCAAAAACAGAAGTGACAGATCCTGCAGACCGATGTTAGACTCGAGAACCGTGAAAACCCACAGTCAGAATTCAGCCTGCCCCATTGCGCGGACTCTGGAAATTCTGGGGGATCACTGGACCCTGGTGATTCTGCGAGACCTGTTTATGGGGAAATCGCGCTTTCAGGATTTCCTGGACTCCCCCGAAGCCATCGGAGCCAGTATTCTGACACAACGACTCAAGCGCCTGGAAAAGAATGGATTGATCACACGCAGCCCCTATCAAACCAGGCCAACCCGGCATCAGTACCATCTGACCCAGGCCGGAGTCGAGACCCTGCCGATCCTTCAGAGCCTGGCTAGCTGGGCCCTACGGCACCTACCACAGGTTTGGCAACCGCCGGCCGGCTTTCTCGAGCTCACCCCGACCTCGTGGCAAGCCTGGCGACAGCGAAGGAGCTGAACACTGTAGCAAGGAAATTGGAGAGATGAACTTGCTACCGACTTTGAGAGGTGCTATTTGGGGAATCCTGGGTGGCGCAATTGCGGCCGGCTATCTCCAGTTTAGTCTCCACTCTTTTTCCTTCTCCGAGGCGGCCGGGCTTCAGTTTGGCGCCCTGATCATCAGCTTCTGCGGAGGCTCGGCTCTGCTGGCTCCCAAGCTGCAGCCCAACCTCGATCCGACCACAGCCGCCGCGGTGGCGGCCATCGCCGGATTGACCTTCGGGCTGGTCACCGCCACTCTGGCCGTGGCCAGCGGAGCGTCCTCGGCCGTTCTGGGAGGAGCCCTGGTAGGGGCCGCCATCGCCAAGGCGGGGAGCATCATCAGCGAGACGGCCTGAGTGTTTGCATCGTTCAACTGGGGGGTCACCTGTGCAAGACCTGCCGGAAGCTGAATTCCAACTGGCCGAAGCTCACCGTTGCTGGCAGGACGACCGGTTCGCCGAGGGCCTGGACTTGCTTCAAGGTTTGCCCGACCATCCTCAGGTTCGACTGACCAGGGGTCTGCTGCTCCTCTGTCTGGGTCAGGAACTTCAGGCGGAGTGGGAAATCCGCTCGGCCTTGCCTTCTCTGAAAGAGGCCGAATTGCATAAGGCACATTATGATCTGGGAGTTTCCTACGAATTTCGGAATCAGTTGGAGGCCGCCCACAAATACTACCAGCTGGCGGCCGACGGCTGGCGAGGGGTTTCAGTGCAGCATCCAGCGCTGGTGGCCTCGCTTTTCGGCCTGGCCGGGGTCCAGCAAAAACTAAAGCGGCCTCAAATCCGTGCGACCTGTAACGAATTCATCCAGTTGGTTTCGGCCGAAGACGAGCGCTGGCCGGCCATGGCTGAAGCTCTGGCCCTGGATTATCTCGAACACCGCCAGTGGGCCGAGCTGGAGGCCGTGCTGCAACAGCTTTGGGGACGTTCTGGACGAGCGACAATCGCCTACTTCCTGGGTATCACCGCCTCTCATCTGGACAGGCCAGCCGAAGCCCACCAGTGGCTGGCGCGGGCGGAACAGGGTTTTCAAGGGGAGGAACGCCCCGACCTGGCCCGACGCGCTCAAGACAACCTGGCTAAGCTGAGGATTGGACAGCAGTCATCTTGAGGTGAAAGCGGGTGCCTTGACCTGGCTCGCTCTCAATCCACAGGTCCCCGCCCATGGCGCGAGCCAGAGCCCGCGCCACCGGTAAACCCAGTCCGGTGCCTCCTTTGGCGCGGTTCCTATCCAGCTCCAAACGATAGAATCGCTCAAAGATGGGCTCCCAATGCTCCCGACTGATTCCCGGACCGTCATCCCACACCACCAGTTGACAGGACTCCGGTCGAGCCAGGAGGTCCACTCCGATTCGAGCGCTGGCCCCAGCGTAGCGGAAGGCATTATCCAGAAGGTTTCGCAAGATCTGCTCGAGACGATCGGGGTCTGCCAAAACCGAACAGGGCATGACTTTCATTTGCAGGCTTCGTTGCTCGGCCCGGCCTGTATAGCTGGCCATGACACGCTCCACCAGTTGGTCCAACTGGACCGGACGCAACTCCACCTTAGTCTGAGTCTCAGCCCAGGACATGCTCAGTAAGTCTTCAACCAGCCGGATCAGGCGAGTTAATTCCCCCCGGAACTCCTGACCGATCTCCGCACGCGTCTGCTCATCCAGGTCGCTGCGCAACAAGAGGTCCAGATCCACCTGCAGGACCGTCAGAGGATTGCGCAGCTCATGAGATGTGTCTTGGAGAAGGCGAGACTGCGCCTCCAATAACTCCTGAACCCGGGCCAGCAGCAAATTGATCGTCTCCGAAACCACGCGCACCTCGGTGACCATGGAGGGGTGGGTGGGCAGCCGCTCGGCCACGTTGCCAACCGAAGCGATTTCTCCAGCTTTAAGGGCCAGCCTCGTCAGAGGTCCACAGATCTGCAGTAAAACCTGACGTGAGATCAGCGCCGCCAGGGCAAAACCACCCGTGCCTAACAGAACGATCCGGAGCAGGCTGTGGCTGAGACTGAGGTAAGCCAGCTCCAGCGACTCTCCCAGGCGAATCTCCCGCCCGTCTATTAACCTCAACTGATAGATGCGGAAAGGGTGATTCTCCGGCGTGAAGACCGTCTCAAAGTAGGTCCCCTGTTGGCGCGCCCCGGGAAGTGAGCCGCCTTCCAGGTTGGCCGACCGCTGCAGCAATTGCCCTCGGGCATCGTAAATCTCGACGAAGAGTTTTCCCATTTCTTCCAGGGGGTGGTTGTCGGGCAACATCAGGCCCTTGGGAAGCAGCCCCAGCAATAGCTGGCCTTGAATCCAGTGAGCGCGCTTCTCCAGATTATGATCCACTTCGAGGTTCAAGGCACGCTGTAAGGTCTTATACTCCCCCACCCCCAGCGCCAGGATGACCAGTCCCAGGGTCACCGCCAGCGAGAGCCAGAGACGATAGAAAATCGACATTGATCAGGTCCTCAAAATGTAACCCAGGCCTCGCACCGTGTGCAGCATCCTGGGGTGGTCAGGGCCCTCCAGCTTGTCGCGTAATGAGCGCACGTAGACGTCGATGACATTGGAAGAACCCTCGTAGTCGTGGCCCCACACCTCGGCGAAGATGCGTTCACGGGTCAGGACCTGATTGGCGTAAGTCAAGAAATAAGCCATCAGTTCAAACTCTCGCGGGGTCAGCGTGAGCAGTTGAGAGCCGCAAAAGGCCTGGTGAGTGGTCTTGTTGAGCGACCAGTGGCCGGCCGAGAGAGTCCCTGCGGGCGTAATCGGGTCGCGCTGGGCCCGCCGCAGTAAAGCCCGTATGCGAGCCAGCAACTCATCGAACTCGAAAGGTTTGACCAGATAGTCATCAGCTCCCCGCTCTAACCCACGGACCTTGTCGCTCAGGGTACCACGGGCGGTCAGCATGAGGATCGGAACGGAACTGCTGGCTCGGATCTTTTCGGCCACTTCGAAGCCACTCATCTCCGGCAGCATGACGTCCAGAATGACCAGATCCACCGGCTGGCTCTGAAACTCCTCCAGGGCCATCAATCCGGTCACAGCTGTGGCCACCTTAAATCCCTCCATTTGCAGCCTCCGCCGCAAAGAGGCCAGCACGGCCGGCTCGTCCTCTACCAACAACAGGTTCATCAACGGCCACGGTTCGCGCACTGGATTGCAAGACCTCGCGCCAAAAGTCCGAAATTCGTCGCAGCTTGCGCACTCGATTGGCAGCCGCCAGACCCAGCTGGAAGCGTTTGAACTCGTTTTGATGACGTTCTTTCCAGGACTGGCAGGCTTGCTGGTCGCGCTCGGTCCAGGTCAAACGGGCGCGTTCCTGGGACGGAATGGCCAGATATTCAGCCCGAAGCTGCTCCAGTTCAGGTCCTGGTCGGACTTCTGCCAGGCTCAGTCCCTGACGGGACAGCTCGGCCAACTGGGATGGGCTGACCCAACTGAGCGGACGCTGGCTGAAGGCCCTCCAGCGGCGCTGCCAGGCCAGGGCTCGCGCACTGGGCAGACTGGGAGGGGCGGGCAGGTAGCAAGCCGTGGCGCCAGCGTAGTCAAACAGATTTCCCTGCCCGTCGCGCATCTTCACATCCAGATGGTCCCGGGCGATCAGTCCGACCGCTTCTCCCACCTGAACCTCTTTGCCAACTTCCAGCAGAGGAACGATGTGCCCATAGGTGGCGGTGGTACCGTCCTGATGGCGGACCTGCACCCCCCACTCCCCATCGGCCCAGGGTATGATCGCCTCTACCCGACCAGGCCAGGCCACACGGGCCCGACATCCCGCCGGCATCGCGATATCGTAGCCGGAATGAACTCCCGGACGGGAACGGTAGCGCGAAATCGAGCGAGGCTCGTAAAAACCGCTGGTGACCACCGCCTGGCTGTATTCCTGGCGCTGTTGATTCAAGAGCTGCTCAAGCCGCGATTCCCCGAAGGCGAGCGAACAAAGGCAGCACAAGAACAGCAAAATCTTCACAGTCGACCTGCCGCCGCCGAGAGCGTGGCCCGGGCCCGATGAGAGTCCGCCAGAATCTCGATCAGCTTCTGAGCCTCCGCCAGCGTGGCCCTCTCTCTCTGGTTCACCAGGAATAGAGTGCTATCGCCCAGGCTGAACTTCAGCCTTTCCGCCTCCTCTAACTGGCGGGCGAGTTTGTACGATTCCAAGGCTGGCGCCAGCCGACCGTGACTGGTGTTCAACATCGAAGCGGCATCTCGAACCTCGGTCAAAATACGCTGGATTTCCTGAACCTGATCCAGGTCAAGCTTGTCGCTCTTCAGTCGGGCGGCCTGAAGGCGACCGTCAGCCGAGCGAGTCGCCAGGGGAATGGTAAGTTGCAGACCGATTTTGTAAGTCAAGCCAATGGATTTGGGGCCCGTATCCAGCCCGGGCGAGACACTCAAGTCCAGCGCAGGCAGGCGGTCGTTCTCAGCCAGGCGACGGTCCAATTCCACCATTTCTTTCTGAAACTGGATTTCAACCAGCTCGGGCCGGGACTGAAGGGCTTGCAGCTCAGCTTGCGACAGTTCCGCCCCATCGGCCCGAGAAGCCACAGCGACCGTGGTCCTGGAAGGTTCTTTCGCCTGACCAGCATCCTCGGCCGGCAGAAGCAGAGGGGCCAACCCGGCCTGAGGCAGCGCCTGGGCCTGCCCCTGGCTGTTCCAGAGATAGAGATTGAGTTTGAGAGCTGCCTTTTGAACGTTGCGTTCCCCTTTTGCCAGAGCTTCCTGTCGACGTTGGAGCTCCTGTTGCGCCTCCAGACGGTCGACTCGGGGCAGATCTCCCGCCTGGACCCGCTGTTCAACCTGAATCGCCCGCTGACTGGCCAGCTCCAGGTTGCGCTGCAGCAGCACCCATTCGGTGCAGGCGGCGCTCCAGTCCCAGTAAGCCAGAGCAGCCCCGAGCATGGTCTGGAGGCGGAGCAACCTGCCTGTGGCCTGGGCTTGAAGACGGGCAGCCCGCGCCTGCTCCAGCGCAGTCTGCTTTTCGTTCACCCCCAGGCCCCGCAGCAGGGGCATTTTGAACTCCACAAAGAACTCGCCGGACTGACCGGTCAGGCTGTCAGGTGATTTGACCTGTCCCTGGTTGCGACGGTAACCCGAAATGAGTTTCCAGCCCGAAACATCCTGAATTTGCACCGCCGCCAGTTGCTCATCAGCCAGCTTGGCTTTGCCGGGATCCGTGGGCGATTGATAACGATACTGCTCGGTGGAAAGTAGCAGGCTGGGATCAAAGGCTCCCTCTTTCTCGGTAACTTTGGCTTCCGCCAACTGCTCGATCAATCCAATGGTGCGCAGCTTTGGGTGATTGCTTTCGACCTGACGAAGGACCGTATCCAGGCTCCAGCTCTCGGCCAGCACCGGGCGCGCAAAGAGCAAACTCAGCAGTAGAATCCACTTCTTCATCTTTTCAGCACCGGCTTGGGCGTATGAGATTTCTCGGCCTTACCCGAGTCGGACTTACCCGAGTCGGACTTAGAATCAAAGGGAACCGGGGGGAAGGCATTCAGGCGGCGCCAGACTTCCCAATACAGGGGCACCGGTCGATCCATCATGACCCAACCTTGCACCTGAGTTCCCGGTCGCAATGGATAGCGAGCCTCGTTTTCCTGGGGCTTGGGCCAGGGCAAACTGCCCGGCGACCGATCCGGCTGGATGAAGACGCGGTAGCGTCCGCTGCCATCATCGTGAGCGTCGACCACGGACACCACGCCTCCATAGGTTCCAACCGCTGACCAGGGGAAAGCCGTAAACGGAATGGCCGGAAACCCGTCGAACATCAGGCGCACCTTTTGACCTGGACGCACCAGGGGCGCATCGAAGTCGGAGATCATTAACTCCACGGCCGGATCGCTTTGAACCGGCATCAACGAGCAGAGGGGGTCTCCGGCTTTGACGCTTTTGCCTTCGCCGAGCTTGAGTAGCCGAACCACTCGGCCGCTGCGGGGAGCCACCACCAGTTGCTGCTGGCGCCGCTGGGACAAAGAACTGCGGTCGATCTCCAGCTTCAGGATCTCGGCCTCGACTTCGGCCAGATTCTCTCGTGCCTTGATACTGCTTTCCGCCACCTTGGCCAGATCGTTGTCCAGACTGAAGGACAATCGCTCGCGCTCCAATCGGCTGATTTCGATGTCTCGCTGAGCCACCACCAGGCTCTGGCGCGAGCGTTCCAGATCGGTCTGAGAACGCACCAGCGACTGCTCGGTCAGCTCCAAGTCACGCCGAGAACGCAGCCCCTGGTTCTCCATCAGGCGCATGCGCTTGAGCTGGAGCTGGTCAGTGTGCAGATTCTGCTCAGACAGCAACAGGCTTTGCCTGTTCTGTTCAAAGCGCTGCCGGCTCTGCTCCACCCGCTGCTGGGCCGCCGGCAAAGCGGCCGAACGGGCCTGCATGATGGCATCGCGCTGAGCCTCAAGGGCTTGCAGACGGGCCGACACCAGCTCGCGTTTCTGGCGATAGGCCAGCAGCATCTGGTCCGTTCGCAACAGCTGTTGAGGGTCGAGAAACTTGCTGTCGATGTCCTGGAGCAAGGCCAGCCGATCACCCTTTTTGACGGTCTGTCCCTCGCGCACATACCAGTTGACAATTCGCCCAGGAATCAGAGCGTCGACCTCCTGAGCTCGATCCATCGGGTTATAGACAATTACCCGCCCCATGCCCGACACGCTCTGATACCAGGGAATTCCCACCAGACCCAGGGCGACCAGAACCAGCATACCCAGCACCAGGAAGGCCAGGATCCAGGCGTAACGGGAAGTTTTCAGGCGGCTCAGCGAGGTCAGGCCGGGAGCCTGGGGTGCGCTAAACATCGCGGGCCTCCAAACGCCGGGTCAACTCCTGGCAAAGCCAGGGATAGCGCCTGCGCAACGGGCTAATTTCGGCAGATACGGCCTCGGTGGGAGTCCCGAGGTCGATGATCTCGCCATCCTGCAGCCAGAAGATGCGCTGACTCAAAGCCAGGGCCTCGGGATCACAAATCAGGTTGAGCAGAGTCCAGCTGCGAGTGCGGTCAAACAGCCGCCCAAACACTCGCTTGCGCCCCTCAGGGTCGAGCGCGGCCAGATCGTGGTCCAGGATCAAAAGCCGAGGACGACCCACCAGCACGCGAGCCAGCTGCAAACGAGCCACCTGGGAACTGGACAGGTTGCGCCCCGCCCAGCAGAGCTCGGTTCGCAGTCCCTGAGGCAGCCAGGACAGGTGATCGTTCAATCCACTCATTTCCAGAGCCCAGCGCAGGTCAGACTGGGAGAACTCACGCCCCATCAGGATGTTCTCCTCGACCGAGGCATCCAGCAAATCGTGACCAGGATGAAGCCAGGCCAGCTGTCCCCTCTGGAGTCGGGCGACCTCTCGCCCGTCCACTTCCACCAGCCCAGACTGAGGCTGCAGAAGACCCACACAGAGCTGAGCCAGAGTTGAGCGACCGCCCCCTTCCGGCGCCAGCAGACTGATCCGGCTCCCCGCAGGCAGCTCCAGGTCGGCCTGGCTGAGCACCTGGTTGGGCAGATCCGGATAGGCAAAGCCCACCCCCCTGAGCTGCACATGACAGGGAGTGCTCTCACTCTCCAGGACCTGGTCAGGCTCGGGCTCGGCCGGAATCTCCAGCAAAGCTCCCAGCTTGTCCAGCCCGGTGAGCAGGTCAAAGTAGGGCTCCGCCGCGCGCACCAGCTTCTCGGCCGACTTGAGCAGGTTCAGCACCACCAGTTCGGCCGCCACCAACTGACCCACCGAGATCTGCCGCTCGATCACCAGGAAGCCACCGTAACCGAGGACCCCGGCTACCACCACTGCGTTGAATAGATAGTAGGCACTGAGCTGGCGCAGCAAGACGCTGAAGTGATGCTGGCGATACTTCAGATAGGAATAGATAAAATTGTCGCTGCGCTGCAAGGCGCGTTCGCCACCGCGAAAGAGCTTCCAGCAGTCCTGGCTGCGGGCCAGTTGCTCCAGCCAGCCCGCCAGCTGATACTTCAACTTGGACTCCTGCTTGGAGCTGGTCAGTCCACCCCAACCCAGCAAGATGATCAGGAAGCCGGCAATCAGGCTGCACAACAGTGCTACCGAGAGCAGCTCGGTCCCGTAGAGCAGGAGGAAAGCAAAACTGAGAGTCAGCTCCACCAAGCTGGTCGGCACATCGATGAGCAATTTATGCCAGGACTTCTGAATGTTGACGATCTCGAAAAACTTATTGAGCTCCTCGGGTCCGCGGCGGGCCCGAAAGGCCTGGGTTTGAAAGCGCGGCACCAGTTCGGTCAGGCGCAACCCCAGGCGGGCGAACAGCTTCTGTTGGACACCCTCGGCGATGGCTAACTGCAGAGCTTTGAGCACTCCTGAAAGCAGCAGGCCGGCAAAGACGGCGCTGGTTAAAACCAGCAGGGGCTGCCAGAACAGGCCCTGCACAATGCTGTTGACCAGGGCCTGAGCGGCCAGAGGCAAGGCCAGCGCGAGCAGGCCCGCCCCCAGAGCGTAGCAGGAGAGAAGGAAGATGGAGCTGCGGTCCAGCCACAACAACTGAACCAGACGATGAAGAGGCGAACTCATAAACGCTAAGGTAGCGGACGAACGTGAAAGGCCAGTCCAAGCCAGATGAAAGTTTTATGAAGATAGCCGGAGGCTGTCAGGGGCCCAAAAACTTGAGCACCCAGGCGCGTTCCAACTGCATTCTGGCCTCGCCGGGCATTTCCCAGAGCCTGCGCATTTCTGATTGGACTTCTTGCTGAAGTGGCTGGTAAACCCTGAACATTGGGCTTATAGCGCTCACTGCCCCAGGCTCCAGCCCGAGACACAAACTCATCAGCATAGCGACCTCAGCCAGACCCCCGCCCAGCAATTCCTCAAGTCGGGTCAGGCTGGCCTCGGGAGCCTTTAGGATTCGGCTGGAAAATTCGGCCAACAGGGCTCGATGCGCCTTTATTTCGGGCTTTGTGGCCGCCTCTTGCAGGCCATCCAGGACGCCTAACCATTGGAGCAAGGGCTGACTATCGCACTGAGCCAACAGCTGCTCGCTGACATCGATCAGGATCTGGTCGGCAACGTTGAGTCGCTCTTCCATACTCATGATCCCCCCAGGGCCTTGAGGCCGTGAATCCCCCCGTTAGGATAGTGCATGTAAAGCAGGTGGGTGATGGGGCCAGCGCTTTCCAGTTGGCGGAAGCGATGATAGCGATCGGCAGCCAGCTCAGCCCAGGGCAAAATCGGAATCCAGGCGGGGTCTGGGACATCCAGAGCAATTCGGAATTTCTTGACTCCCTGTTCGAGGTAACCTTGGGCCAACATATAGGCCTGGAAGTTTTCGGGGATGATCTCCCGACCGTCGCCAAGGCTCAGCTTCCACCGCGGAGCGCGGCCCATGAGAGCCTCGATTTTATTTTCATCCTTCTCGTTCAGGCCGAAGACGTGGCAGGAAAGGGGCGGGTTGAGACGGTGCAGATAGGTATCTACCACGATTTCTCGCACGACCGAAGCTTGCGCCAAATGGAACAGAGCCCGCTCGCCAAAACCGGTGCGCGCTGACTCCCATCCCACCATATGATTTTCCTTGCGCAGGCCGGCCACCGCCATGGCCGGGTTGCCGTAGTGGTCATTGGAGACGTGAGAAATCCTGGCGCCTTCTAACAGGTTGGGCCTTTCCGGCAAGAGCTCGGAGGCGGGCTGACCGAAGAGTTGAACCCGCGCAATACCTCCCTCGTAGTAGCACTCCACCAGGCATTCGCTGGCCGGCAGGTTGCCCAGCGGAAACTCATGCTCGGCGTCAGGATTGAGGGGAACGCGTTCCAGCACCAACTGGCGAGTCCCGCTCAACTCATCGATCAGATACACCGAAACAGCCCGAACCTGGTTGCCCGTAAACCATTTCGTGCTGATCTTGATCGATTCAATCTGGGAGCGCTGGTGCAGCCCGATATGCAGCCAGTGATGGGCATCGTGATCGTAATCGAAACCCCCATCTGCGAAGCGGGTCGCCCGGTGCCGAACCGTTTCAAAGCCAGAATACTTGGCTCCCATGTGGGTGAACTGCAGGCGGCAGTCAGGAGCTCCATCCGGCAACACCACCTCGTGGGGATTGGTAAAGTCCGAGTTGGAATAGCCGATTAGAAAAGCCGGTAAAAACTCAGTAGTCAACGACGATCTCCTCATCCAGAAAAACTTCCAGGCAATTGTCTCCCGGCCCGTCCCGATCGATCACCAGGAAATCCGAAGTTTCCTCCAGGGCCAGGCTGTAGTGATGCCAGCACCCCCTGCGGTAGTTCACTCCCTGATGGGGGCCGGCCACAAAGGCGCGCAACTTGCTGATCGCAAAATCCCCCTGGCCGGCCACCACCACCAGGTAAGGGCGCCCGCTCAGAGGCATGAAGGCTTGAGAGGACAGTGGATGCACTTCCATGACCCGAATGGGAACCGGACGCGCTAGCGGCGTAGAGCGGAAGATGCTCAGCACGGCCCGCCCCTCAGCCTGGAGTAAGTCCAGACCGGCCAGGTCGTGAAAACGACGGGTGTTACCGTAATTGATTTCGCGAATCTGGGCGGCGTTGGCCACTTCGATCACTTCACCGTAAGGAGCAAAAGCCTCGGCCGTCAGGGGTTCGGGTTTGAGGCGGATCAACTTAAGGCTTCCAGACGAAAGGCGGCGATGCGATGAATCTGGTCCAGAGCAGTGCGAAACTCGCGCTCAGGCTCGTGATGGATGCGCTCGCGAAAGCGCTGCAGGATGCCCTGGCGGTCCAGGCCTTTGACGGCCACGATGAAGGGGAAGCCGAACTTCTCCTTATAGGCGCGATTGAGTTGCTGGAACTCAGCGAACTCTTCAGGGCTGCACTGGTTGAGTCCGGCGCCTTGCTGCTCGGAGGTGGAAGAAGCCGTCAAGGTATCCAATTTTTCTCCCAGATCAGGATGAGCGCAAATCAAAGCCAATTGCTGCTCGTGACTGGCCTGCTCCACGGCCTGGCGCATAGCGCCGGGGATGTCCGCGGCGCCGAAGGCGGCTTCGGCCACCCAGCTGGAGTGCTCGTAGATCCCCCCATACTTCTCGATGAAATCGGCTCTATTCATTTGGACTCCTGGTAAGGGTGATGTTCGTGCCAGTGGCGCGCGATGTCGATACGACGGCAAATCCAAACGTCCGGGAAAGAAGTGATGTATTGGAAGAATCGAGCCAATCCGGCGATGCGGGCGGGGCGCCCCACCAGACGACAGTGCAATCCGACCGACATCATCTTGGGGGCGCTGGCGCCTTCCTCGTAAAGTGTATCGAAAGCATCCTTCAGGTAGGCGTAGAAGTGATCGCCGGTATTGAAGCCCTGGGGTGAAGCAAAGCGCATATCGTTGGTATCCAGCGTGTAGGGGATGATCAACTGGGGCTTGCCGGCGGTAGTGGTCCAAAAGGGCAGGTCGTCACTGTAGTCGTCGGCATCGTAGAGAAAGCAGCCGGCTTCAGCGACCAGCCGACGAGTGTTGGGGCTGGTTCGACCGGTGTACCAACCCAAAGGCGGTGAGCCCGTCAGGTTGCGAATAATGTCGACAGCCTTCTGCATATGTTCGCGTTCGGTGGCCTCATCCACGTCCTGGTAATTGATCCAGCGGTAGCCGTGGGAACAGATCTCGTGGCCATCCTGCAAAAAGGCCTGGACAATCTCCGGATACTTCTCCAAAGCCATGGCCACGGCGAAAATGGTGACTGGAATCTTGTATTTGCGAAACAGAGCCAGTAACCGCCACACACCCGCCCGGCTGCCGTACTCATAAATCGACTCCATACTCATGTGACGGGCTTCCACCCTTGGAGCATTGATGATCTCAGAAAGGAAGGTCTCGGCGGCCGGGTCGCCGTTGAGAACACAATTCTCCCCGCCCTCTTCGTAGTTGAGCACCACCTGCACGGCCACCCTGGCGTTGCCCGGCCACTTGGGATGGGGTGGGTGTTGGCCGTAGCCGACATAGTCACGCGGATCTGAACTCATGATTTGCCCTTTCCTGTGGAATGATCATAGTATCGGGTCTATGGGAAAACTGACGACACATGTGCTGGATACCGCTCACGGCTGCCCCGCAGCCGGCATGGCCATCCGGCTCTTTGATGAATCCAACAAGCTGCTGGTGGAAACCACCACCAACTCCGACGGGCGGGTGGATCGGCCTTTGCTCGAAGGAGAAACCATGAAATCAGGCCGCTACCGACTGGAATTTAGCGCCGGTGACTATTTTCGAGGACGGGGCCTGCAATTGCCGACCGTTGCCTTCCTGGATGTGGTTCCGCTGGCCTTTGGCATCGAAGATGCCGGGGCTCATTATCATGTTCCACTGCTGGTCTCGCCCTATGCCTATAGCACTTACCGAGGAAGTTAAATTCACGGCCGGCCGTTTCTAGAAAATCCCCGCAAACTCTTCTTTCCGCAAGGGGAGCTTGGGCCTGGATGCGAACCTGAGCCTTTCAATGTTAGGTCCCTTTGAGGAATGGCTGGGTATATTGCTCCGCTGGATCCACGTCATTACAGCCATCATGTGGATCGGCGACTCGCTCCTGTTTATGTGGTTAGACAACCACATGTACGAGGACCCGGAGAAACGTCCCTACGTAACGGGAATCACCTGGTTGATTCACGGCGGCAGCTATTACACCGTGGAGAAACGCCCTCTCAAAGCCGGCAAGCTTCCGCCTCGTCTGCGCTGGTTTTGGATGGAGGCAACCGGCACCTGGATCAGCGGCTTCCTGCTGCTGATGGTTGTTTACTGGCTCAGTGCGGGCACCTACATGGTCGACCCGGGAGTACGTGAACTCAGCGCCGCTCAGGCCATCGGAGTCAGTCTGGGCTCCATCCTCGGCTCCTGGTTTCTCTACGATGGACTGTGGCGTACGCCCCTGCGGAACCACACCCTGGTTTGCGGAAGTATCACCCTGGCCTATCTTTTCGGCCTGGACTGGTGGCTAACCCACACCCTCTCGGGACGGGCTGCATTCCTACAAATGGGCGCCGTCATGGCCTCGCTGATGGCCTTCAACGTTTGGATTCACATCATCCCGCCCCAGCGCAAGATGTACCTCTCGGCCGCTGGTGGCGGTGAAGTGGACTACTCGCTGGGCAAACACGCCAAATACCGCTCCACCCACAACACCTACTTTACCTTCCCGGTCATCTTCCTGATGCTGAGCAACCACTTTGCCGGCATCTTCGGCCACCCCCTGAACTGGCTGCTGATGGCTCTGTTTATTATCTTCGGAGCGGGAATGCGCCACCTGTTCCTGGTGGGGCTGACCAGAGCTGGAAAGATCGCTGGGGCCGCTGCGGCGATGGCCACGGCCGCCATCTTCTACGTGACCTGGCCCGCCCCCAAGCCGCCAGCCGCCACCAGCAACGCCGGCGACGCCCCCCCCTTCAGCGAAATCCGCGTGATCATAGCCCAGCGTTGCGCCGTATGCCACTCGGAGTCTCCTGGAATGGGCTTTAGCGAGGCACCCAAAGGCCTCAAGCTGGACAGTCCTCACGACATCGTGGAAGCGGCCGAACGCATCAAACTGCAGGCCGTAGACCGCCAGGTCATGCCCCTGGGCAACGCCACCAAAATGACGCCAGAGGAACGCGAAAAGCTGGGTCGCTGGATCGACGCCGGCTGCCCGCTGAAGTAGCCGGTGCGCCGCCGCCATCTGCTTCTGACGCTGGCCTTGTTTCCCCTCAACGCAATGGCCCAACGTAACCCCAAGCCCGCCTTTAAAGGAATGGAGCTGTATTCTTGGCCGGACCACCAATCCTGGCGCTATGCCCTCTTACCGGGGACCAACCGGAACAAACACTGGTCGGAAATTCTGGCTGCCGGAGTGGATGAGGCCAGCCTGAAAAAGAAACTGGCCGAACTGGCGGTGAATGAGGTCGTATTCTGGCAAGCCACCTGTTCGGGTGGCGTCCCCACCCCTCTGGCCTTTCCGCCCTCGGAAAAAGTCTCCGAAATCGAGCAACTCTGTGGCCGCCTGCACATCCAGCTTGAGCTAATTCAGGGTGTTCCAAAGGCGAACCAGTAAAGCCCCATCAAACCAGCCAGGGCAGTGATCAACTGACGCACTCGAGCACCCTTCTGGTTGCGACATAGGGCCCGAACCACCGGCAGCAGCGCCAGAGCCACGGCCAGTTGACCGGCTTCCACTCCCAGGTTGAAACCGACCAGAGGCAGCAACGCACGACGACCCGAGAGCTGCATTTCAGCCAGCACTCCCGCAAAACCCAGGCCGTGAATCAGGCCGAAACCGAAGGCCACCAGCCATCCGCCGCTGAGCTTTTGAGCCGGCACCGCGCGAAACGAAAACGCTGCGGAAACTGTGATCGATAACGCAATCAGCGGTTCGATGATGGCCGGCGCCAGATGCACTACTCCGAAAACGGCCAGAGCCAGACTGATCGAGTGAGAGACTGAAAATGCGGTGATCACCTTGACCCAGCGCCATAGATTGCCACCTACGATAACAAGCGTCAGCAAAAACAAAAGGTGATCATATCCGGTCAGGATATGTTCGACTCCCAGCCAGAAGAAGCCGCTCAGCGTGCCCGGATTCTTCGCCTCTGACGAAGTCTGCGCAGGAGTCAGCTCGAGGCTCTGAGAGGGCATTTCGGGGGTCAGGAGCAACGTGCCAGATGTCCCGTGGCTGCTGGTTATGACGGCCAGACACTTTTGGTTGGGTACCGACTTGAGATAAATGCGGTAATCCAGGGTGATTCTGTTGGTCACTGACCCTTCGAAGCGAATCGGAACCAGGAGCTGGGCCGGACCCTGCTGGAGTCCTCCTTCGCCCAGTTGCACCGCAACCCCCTGAAGTGAGAATCCCTCGGCCGTAACGCGCGGCCAGGCAGCCTCAACTTCCTGACGCGAAAGCTGGCCGTCCTGGTTTTGGTCATAGCCTTTCCACAACGACAGCGGCGAACGCCAGGTACCGGACCAGTGCTGGCCACGCTGCTCAAGCGTAAGCAAGGCGTCGTCAATCCCATGAGCCCATGCGCACCAGGTGAGGGCCAGCCAGAACCACAAAGTACGCATTGAAGCTACTGCGCAGGTCGGCTCCCAGCTCCTTCCGAATGGGGGTCGATGAAATCAAGCTTGGTGCTGCTGCTCGGGCTGTTGGTCTTTGGCTGCCAAAAGGCGCAAGCCCCTGCAGCCTCGGGCACTCCCTCGGCCCCTCCCCCTTTCCGATACGCCTACCGCTTTAAGGACATCCAACCTGAGGACGTCGACAACGCGATCCGTTTCCACCAGAAGCGCCTGAAGGATGCTCGGCAACATCCCCTTTTTAAAGTGGCCCTGGCTCAGGCCTATCTAGCCAAAGCTCAACAAAGCAGCGACGTCAGCTACTTTGATGAAGCCGAAAAACTTGTGGACCAGGCTCTCAAGAAGCTGCCCAACGACAAAGGGGCTTTGCTGGTGAAAGCCAGTTTGTGCGAAGCTCGCCACGATTTTCAAGGCGCCATTCAAATCTGCGAAAAGCTGGAAAAGAAAGACCCGGGAGATCTAGATACTCGCTCCTTGCTGGCCAACAGTCTGATGGAAGTCGGCCGGTTGCCCGAAGCCCTGGCGACAGCCCAGGCCATCTTTCGCCAGATTCCAACCATTGCGGCGGCCACGCTGGCAGCACGCGCCTACATCGCCACCGGTGACGATGAAAAAGCCCGCAAGATCCTGGAGGTGGCGCTCACCCAGGAGCAACCCATGGAGAACAAAATCTCCGCACGCATGCGTTCCTTACTGGGAGAGATGGACTTCCGTCACGGCAATCTTCAGGAAGCGGAACAATTTTACCAGGCCTCTTTAGAAGCCGCCCCCGATAATGCCCAGACCAGGGAGGACCTGGCCCGCCTGAAGTTGCGTCAGGGCCAGCAGGCCGAGGCGGAGAAGCTGTTTATGGCTGCTTTTACCAAAACTCAGCATCCTCTGCTGCTGCGCGAGGTGGCCCAAATCAAGCAATCTCAGGGACAAACTGAGCAGGCCCGGAGCATGCTGGAGCAGGCCCAAAAATTGCTAGAGCCGGAGGTCAAGCAGGGCCGCTACGGGCACGCCCGCGACCTGGCGCGAGTGCTGCTGGATTTGGGACGCGATCAGGAGGCTCTGCAGTTGCTGGAGCAAGAGGAAAAGCAACGTCAGGACTGGCGCCTCTTTGAGCTCAAGGCCATCACGCTGGAACGCCTAAAGAAACACGAGCAGGCCGTCAAGGCTTTGAAACAGGCTCTGGGCGGAGGCTACCAGGAGCCCTCGTTATATCAGCGGATGGCGCTCTGGGAACCCGAGGGCCCCTGGGCTGAAAAACTGAAAACGATCAATCCAGACTACACACCTGAGATGTTGGAAAAATAGCCGAAGGGACTCTGGAAGACTCATCCAAATACTCTCTTATGAGCAGCCGGGAGGATTCTGTCGGCCCGTCGGAGCCGAAAGAGCGGAGAAAGTTCGGGCGTGTCCCCGACTCTCTTATGCTGGCTCTGCATCCGGTGCTCCACCAATACAACGTCACGCCTTTGCAGTTGTGTCTGTGCTGCGCAATGGCGGAAACGCAGCAGCGCAGCTTGCTGCAGCAACTCAGCATGGTCAGCGGCCTGGAGATCATTCCCAGCGCCATGCCAAGAGCCGACATCATCTCGGAACTGACCCGCCCAACCATCAATCGCCTGGTGGCCCAGGTGTCGGCTCAACCCGGTTCGGTCTGGGTACCCGATAGCGGCTCTCTCTGGGAGGGCCTGACCTATGAGCAACGCCTGGAACTCATGCGTCATCACCTGCAACAGGTGAAGCTCAAGATGACGCCGGTGGCTCAGCGCTACCGTTGCTATCCAGCCGGCCTGTCACTCCAGGTGACCATGGACAACTGGGAAGACGAAGCTGCTCTAGACGAGATTTGCGAAATCACCGGCTGGGATGTGCGCCCCGCTCTGGTCTTGCCCGAGGAGTTCCCCACTGCCTGCCGTTTCGACCAGGCCCCCAGCTGGGAGCAACTGCTCTCTGATGAAGATTATCGTCATCTCAAGCCTCTGCTGCGCGCTCATAAGATCCAGCCCTTCGAAATGTCGATCCTGCTGGCCATGGCTGACCCCTCGGACTGGCGCACCCGCCAGGAAGTGAGCGAAGTGACCGGGCTCTCGGTCCAGCCATTCCAGGCCGAAGAAGAGGAAATCGCCGCGGCCCTGCGCGAGAAAGTGGGCGGAGCAGAGGAAGACCTTTGGCGCCAGACCGCTATCCTGCCCACCTTTTTCAAGCTGGATCGGCTTCTACCCGCCCTGGTCCAGCACGAGGTTCTACCTCAGAAGCTGGTCCTCCGGATCGGAATGAGCAACGTTAAGGACCACCTGGCTCTGCATCAGATTCGCCTGCTCACCGGCTATGAAGTCGAGCCAGTCGAGATGACGGGCCAGGCCATCGTGTCCATCCTGGAACGAATGCTACGACATATTCGGTAGCTTTGGACAAAAAAAGAACGCCGGCTCCAGATGGGGCCGGCGTTCTTTTTGCCAGGTTTATGAACGCGCCATCCGGGCTTCTTCCACTTGCGCGAAAGACTTGGTGATGATTTCAAGCGATTCGTGCAACTGCTGCTCGTTGATCACCAACGGTGGGGCGAAGCGGATAATGTTGTCGTGGGTGGGCTTGGCCAGCAAGCCGTTGTTTTTCATCTGCACACAAATATCCCAAGCGTTGGCTCCCGCGTCGTGATCGATCTCGACCGCGTTCAGCAGGCCTTTGCCACGGATCTGGTGGATCCACTTGTAGTCCATCTTGCGCAGGCCGGCGCGCAGCAACTCGCCCATCCTGGCAGCGTTTTCATCCAGTTTCTCATCCTTGAGAACCTGAAGAGATTCGATGGCCACCGCACAGGCCAGAGGGTTCCCACCGTAGGTTGAGCCGTGCTCACCGGGCTTGATTCCCAAGATCACCTCGTCATCGGCCAACACGGCCGAAACCGGCAGCACGCCCCCGGAAAGAGCCTTACCCAGGATTAAGAGGTCGGGGCGGACATTCTCGTGATCCACGCAAAGCATTTTGCCGGTCCGGCAAAGCCCGGTCTGAATCTCGTCGGCGATCATCAGCACATGATTCTTGGTGCACAGTTCGCGTACGCCCTTGAGGTAGCCATCATCGGGCACGAACACGCCGGCCTCACCCTGGATGGGCTCTACCATAAAGGCACACACCAGCGGATTCTGCAGAGCTTTCTCCAGTGCCGGCAGATCGTTGTAAGGAATGATGTCAAAGCCGGGCATATAAGGTCCGAAACCATCGTGGCAATCCGGATCAGTCGAAGCAGAAATGGCGGCCAGAGTGCGACCCCAGAAATTACCTGATACAAAGACCACGCGAGCCTGGCCGTCGGGGATTTTCTTGTGCAGGTAACCCCAGCGGCGTGCCAGCTTGAGGGCCGTCTCGCCACCCTCAACGCCGGTGTTCATGGGCAGCACGCGCTGATAGCCAAAGTACTCGGTGACGTATTTACAGTATGTGCCCAGCACATCGCTGTGGAAAGCCCGTGAAGTCAGGGTCAGCTTTTGAGCCTGATCGACCAGGGCCTTAATAATACGAGGATGGCAGTGACCCTGGTTGACGGCCGAGTATGCGCTCAGGAAGTCGATATAGCGCTCGCCCTCGGGGCTCCACATGTAAATTCCTTCACCGCGGCTCAGCACCACCGGCAGCGGGTGATAATTGTGAGATCCGAATTTGTCCTCAAGCTCCATCGCGGCCTGGGACGAACTGGCATTGTATTGCACGAGAATGTCTCCTTGAAAAACGTTGTGGCCGTGAATTCGCAGCCCCGCCAGGTTAATCCCTGCCAGGGTCCAGGCCACCACCGGCCTGGAGGCTCTCTCCATCGTCGCGGCTCTTGCGCAGGGTCTCTCGTAGTCGATTCAGAGCCTCATCCTGAGCCTGACTGCTGAGGGGATGGTAGTGTTGCCTTCGGATGTGCTCCAGAAACTTTTGAGTGTCCAGGGTGGAGAGACCCAGCTGGTCGAGACACTGGTGCACCATCTCCAGGGCCCCTTCCATCTCCGCCACCACCACTCGCCCAACCCCCATCGAGCACAATTTCTCCAGGTCGCTCTGCCCCTGAGCTCGGGCCAAAATGTGCGCGTCTGGCTTCAGGCTCTGAATGGCCCGCACGGCCAGCTCGGCCGAGAGGATATCGGCAAAAGTCAAAATCACGTTGCGCGCATGGTGCAGATTGGCAGCCTCAAGGACCGCGATGGCATAAGGATCGCCGAAGAGAACCTGATGGCCATCGCGCTCGGCTTTGCGCAGACTGGCCTCGTCGATCTCGGTGATCAAAAAGGGCATTTCCAGGGCTCGCAGGGTGGAGGCCACCACCCTGCCCACCCGGCCGTAGCCGCACACAATGGTATGGTCTTGGAGAGTGGTGGTCAGGTTCGGTTTAAGCGTGTCCACCGTCTTCGGCCGGACCCTGCGCCAGAGCGTATAGATCGGTTGAGTCCAGGGTGCCACCAGAGGGGTCAGAGTCATACTGACTGCCGCGATTGTAATCAAAACCTTGTAGGTCAACTCGGGGATGCTCCCCTGCTGCACTCCCAATCGGGCAATCACAAAGGCTAACTCCCCCATCTGCCCCAGATAGAGGGCACTGGCCCAGGGCACCACATTGGCATAGCCAAAGCCGCGCACAATCAGGGCCAGAATCGTGCCTTTGCCCAGCCAGGCCATGAAAATCAGGGGAACCAACAGGCCCAGGTGCTCCCAGACCCAGCGAGGCTCGATCAGCATTCCCACCGAACCAAAAAAAATCAAAGTGAACAGGTCGCGAAGCGGGCCGACGTCGGAAAGAGCCTGATGAGCATAGTCTGATTCGGCCAGAACCAACCCGGCCAGAAAAGCTCCAAAGGCCAGGGATAGCCCCAGAAGATTGGCGCTGTAGCCGATTCCAAGACCAAAAGCCAGGGTGGTCAAAGCGAAAAGCTCTCTATTTTTTTGTCGAGCCAGAGCGCGCAAGGCCCGGGGGAGCAAAACCTTTCCAAACCAGAGCCAGAAGGCCACGAACAAGACGCCGATCAACACTGTTCTGAAAACCTTGCTGAACGGGCCTTGCTGAGGCAGAATCAGCAAGATCGGCACCGAACAGAGATCTTGCACCACCAAAATGCCAATCATAACCTGGCTGGAAAGCGTGTTGAGCACACCATTCTGATTCAAGCAGCGCAGCACCACGGTCGTTGAGGACAGGGCCAGCAGCGAGCCCAACCAGACCCCCTGGCTGGTGGGCCAACCGCAGAATTTTCCCAGCAGGGTGCCCCAACCAATGGTCAACAGAACCTGGAGCGGAGTGCCCAGCAATGCCACCTTCCCCACCTGGGAAAGCTTGGGCAATGGAAACTCAAGGCCGACCGTAAAAAGCAGCAAGGCCACGCCCACGTCGGCCAGCATTTCGACTTCCTCGTGGGCGACCACGTGGGGGCCCCAGGTATAGGGACTGACGGCAACCCCGGCGGCAATGTAGCCCAGCACCAATGGCAAGCGAAGAAAGTGACTGATCAGCCCGGCCAGCCAGGCTGCCAGCACCATCAAGCATAAATCGCCAGCCAGTCCCACCTAATTCCCTTGTGACCCTCACACCAGGATTCCTGGTGCCAACCCCAAGGTGGACTCAGTGATTATAGGTTGGGAGCTGATCGCTCGGTCTTGAAGGCTGCCTCTTGGGCGGTGGCACGTAGGTATTGACGGGCCGGGGTTTCGGGGCCGGTCCGGAGGGAATAGCGGCTGGAGCCGGAGCCGGAGCGGAAGGACGATAACCCCCACCGTGTTGCCCGGTCGGGTAAGCGCCGCCGTCACCCACACTGGGTTGCTCCACAGGCGCAGGCGGCGCGTCAGCCGGAGGCGGAGGAGCCACGGGAACAGGTGCTGAGGAGGCATGCACCTGGCGTGCCTCACTGGCATACCCACCGCTCGGATTCAGGCTATGAGCCTTTTTGTAGCTGGCCTCGGCCGCAGTAGAATCGCCAATCTGCCGATAGATACCAGCTTCATAGGCATATGCCTGAGCCTGCAGCTTGGCTGTGCCCTTGACTTTGGCATACATCGTTGCAGCCTGAGTACACAACGCAATCGCCTGATTCGTCTCGTGGGCCGCGTTGGCGCGTCTGGCTTGTTCAAACAGGGACTGAGCCAGCCGAACCGTGGCCTTGTTATAGAAAGCGTTCACCTGCTTGGCTTTAGGGTAGCCCTTCAGGGGCACCAGCAAGTCTCGAGCCAACTCGGCTGAGGCCTGAGCTTCTTCGTAGCGCCCGGCATTGAAATCAGCCTGAGCCTTCTTCCAGGTGTCCTCACCCAACTTGAATGAAGTCGCGCCCTTGTCGACCGTAGGAGCAGCCGGTTTCTGATGCAACTGGCTGTTTTGCCAGAACAAATAAGCCGAAAAAACCGTCAGACCCAGCACAAGACAACCCAGAATCATAAAGGTCATCTTGTTGCTGGAACCCGGACTGCTGGCCTCATCTTCTTCCCAGGGCGTCCCGAGATCCACGGCCACGGTGTGGTCTGGTAACTCCAGAGGCATCTCCGATGCGGCCGGAGGAGCCAGAGAACTGGGGGCAGCCGGCGCCTCCCCGCCACCCAGCCAACTTTCGCTGCTCTTGTTGGCCGGAGGAGCGTAGGGAGAGCCTCCTCCGCCATCACCCAACCAGCCCCCCCCGCCACCTGTAGCAGGTCCGCTGGGAGCTGCGGGGGCGCCCCAACTGCTGGCCGAAGGAGGACCTCCCAAACCACCACCCAGACCCGGACCGCCCGGAGCGGCTGGACCGCCCCCCAGGCCTCCTGCGGGAGCTCCCCAGCCGCCGTTGGAGGGAGGGCTACCCAGGCCATGAGGGGCGGCGGGAGCCCCCCACCCGCCTGAGGCCGCGGGTCCGCCGCTTACACCGTTGCCCCAGCCCCCGGAAGCTGGTGGAGGAGACGGCGGAGCAGGGGGAGCCAGCCGACCGGTGGCCATTCCGTCTCCCCCCCACTGACTGGAAGCCGGCGGAGGGACAGGTGTGGGAGCGGCAAAACTTCCGGAGGATTCCCAACCGGAACCCAATCCGCCGCGCCCACCGAAGGAATTGTCTTCGGCAGCTACACGGGGGGCGGCCACGGGCTGGGAAGCGCCCAAAGCGGGAGCGGGCGACTCTGTAGGCCCCCAGTCTCCTCCCAGTCCCGCTCCGGCTCGAGCGGCCGGAGCCGGCGGAGCGGCCGGCGGGTTGGCAGGTTTATTGGTCGGACGGCTAGGCAGGGCTACCCCGACGCTGGCGGCATTCACTCGCTGGGTTGATGGTTCCGTGGGTGCGGCCAGCCCGCCGGGCACGGCCACACTGCCACTGGGCCTGGAATTAGCCGAACTGGACTTGGCCGTGCGCAACCAACCATTGCAATCAGGACAACGGCTATGCACCGGGCTAAAATCTTTGTTGCAGGCGGGACAATGCATTGACCGGCGGTACCTCCAGGACAGGTTCCTTTTCGACGTCGCTTTCTAAACTCTTATCTTTCCACCCCAAAAATCTAGGTCAGTTTCTCACCTCGAGCCAGAAGTTGCTCGTAAAGACGCCCCAGAGTCCGGGAGACAGGAATCCAGATGCTCAGAAAGATCAGACAGATTGTCGCTCCCCCCCAAATCAGAAGACCGGGAGCGTAATGCAGCAGATTGGCATTCATCACCGAACCGAGCGCCTTGCCGCCGCGGCTGCCGGCCGTATCGATCCAGCTCTTGGCTTTGAACTGGATATCGTCGCTGGTCGGCACATATACCAGCTCCAGACAAGGTTTGTTAAACCCGTAAGCGGCTCCCTTAAGGGCGATTTGGGCACTGAAGAAAACCCAAAGCGTCGGCCAGTTGGCCGCCCCCAAGACCACCAGACAGAGCAACACCGGATAGATCACCAGGCAGCGTGATAACCCCCAGTGGCGCACCAGCCAGCTGGTCCCGGTCAAAGCGAAAACAAAAGAGAGCAGATTGGCCGCAAAGCCGTAGGTAGCCAGAAAAGCGGTGACCTTCTCCAGAGAAACCAGGGTTTCGTGGGCCTTGGAGTTCATCTGGTAGTCCAGGTAGGTGCCCACCAGTTCATAGGCGACCACGCTCCACAGGATCGCCACCAGATACGGTCGGGTCATCACCAGCCTCAATCCTTCCCACAGGCCGGTCTCCTGGCGATGGCCAGATGAGGAGCCCAGTGCACCAGGTTCCGCTTCAGGCTCCCCCACCTCATCCGGAATGTGGTTGCTCTGCAGCCAATAGAAAGTCAGCATGGGCGCGACGGCGATGAGGACGACGGCCAGGTACAGTAGTGGCACCAGTTGCCCGTGTTCGGCGGAACGCGCCAGCAAAAAGGTGCAGGTGCAGGCTCCGATCTGACCGCCCACCGCCAGCATGGGGAATCGACGAGCCGCCACTTGCGGGTCGGAAGTCGCATTGACGGCCAGCGACCAGAGGTGAGAGATACCAAGAGATCCGAAGGATTCTATGCTCAGGTAGAACCCCCAGCCCAGGGTCAGGTGGTGACTCTGCGCCCCCTGTTGGAAAAAGTAAGTCATGACCGCGAACAGCGCGGCGTAAAGAGCGTAGAGGGCCGCCAACAGACGGCGCTTTCCCAGCCAGTCCACGCCTTTGCCATAAAGGACCAGAGTCACCAGCAGAAAGACCATGGAGGCCAGCTTGGCCTGAGGCAGGTAGTGGGGCCCCACCAGTTCCATGAAGAGCGCATTCTTCATGGTGCGCAGCATCCAGTAGCAACCCAGGGCGCACCCAAAGCTCAGCCCTAAAGGGGCGATATCCCAGAACTCGGACAACCAGCGGCGCACCACCACAGATACGCGAGAATCTTTACTCCCCCTCTAGTAGAATCAACGGGTCCGGGTAAAGGCGTCGTTCAAATCGCCATTCTCGACCATCCTGAACCGGTAGCAGGTAGACGGGCGTGAATCGAGCCTGCCACCGCCCATTCACCGGGCTGACATCCACCTGCAGATGGCCATAGTGTTTGCCTCCTTCCAGCAGGCGACCGTCTTTCCAGACTTCAGGGCAGTCGCTATGAGCCAGGAACTTCCGCCAGGGATTGGCAATCTCCGGCCCGCGTAGACCGTCTCCGCCGATGCCCACATCATAAATCTCCAGCTTGTGGGGCCGGCGTTCTCCGTCCGGGGTGATTTCTTCGCCAGACAGCTCGGAGCGCTCCATCATCTCGTCGTGGCCACATAACAGAGCGTCCACGCCGTAGCGCATAAACAACGGAGTCAGTACCCGCAGGGGAAGCACTGACTGGCGGTCATGATCATCTCCCTGACCGGGTGGGAAAGCGTGTAGCCCGCTGGAGTATGGGCAGTGGTGAAAGCACACGAACGTGAAGTGGGAGCGCTTCTGAGCTTGTCGCAATTGCTGCTCCAGCCAGAGGTATTGTTGGGAACCAGGATTGAAGTCACCTTGAGGTCGAGCCTGGCTGGCCAGGTGCCAGTTGGAGTCGCGCTCGGACTGGTGGGGCAAACCGTTGCAGCCATCGATCGCAATCAAGCTGATGGGACCATAATCCATTCGAAAATAGCGCCCTTGCTCCCGCTTGAGCTTCTGATCATTGGGCGGAGAGCGAAAGTAGGTCAGGAACTTGGCTACGGCTCGCTCACTACTACGCTCCTCATAGCGTCCGTCATTCGGGCCACCGTAATATTCGTGATTCCCCAGCACACCCACAATCGGGACGCTCCGGCTGAGCTGCCGGTTGCAGAGCCAGAATTCATCCCAATCTCGCTGCTCTCCACCGGTTTCCACAAGATCGCCGGGAATCACCACGAAGTCCGGCTTGGAGCGCTCGATCTCGGTCAGATTGGCGCGATAACCAGTATCCTGATCGACCAAATAATCGCGGCGCTGGCCGGGTCGAGCGGGGTCTTCCCAGCGAACTCTGGTGCCCCGACTCTCCGGCTCGGTTTCGCTGTCCGAGTAGGCCACAAACCGGATGGGCGTGTCAGCCGACGGAGTGGTTCGAAACTCCCCGGAGTAGACCTGACCGTCCTGCTCGACTTCGTAACGATACAGTTGGCCGGGGGAGAGACCGGTGAGGCGCAGTTCACGCTGGTAGCCCGTCTGATTGGGGCCGAACTCACGCACTTCGGAAGGGCTGTAGGCCAGAGCTCTGGCTGGCTCGTGGCCCCCCACCTGGCGGCGAGCGATCAGAGTATCCCCTTGCCAGCAGCGCACCTGAGCTTCAGCCGGCGAGCGAGCGACCCAGAGCAGACTCATTGCGGACGGGGCGGGGTTTTGCACATAAGGTTGGACCAGCATGGGCTCGGAACAGACGCCACTCAGGGTGCTCAAGACCAGCAGCAAGACAAATCTGGCTTTCATAAAGTCTCCGTTTTGGTCCAGGCTGCCGGGGGACCTGCCCGGCGACTGACAAAGTCTGGCCCATGCTCAGTTTCCTGGTGCCCTATCGGGTGCGCCCCAATTTGCTGGAGCCGGCGGACCTGGAACGTCTGGCCCAGGCAGTTCAAAACTCGCCGTTTTTGGCCGCCAGCGACCTTGACCAAGGCTTTGAGCAGACCTATGGATTCTCGGTGCTCTTTCAGCGTACCCAGGTAGAGCGCTTCCTGCGCCTGCTTCCCAGCGCCCGTCCCTGCTTGGAAAAAGTTCTGCGTCCCGATTGTCAGGCTTTTCTGGTGAACCCCCTGATCATCCACCAGGGTGCCGCGGTGGGACCTCACGCCGATAAGACGCTGATTTCATTTCTGCCGCCGGCGAGCAAAGTTCCCTTTCCCTATCGCGTCTCGGTGCTCTATCTGGCAATTCCTCAGGACATTCAAGGGGGAGAACTGGTCTTTCATCGCAACGCGTTGGTCAAAGCCAGATTCTCTCCCAAAGTCAACACCCTGGTGGAATTTCCGGGCTGGCTTTACCACGAGGTCAAGGCCTGGACCCGTCCAGGCCGGGCGGACTGCCCACGAGTCTCGCTGGTCTGCGAGCAGTACCGGCTGAAGCCCAAGCTCCTGGCCCAAATCCCAGAATTTCATCTAGAATCCACTCGCTCATTCGCCGAATTCCTGGGGCCTGCCGAGGATTGAGTAAGACAAATCTGTTAAGAGTCGAAGACCAGCCCGTGATCGATTCGGACTACCGCATCCTGGAGGTGCTTGGAAAGGGCGGAATGGGCACGGTCTATCGTGTTCGCCACCTGCCCAGCAACGAAATTCAAGCTCTCAAAGCACTCCATCCCCACCTGACGGGTGCGCTGGAGCGGGCCCGCTTTGGGCGCGAATTTCGCCTCTGCCAGGAACTGCATCATCCTTTGTTCGTCCGTGTCTTCAGGCTCCACGACCAGGAACAAAGCTGTTACTACACGATGGAGTTCGTAGAGGGCGAGACGCTGGACGTTTTTCTCCCCCGCTTGCGACAGTCTATGCCCTGGACCGGCTGGCTGCAGCGCCTGTTCGAGATTGTGCAAGCTCTGCTGGAGGGCCTGGATTACCTGCATCAACACGGAGTCATCCACCGTGATTTGAAGCCACAGAACATTCTGATTACGGCCCAGGGCGAAACCAAACTGCTCGACCTGGGTCTGGCTCGCCACCACCAGGTCAGCCGCGCCACCGATAAAGGAACGCTGGTGGGCACCCCCCACTACATCGCTCCCGAATTGCTGCAAGAGATGGAACTGGACGTGCGCAGCGACCTCTACAGTCTGGGTGTGCTGGTCTATGAGATGCTCAGCGGTCACCTGCCTTTTCCTCAAAGCGAGCTGATGTCGCTTCTGCATAGCATCATGATGCAGCCGGCTCCGACCCTAAAAGCTCTCGGCCCACTCCCTGCTGGAGTTCAGGCTTGGATCGAAAACCTGCTGAGCAAGGACCCCTCGGCCCGTCCGGCTTCTGCTGCCCAGGCATTGCAGCAATGGAGAGCACTCTTTTCGGTCGGCACTTTCCAAAACAGCCAGAAGGAACTGGTCCTCAGTCTGCTGGCCTCGCCTCTCATGGGACGACGCGAGTTGCTCTCACGATGTGAATCGGAGCTAAAATCCAGGAGCCGATTGATCTGCCTGGTCGGTGCGGGCGGCTACGGCAAGTCCCGAGTTCTGGACGCGCTGGAGCGGCGCCTTCGCGATTGGGGCCCGGCCTTTCGACTGCGCTCTTCCGGTCTGCGTCAGACCCCATTCGAACCCTGGGCCAAGCTACTCAATAAGCTGCTGGCCAAAGGCCTACCGGCAGGCTTGCAGGCCAGCGCTCCCGTTCTGGCTGGACTGGTGCCTCGACTGGGCAAGGCGCGCGAAGGAGACCGCCTGGAGTTGTTTTTGGCGGTGGTGCGCGTCTTGCGCCACACCATCCCGGGCGGTTGGCTGATTTTGGACGACCTGGAGCTGTTTGCCGAGGAAGATTTGGACCTGCTCAGGTTCCTTCTCAGCCAGCGCGGCGAACTACCCCGAGTCCTGTGCAGCGCAGATGAACGCTCGTGGTGGTCACTCGGACTTCAGGGCACGGTGGTGGAGATGACGCCGATGCCGGAAGAAGAAATTCAACTGATGGCGGCTGCCTGGGTGGGCGGCCGCCTGGACCCGAGCCTGGCAGACTTTCTCAGGATCCACAGCGGGGGTAATCCGCTGATGGCACAGGAGCTCCTCAAGACTCTAGCTCAAGAGCGCAAGCTCACCCGCCTGCAAGGTGTCGTTTCGGCTCGAGAGTTAGACGAGTTGACCTTAACCCAGCTTTTGCAGCGCCGGCTGGCCCAGTTGTCGCCGCTTCAGGTTGAACTCCTGTTCCTCATCGCCTGTGCCCGCGGGCGTCTGAACTTTGAGGACATCCACCGCGCAACCAGCGAACCTCTCTCGGAACTTCTTGGTGCGCTCGATGGCCTGCTGAGGCTGCAAATGCTTCGCGAATCGGGTCCGGGCCACTACCTGATGGCCCACCACCTGAGGGCCTTTCTGGAGAGCCACCTACCTCGAGCCAGCTTGCGCGGCTGGCACACTCAACTGGCGCTGAGCCTGGAGGGCCGCGGAGAAGACCAGGCAGAACGGGTGGCCTACCACTCGAGTCACTCGCAAGC
>JAFEBA010000139.1 GCA_018266105.1 bacterium | reverse complement strand
GCTCGGTAATCCCGGGCCTTTTTTTATTGTCACGAATTCGCAAGTACCAGCCTAGTGCCCCGGCTTGGAGGTCTGCGAACGCACCTCGCCCATAGCTGACATAATGTGCTCAATGGCGCGCTGGCGGTGGGCATTTTGTCCCTTTTCCGACTGCAGCAGCTTCTTCGACCGCTCCAGCAGTTGCACCACCTCTCGATTAATGGCCACATTCTTGTTCAAGTCGATCTTGCTCTCCTTGGCCACCGCCAGGCCGCTCAGCAAAAGGCCGATCATCAATACTTTCCGCATGCCTAAATGTCTCCCGTCGAAGGATTTTCCAGATAAACCAATGTATCCAATGGGATATATGCAGCAGTTGCTGGCGGAATCCGACGAAGCCTGGGCCCTCTATGGCGAAGGCCATTACCATTGGTGCAATGCCGGCTACCACCGCCTCTGGGGAGCCGAACCCGGCGACCCATGGACTCTGTTTTCCATCCCGCCCGGTCCCTATCATGGCACCCACCAGCACCAGGACGAAGAGATCACTGTCCGCGTTATACCGGACAAGCCGTACTATCTAATTCACTGCAAGCCCAGAAACGACGGGATCTATCGAGAAGCTTTCCGCAGACTGCCCGTGGGCCTGGTCTTGACCTGCGTTGAAACAGCCACTTTCTTAGACGTCAATCAGGCGGCCCACGAAATCTCCGGGTTCGTTCCAGGCGGCAGCACTTTGTCGATGTGGCGTGACCAGAGCTTAAGAGATTACTACATCAAGTATCTCAAACAACACGACAAGATCGTGCAGACCCCCTTTCCCATTCTTGATACCGAAGGACGTCCGGTCGACAGCATAACCTCAGCTGCGCGCTTCCAGTGGGGAGACCTCCACTATCTGATTGGCACGCTCGGCCCTCCCCCGCCGGATGCCGACTTGCTGCATACCAAATCCGAACTACTGCAGCAAATTTTCGAATATGCGCCGGCGTTGATCGTACTCAGCGACGACAGCGGACGCATGCAGAAGGTCAACCGGGCCGTCTGCGCACTCACAGGCTATAGCGCCAGTGAGCTCCAGAGCAGGCCCTTCTACGAACTGATTCCTGAAGATGAGCGTCAGAAGGTCCACCAAGTGGTTGAGCAGTGTCTGACTCAGGAAGACGTCACCTATAGCGAAAACCACTGGGTGACCAGCACTGGCGAGAAGCGCTTGCTGCAATGGAGCAATACCCGCCTCAACAACGCCTTCAACGATGAAATCGTACACGTGGGCATCGCCCGAGACGTCACCGAACAGCGCAAGGCGGAAAGCAGGTTTCGAAGCCTGGTCGATAACGCCCCAGACGCTATTCTAGAAATCGCCTCGAACGGTACCGTCCTTTTCGCCAATCCCACCGCCCGCCAGATATTCGGGGCCATCCTCAAGACGCCTATCCTGAACTGGGTGCACGAAGAAGATTGGCAACGTGTGGCTGATGAAATGCAGAAACCTCAGACCGACGTGCACTGCCGAATGCTTCACTGCGAACACGGATGGCGCTGGTTCGCCTGCAAGGGGCGGGCGGGCATCTTCATTATCCGCGACATCACAGCCGTTCGCCAGCGAAACGAACACCTCCAAACCCAGAGAATCAACGAGGTGGTGTCTGCCCTGGCGGAAGAATTCCAGCGCCTCCATCAGAACCTGCAAGTCACGCTGGAGAAGGCCGACTTCAATCAAGCACAAGACGTGCTGCATCAGGCCAACGAACTGGCGGAACAGCTACGTAAGCTGAACCAGGAGGCCCAGTTTCAACCCGAGCGAGCCACGCTGGAGACGATGCTGAAAGAAATTGTGGCCAAGCTCACGGCCAGCTTCAGTAAAGTCCGCATTCAGTTAGAGTTGCAGACCCAGGAAAGTTGGCTCAGCGGCGGCCGGGCCCAGTTAGAACAACTTCTGCTCAATCTGGGCCTGACCCACCCCAGCCTGCACATTAGCACCGTTCCCAGTGACGGCGAATGGGTTGAACTGCGCATAGGCGGAGCCAACCTGCAGGCCAGCCTCGCCCTGGATCAGGCCGTGGTCATCCCCGGCGATCCCTTGCGCATCTTCCTACCGCTTACTCAATAATTACGCCGGTTGCGTCCGAATCCGGGCTGATGCCAATATCTCCGCCGGGCAGACCTTTACGTTCGGCGGCACGATTCTTATCGTAGACGCGTCCCGCATACAAGATGGCCTGCCACCAGATCAGCACCAGAGAGAAAGTGAAGGCCAGAAAGACGCGGTCGCCAGCGTCGGCGTTCCAGGCCAGAGCGGTAGCCGCCACGCCCGTGCAGAGCTTCATAATTGAGGCGGTCTGGTCGCCCAGACGCATGAAGGGCCCCTCGATCAAGGGCTTATGCTTGAACTTTGTCTCTTCCGTGGTGGCCGAGTAAAGGATCTCCTTGGTGGCATTGTTCAAAGCATAATTGAGCGAACCACTCACCACCAGCAGTATTTCAACCGTCAAAATCTCAATGGGGAAAGCAAAGGCCACCACCGCAATCAAAGCAAAGGCCGGCAACATTGAGACCGCCACGCTCAGTCCAAGATTGGCAAAGATGTGCCTGGCCACCAAGGTCAGGAGCACAAAGCCAACAACCCCCTGATAGAACGAAACGTCGGAGAAAATCCTGCGCATGCGCTTTTCCAGCGACCTCTTATAGTCACCGTAGCGCTCCCGACAGTCGTGCACGTCATTCTTCATCCCGAATTCATTCAGTGCTTCGTCCACCTTATCACGCGGCATCGACTTGAGGCCGTAGAAGAACTTGTAGCCGTCCTCCCCCATCCGACTGGACACTTCGGGAAAGGTCTCCTCATACTGCTTATGGGCCATACGCCGGTCGATAACGGTCTGACTTAGGAAATCCAAGGAAGTCGTAAAACAAGCCAGGCAACTTACCATAATGGCGATGGAGCGAACATAGCGAAGCTTGATCAAGCCCATCACATCGCTCCAGAAAGCACCTTTAACCTTATTCTTGACCTGGGCAGCCACAACCGCGTCCGAGGGCCTAGGTCTTCGTAGACCCGCGGCCAGAATCAAAAAAAGCAAAGCAATTCCCATACCACCAGCTGAAAAAATGGTGGCATATGGGCCTAAGGTAGCAGAATCCGCGATCCAGCCCGAAACCTTAGAGCCAGCAATCCCGCCAATGGTGGCCCCGAGCTGGACGAAGCCAAAAACTCGCTCGCCCTGCTCAGGCATAAAGAAGTCGTTGATGCAACCCCAGAGCGTGGGCAGAGCCAGCAAGAAATAGACCGAACCGAAGAAGTAGAAGGCGACCGTTCCCGGCTTGCCCCCGTATTGCAGAATCCAGGTAAAAGCAACCTTGGTCGCCATCAGCACCAAATAGGTGCGAACAATCACCTGAAATTTGTCCATCCGGTCGCAGAAGAAGTTGAAGACCTTGGTCACCACGAAGGAGATCAAAGGCACCACCAGCATCAAAACAGGCAGATAATTCGGATCAAAGTCCGAGAGAAACTGACTATTGCGTAACGGCTTGATAACGTAGTAAGACAGCAGCAAAAAAAACAGTGCGCTGAAGCTGTAAAGAACCTGCCGGAGTTCGTCTTCACGAGCCCCCGTAACAGTACAAAGTAACCGGATCATGACCAGCGGATTTAATCAGACTTGTCTGAAAAAAAGCTATCCGCCGGATTCCAGGCCCAACTTTCTTCCTTCGGACCCGCCGGTTTTTCCTCATTCGGAACGACGCCCGGGTCGGAAGGCTTTTCGTGGATCGCCCAGCCAAAGAGAGCGTGCCCCAGTCCCGCCGCAAACCCGACCAGCTTGTCTTTCAGGGCGTGAGCCGTGTTGTAGACCCCCAGCGGCAGGCCTAACTTATGATTGATGACGATATTTCGAACCTGGCCCTGAACCGACTGACCAAGCTTTTTACCCAAAGCCAGCTGACGGTTCAATCCCAACACCCAATGAACAGAAGAGATTGGCACCTCGGCGCCCTTTCGCGACACCAGCGAAAGCAAGTGAATAAAGCAATCCATGCGCTCCTTGCGACTCAAAATATCGCGCAGATCGTCTGGCTGCATCACCTCGCGGCCTTCAAAAAATCGCTTGTTTAAACGCTTGGCGGCGGCCTTGGCCGAATCCGCCTTGCCAATCACGGTCAAGAGGTCCAGCGCCGCTTCGCGCTGAGAGTTGTCGATCGGAACCGCCTGACCAAAGTCAAGAATGGTCACAGTCTTGGACGCCTCGTCAATCAGCACCTGGCCATCGTGGAAGTCAGGATTGGCAAAGGTGGTCTTAGGAATCCAGTTGTTCGAGTTGGTCTGACCGCGCAGAATGCCCATCTCGGCCACTGCCATCGGCTTGAGCGCTTCCTTATAAAGCTCCGGATTGGAGGTGAAAATCTTACGCGCGGTCTTACCCTTGGCCTCTTCCATAAACATGCCAAGATTCTTGACCGAATAGGCATCGATGCTGCGCACCGTCCAGTCGCCGTATTTACGCTGATAAGACTTGAAAGCGGTGCGCTGCACGGCCATCGCCGATTCCTTGTCAAACTCCAGCTTGACGGAATCCTCGATGATCCCAAGCAGGCCCAAAATGTAACCAAACTTCTCCTTGTCCTCGGGAGTTTCGGTCAACGAATTCAAGAACTTATGAAAACGGTCGAAATCGTAGCGTGTGGTCTCGATGATATCCTGACGACCCAATGAGACCACTTCGTTCTTGCCGGCTTCTTTATTGAAGTAGCGAATGGCCACATTGACCGAGCCACTGCCTAAAACCCGGTCGACCTTGAGATCTTCCGGCCACTGGTCACCGAAACGGTCCTGAATCAGCTTTAAAACCTGATAGTAGTTCAAAGGCATGGCGGCATCCTGAGCCGACTCAAAGGCTTCGCGGAAGTCCGCGAATTCGGAGGTAAAGGCCAGATACTGCTTCATCTTGATGCCGGGCACGCCATAGGAATCAAACAAACGAGATAAAACCGAGGCTTCATCCAGCTTGATCGGATTGCCCTGTGCATCCAACTTCGGCTTCTGGCCCAGCATATAAGCTACCGCCAGAGTATCCGCGTCGCCCTGAGAGGACAGGATGGACTGACCCACCTTGCGAGCCAGCTCCAGATGCTTATCGGGCACGCCCTTCAGGAAGTGCTGCAGCACCGCCTCGCGGCCTTCCGGATTGCGCAGCAGTCCCGATGGACCGGCCAGAAACGAATTGGCCACCACCACGCGCACCATCGGGTCGGCATCTGCCAGCTCTGCTCGCACATTGCGAATGGTCTGGGCCACAGGCGCAAAAGACTGCTGCTCTGAAGCCGTCTCCAGATAAGCCGGCATCTCTTTGTGCCGCCCCATCAAGTATTCAATCGTTTCCAACTGTTCTTCGGGCGACTTGCCGCGGGAGATGGCCACCAAAGAGGAGAGTCCTCGCATCTGATTGCCAAAAACCTCGAGCGACTCGATTCCGTCGCGCTCATCTGGAGGGAACACTTTGTCTACGGTGGAGGGCTGCAGCTTGGCGCCTTCCGACACCAGATTGCGCAGCGAATGATAGACCACCGGGTATTCTTCGCGCAGCTTAAGCGAAGCATCCAACGATGCCACCGAGGCCGCCAACTCCTCGACCGGAGCCTTGTAGTCCAAAAGCTTGGCGCACAAGGCGGCGGCCTGGTCGGCCGCCAGCCAGTCCAGCACATCCTCTTTGCCCAACCAGCCCTTGAGATCGTCCCCCTGAAGCGGAGACAGGCGGCTATTTAATGCCTCCCCCATGGACTTATGGGTATTGGGACGAGCCTGCATGGCGGGCGGGCAGAAATCCACCGAGCGCTTGGCCAGAGCATACCAATCATCCAGAGACTCGACCGACTTCTGCATCTCCAGAAATCCCTGCAGAATATAGGCTCCGGCATCGACACCCACCGGCTCTTCGTCGTTGATCTCACCCAGGCGGCGCATCGTGCGCGACCGCTCCACCGCCTCCTCGGCGGCTCCTAAGACGGCCCGGAAATCTCCCTTAAAAGGCACCGGGCCCCGATCCAATACCAGGCCCAAGGACTCGGAAGAACCCACCGCACCGCTCAGATCAACCGGAGTCCGGGCGTCTGCGTGATGCCCGAGCACAGCCAGTGGAGAAAGCACCAGGCGGCTCTCGGTCGGGGCCAGAAACTTCATCTGCTGGCCAACCCGGGACATTCTCAGCTCATAGTCCTGAAGCGCTTTGTAGTAATCTTCCTCGTTGGCATAGTCGCCCGGCTTGGGCTCAAACTCGCCGGCCGCGTGGCGTTCCTGCAGCTTGATCAGAGCCGGGGTGGAAAGGTCCGAAACCTCGGTCTTGTAGCCTTCAGAGAGGGTCTTGCGCAGCAAATTCTCGTGCTGGGAGCGATCGGGAGTGACCACCGTATCCACACCCGTGGAGAACTTCTCGGTCCAGCCGCGCCGAGCCGAACCGGTCGGCACACGCGTCTCGTGAGCCCAGTGATTCAGCACGAACTTGCGGGCATTCGCATCGTCCAACGCGCAAAAGCGGCGCTCCGCCCCTGGCTCCAACACGGGCGGGCGGCCCTCCGAAGACTGAAAGTCTGGCTGACCGCTGCAAGTGCGAGCCACATCCAGGAGCACCGAAGGCAACTGGGCCTCAAAATCCGCCGAGAAAGCGGCCCACGGCTCAGAAGCAAAGAGCCCGTTCAGATAGGCCGTCACCTTGGAGCCTTCCTGAAGCGGGGGACGCAACCGCAGCAGAGCGTGTCCCTCCCGCACGGCGACCCCTGCCGAGAGCACTCCCTCACTGGCCTGACGCATCAAATTGAGTTCTGACTGGTCCTGGTGAGGAGAATTCAGCAAACCTACCGCCAGCGAAAGGGCTCGAGGCACCCCGTCCTTATCCACCTGTTGAGCCAGCGCCTTCCCGTCCAGCGCCGCCACCGTGGCCCGCAGAGCCGCGTCCGAGGCCGCCGCCAGAGGCCAGGTGCATTCAGGCTCGTCCTGATTCTTGCGGTAAAAATCCACCAGCCGCCCCACGTCGGAAAGCCCCGTCTGTCCGTCCACACAGAACATAGACGGAGCCCGCGAAATCAACTCACCGCCGAGACCAAGTTGCTGAAAAGCCTCGCTAAAGTGGACCTTTTGGACCCACTCGCGCTCCAGGCTCTTGGGAGATTTGACCAACGAAGCCAGAAACTTGGAAGCATCCCAACCGGGCCGAGAAAGAAACTCGCGCAACTGCCCCGCTCCTTCGGCCGTAAAAGTGGCAGGCAGCGCGTCGCCCTTGGTCGAGAGCACCAGACGTAAAAAGCCGTCGATCTGCTGTTGAACGCTCTTATCCGAACCCGCCAGATGGGCAGCCGCCCCGAGAAGAGCTCGTTCGTGGTCGTCACGGGCGGCCTCGGTGAAGCGGATATCGGACACCTGCGAAGGCTTGGAGCCGTTGTCGAACATCCAGTCCGGAGTGGTATCGCCCGCCACCAGGTCGCTGAGCACATTGTACTTCTCCTGATAGGCCGGAAAGTCTTCGACGTTCTTTTCATACAGTGCTGGACCGCTGCCACCGATTCCATTCGGGAGAGGAGTTTCCGCAACCGCCGCCGTGGGGTGTCCGCTGCGCTTGTAGTCCTCAACCTGGGTCTGCACAAGAGCCACGCGCAATCCCTCGTGTTCGTGGCCATCGGCACCCGCTTTCACGGCCCGCTTCTGATCGTCCGCCGGGTATTTCTCAGGATGATTGGCGTAGAGCCGCTCCAGGGCACTCAGGCAGGCGTGTGGGTTGTAGCCTGCCGTGACCATCCGCTCCACGCCATCACGGTCCGCGCCAGCCTGCATAGCGCCCGGTTCGATCCAGCTGTTGCCATTGACGGCCAGCTCTTGCTTATTGTCCGGGTCCTGTTTGGCGTGCAAAATCAACTGGGAGGCCTGCTGCGCCAACACAAAAGCCAGTTCGTCCTCAGACTTCAGGGTGCGCAGCATCCCGGCGTTGACGGCCAGGCGGTAAAAGGGCTTACCGTCGTCGGGCAAGCCATACCAGGTGCGCAAAGGCCACGCTTTCCCTTCGTGGTCTTCTTTCCATGACTCCTCGCGCAGCGAGCTATCGTCCAGTCCAGCCTGGGGAATGTCGCCGGAAAAGACCTCCACGCGCACGTTCAGCCCCTTAAGGTCATCCCCGGCCACACGCTGAAGGACCGACTCCACGTAATTCTTGGATTCGCCAAGATCAGCCGCCCCGATGGGTGGCGACTGCAACTGACCCAGTTCAGGCCGAAGGCGGTCTTTCCAGTCCTTCAGCTCCTTCTGCTCATCGGGTGAAAGCTGGAACTGATCCTTAGAACCCGGGACTGGACCCGAGCTTGCCGGCTTGACCGACGTAGACACGACTTTGGGGGAAACCGGCCGCAATTGCATTGGGCCATTCTAACCAATCCCCACGCCACTGCCAACCCATGCGACGACATGGCAACAAACGGTCATAAATCTCCCTTATGGGCTTGTCGATCTGTGTATTGGACCAGCCCCTCCCAGAAGGCGTAACCTCGAGCCATCAAACCAAGGAGAATCCAGATGAAGCTTAAGAACCAGGTGGCTGTAGTAACCGGAGCATCGAAAGGAATTGGAGCAGGAATTGCCCTGGCCTTGGCCCGCGAGGGTGCCGCCGTCGTGGTCAACTACGCCTCCAGTCAAGATGGTGCCAACAAAGTCGTGGCTCAAATTACCAAGGAGGGCGGGCGAGCCATCGCAGTGCAGGCGGACGTGTCCAAACAGGCCGATATCACTCGCCTTTTTCAGGAAACTCACAAAATCTTCGGCGAGGTCAACATTCTGGTCAATAACGCGGGAATCTATCAATTCGCCAGCCTGGAGGAAGTCACTGAAGAACTCTTCCACGCCCAATTCAACCTCAACGTGCTTGGACTGTTGCTTACAACGAAGGAAGCTCTCAATTATTTCCCGGCTGAAGGTGCCAGCGTCATTAACATCAGTTCAGCCGCAAGCACCCTGACTCCGCCAGCAGCTTCGGTTTACTCAGCCACCAAGGCGGCCGTGGACGCGATCACTCATTCGCTGGCCAAGGAACTCGGCCCGCGCAAGATTCGCGTCAATGCCATCAATCCCGGCATGATCGAAACCGA
>JAFEBA010000138.1 GCA_018266105.1 bacterium | reverse complement strand
GGACCCAATGAGAAGCCGCCGGGACACTTTGGATTGGGCATCGAGAATTACACTCAGTGTACCGCCAGCATCCGACGCGGTGGCGACCGCATCGCCGCTCGTCAGCTGAACTCGGTGCTTTCGGGTAAAGCCAGCCAGTACAGCCCCGGCGAGATGAACCAGTTTGCCGAGAACATCACCAAGAAAGAGTCTGTCACCAAGAAAGTGGAGCGTCAGATCGAGAAGTCGGTCATCGCCACTATGCTGGAGAAGCGCATTGGCGAGCAGTTCGACGCGGTGGTTTCGGGTGTGAAAGGCGATAAGGTCTGGATCAAGATCAGCAATCCACCGGTCGAAGGCAGTCTGCAAGGACAGGGCGGCGGCGCCAAAGTGGGCCAGAAGGTTCACGTGGAGCTCAAGTCGGTCAACGTGGAAAAGGGCTTCATCGACTTCGTGAAAGCCTGAAGGCCCGCTTCCGAGCAAAAAACAAAAAGAGACGGCAGGGCCGTCTCTTTTTGTTTTGCCCGCAAACTCTGGACACGATCGTTTACAAGTTGTTAACATTCGTAACCTGTGTTTAGGAACTGTCTTCAGCGGGCGCGGAGCGGGCTTGCTATCCTGAGGAAGTAACCAACACAGGAGGCTCAGGCGATGATTCATACGGGAAATATCAATCCGGTAATCCAGATGCTGCCCCAGCTTTTGCAAATGGGGATGCCGCTGTTGCAGCAAGCCTCCGCTCCCATGTCAGGCATGGGTGCGGATCAGTTCTCAGCTTCGCCCGGCATCTCTCAGCAGAGCCTGGGGGCACTTCCAAATTTCGCCAATTCTCTGGGCAGCCCGGCCGGGGCGGCGCCCGCAGCGGGTGCCAATCAAACCGGTCCGGCGGCTGGCGGGGGCGGGGGTGGGGCGGCGGCCCGCGCGGTGGATATCGCCAAGCAATTTGAGGGTCAGGATTCCAAATCGATTAAAGGCAAGCTGCCCGGCTTCACCGCGCCCGGCGGCAACACCAATAACTGCGCCGCTTTCGTCTCAGCCTGTTTGGAGCACACCGGAGCTCTGCCCAAAGGCGGCGGTTCGGCCAGCGTTTCCAGTTTGCGCGGCAAGCTCAAGAGCGCCGGCTGGAAGAAAGTGCCGGGCAACCAGGCGCCCAAGGGTTCGGTATGGATGACCAAAGAAGGCAAGGGCTCGCATACGGAACTGGTCGCCTCTGCCGGTGGCACTCAGACGATTGGCTCCAACAACGTCCGTCAGGGCTTCCAGAAGATCAAAACCCGCCAGAAGAATGCCTCCTCGGGCGAGTTCTACGCACCTCCCAATGGTTAAGCCTGTGCTGGCCTGCGGCACACGAGAGCCCGGTGGCGACCCGCCACCCGAGTGAGATAGAGAACTCCCGCGCCGCCCGTTCGGCCGCGCGGGAGTTTTTTTCTGAGTTCTTCGGGTTCCACCTCAAAGCCGCGTTTTTTGATCTCAAGCGGCTGGAAATCATATTTCTTTTGCAGTTGCACCAGATTCTTGCGGTCGGCGTCGGCGATTTCCAGCACCTCAAAAGCCTGAGTCCAGGGACTGACCACTCCCGGCGGGGTGGCCAACAAGGCCAGTGATTCGTCGATCCGGCCCCCCTCAACGGGCCAGGCCTGGGCCCGAATAGCAGCCGGATCCGGTTCGTGCACCCACATACCGGGCAACAGGTCAATACAGGGCGGAGCCGGGCGGCGCTCGGCAACCAGCCAGTCCCCGTTGGGCTGATGCAGATGGGCTCGCACTTTTCCGCTACCCGGAGTCCAGGCCACGGCCTCCTTGCAAACTCCCTGATGACTGACGTAGTCCAGATCGCATCCAGTCGGAAGAGCGCTTTCATCCAGACCGGGTGAGAGTTTGAGGCAGCACGGCAGGCCCAATCCCCAGAGGGCTAACGGATCGGGGCTCAGATCGTGCCACTGGCGGCCTTTGGCATTACGCCGGGCCGGATCCGCGTAGATCAACTGCACCCCCTCGAGTTGATTGAGACCGTCACCGCCGCAGACTTCCACTCGCGCAAAACCGCTGACCCTGAGGTTGTGCTCCAGGTACAGGCGCCGCCCGTCTTCCTGTTCTACTGCTCGAAACTCTCGCGTGCGGGCCAGTTCCAGAGAGTCTCCACCGATGCCGGCGCCAATTTCGAGCAGTCGAGCCTGAGGAAACCTCTTGAAAAGTTCCCGCGCTCGTCGCTCGGCCAGCGGCCAGCGACTGCCCATCTGCAAGGCTTGCGACTCAAAATGCAAATGCAGGGGCTGTCGAAAGGCTTCCAGGCGTAACGCATCCCAGTACATCTCCAGCTGCTGCAAAAGCCAGATGGCATGCTCCGAGCTGTGCTGCTTGCGGAGCTGCTGGCCCAGGACCAGCAAGGGCTGGGGCCGCGGGTAGGTTTGGCGCAACTGGATCAGATCCATTTTCACTGGCTTTGCTATTGGCAGGGGGCTTCCCCGGTGACCAGAAGCCAAACCGGTGAAATTGGTCCACTGGGTATTGCTGGCCTTGTTTTGCCTGGGATTGGCCCTGGCCTGGTGGTTGTGGCCTCGCGCTAAACCGGTGGATTTGCTCACCGTGGAGAGGCGTCGTCTGGCCCAGGTGTTAGACGAGGACGGGGTGGTGCGCTCCTGGGTGGAAGTCAGCGTGGCCTCGCAGGTGCAGGGGCGCCTGAAGAGATTGGCCGTGGCCCGCGGAGAGAAGGTGGCCGCCGGGCAGCTTCTGGCCGAACTGGATGGTGCGGAACAGCGGGCCACCCTGGATCAGCTCCTGGCCCAGGAAAGGGCGGCGGCCCGAGGATTGCAGCAGAGCCTGGTTCAGGCTGACCTGACCCGCCGACGCGTGCAGGCCGAGCTGGATGTCGCCCGTGCCGGTGTTCAGGTGGCTCAAGCTCAACAAAATAAGCTGGAGGCGGGGCCCCGCTCGGAACAGCGCCTGGCCGTGAAGGCCGTCTATGATCGGGCTCGCCAGCGCATCCAGGAAACCCGGCGCGACCTCCAACGTCGTCAGTATTTGTTTGACCAGGGGGCGACCTCGCGCAGCGACCTGGAGAACTTCCAGGCGGCCCAGCGCAACGCTGAGTCAGCCTTGCGTGAAGCCGAAGCTCGCTGGCGGGAGGTCGAAACCGGTCCGGTCAGCCAGGATCGGCGGGTGGCGCGAGCCGAGGTAGCTCGCTCCGAAGCGAATCTGCAGGCCAGTTCGGCTGGCCTGGGGCAGGCCGAGGTGGCTCAGGCGGCTGCGGCCGAAGCCGGGGAAAGGCTGGAGGCAGTGCGGGCTCAGGTGCGTCAGGCCCGCACCCGTCTGGAGCAACTGCAGTTGCGCAGCCCCGCTGCAGGCGTGGTGGAGTTTGAGCAAGTGGAGGTCGGAGAGCTGGTGAGCCCCGGCCAGGTCGTGTTGCGTATCAGCGATCCCGGCCGCATCTATGTCGAGTTGCTGCTGGACGAGGGCGACCGCGCTCAGGCCCGATTGGGAGCCGGGGTCCAGATCACCAGTGACGCCTATCCCGGCCAGGTCTTTCCGGGCACCCTTAAGGCCATCGAAAGCCAGGCCTTTCTCAAGCGAGAGCTGCGCAACAGTCCCACTCAGGACGAAGACCGCGTCTTTCGAGCGCGAGTGGCCTTCAAGCCAGGCGTGGCGGCGGGAATGTTATTTCCCGGGATGTCCGTCTTTGCTCAGGTGGTCTTGGCCGAGCGCAACGACGTCTTGACCATTCCGCGGGGTGCCTGCATTAATCGCGAGGGCGACTGGGTGGTTTTCAAGGCCGAAGGAGGGCGGGCCCGGCGCCAGGTGGTGGAGATCGGCCAGAAGGACAATTCTCAGATCGAGATTACCAAAGGTCTGGCGCGGGGGGATCGGATTCTTGCCAACCCGGGCGGGGCCGTTGAGGGAATGCTGATTCGATGACTCAGCTTCCCGTTCTGGAGTTGCGCCAGCTGACCAGGCATTACGACACCCCCGCCGGTCCGGTCATGGCCGTGCACGAGATGGATTTAAGAGTGTGGCGTGGCGACTTCGTCGCCTTGCTTGGTCCCTCTGGCTGTGGCAAGTCCTCCTTGCTCAATCTCCTGGGTTGTCTGGATCGTCCCTCCAGTGGAGAGCTCTTGATCGACGGCGTGGCTGTTTCCAGCCTGGATGACGATGGATTGGCCCGGCTGCGCAATCGCAAGATCGGATTCGTCTTTCAGCACTACCATCTGCTGCCGCGCATGAGCGCCGTGCGCAATGTGGAATTGCCCATGATGTATGCCGGTGTTCCTCCGGCCGAACGCCGTCAGCGGGCCTTGGAGGGGCTGGAGCGAGTGCGCATGTCTCATCGCCTGGACCACACTCCCAGCATGCTCAGCGGAGGCGAGTCGCAGCGCGTGGCCATTGCCCGGGCACTGGCCATGGATCCCAGTCTGGTGCTGGCCGATGAACCCACCGGCAATCTGGATACACGCACCGGCGAAGAGATCATGCAGCTCTTTGAAAAGATGCATCGCGAAGGTACCACCCTGGTGATGGTGACTCACTCACCCGAAATGGCCGAGCGAGCCAGTCGAATCCTGCGCCTGCGAGATGGTCGGATCGAGAGCGAGACGTGACCGGCAGTGATATTTTGGCTTCGGCGGTTGATTCTCTGGCGGCCAATAAGGTCCGCTCGGGTCTGACCATGTTAGGTGTGGTGATCGGAGTGGCTCTGGTGATCATTCTGGTCTCGCTGGGCGAGTCGGCCAAGACCTTCGTGGATGATCAGATGCGCGGTATCGGCTTCGGACGCAACGGCATGGTGATCCATCCCGGCAAAATGGATCCGCCCATCGAGCCGTCCAAGCTGCGTCTGGAAGACAGTCGCGAGATCAATCGGCGAGTGCCGGAAGTCTTAGACCAGGTTCCGATCGTGGTGGGCTCGGCTTACATTCGGGCCGGTAACCAGGAATACAAGACTTCCGTGCGAGGTTTCACCGAGAACTACACTGAGCTGGTCAATCATCGGGTGGAGTCGGGCGCCTTCCTTTCCACCCTGGACGTGGAGCAACATCGTAAAACCTGCGTGATCGGACAGAAGGTCAAGGCCAAACTTTTCTCCGGCTTTGATCCTATCGGGGAGACTGTCCGGATCTCTGGTCGGCGCTTCACAGTGGTGGGAGTCATGGAAAAAAAGGGCGAAATGATGGGGGACGATCTGGATGATCTGGTGATCGTGCCCATCACGACCGCTCAGGACTTGTTGGACACCGACAAGCTCAACGCAGTGCTGGTTTGGGCCCGGCGCACGGAGGATTTGCCCCTGATCAAGGAGCGGATCATCGAGTTTCTCTCAGGTCGGCACATGCGCAAAGACGATTTTCACTTTCACACTCAGGAGGAGATGATTTCGATTCTGGGCACCATTACCGGCACCTTGACCGCCTTCGTTTCCGGTGTGGCGGCCGTCTCGCTGCTGGTGGGTTGCATCGGCATCGTCAACATCATGTTGGTGTCGGTGATGGAGCGCACGCGTGAGATCGGTATTCGCAAAGCGGTGGGAGCACGGCATCGCGACATCTTTCTGCAGTTCTTTGGAGAGTCCATGGTTTTGGGTTTGATGGGAGGATTGAGCGGCCTGGTCTCAGGCGTAGCCCTGGCCGCTCTGGTGATGACGCGCACGGGACTGCCCGTGCACATTTCGGGATGGGCGGTGTCGCTGGCCCTGGCCTGCTCCTTGGGTGTGGGATTGCTGGCTGGAGTCTACCCCGCCATGCGGGCCGCCCGGGCCAATCCGATTCAGGCCTTGCGCTTTGAAAATTAGAGCTTTTCTGGCTGCCCTGGCCTTTGGTCTGGCTCTGGCCTTGGCTGAGCCCGCCCATTTCGAGCGCATCGACCAGCGGGCCCTGGCTGCACCGGCTCAAAAAGAGAGGTCGCTGGATGAGTTGGCGCGCTACCTCTGTCCCTCGGGTTACAGTGACGACGAGAAAGCTCGTAGTATCTTTCGCTGGATCGCTGATCGGGTGGTCTATGACCTGGATGGACTCCGCAGCAATCGTCTGGGCGGCCAGCAACCCGAAGATGTGCTGCAGAACCGCAAAGCCGTTTGCGAGGGCTACGCTCGACTGTTTCAAGCATTGGCCCAGAAGGCGGGATTGAGAGCCGAGTTCATCTCAGGCAAGTCTGCTTTCAACGACAGCCTGCCCTTCAAGCTCCCTGACAATATGGCCGGCCACGGTTGGAATGCGGTCTATCTGCGCGGCCGCTGGCGTTTGCTGGACGTGACCTGGGCTGCCGGCAGTGTGGACTCGGAAGCTCGATTTAAGAAGGCTTTCGATGACTTCTGGTATCTCACTCCGCCTGAGCAGTTCGTGTTCACCCATTTACCCAAAGAGTCTCACTGGCAGATGCTTTCCAGCCCCTGGAGTAGCCAGCGTTTTGAAGCCACCCCGCAGTTTTCCGCGCTCTTTTTTCGCTATGGGATGATGCCACCGGATGACCTGCGCGAGCCGGCCGTGCTGGCCCCCGATAGCGTTCTCTCCTTTCGGGCCCCATCGGATGTGGTTGGGATCTCGGAATTGCGCGATAGCAGCGGACGTAAGTTGGAGAACTGGACTTTTTCTCAGAGTCCCCGCGGTTCATTGCAGGTCAAGGTTCGCTGTCCTCAGCCCGGCAAATACCGCCTCCTGATTTTTGGTCGTCAACGCGAGGCCGCCTGGGAGGGGAATCTGGAGTCGCCCCAGACCTATCGAGGACTGCTTGAGATCGACGTGCAAGCCCGCCAGGCTGCCTCTCGACCCTTTCCAAGAACCTTTGGAAGCTTTGAGCGGGCAGGAGCCGAGCTGCTCACTCCTCTGGACGGACAGCTCCGGGCGGGCGCTCGCCAACAATTCCGTCTGCGCGTCCCCGGGGCTGAGGAGGTCGCGCTCTTTGCCGGCAAGGAACTGTGTGCAAAGCTTGTCTCACGCGGTAGCTACTTCGAGGGAATGGTAACCTGTCCTCAGCGCGCTGTGCCTCTGCAAGTCTGCGCCAAGTTTCCTCAGGAAGCTCGTTATTGGGGGTTGGTGGAATACGAGATCCGGTGAGAAGGAATCTCGCCCCAGGCTCAGAACGGCCTGATTATGAGCAGCCAAACTAACGAATATAGCGATTACATGCCCGTAGGTCCGTACCTCGCTGGCTTGTGTTATTTCATCTTCTTCGTGGTGGTCGGGTCCTATCTGTTCTTCCGGATGCCCTTCCTATAGCCACAGCGATGTGGGGGATGCAAAAAAGGCGGCCACCCGGCCGCCTTTTTTTGCTCGAAGGGCTTTGACTACTCGAACTTGTTGATGCCCGTTCCCACTTCGCGGGCCATGCAGTTCTCGTGCATGTTGAGGACCTTTTCGCCGTATTGACCGGCCAGGTTGGCCATCACCAAACAACTCAAGGGCGCGGCCACAATCGAGCCGGCCACCGGGATGAATCCGAAAGCAAAGTTGATGCCGATGAAGGCGATCACGACCAGGGCGTAGTCGAGCGGGCTGCTCAACATTCCGCTGAAGACTTCGCCAATTTTCAGAGTGTCTCCAATCTGATTGTTTTTGCAGTACTGCAGCCCGAGCATTGGAATGAAGCAGGTGATCACGAACAGAAGAATCAGCGCTGCCATTCCCAGCACGCCAAAGCCGGCCATTCCCGCCAGGCCGGTGGCGGCCGAGCGGTTGACCAGTCCGGTCGCGGCTCCGGCCGCGCTCATCAGGGCCATGAAGCCCACGCCCATGGCCGGAATGGAGTAGACGATGGCGACCAGCACTGCCATCAGGCCGTGCCAGCAATGTCCGGGATTGACCGGGTCTGGCAGGCGGCCGTTTTCGTCGCCGGTGGCGCGATTGCGCATGGCGGCCAGGGTATAGCCGGGCATGAAGAGCAACACGAAGATGGCCGGCAGAATCAGACCCCCCAGGAAGGTGCAGAGAATGCAAAGGACCAGAAAGATGGCAGCTTTCTTGAGGCCTTCCGGGTCGTTGGCGTTCGGATTGAGCGCCTCGGCCAGGTTGATTTGCATGAGTGTGTCCTCCTAAGCCGTTTCCGGCAAAATCCAGCGGACGGATTTAGAGCAGGGACAGCTACCCCCGACGCGTGAGAGCTGAGGAGAGCTTTTCTGCGCTTCGTCTCTGGTGATGGTTCCCTGGACCACCTTCTTGAGCAGTTCCAGGTAGTGTCGAAAGTCGTTGCTGGCTAAATATGACTCTGGTAGACTGTGCCGCAAGTGGCCTATGTATTCTAGCACATCTTTGTAGACGCGTCCGTCGGTCCCAATCATCTCATAGGCATGCACTCCGCGGCGCCGGAAGTACCCCTTGGCCGGCTGGCGCAAGATTTCGTCGGGTTCGATGTCCTGACTGCGTGAGCCACCCTCGAGATCCGACAAGACCCTATCCAGGCGCTCTGAATCCAGATTGGGCAGGCGCTCGCGCAGATAGCGCAGATTGAGGTCGCGAATCATCTTGGTCACTTCGACATAGTATTGGTCCAGCGAGGCCTGGTTGGTCTGGTCTTTGAAGCCCATCTTGATGTTGCTGGCTCCGCCGCGCTCGTCCCCAAACATTTCCAGTCCGCGCGGTAACCACTTATTCAGAGTGCGTTGGATGGCTTTGGGGGTGGCGTAGATGTCTCCACGAGCGGCCTCCTGCATCCAGCGCCTCAGCGGGATCACCCCGGCTGCAAGGTGGAAGGCTTCCTCGCGTAGCATGGGCGGCATGGATTCGGCCATGGGTTGATAGGCGCTGACCTTCTGCATGGTCAACTGGTATTTGCCCACTCGGTCGATCAGGGCACAGAAGACGATGTTGTCCACGAAACTGTCAAAATCGATATTGAAGGCGCCCAACACATGACTGCCGGGCTTCATGGAGAGGATCTCTTCCACCATTTCTTCGCCACTCTGGCCGACCACGCTCTTCCAGTCGTCCTGCAGTAGCAGGTAGAGCATCTGGTAGCCATGGCGCAACTCCTCGGCCATCATGCGCAAGACCCAGAACTGATCTTGCTCGCTCTGGGCCCGGGTCAGGGTCAGACGATGCTGCTGGATGCTTCCGAATTCGGTGCTGGCCTGAGCTTTGACGGCTTTGAGCAGGTGGTTGGCCTGCTCGGGGGACATCTCGCAGGCCTTTTGGTACTTGGGTTTGCCGGCTTCGTCGCCGACTTCAATGTGGCCGCAGATGCCCTGCTCTCGGTAGGCACAGAGCTTGAAACACGGATCCTTGGGGAAGTGCTTGTCCCAGTTCTGCTGCAGGAAGTCCAGGTCGGGCAGGAACTGCTGCTGCCAGCGCAGCACGGCATCGTGGTATTTCTTGGGTAAAGTATCGCTGTGTGCGGACATATGCTCTCCTAAACTGTGCTCCGGCTCAATACGCGAATGGGCTCCACCTGAAATCCCACCTTCTCCAGGAACGAGCCCATGGATGAATGCTGGTCTGAAACCAGGGTGCGAACTGTGCTGACCCCGGTGGCGCGGAAGCGCTCCATCATCTGGTCGATCAGTCTGCGCCCGAGGGAGCCCTTTTGCAGGTCGGGGTCAACCCCCAGGGCCTCCAGCCAGCCGGTCTTCTCGGCGAAGCCGTACTCCTGACCTCGCACATCGGAAAACAGATAGGCCACAATCCGTCCGTTGCGATCGGCCACAAGGGAGCCTTCCGGATCGCGTCGCATGGCGAACGCGATGCGCTCTTCCCAGTGTTCGGCGCGCCAGACTTTTGTGAGCAGTTGATCCAGTCGGGCGATGCCTTCGGCATCGTGTTCACTGACCGGACGAATGACGACTTCTTCCATTAGAAAGTCTTCGTCCGGAGCCAGGGCCTTCCTTGTTTATTCGATGGGACTGAAGCCCACTTCGGTGTCCTGGTTGTGCGTCGGGGCTTTTAGAGCGTTGCCCTTAGCGTCGTACAGGCCATCCAGAATGTCTTTCTGCAGAACCGAGTGCTTGGCTCCGTAGAAGAAATAAAGGACCAGGCCGATGATCATCCATACAAAGAGTCGGGCCAGTGAGGCCGGGGTGGCGAAGCCCATGAGACCGCCCGAGCAGAGGGCGCCCAGTATCGGGATGAGGTAGGTTCCGAAAGGAACTTTGAAGCCGCGCTGGATGTCTGGTCGTTTGATGCGCAGGATCATCACGCCGATGCAGACCAGCACGAAGGCGAAGAGAGTGCCGATGCTGCACAACTCGGCCAGCACGCCGATGGGCATGATGCCGCCGAAGATAGCGCAAATGACGCCGGTGGTAATGGTGGTGACCCAGGGAGTTCCAAACTTCGGATGCACTTTGGCGGCGAACTTGGGGAAGAGGCCGTCCTGGGCCATCGAGAAGAAGACGCGTGGTTGGCCCATCAGCATCACCACCATCACTGAGGAGAGGCCGGCGATGGCGCCGATTTCCACGGCCCATTCCAGCCAGTGGATGCCGGTGGCTTTAATACCGACCGCGATGGGGTGCGGCACACCCAGTTCGGTGTAGGGCACGACGCCCGTGAGAATCAGTGATACCAGGATGTAGAGCACGGTGCAAACCACCAGCGAGCCCAGGATGCCGATGGGCAGGTCGCGCTGGGGATTTTTGGTTTCCTGAGCGGCGGTGCTGACTGCGTCGAAGCCGATGTAGGCGAAGAAGACAGTGGCGGCCCCGCGGAAGATGCCGGATATGCCGAACTGTCCGAATGTGCCCGTATTGGGCGGAATAAACGGGTGCCAGTTCTGCGGGTTGACGAAGGGATAGGCGGCCACGATGAAGGCCAGCACCACAATCACTTTGACCACCACGATGACGGAGTTGAAGCGAGCGGATTCTTTCACCCCCACCACCAGAATGGCCGTCACCAGCAGCGTAATGATCACTGCCGGGAGGTTGATGATGGCCAGATCGGGAGACCGGTAGAAGTGCTGAGTGGCCTCATCCCACAGGTAAGGGGCGGAGGTGAGGGTTTTCGGTATGTTGATGCCCATGCTCTTCAGGAACTCAACGGTGTAGCCGGACCAACCCACGCTGACGGCCGAGGCGCCGACCAGATATTCGAGAATCAAGTCCCAGCCAATAATCCAGGCCACCAGTTCGCCCATCGTCGCGTAGGCGTAGGTGTAAGCGCTGCCCGCCACTGGAATCATCGAGGCCATCTCGGCATAGCACAGTCCCGCGAAGGCCGAGGCTACGCCTGCCGCGATAAAGGAGAGGCAGACGGCCGGGCCCGCGTTGGCGGCCGCCGCCTGACCGGTCAGCACGAAGATGCCGGTGCCGATAATGGCGCCAATGCCCAGCATGACCAGGTCAAAAGCGCCCAGCGCTCGTTTCAGCCCGTGGCCGTGTTCGGCGTCGGAACGGAGCTGGTCCACCGACTTGACCGCAAATAATTCTCCCATAGTCTCACCCCTTCAAAAAGCCGGCAGCCCTTCTGTTCCTTACAGGGGAATCCTGCACCGCTTGATTCCTGGGGCGGCCCATGGTAGACTGGCGCCCGCTGTCCGTACCATGCGCCTTAGATGGCCGGGATGACAGGCCAGCCATTGAGGAGAGAGTCATGAAAGAAGGAATTCACCCCTACTACAACGCCGTCAACGTGATCTGCAACACCTGCGGCAACAAGTTCGAAACCTACAGCACCGCCGGTGAGCTGAAGGTCGAAGTCTGCAGCGCCTGCCATCCGTTCTACACGGGTAAGGTACGCGCACTCGCCCGCACGGGCCAGGTGGAGAAATTCCGCCAGCGCTACAACAAGAATTAGCAAACTCAGTCTGGGATTGCAGGAAGCTCGGCGGTGTGACCGTCGGGCTTCTTTCGTTCAGATTCTGAGGGAGGCAACGTGTTAGATTTAGGACGGCTGCGAGAGATCGTAGCCCAGTTTGATGAGTTAACCGAGAAGCTATGCGACCCTGACCTGTTGGCCGACGCCAACCGCTACAAGGCGGCCGCCCAGCAACGGGCCGGCATGGAAGCCATGGCCAATCAGTGTCGTAAATATGTCGAGTTGTGTGAGCAGCACGATGAGGTGCGGTCTGAGCTGGACAAGACTCAGGATCCGGATATGCAGGCGATGTTCAAGGAAGAATTCGCCGACCTTAAGCAGCAGCTTGAAGACATCGAGCCCGTCATCCGCAAGTTGATGCTGCCCAAGGATCCCTACGCCGGTAAGAACGTGATCGTGGAAATTCGACCGGCCGCGGGCGGCGATGAGGCGGCCATTTTTGCCGGCGACTTGTTCCGCATGTACAGCAAATTCGCGGAAAAGCATGAGTGGACTTGTTCGATCATGGAGGCTCAGGCCACCGATCTGGGCGGCTTCAAGGAGGTCGTGTTCGAGATCCAGGGCTTTGAAGTGTATCAGCACATGAAGTATGAGAGCGGAGTTCATCGGGTGCAGAGAGTGCCCGAGACTGAAGCTCAAGGCCGCATTCATACCTCCACGGTGACGGTAGCGGTTCTGCCGGAAGCGGATACCGTGGACGAGGTTCCGATCGACCCCAAGGACCTCAAGATCGATACCTATCGTGCCCAGGGTGCCGGTGGTCAGCACGTCAACAAGACCGAGTCAGCCGTGCGCATCACCCACCTGCCCACCGGCACGGTGGTTGCCTGTCAGGATGAGCGCTCGCAGATTCAGAATCGCGAGCGAGCCATGCGCATTTTGCGTGCCAAGCTGCTCGAGGTGGAGCGCGAACGGATCGTCAACGAGATGACCGAAACCCGGCGCGGCCAGGTGGGCACCGGCGACCGTTCGGAAAAGATTCGCACTTATAACTATCCTCAAAGCCGGGTCACCGATCACCGCATCGGCCTCTCGATCATGAACCTGCCAGCCATCGTGGAAGGCGATCTGGACGAGATCGTGGGCGCGCTGCAAACGGCCGAGCAAGAGGCTCTGCTGCAGGAAGCCAATTCGTGAGCCAAACCATCGCTCGCGTTCTGGATGAGGCCACCGAGTTCTTAGCCGCTCGGCGGCCTCGTTCGCCTCGACTGGACGCCGAGCTGCTGCTGGCTTACGTGACCGGGCAGACCCGCACCCAACTGTTTACCCGCGCTTTTGAGCATCTTTCTGGTTCTCAGCTGCAGCAGTTTCAGGATTTGCTGGAAAAGCGCTGTCAGGGGGCACCGGTGGCCTACCTGATCGGTTGGAAAGAGTTCTATGGCCGGCGCTTTGTGGTTACCCCGGACGTTTTGATTCCGAGGCCGGAGACCGAGATGGTGGTGGAGGAGACCTTGCGCTGCGTGGAGCGCTCAGGCCTGGCTCGGCCGCGTATCTTTGACTGCTGCACGGGCAGCGGATGTCTGGCTGTGACCCTGGCGCTGGAGGTGGCCGAAGCCCAGGTGCGGGCCTCGGATATTTGCCCCAAGGCACTGGAGGTGGCCGCCGAGAATTTGCGCATGCACAATCTGGAGCGGCGTATCAAGCTTTTTGAAGGCGACCTTCTGCAGGCTTTGCCGCCCAAGGCTCAACCTTACGATTTTATCGTGAGCAACCCACCTTACGTGGCCACCGACTCTGGCCCGCGGCCTGAGGAAGGGGTGGTTCGTTATGAGCCAAACCTGGCTCTGTTCGGGGGGCGCGACGGTCAAGAAGTGCTCAAGCGACTGGTTCTGGAGGCCCGCCAGCGACTCAATGGAGGCGGCTGGCTGATCCTGGAGATGGCCCCTTTTCAGATCGAGGGCATGGAAGCTTTTCTGCAGGAGCAGGGTTATGTGCACACGCAGATAACCCCGGATTTGTCTGGTTTGCCCCGAGTTTTGTCGGGTAGATGGGAGGCATGATGGCAAAGACTACGAGTAGCCAAAGCACGAAACAAGTTATCAAGTGGGCTGAAGCCCTGGCTCAATTGGTGAGCGAAAGTAAGATGAGTGAACTGCGTCTGGAGAACGGTGCTCAGAGCCTTCGCTTGCGACGTCGCGACGACGGAGAAGCCACCCCAGCCCCTGCCCCGGCGCGTCAGGAGGCAGCTCGCTCCGGCGCCTCCGGCCCTGAGGATTTCGGAACACCTGTCAACAGCAACTACGTGGGCGTCTTTCGCAGCAGTCATCCCAAAACGGGCAAGCCCATGGTGAAAGCCCAGGACACCACCGAGACCAACCAGGTGCTGGGTTGGGTGGAGTGCATGGGGATTCGCTACGAAGTGGTGGCGCCCCGCGCCGGCACCGTGGCTGAAGTTCTGGTGGATGATTCGGAGCCGGTCGAGTTCGGCCAGGTGCTCCTGGTCATCCAGTAAAGGGGTTAATGTGTTCAAGAAAGTTTTGGTAGCCAATCGGGGCGAGATCGCCCTGCGCGTTCTGAGAGCCTGCCGCGAACTGGAAATTCGCACCGTTGCCGTGCATTCCGACGTGGACCGCGACAGTCTGCACGTTTCAGAAGCTGATGAAAGCTTCTGTATCGGCCCAGGTCCGGCCGGTCAGTCCTATCTGAATATTCACAACCTGATTTCGGCAGCTCTGGTGGCTCGTGCCGACGCGATTCACCCGGGCTACGGGTTTCTGGCCGAGAACCCCGAGTTTGTGGAGATCTGTCAGAGCCACGGCCTGACCTTTATCGGGCCCCCGGCCCAGGCCATGCGCCAGATGGGAGATAAGGCGGAGGCCCGACGCACCGTGATTGCGGCAGGAGTTCCCACTCTGCCAGGGACCTCAGAAATTTCTGACTTCGCTGAAGCCCACGAGTTTGCGGCGAAGTTCGGCTTTCCCATTATGATCAAGGCGGCGGCCGGCGGTGGTGGTAAAGGCATGCGCATCGCTCTGGAGGACTCCGAGCTGGAGAAGCTTTTCACCACCGCCCAACTGGAGGCCGAAGCGGCGTTCGGAGACGGCCGCATCTACCTGGAGAAGTTCTTGCCCCAGGCCCGCCATATCGAAATACAGGTGCTGGCGGACAATCACGGCAACTGCATTCATCTGGGCGAGCGCGACTGCAGTTTGCAGCGGCGCAATCAGAAGCTGGTGGAGGAATGCCCTTCGCCTGTGATCTCCCCGGAGAAGCGAGCCGAGATGGGTTCCATGGCCGTGGCTGCGGCCAAGTCCTGCGGCTATTCAGGCGTGGGCACGGTGGAATTTCTTTTCGATCCGCGCGACCAGAGTTTCTACTTCCTGGAGATGAACACGCGCATTCAAGTGGAGCACCCCGTCACCGAATTCGTGACCGGTCTGGATCTGGTCAAAATGCAGATCCAGGTGGCCGCTGGCGCACGGCTGGCTCTCCAGCAAGAAGACGTGGTGATGCGTGGTGCCTCGATCGAGTGCCGAATCAACGCCGAGAATCCGGATGACGGCTTCCGCCCGTCGTTTGGCAAGATTCATCAGGTTCACTTCCCCGGCGGTCCCGGCATCCGCATTGATAGCCACCTTTATTCCGGCTACAGCGTGCAGCCCTACTACGACTCCCTACTTGCCAAAGTGATCAGTTACGGGCAAACTCGTGAGGAAGCTCTGGCTCGAATGAACCGTTTATTGCTGGAAATGAAAGTCGAAGGGGTCAACACCACGATCGACTTTCAGCGTCGTCTGATTCAACATCCTCGCTTCCGGGCCGGAGACGTGCACACGACCTTTGTGGAGAAAGAGTATCTGCCTGAAATGTTGGCTCTGACTTGAGCGCACGCTCCAAAAGCCGGGTATCGCCCCACAGGCGCGAGCGGGTGTTGGCCTTCCAAGCGATCTTCATGCTGGACGTCGGCCAGGTCGATCTGCAGACCGCCCTTGACTATGCCCATTCTGAGAACCTTGACCTTAACTTGCGCGACTGGCTGGAAAAGCGCGTGCGCGGGGCCTGGGAAGGGCGCGAGCGTTGGGATAACCTGATCAAATCTCATCTGCAGAACTGGAGCTGGGATCGCATCGGTCGGGTGGAGCGCAACTTGATGCGCCTGGCTGTGTTCGAGATGCTCGAATGCGCTGAGGATCTGAAGTTCTCAGCGGCGATCAGCGAAGCCGTGGACCTGGCCAAGGAATACGGGGACGAGAAATCCGCCCCATTCGTGAACGGAGTTCTGGACGCGTGCTGGCGGGAGGCCAGGGGTGAGGCTGGCTAGTCTCCGCGGGGGATGTTTCCGCCTCATCCAGGTCACCTTTCTTCTTCTCCTCGGGCTTTCCATCGCCGGCGTTACCTCGCTGACGGCTCTCCTGAATCATTATGCCGAAGGCCTGCCCGACGTTTCCAAGCTCCGCTATTTCGAGCCCTCTGAAACCACGCGAATCTATTCGGCTGACGGTAAGCTGATCGCGACTCTGTTCAAAGAAAATCGCACCTGGACTCCCTATGACCAGATGTCCCCCTATCTGGTTAAAGCCATCCTGGCCGTTGAGGACAGCCGTTTTTATCAACACCACGGGGTGGATCCGGTGGGCGTCTTGCGCGCCGCCCTTTTCGATGTGATGCACAAAGGCGAGAAACAAGGCGCCTCGACCATCACCATGCAGCTCGCCCGTAACCTCTTCTTGAGCTTCGACCAGACTCTGGAACGCAAAATCAAGGAGATCTTGCTGGCTTCTCAGATCGAAAAGAAGTTTACCAAGGAAGAGATTTTAGAGCTCTACCTCAACCAGATCTATTTCGGCGGGGGCGCCTATGGCGTCCAGGCCGCCGCCAAAACCTACTATGGCAAGAACGCCAAGGACTTAAGCGTGCCCGAGGCCGCTCTGATCGCCGGTCTGCCCCAGTCCCCCAGCAACTTCTCCCCTTTGGTCTCGGAGCGGGCGGCCATGCATCGCCAGATTCTGGTTCTGGGCCGGATGTACGACCAGAAGTTCCTTTCTTACAAGGAATATCGCAAGGCGCTGATCGAGGCCCGTCATCCCACCTTCATGACCAAGAAGGCCCAGGAGTTCCAGGTTCTGGAAGTGCCATATTTCACCACCTGGGTGATCCGACAGTTACACGAGCGCTACGATGAGGATCTGCTCTATCGCGGCGGTCTGCGCATTCATACCACCGTCGATTTGCGTCTGCAGAAAGCCGCTGAACAGACGGTCAAGAGCATGATCGCTCAATATGGTCCCTCCTTGCGGGCGGACTGTTCCTCCTTGGTGTGCATCGAAAACAAGACCGGCTATGTGCGAGCGATGTGCGGCGGCCTGGGCTGGTCGCAAAAGAGCCAGTTCAACCGGGCCTGGCAGGCCAAGCGCCATCCCGGTTCCTCCTTCAAGCCGCTGGTCTATGCCACAGCCCTGGAGGCAGGTTACACACCTGACTCCATCATCAACGACTCGCCTTACAAAATTCAGGTCAGCGCCACCGAGGAATGGGAACCCAAGAACTCCGATCACGCCTTTATGGGGGCAATCAGCATCCGCACCGCCCTGCAGCACTCGCGTAATGTGGTGGCGGTCAAATTGCTCATGCTGGTGGGTGCCGACCGCGTGATCGACTTTGCCTACCGCTGCGGCATTACTGAGAAGCTGTATCCCAATCCCAGTATGGCGCTGGGCGCCGTAGACCTGAGTCCTCTGGAGATGGCCACCGCCTACACCGTCTTCCCAAACCTGGGCCTGCATACCGAGGTGACCGGCATCAAGGCCATCTTTGATTCGGATGGCAACCCCATTGAGGACAATACTTACCCCAAGCAAGAAGAAGTGCTGAGCGAGATCAGCGCCATGGCCATGATTGAAATGATGGTTAACGTGGTCGAAAACGGCACCGGCACTATGGCTCGACTGGCTGGCTACCACGTGGCTGGCAAAACTGGCACCACCGATGATTATCGCGACGCCTGGTTCTGTGGTTATACTCCCCAGTACACCACCGCCGTCTGGGTGGGCAACGACAACAACTCGCAGATGGTGAATTCGTTCGGTGGCAACTTGCCGGCCCGCATTTGGCAGACCTTCATGTCCTCGGCCATGGCCGGTCAGCCTTCGATTCCCTTTGGCATGCTGGACAAGGGCAAGGTGGGCGTGCTGATGTGCCGAGACTCCAAGAAGCGGGCCTGCATGGGTTGTTATCGGACTTACCGGGCCTTTTTCCCGGCGGGGGGCGTGCCCCTGGGGTTCTGTCCCATGCATTCGCGGAGCGGGGACTCGTTACTTCCCAACATTCGCACCTCGCGACCCATTGAAGGTCCGGCTCCAGATGCGATCCCGGGACCGGATGAGAGTCTGCCTCCCGATACCCTGCCGCCGCCTCCCGGACCGGCCACCGATCCCAATGGACTGGATAATCCGGCCCCGCCGCCGGATCCCCAATCCGTGCCCTCCTCGGAGCCCGACGCCATTCCTGGACCGGGTGAGGCCTTGCCGCCGCCGCCCTCGGATAACAGCAGTCCACCCCCTGCGCCCGCGCCGGCCCCGGCCCCCACGAACGAGCTTTGATCGGCTGGCTGCTGGTGGGAGGGGCGGGCACCCGCATGGGAGGCCTCAAAGCCAGTCGCCTCTTTCGCGGCCGGCCGTTGTGGATTTACGGTTACGAGCTGCTGGGCGGCTTTTGTGATGAGGTCCGGTTGCTGGGTCATTGTCCGGAGATTGAGTTGCCTGCGCTGGTTGAGCCCGAGCCTGGCCAGGGCCCGCTGGGCGCCATTTGCGCCGGCCTGCGGGCCAGTCCCAGCCCTTGGAACTTTGTGCTGGCCCTCGACTACCCGCTACTCGATTCAGAATTTGTGGCTCAGCTGGGCGCTCCTCAGAGAGGATTGGCGCGCTTGCCCAGGTGCGGTCCCCAACAGCATCCGCTGTGTGGATACTATCATCGCGGTCTCAGCCTGCCGACGCAAGGCTCGGTTCTGAAAGCCCTGGCCAGTCAGCCCGTGGAATGGGTGGACTTTGGAGCTGATCCACGCTTTCACAACGTGAATGAGTTCTCCGATCTGGCTCACTAGCAGTAGAGGTTATAGCGTTGACCACGTAGGAAGCCGACCAGTCTGAGACCGGCTTTTTGTGCATAAGATAGGGCCAGGCTGCTGGGGGGGCCCACGCTGGCCACGCCGGAAAAGCCCGCCTGGACCGCTTTCTGCACCAGTTCGAAACCGGCCCGGCCGGACAGGAGCAGCCAGCAGCCTTGAGCGCTGCGGCGCTCCATCAAGAGGCGGCCGACCACCTTGTCCACGGCATTGTGGCGCCCGACATCCTCAAAGACCAGTTCAGGCGCCTGACCGGTTCGGACCAGGGCGGCGGCGTGGGTTCCGCCGCATTTTTCGAAAAGCTCCTGCTGTCGCCGTAGTTGATCGGGCAGGGCGCATAACCACTCGAGCGTCCAAGCGGGTGCAGGCACCACCTGGTGAGGAGGATTGACCTCTAAAGAGTCCTGACCGCAGGCGCCGCAACCCCCGTGTACCCATTCCTGGGAGCGGAGCAGCCAGGCCTTTTCGGGAATTCGGTCGCGAAAAAAGACGGTCAGGTGGTTGAAGTCCTGAGGGGTGGCGCAGTAGTCCAGTTCTTGAATGTCGGCGGCGCTCTGGATCAGCTCCAGAGCGAACAGATAGCCCAGCACCAGCTCGTAATCGTGGCCTGGAGTGCGTAGGACGGTGGCCAGGCGAAGTCGACGGTTTCCCGAGGCCAGGGTGAGCTGGAGTGGTTCTTCCAATACGAGCTGGTCTTTTTGCATCGCGCCGCTCTGGTCATGGCGCTGGATTTTGATCAGGCGTTTTCGCGGTTGCATGGCCAGGGGATTTCGATCGGTTCAAAGTCGATCATGTCGCAGGAGACCAGGTAGTAGTTGACTCCGTTCTGCATTCCCTGAAACGGCTTATGGCCGCCAGCCCGATGCAGGTGGCCGTAGACGCAGATATCGATCTTATAGGCTTCCAGAAGCTGAGTAAATTCGCTCTCGCGCCGGTAAGGGAAGAGGGGAGGATAGTGCAGCAGGCATATCCGCACCGAGGCCGCCTTGTCCAGTGCTTCCAGGGCCAATTTCAGTCGCTCCAGCTCGCGGCGGTAAATTTTCTCGTCTTCGGCATCTTCGAAGCCGCCGCCGCCGGGCAGGTCCCAGCCCCGGGTGCCGCAGAGAGCGGCCGGTCCGATGCGCAGCGCGTCGTTCTGAAGAAAGTGTAGGCCCGGGAAGCGTTTACGCACCTTTCCCAAGCTCTGCCACCAGTAGTCGTGGTTGCCCCGCACCAGAACTTTGTGTCCCGGCAAATTTTGGATGAATTCCAAGTCAGGGCCGGCGTGTTCCAGTTTTAGAGCCCAGCTGTGGTCGCCCGGTAAGAGGATCAGATCCTCTTCGGTGATGCGCTCGCGCCAGGAACGCTCGATTTTTTCCCAATGGCGAGACCAATGATCGCCGAAGCGATCCATCGGCTTGTTGCTGGTGAAGGACAGGTGCAGGTCGCTGATTGCAAAGCAGCGCATACCGGGCGGCTTTGTCGAGCGCGGGAGGGCCACCTTCTGCTGGCTGCGAACCCCTGGAAATGCTTGATACTCCTCATACGCAGCGCTGGGAACTGGCTCTGGAGATTTTTAACTACACTTTTCGTCCTTGCCGCTACGCTCAGGAGACGATCTACGACTACCACATGGATGGCCGCCCCCAGTTCGAATGGGAGTTTTTACGGCAGCTCTGGATCCTGGAGGGCGACCCACGCATCATCGATTACTGCGCGGATTGTCCGGTCAACATCATGGGCGAAGTGGAGGGCTGCAAATGTCAGGTGGACAACCTGGATATTTTCTTCCGAGCTCTCAACGAGCTGGTTCCTGATTCGCTTTGGACCCGGTTCCCGCGCGACGGCACTCCAGCTCCGGCCACCCAAATCGCCGCTCTGCTGGCTGACTTGTTCGGCTTACGAGAGAAATTGGCAGAGTTGACCTGGCCTGTCGCTGTGCCCAAGGAAAATGGTCGTCCTTACTTTGAGCCCCGCGAGCAGAACGAGGAGGGGTCTGAACCTCAAGACGAGGCCGCACCTCAGGGCCCCATGCAGTTTTATGCCTGGAACGGGGAGGGCCCGCCCGGCTTGATTTTTCTGAATGAGGGCTATTCACTCTACCTGAGTCGTCACGGGATTCTGGTCAAGCCTGCGGGTCAGGACCCTATTCCTTACGTGTTTCGCAGGCTTTGGCGGGAGGACATGGGCGTCTTTGGTGAGGACAGTCGCGGCGAGCAGATTGGATTCGACGTGCTCTCCGGGCGCTATCCCAACTGGGGAGCTTCCAGCGAGTCTGGCACTGAACTGCATTTTGAGTCGATGCCCGCTAATCAAGTCTTCGCTGAGCTGCTTGATCTACTCGAGGTCTACTGCAGCATCGCCGAAGAGTTCGAGCTGGGTCTGCTCATTAAAGCCCCGGTTTCCTGAACGACTTGCTGGTCTGGTTCGGGAATTTTTGCCCCATAGATTGAAATAATTTCTACTTGTGAGCCAGGGTCGGACTCCCCTGTGGTGAAACGACTGAATGGTCCTTCCAGTCTCTCTGATTGATTTTGGCTGAGATTGCTACTAAACGCTTTGAGTTAAATGTGTATCTGTTGATATAAATTGGTTTGCAGTGTGTTGTTTTCAAAGTTGAGTCGACATTAAACGGGTTTGGCGACCTGTTGGTTTCTAAAGGAACAGGTGTTCGCGCCGGGTCGCAGAAGCTGGCACGGTGAGGCAGTCGAATTTGCTGACCGGGCCTGAGGTTCCTCAGATGGTGCGGGCCGGTCTCTGGCTGGCGGTTCTGGCGGGGGGAGTCTGGTTCCTGACCCGCATTCAGATCACTTTGACCATCTTTGGTTTAGCCTGGTTGATTGCCTATCTCACCAAGCCCATGGTCAGTTTATTTGAAGGCAAGCGGGTGGGCCCCATTCGCAGTTGCCCGCGGGCCCTGGCGGTCGGCACCGTCTACTTTCTGCTTTTCACCATCTTGTTTGTGGTCGGCTCTCTGGCCTTCCCGGTCGTGACCAGCCAGTTCGATCGGCTGGTGGCCCTGCAGAATACCTTGCTTCATCCTCAGGAGCTTGCCGAAACCATCGCCGCCCAGGAAGAGCGACTGGCGCGTTTGGTGCCCGAGCGCTATCGGGCTCAGCTGTTGGAGCGCCTTTCGGCCAGCGTGGGCAATCTGACCACCTTTGTGGGGGGAGTGCTGACCGAAGGCCTGGGCTTTCTGGCCACATTCTTCAAACAGTTGGCCGCGGGTGCGGCGGTCTTTGTCTCCTCGCTTCTGATCAGTATTTATTTGCTGTTCAGTTGGGAGACGCTCTACAAGTCCATGATCTCTTCGTTTCCCCGGCGTTACCGACACAGTCTGATCGAACTGGTGGCCAAGATGAATCAGATCTTCGGCGGCTACCTGCGAGCTACGATTATTGCGAGCGGAGTCAATGCTCTAGGTACGCTGGCGGGTCTGACCGTGTTTACATTGGTTTCAGGACGAGCCTGCCCCTATGCCTATCTGATCTCCTTGGTGGCCGGGTTGACCTACCCTATCCCGCTTTTTGGAATCCTTTCCAGCGTCATCTCGGCCATTCTTTTGGGTTTTCTGCCCGAGACGGATGTGACCACCGGCCTCATGGTGGGCCTGGTGGTGGCAGTCGTCAGTATTACCATCGATCGCGTACTGACTCCCAAGTTGATGGGAGACGCCATTGGCGTTTCTCCCATGTTTGTGATCTTCGCTGCGGCGGCGGGAGGCGAGTTTCTGGGCGGAGTGTGGGGGATGCTGCTGGGAATTCCTCTGGCCGCCATGACTAAAGCTGTGTTCACCTGGTTTCACGATCAGTTTCTGGTCGATCCGAGTCTTCGAGAACTGGAACCGGCAGAAGAGGGGCCTCCCAGCGCGGAGACCCACCGGGTCCCACTGAACGAGCCCTGACCTGCTTCTGAACTAATGGTCAGGCCGCCAAACCTTGCGTACTTTTTCGTCGATGACGCCAGGCAGCAGTTGGTTGAGAAAGAGCTTGGCTTTGCTGAGCTTGGAGATCTTCAGCGAACGTTTTTTGAAAAGAGCGCGCAGGGCCTCCCGTGCTACCCGGTCGACCACTTCGTAGTCGAAGCTACCAGACATCTTGAAAAAGCGAAGGCTCACGCGGCCCATGCGTTTCTGCATGGGAGAATGCATGGCCGGGGCCACATAGGTGGTTATGGTAACGCCGCGATCGTTCCATTCGCGAGCAAGCGATTCTCCTAAGGTCCACATGGCCCCGTGGGCGGCGGCGTAGACGGATAGAAGTGGAGTGCCACAGCGCCCGGTTGAAGAGACGATGTTCAGGACCCCCAAGGGATCTGGGTGGCGGAGGGTACGCAGAAACAGGTGCATCAGGCGCGTCGGTACGTCCAGGTTGACGCGCATCAATTGAGCGATTGCTTCGCTTTCGAGTTCAGAAAAGAGTGAGGTCTCCTCTCTGCCGGCACATTGAATAAGCGCCTGATATTGAGACTTTCCCTCTCTCTCCAGGCGCGCCAGGAACTCATCGGTGGCCTGATGGTCGAGAAAGTCGAGCTGATCGATTCGCAGATCCACCGGGCAGGCGGCCAGCTGTTGGCGCAGCGCTTCAAGTTTTTCCGCGTCTCGTCCCAGCAGGTGGAGCGCGTAGCCCTTGGCGGCCAGGCGGCGGGCCAGGCAGGACCCCAGGTTGCCGGTGGCGCCCGTGATGAGAACCTGGCCGGGAGTGGCCGGCCGGGATTTTTCGGGGTGGTTCACCCTGAGTTTCGCCTGGTGAGCCGGAGAGCGCAGGAAGATGCGTTGGCTGGCCTGGAGGAAGCGGTCCAGTTCAGCGGGCGTGTTGAAAAAGTGAGGAGAGACCCGAACGTAATCGTTGCGGGCGGTAATCTTAATGTGGTGGTCGTGGTAGAGTTGCTCGACCTGACGACGCTCGAAGTCCTCCGGCACGCGGAAGGATACGATGCCGGCGCAGCCGTCGCCGGGGGAGGTGAGCAGCGAAAAGCCAAGCTCTCGAAGTGATTGCTGCAAGTAGAGGGTGTTGCGCCGAATGGCGGCGTGGATCTGCACCCAATCCAGACTTTGCAATTGGCGCAGAGAAGCGGCCAACCCGACGACCGACAGGTAATTGGGTAGCCCGGGCTCAAAGCGGGTCATTTCGGGTGGATACTGCAAAGGCCCGAGGTCAAACAGTTCGGGATACTTGACGCTGGTCCAGCCCAGAAAAGGCACATCCAGTGCCTCCAGATGCTTGCTTTGCGCATACAGAATGCCGCAGCCCACAGGTCCCATCAGCCATTTTTGGGCTCCGCTGACCGCAAAGTCGGCGTCGATTTCCCGCAGGTCAAACGGGGTCGCGCCAATGGCCTGAATGCAATCCAGGCAGGTTAGGATGCCCTGCTCGCGACAGAAGCGGACCACCTGCTGGAGCTCGTAGAGGCGACCCGTCTCATAGCTGACCGCGCTCAGGGCCAGCAGCTTGATGCCTTTTAGGTCTATTTCGGCCAGTTGCCGGTGGAGTGGCAGCCCTGGCCGTGGAGTGAATTTCTGGCAAATCACTCCTCGCTTTTCCAGGTGCAGCCAGGGGTAGTAGTTGGAAGGAAATTCGTTTGAGGCCACCAGGACCCGGTCCCCGGATTTCCACTCCAGGCCCAGCGCGACCAGGCTGATGGCTGTGGAGGTGTTGGTCGTGAAAGCCAGTTCGCTGGCCTTGACGTTGAGTAACTCGGCCACCAATCGGCGGGCCTGCTCCAGTTGATTGAGGGCGACATAAAAGCGCTGGCCCAGCGGGGAGGCCATGGCTTCGGTTTCGGCTTTGATTTGCTCGATGACTGACCGGCTGAGGGGGGCTGTGGCCGCGTAGTTGAGGAAAAGCTCTTTTTGTTCGAGAACCGCCAGTCCCTGGCGATAGATTTCAAACACCGCGGTCGGTTTCTCTGGCGATCTTAAGTGTTCTCTTGACTCGCAGCATGACGGTGAGCAGGCCCCCTATGAGGATCCAATAGAGCAGAAATTTGAAAAGCGGTACGGCAGGGAACAGAAACTGCAGACCACAAGTGATCATGGTGGCGGCCAGGCGGTCGGTCTGGCCGCAGGGCCCAACGCTTTGAACCGGGACGCCACTGGGGGCTCCAACTGAACCTGCGAAGCCGATGGCCCAGCTCATACTTAAGACCGCCAGACCTAGAAATTCGGGAGGCTTGGCGGCCAGCACCAGAACCGGATAGAGCATCAGGTCGCAAACTTCGGGTGTGATTCGATTGAGGATGTCACCCACGCAGGTGGACTTGGAATAGGTGGTGGCCACCATTCCGTCCAGTGTGGCCAGCACCATGCGTAGAAATCCCAGGAAGATGGCGTAGAGTAAGAACAGGCTCTGGCCGTTCTGCACGGCTTGCCAGCAGCACCAGGCCATCAGGCCTCCTACCGGCAATAGGGCCAGACTGATCCAATTCGGATTGAGCGTCTTGCACAGGGGCACCAACCACCCGATCAGTTTCCTGAAGGGATGTTTGGCCTGGTAGAGTCCAATGTCCATGGGGGGCCGCCTTTCAGTTTGGAACGGTTTGGAAGAAGAAGTAGGTCGCGGGAATGGTCAAGACGAGAGCGTCAATTCGGTCGATCAGACCCGTAGAACCAGGCATTGATTGACCGGAGTCCTTGAGTCCGAACTGGCGCTTGAACATCGAAAAGACCAGGTCTCCAATCAGGCCGAGGAACCCGATCAGGGCGGCCCAGGCAAGCAAGCTGGCCGTATTCTTTCCCGGAAGCAAAGGTTTCAAGGCCAGCGCCAGCGCCACCAGCAGGAGTACCGAGAGCACCCCCACGCCCCAGGTTTTATTGGGGCTGACCAGAGGTGCAATTTTGGGATTGAGCCGGCTCAGCCAGGGGCGGCCCTGTTCAAGCCGTGCCAGACCTTTGCCCAGCCAGTAGGAGCTGAGGTCGCGAATCTCGGTTAAGAAGAAACAGACCAGCAAGATCATAATGGCCTGGCGAGCGAGAGCTGCGGCATACCCGAGCGAGAAGACGAAGAAGGCCAGACCCGAGACCAGATAACCATAGCGCATCAGAGCCGAGTCGGGCCGGTTCTCCAGCACCAGGATCGTGGGCACCGCCAACCCGGCCAACAGGAAGAAGTAAACCGGGCTGAGTGCGCTTTGCCCCAAGTAGTGGAGGGCCAGATTGATGGGCACCTGGAGAAGCGCAAAAATCCGGATGGGAAGAGAGAAACGCTGGTCTGAGAAGGAAAGATACTCGTGGAGAGCCAGCGCCGAGAACATCCCGAGAAAGAAAACCGTCACAACCGGCGGAGTGGTCAGGCTGATCAGGAAAAGTGCGACCATCCACCAGAAAGTGACGGTTCTGGCCATCAATTCTGGTGCTGATTTCTTTCCCTGGCGTGACATCCAGGCGATGAGCCCAGAAAAGAAAGCCAGAATGCCGATACAGATGGTAAAAAGGGCGAAGAATTCAGGTTGGCTTTGGAGCTTCCAGTAAAGAGGCAGGATGATGAGCGGCAGGACGAGCCTGTTGGTTAAGTTACTGGCCATATTGGGTCTGAGAAGTGTAGTGCTGGCCTCTGGCCGCATGGAGCGCTGCCTGGATGCGGCGCAGTCCCGACAGTAGAACCAGCAAGGTCAGAAGTGCCAGGAAAAGAGGAACGGCGCGCTCGCTCGTCTCAGGCCAGGCTGCCCAGGCCAGCGAAAAGAGCCCGAGCCAGACCGCCCTTTCAGGCTTGCCTCCGCCCACTGATTCCTGACGACGCAGCCCGCCGGGAAGGCTCTTGCCCAGCACGGCCACAAACTCGCAGAACCAGATGCTGATCAGCAGCCCCACGACCAGCAGTTGATTTTGGGGAAAGAGAAAGTAGAAGGCCAGGAAGGTGAGCGTATCGCCGCCAACGTCAGAAAGTTCATTGAAGATCTCGCCGGCGGCCGAAGCGGTGTTTTGCTGGCGGGCCAGCAGGCCGTCCAGTGCGTTGAAGATGAACCGGGCCAGCAGAATCACCGGGTGAATCCAGAGCAGCCAGGAAGCTTTCCGCCCCAGGCCCAGACAGAGCAGGCTGAGTGCGACACAAATCGCGCCAGCCAGACTCGCCTGGTTGGCGCTCATGCCCCCCTGGGCAAAACCCTGGGCCAGCTTCTGGAAGCGGGCCTTAAAGCGGTAGAGCATATCTGGAGGCGACTCTCATTTACAGTGTTAATGATATTAACGTCAAAAACGAAAGTCAACCCCCTGCGTTCATCCAGTCGTGCGTCAGACGCCGACGGTTTGACCCATGCTAGAATAGTCCACTTTCATCGGACGGCCGGCCGGGCGTTTCTGGTACTGGCCGAAGCCGGGCTCCACGAAGAACTGACCGCCTTCGTAAACCTTGGTGCCGCGAATCCAGACGGTGTGCGCAGTAACGTCCACCTTGGTGCCTTCATAGACGTTCGTGTCACAGGCCGACTGATGAGTCCTGGCCGAGATCGTGTAGCCCTGGTTGGCATCCCAGAGAACCAGATCGGCGTCGCTGCCGGGTAACAAACTACCCTTGCGAGGATAGAGGCCGAACATCTTGGCCGGGTTGGTGCAGCAGGTTTCCACCAAGCGCTGCAGAGAGATCCGTTTCTGGTTGACGCCGTAGGTCCAGACCACCGGCATCCGCTCCTGCAGCCCGTTCAGGCCGTTGGGAATCTTGCGGAAGTCGTCCTTGCCCATGTCCTTTTGGCCCTTGAAGTCGAAGGTGCAGTGGTCCGTGCCGACCACCTGAATGATCCCGTTGGCCAAAGCACCCCAGAGGGCTTCGCGGTCGTGAGCTTTGCGCAGAGGCGGCGACATGACATACTTGGCGCCTTCGAAGTCGGGCAAGTCGTACAGGTCAGCGTCCAGCATCAAATGTTGGGCGCACACCTCGCCGTAGGATTCCCAGCCGCGCTTGCGAGCACGAGCCAGTTCAATGACGGCCTCTTTGCAGGTCATATGCACAATGTAGGCAGGTTGGTCGGCCATTTTGCCCAGTTCCAACACGCGGCCGGTGGCCTCGCCCTCAGCCACTGGTGGCTGACAGAGCGGGTGGTAGTGAGGGCTCAGCTTGCCCTCGGCTGCGAAACGAGCGGCCAGAATATTCAGCACATCGCCATTGACGGCGTGAGCGGTCACCAGTCCGCCGCGTTTGCGCACTTCAAGCATCAGGTCAAAGATTTCCTCGTCCGAGATCATCAGGGCGCCTTTGTAGGCGGTGAAGACTTTAAAGCTGGTGATGCCTCGCTCAAAGGCCATATCCAGCTCCTTGCGGATGCCTTCGTTCCAGTCCACGATGCACATGTGGTAGGAGTAATCGCACATTGCCTTGGGTTTGGACTTGGCGTCCCAGATTTCCAGAGCCTGGGCCAGGGTTCCACCTTTGGTGGGAATGCAGAAGTCCACCACGGTGGTGGTTCCGCCTGCGACCGCACACTTGCCGCCGCTGGTGAAGTCGTCTTTGCTGACCGAGCCCATGAAAGGCATTTCCAGATGGCAGTGTACGTCCAGGCCGCCTGGCAGCAAATACTTTCCTTTGGCGTCGATGGTTACGTCGCGTGAGACATCGCCCAGATTGGAGCCGACGCTTAGAATCTTGTCGTCTTGGAACAGCAGGTCGCCGCGAAACTGGTCACTGGCGGTAACGATTTCAGCATTTTGAATCAGCGTACGCATTGGATGCCTCCTAGGAAGTGGGAAAGGTATGGCCTTTCGTTCCTCTTTGGAGGCGCCGACCCCTCCCGCCCAGAAGGGCAGCGCCAATTCAGGAGGTAGGTTCAAATGAGCGTAACCGTCATCGATCATCCGCTGATACAGCACAAGCTCACCTTAATGCGCGACCGCACGACCGGGCCTAAGGACTTCCGCGAGCTGCTGGAAGAAATCGCCATGTTGATGGCCTATGAGGTGACACGCACCATCGCCCTGGAAGATATCCAGGTTCAGGGACCACTGGGGCCGTGCGACGGTAAGACGATTGCCGGCAAAAAGCTGGGAGTCATTCCGATTCTGCGTGCCGGTCTGGGAATGGTGGGCGGCATCCTGCGCCTGGTTCCCAATGCCAAGGTCGGGCATATCGGACTCTATCGGGATGAGAGCACCCTGCAGCCGGTTGAATACTATTGCAAATTACCGGAAGACCTGTCCGAACGAGACCTCTTCCTACTCGACCCGATGCTTGCCACCGGCGGTTCGGCCGCGGCTGCGGTTGAGTTTCTTAAGAAACGCGGGGCTCGAAGCAAGAACATCAAGTTTCTCTGTCTGCTCTGTTCACCCAGGGGGATCGAGGTGCTTCAGAAATCTGACCCTGAAGTTGACATCTATACCGCCTCGATCGATCAGTCGTTGAACGAACGTGGTTATATTTTGCCCGGGCTGGGAGATGCTGGAGACCGTCTATTCGGCACCATGTAGCCATAGCCGTCCTGCTCTTCTGGCTGGGCCTGGCCGGCGCGGCCCAAGCCCGCAAGCTGGCCTTTCCGCTTCTGGGCCTGGAGGCCGCTGTGCCCGACGCCTACACGATCGATGAGGCGGGTCCGGCTCGAGTCCGTCTCTCGCGTAAGAATAGCCCGGTGACTTTGTCTTTTTATCGAGTCGAGTTTGGAAATCTGGACCGCTTCACTCCCGCGCACGTGAAGCAGTTGGAGAACTTCCTGCGTCAGCGGCTGGGTAAAGGGTCACGAGTAGAGACCAGTCCCGCCAACCTGGGCGGGAGGGCGGCGACTCGAGTGCTGGTCTCCGGCCTGCGTGCTGGCAAGCCCTGGCAGATGCTGGCCGCCTGGAGTTTTCGCGGTGGGCAGGCTCAAGTTGTAGAGGTCCTGTTTCCTGTGGGGCAGCGTAACGAAGCAGGGGACCTGTTCGCTCAGATCTGCCGCAACTTGAACTGGGTTCGGCCCGAGCGAGGATAGATCCCCGGGGGCCCAGGCAATCAGGAAGGGACCAGGCCCGTCTGGAGCCAAATTAGGTAGGCGTGAAAAAGCAGCGGGTTCAGGCTCTCAGCCTCTTGGAAATCCTTTTTGCCATCGGCTTCCTGACGGTTATTCTGGTTGCCTTTGCAGCCATCTATCCGGCCTCTTACCGACTCAATCGCAAGAGCGCCAAGGCCACGATTGCCGCCAAGACCGCTTCCAACGTGAGCGCCGAGATTCTCTCATTGCCTTTCGACCCGCCCAGCTTTAGCGGCAACCAACCCAATCTCACCAATCTGGCCCTGGATACCAACGGCACCCAGGCGATCAAGACTTTCGTGACGCAGCAAATGCGCACTACCGTTCCGCCTGGCTTTGAAGTTCGTCCCCAGGCCATCCACGTTGCCCTCTATGGGACCAGTAGCGCCGGCTTTTCTGAAGTAGGGGGTCGTTTTGCCCAGGTTCAGGTGACGACTTACTACAACGATTCTAACACCGGTGGACCGGAGAAGAGCGTGACGGTCATTTCCGGAAAAGCTGAAAATCGCGATGTCCGTTAGGCGCCTGCGCGCATTTTCTTTGGCCGAAGCCATGGTCGGCATGTTCTTGCTCTCACTGATTCTCGGGGTGGTGGCCGAGGCCATCCATTGGGCGGTACGCTCGCACCGGAGCGGAGAGGCCAAGCGTCAGGCGCTGGTCATGGCCCGCGAAGGACTGAATCGCATTGCTTCGGAAATGGCGACTTCCATTGGCATGGGGTTGCTTCCCAACGGCGGTGAAGCGCGCAGCGGCGTGGTCTACCCGGACTACAGTCCCACCCTGTCTCAACCGTTTGCCGGAAGTCTCTACAAGCGCGAGCACGTGCTGCAGACTCTCCCCGGTGGCACCAACGTCAATGTAGACCGAGCCTATAACCGATTGGTCTTCAGCTCACCCGGCAAACGCAGCGGGACCTTCAGTGACTCTCTGTCTGATTACGTTTTCGTTGAGTATCTGGTGCCGCCCAGGCCAGACAACGCAGACCTCCCGCAAAACAAACTCTACCGTCGTACTTTTCGGGTGCTGGCCGATCCCCTGGCAACGAATATTCCGGGATTGGGGCTGGCCGGGGCCTATGAAATCCTGAATCCCGCTTTTTTTGCGCTCGATCCGGCGGACCCGTTGGGTAATCCCAACATGGTGGACGCGGCCCTGACAGCTGACCAGCGACTTCAGCGTGGGCTGGTATTGGAGCTGCCCAAGCCGCTGGACCAGATTCAGTTTAGCGTGGAGCATACAGCCGCCACTGCACAGCGAACCAATCCGTTGCCCAACGATCCGGCTTATCACCCGGCGCTCTTTACCATCAGCGTCTCGGTTATGATCGATTCTCAAGGAAACAATAAATTTTACGGCTCGCAAGTCCTCAGTCAACAGGTTACAATTAAATCAGGTTACTGATTTGCACGCGGAGGAGAGATGAAGCTTCCTAAAGGACTGCGGCGGCGCAAAGGCGTGGCTCTTGTGCTCGCCCTTTTGACCACAACGATTCTGGTGACTCTCAGTCTGGCCTTCGTTTCGCTTTCGCTGAGCGAAGCTCGCACTTCGCGTTCTTACGGATATGAAGAGACTTCGATTCAGGCGGCCAGCTACGGGCTGGAATATGCCCTGACCTACATGGGCCGCGGCACGCAGACCGGCCCTAATGAATACAAAACCTGGGAGTGGCAGAAGTGGCCCAATCCCAGCGGCAATCCATCCACGGATTTTGGTTTCTACAATGTGCTGAGGGTTCAAACCCGACCGGTCAAGGTCATTCAGGAGATCCCCTCCGCCGCTGAGACCATCGATGTCACCGTTCTGGATATTGTCGCGGATCCGAGTCTGGAAGCCTTCGTGCCCGCCAATCTCAGCAATCAGGACAAAATTCAGCTGCGCAAGGATTTGCGCCGAATCCGGCTGGTCAACCACGATCTTGCTCCTCGAGTGGTCATGCTCAATAATGAGCTCGGCTTCACCTGTGATATCGTGGTTGAGCCCATCCTGATGTCTCGGGGACAGGGTCGCCACGATTACCGACTGACCTCCACGGCTCGCATCTACAATATCGCCGCTGGTGGCGCTACCAACGCCTATGCTCCCGTGGCCACCCGGGTGGTGGAGGCCCGGGTCAAGGAGTCCAGTTTCGATTATTCGCACTTCATCGCCAACGGACGAACCTGGAATGTCAACGGCTACACCCCCGGCACCTCACCGAATAACGCCTCGGGAACGGACCTGGCTGATTATGTGGTCATTCCCAAGGATTACGTCGAGCAGGGTCCTATGCGGGTGGATGGGCAGAATAAGAATCAGGCCCCGCCCGGCTCGGTCCTTCGCCACGTTTACGAGCAGGCGGGCAACCTCAAGTTCATGCCCAACGCTGCCCAGAACGGGCCCAAGTTTTCCTACAAGTTGACCATCAACCAGCCTGCCAATGTCTATCCGGACGCCGTTACCGACTCCACCATGACTGGCTTTAACGCGGGCTTCGTGCCCGGCTCAGCCCCTATCGGAATCCCTGATTTTCGCCAGGATGATATGAAGCTGGCTGCCAAGCTCGTGGTCAAAGATACCGACCAATCCGGCTTGATCACCATCAGCAATTCGCAGATTCCAGGAGCGTTAGGTAGTTCCGTGGCTGCTCCCAAATCGTCGAACCCTACCAATCCTTTTTATGACGGTTTTGATACCATGGTGACCAGCGATGGGCAGACTGTCCAGGTGCCGCGCCCGGTCGATTTTCGCCCCCGCTTTCCCAATGTTGAAGTCACGCTGAGCAAGGATGTGATCACGATTCAGACGCGCTCGACGCTGGACAACTCGGTCTCCGACGTGCGCACCATCCGTCAGGATCAGCTGCAAAGCGGATTGCTCTATGTCCAGGGCGGCAACGTGGTGGTGAAAACCGACCCCGCTCAGAAGTTCCAGGGTAAGTTGAGCATTGTGGCCGGTGAGGATCCGGCTCGCGAAAGTTTTACCCCCAACGACTCCACCATCTACAGCAATGCTGCCCGCGCTTTCTTCGACTATCAGAAGAATCGTTGGGACACCTACGTTCATGAACACAATGTCTTGCCTCCCGACCCGGGGAGTTATCCCACCCCGCCCTACAGCGTGGCTCAGCTGCGAGCCGCCCAGAACGCTGGCTTGATTCCACCCAACAGTCTGGAAGCGGGGATGCCGCAGAACCAGATTTTGTGGCCGGCCCCTCCGGTCGAGAAAGACGCCACCGGAAACCCGGTGCGCTACACCGTGGAACGCGAAGGCAATGTCGTGATTGCCGACGACATCCGCTACAATGACAAGTCCGGTAATCAGTTGGGACTATTCGCGCAGAATTTCGTGCTGCTGAATGATAACACTCCGCGTGATCCCGTCACCGGCAAAGAAGATCTGACCATCGACGCCGTGCTGGTCAGTAAGGAGCGGACCGTTAGCTTTGACTGGGACAACACGGGCCGCCAGGATCCCACCACCTGGAAGCAGCTGACCGCTCCTCGAGGCGCCAACGAGCCGCAGCGCACCGTCAACATCAATGGTTCGGTCATCGGCGAATACATCGACGTGGAGGGCGATCAGCTCGGGCGCGGCTACAAGAACCAGACGTTCAAATATGATCTCTCTCTGCGCAACGCCAACCCGCCATTCATGCCAAGACCGGATCTGGCGGCTTTGACCGGTGGTTATCGATTCATGATCTTGCACTACCTGGATCGCGGTTCGCTTTCGACGGCCGGAATTCTCGGGCCCTAATTGCGTTTTCGCGCTCGCTCTCGCCAGCCAGGGGAGGCTGAGCAACTTTACAACTGGCATCTGCGTCCCGGGGCCTTTACCCTGCTGGTTCCTCCCTGGGAATGGGTGCGCTTGTTGAGTCCTGACGGCCACCTCCAGCCAGACGAGTTGCGTCATCTGCAGGTCAGTCCACTGCGACTCAATTGGTGGGCCCGACATCGGGAATTTCGGGCTGGTCGGGGTTTTGTGGACGTGCAGGAGCGAGGGCCGTTTGCTCGCTGGCGGCATCAGCACGACGCCATCCCGGGCCCGTCGGGTTGCTGGCTGGTGGACGAGGTGGACTTTGAGCTGCCCCTGGCGCCCTTCTCACACCTGGTTGCCCCCCTCATCCGCGGCCAAATGACCACAATGTTTGCCTACCGCCACCTGGTTACGTCTCAACTTCGCAGCCTGGTTCAGCCCTTGAAGCCTGGCCGCTATGCCATCAGTGGCGCTTCGGGCACGCTGGGTCGAGTTTTGTCGGCAGCATTGACTACTGCCGGACATCAGGTTTTGCGTCTGGTGCGCCGTCCCGTCAACTCTGCTGATGAGGTCTACTGGGATGCGACTGATGATCGCCCCATGCCCGAGCTGGAAGCCTTGGATGGATTCGTGCATCTGGCTGGAAGAGGGATTCTGGACGGAGACTTTCGCGAAGGCCACCGGGCCGAAATCGACTCCAGTCGCGGTCAGGTGACGGCTTGCCTGGTCCGCTCCCTGGCCAGACTGAACCGACCCCCGGGTGTTTTCGTGTCCGCCAGTGGCATCGGCTATTATGGACATCGGCCGGAGGGAGAGTGCGCGGAGGATCAGCCGGCCGGCAGCGACTTTTTGGCTCAAGTTTGTGTGCGCTGGGAGGTGGCTTCAGAGCCCATTGAGTCGGTGGGCACTCGCCGGGTTTGTCTGCGCATCGCTCCGGTTCTGACTTTGCGCGGGGGAGCCCTGGTTCCGCTCTACTATTCTTGTCTGGCAGGCCCAAGCTGGCGGATCGGCAATGGGCGCCAGCCCTTCAGTTGGATTTCTCTGGAAGACACGTTGGGGATGATGCTGGCCGCTCTGGCGGATGAACGTTGGAGCGGAGCTGTGAACTGCACCGCGCCTCAACCCGCCTGGTTGGGCGAGTGCGCTCGCCTGGTGGGCGATACCCTTGGGGGCCGACCTCATCTGGCAGTGCCTGAAAAGCTGGCGCGGCTCGGGCTTGGCCGCAGGTCCGGCCTGCTGCTGGAAGGCTGTCTGGGAGTACCGGTCCGGGCCCTGAAGTTGGGTTATCGATTTTTGCATCCCGACCTGGGGAGCTGTCTGCGCCAGGCCCTTGGTCGCCTGGCTCCCGAAGAATACGCGTCAGACTGGTCCTTTGAATGGTATCCCGGGCTCTAACTGGTTTGGTGACGGGGTAGGCGAACTCGCACATGAAGTCCTGAGTTGGCCGGACAAAACGCTTCCACCGTGCCTTGATGCAGTTCCACGATCTCCTTGACGATGGCCAGACCCAGCCCTGAACCGGCGAATTTGCGGCTGTGCTTGCCTCGGAAAAAATGTTCAAACAGATTGGGCAGGTCGCTTTCGGATACGCCCGGTCCGGTGTCGGTGACGTTGATTTCCCAGATGTTCTCGGTTGTGACGGTGTTGACAGTCACCTCGCCGCCACCCGGAGTGAACTTGATGGCATTGTCTAGCAAGTTGATCAGCACTTGCTTCACCCGGTCGCGGTCAGCGTAAAGATCGTGAGGTAACTGGCTCTCAGCTGTGAACTGCAGGCTAACCACCCGGCGTTCGGCCAGGGGGGCCATCAGGGACAGGGTTTCTTCAAGTAGTTCGCGAGCGTCGAAAGGCACCACTTCGATGCTCAGGCGTCGACTTTGAATCTGAGACAGATCCAGCAGGTCGTTGACCAGGCGGGTGAGGCGGTCGGCTTCGCGGTCAACCTTTTGCAAGGGCTTGCAGAAATCAGGCGGGATATCCGGGTGGTCCAGCAAGGTGATGGCGAATCCCTTGATAATGGTCAAAGGGGTGCGCAGTTCGTGGCTGATGGAACTCAGGAAAAGCTGGCGCACTTCCTCCAGGCGTTTCAGGTCGGTCACGTCACGCAGCACCAGCACGCGCTCTTGCGAACGCATCGGGATGATCTGGCTTCGATAAGTGCGCTTGGAGCCGATTTCGAAGGTTTCCAGGCCCGCCTCGTGGGCTTCCAGAACTTTTTCCATCAGAACTTTGCCGGGCTTTTCAAAGGAAAGAACGACCGGCTGTTTCTGGCGCGGTGAGCCCGGAGGCCTGAGCAGATCAGTCCAGTTGGCCGCCAAAGAGCGACCGATTAGATCCTGGCGATGAAGCTCCAGGGCCAGTTCGGCCGCGGGATTGAGAAAAAGCAGCCTGTCCTCTCGGTCGTAATACAGGACCGGGTCGGGTAGAGCCGAGAGCAAGTTCCGGATTTGCTGCTTCTCTCGCTCGGATTCCTGAAGTCGCTGGTCGAAGCGGGACTCCAGGCGTGCGATCGCTCGGTCCAGAGCGGCAACTTCAAAAACCGTGCCGCTGCCACTGTGAACCTCCAGGCGTTTGGCGCGTTCGGTCAGTCGACGCATGGGGCGAAGCACGGCCGTCTCCAACACGATGGCCAGAAAGACCAGAAGCAGAAGCTGGTATCCCAGGCCGGCGCCCATCCAGCCCGCCAGCGTGGGGAGGAGCAAGCAGGCGTAGATCAGGGGCCGCAGTTTCACGGTCTACTTGCCGCCCAGTTGATACCCTTTGCCCCAGACGGTGCGAATCAGGGCGGCGCCTTGCTTACCCAGCTTCTCGCGCAGGTAACGCACATGCACGTCAACCGAGCGTGCGTCCAGATGTTCAGAACCCCAAACCTCGGTCAGAATTTCTTCGCGCTGGAGAACTTCGCCGGGTCGGCTCACCAAAAAGGTCAACAGATCGTATTCTTTCGGCGTTAACTCAAGCTGGTTGTTTTGATAGGTGACCCGACGGCGGAGCAGGTCGATGTCCAGGCCTTCGTACTGTAGCCTGTTCAGCGGTCCCTGGGGTGAGCGATCGGCGCGGCGCAAGATGGCTTTGACGCGAGCGACCAGTTCTTTGGGATTGAAGGGTTTGACAATATAGTCATCGGCGCCGGTTTCCAGGCCCGCGATTTTGTCTTCATCCTGGCCGCGGGCGGTCACCATCAGAATGTAGACTTCGGCCAGTTGTCGCATCTTGCGACAGACTTCGAATCCATTCATGTCGGGCAGCCCGACATCCAGCAGAACCAGGTCGGGACATCCGGCCCGCAGTTCCTTGATGGCTGCCTGGCCCGAGTCGGCGCGCAGGACTTTAAATCCCTCGCGCTCCAGATTCATCTCAAGAATGTCAAGAATCGACTCCTCGTCGTCGACCAGCAGAATGGTCTTAGACAAGGTGGCTTAACCCCCGCCCAGTTCGCGCGGCATTTCCGTGGCGGGCAGCATTTGGGTCTGGCCGACCTTGGAGGCGGGCTGCTCCAGGCCCATTGTGGCCATGAATTCGTGCAGAGCCGCAGCTTCCATCGCCTTTTCTTCTTCGGCTTTCATGTTCCACTCGCCGCCGGCAATGGAGTCGGCGGCGACGCGGGCTTTGCCTTGAGCCTGCGCCACCCGGTCGTCCAGTTTTTCCTCAAGTCGCTCCAGCGAAGCGCCCGAACCGGCCATATTGAAAGAGGTTGCACTGGCGATTTCCGCCAGTTTGGCCTGGCTTTCGGCGATTTCGGCCTGCGATAATTTTTGTTTGATGGTGTCGATACGACGCTGGGCATCGCGGATGTAGACGTCGCGCTGCTTGGTCATGTTCTTGTACATGTCGTCCGTCTGCTTGAAGCCGGCTTCATTCTCGGCCAGAGATTGAGAAAGGTTTTTGGCCTGAAGCGCCAGTCGAGCGGCTTCTTCCTGCTGGCCGGATTTGACCAGGATGGCGATTTTGCCCTTGAGTTTGTCGAATTCAGTTTTTTGCTTGGCGATCTGGTTGCGCATCTTCTCAACCAGCGCGGCCTGTTGGGCGAGACTCTTGTTGTAAGTTCCCACAGCCTCCTGGAAGCTGGCGATCTCTGCCTCGAGCAGGGCTTTAGGGTTGGCGGTCTCCAGGTTCGAAATGAACATGCTGAAGAAACCTTTGATGAGCTTGCCTAGACGACTGAACATCGAGCCTCCAATGATCGGATAGGAATCGTCCTTCTCAGAATGGACATCATTCCCTCCCCTTCTCAGAGGATCGCCGAAGGACTAACCGAAGCGCCGATCATCGGACCACAAACTTGCTGGAGGATACCTTGAATCTGCACCTGACCGATTTCAATGAAGCGGAACGCACCGATTATATGATGGTCGTAGCCTCCATGGCCGGCCAGGATGGCGCGGTCACCTCAGAGGAAATCTATGCGGTGCGTCAGCTCAGTCTGCAGTTTGTCCTGGGCCCGGAAGCTCGCGGTAAGGTGATGGCGGCGACGGCGACCCCGCCGGAGAATATGGACGAGATTATCGACAGGCTGGCTCAGACCGACCTGCGCTACAGTCTGTTGTTGGACCTGGCGGCCATGGCCTACCGCGACGAAGTTTTTTCGACTGCCGAGGCGGAGGAATACGATCGCCTCTCCCTTCGTCTTGGAGTGGACAAGGCTCACAGTCAGGCCATTCTCAGCTTCGCCTCAAGTCTCTTTGCGCCGGGCTACACTCCGGCCAAGGCCAGTGAGAACCTTGAGACTCTTGAGAAGCAAGGGGTTCCTCGTCGAGTGGTGTCGCTCTCGGCGACCATGATGGCAATGGGCATCTGCTCGCCCGCTGGCGTCCACCATTAGCCTTTGGGCTCCAGGTTTTAGCCCTCCGGGCCTGAATTAGACAGTCATGCGCTACTTGCACGTCCTGGCCATGGTTGCACTCAGTCAGGCCGCCTGGGCCGGGTGTGGTCCCCGCGATGTCGATCCCAGCGTGTTTGGTCTTCTGATCGGGCTCGTGGTTTTGTTCGCTGCCTCTGGCCCCGTGATCGGTACTCTACTCAGTGAGGGTATGTTGGGGCGCAGGCCCGGCGCTCAAAGGTGGCCTCGGATCCTGGTGAGCCTGGTGGCCGGTGGGGCTGCGTTCGCATTTGGCCTTGCCTTTGTTGGCGCCTGGGCTCCGGTCTTTGCCGGAATAGCTTCCTTCTGCACCGGTCTGGCTTTTGCGCGTTCGATGGCTCCCGCCAGTCAGCCCGAGTTTACCAGTTCAGACATTGGCTTTGAGGCTGGAGAGCCAAGATTACCCTAGCTTTCGGCGCATGACTGTCACCAGTTGCTCCTGGCTTACAATGGTCCAGACATGACTGTCGCTGACGGTGATGTCAAATCCAGAGATGGGAACCTCTGGCTCCAGATTCATGATGAGTTCGGGTGCGCTCCAAGTGCCGGAGCGGTTGGTGATATAGTGGAGCTTGGGCTTGGCGCCCCCTTCGACCACGGCCATGTGTAGAAATTCTTCGTTCTCCAGGGCCGTGCGGCTATCAAGCCCTCTCTGGGTGAGGGGGAACTTGCCCTTAAAGACTTCGCTCAGCTTCTCGTCTTTGGCCTGATAGATCTTGAATTCGCCACCTTCGGTGCAGGTGGTGATGTATCCGGGCCCTCGGTAGTAGCTGGCTACTCCAAAGTTGCGCACCACCGTGCCCTTGAACAGGTTGGCGGTGTCTTCCACGCTGGTGGTCAACGGCTTGACGTGAGCTGTTTTCATGTTCCCGTCCTGTGGCCAGACGCAGTAAAAGCCATCTGGCCCCGCCCCGAAGATCTCGGCTTTGGCTTTGATGTTTTCAACTTCGCCGACCACCCGGGCTTGAGGCCTGAATGAGCTGCGTTGGTCAATTCCGCAGCAACGAACCACTCCGCCTTCGGCCACCCAGCAGGCCGCAAATTCTGGACGAGATTTGCCCTGTCGGGCAGCACAGGAGAGGTAGCTGCCTCCCTCCTTGCCAAGGACGTAGCTGTCCATGACGAAGGGGTTGGAGAAGCTGTATCCGCTGTCGTAGGACACGGTGAGATAGACCTCCACCGCGCCATTACCCTGGGTGGTTTCTCTCTGGAAAACGATGGCCATCGCATCGCGGGCCGTGGCGACCGCCAGGCGCCGTACCCGTCCCATATCCTGGCCGAAGAAGGGAGCGCGCGCTTTGCCCCAGACGTCATCCTCGTCTCCGGCATTGCAGTAAATGATTTCGGACTGTCTGGCCGAGGCATTGGTGCCGCACCAAACCAGGGTCACTTTGCCTTTCAGGGTGACCAGGCGAGGATTGATCACCAGGCCTTGCTCGGTGGTCGGTTTTTGGAAAGGCTGCCAGGGGCCGTCAGCGTAGGCCGGGCCCAGGGCGCTGTAGGCTACGGCACCGGCTGCTCCGATCATGAAACTGCGTCGGCTAACGTAGGGTCCTTCGAAAAGACTCAAGGTGACCTTCCTCCGGGGATTGAGAGTAGTTCATTCTTGTAGTGCTTGCTTTTCGGGAGATGTCCTTTGAGTTGAGGAACAACAAAAAAGCCCTGGATTTCTCCAGGGCTTTTTTATTCAGGCTGGCTGATTAGCCGCCATAGGCTCCAGTGCCGCCACCGGTGGCCGGGGGAGGGGTGATGTTGACGGTTGCAGCTACGTTGGTCGTGCCGCCGCCGTAGCCTCCGCCGCCACCGACTGCGCCGCCGCCGTAGCCACCGGCACCACCGCCGTAACCACCAGCACCGCCGCCGCCGTAGCCGCCAGCATTACCGGCGTTGCCCGCATTACCGGCGTTGCCCGCGTTTCCGGCGTTGCCCGCATTGCCGGCGTTGCCCGCGTTACCGGCATTGCCC
>JAFEBA010000137.1 GCA_018266105.1 bacterium | reverse complement strand
CTTTTGCAGCCTGTTTTGCGCTCTGCCCAAAACTACTTTCGCTCAGAACAACGGCATTATCGCACTGACTGGGGTGGCCTCGCGCCGGGTGGGCATTGTGACTGGAGTCTTGCTGGCTCTGTGCGGCCTTTTTCCTCAACTGGCCGCCCTTATCAGCGTGATTCCCAAGCCCGTGCTGGGCGGAGCCACTTTCCTGATGTTTTCCACGGTGGCCGCGGCCGGGCTGCAGATCGCCAGTCGAGGCGGCCTGAATTCTCGCGATCAGTTCATTCTGGCTTGTTCGCTCGGTCTGGGCATCGGAGTGCAGGGGTCGCCGGCCGCACTCGAGGCGCTGCGCATCGGCCTCTTGCAGTTGGGATTGCCGGCCGGGCTGGGAGAGGCCCTCAAGGTGCTGATGGAGTCGGGAATGGCCATGGGCACCTTGGCGGCCGCCACTCTCAACCTGGTCCTGCCGGCCCACACTGGTGAGGAAGAAGCCCCAATCCACTAAGCATTTGGGCTCCAGATCCAGCAGGCCCTGGCCTGAGGGCTGAGAAGCGGCCCCGATGCTAAAGAAGTCTTTTTGTTCGTTGTTCTTGCTGCTTTCTGTTTTGGGCGTGGCCCGAGCGGGTGACGGGAATTCCACGGTGGACGCTCAGGTCAACCGGGAGTATGTGCTTTCGCAGAAGGCCATCCCCGTCTTCGGTTTCAAGGTCTTGCGCAGCCTGCCCCACGAGAGCTCCTCGTATACCGAGGGTCTGGTGGTGGACGGCGGGAGCGTCTACGAAGGAACCGGCCGTTATGGTCGGTCCAGTCTCTTTCGCAAAGATCTGAGCAGTGGCAGGTCCACAAAGTCAGTGGATCTGGATGCCCGGCTTTTCGGTGAAGGGGTCACGGTCATGGGGGACCGTGTTTACCAGTTGACCTACAAATCCAATTTGGGATTGATCTACGACAAAGCCACCCTCCAGAAAGTTGGCGAGTTTTCCTATGATGCTCAGGGGTGGGGTCTGACCCACAATGGCGAGGAGCTGATCATGAGCAATGGCTCGGCAGCGCTGGTCTTTCTGGACCCCAAGAACTTTCATCCCACCCATTCGCTGGTGGTGCGCGATGACCGCGGTCCGGTGGGTTTTCTCAACGAGCTGGAATACGTGGACGGACAGATTTACGCCAATGTCTGGCAGACAAACCTGATTGCCCGCGTGGATGCAAAAACGGGCAAGGTAACCGGCTGGATAGATATGACCGGCCTGAATCCTGACACCGATCTGTACCAGTATCCCTTTGTGCTCAATGGTATCGCCCATGACGCCTCCACCGGCAGGCTGCTGGTTACCGGGAAGTGCTGGCCTTCAATTTGGGAGATTGAGCTCGTCCCCAAGCCCTGAGATTGTGGCTTCATCTCGGCAGGGGAGTCTGGCGAAAACCGGAAGTTTGTTCGCCCATGCGCAGGCTCGCTTTGCTGACAATGCTTTTGGTCGGGTGCGGTCAGGTCCAGCGGGACAGCATTCCGGGCGGGTCGCTGCCGACTGATTTCACCGTCAAAAGTCTGCAGACTGGAAGCTCCCCGCTTTTCGTCACGGCTGCTGACCTCAATGGTGACGGGCTGGATGAATTGATCGCCAGCGATCGGACCAATAACAAGCTGCAGGTGCTCTCTTCAGGCGCTTTGAGCGAGATCACTCTAAGCAACAGCCCGGGTCAGTGCGCGGTGGGGGATTTTGTGGGAGATAGCCGGCCCGACCTGGCGGTGGCCTTGCGCAACGGAGCATCGGTTTTGATTTTTGACCACGCCGACAGCAGTTCATCCAGCAGCATCCCAGTCGGGACTTCGCCACAGGGCCTGGCGGTCCGCGACCTGGACGGCGATGGCCGATCGGATCTGATCGTCAGTAACGTGGGGAGCAACAGTTTGAGCGTGCTCTGGGGTCAGGCGGGCGGTGGATTGACTTCCCCGATACAGCTGGTCTGCGGCGGAAGTCCCGTTCAGGTCCTGATTCAGGATGTCACCGGCGACGGGCGCGCAGATCTGGTCACCAGCAATTTTGGTTCAGGCTCGTTAACCTGCTACGTCAATCAGGGCTCCCGTTCGTTTACTTTGGGGCAGACGCTGGCGGTGGGGAATGGCCCCTTCGGCCTGGCGGGAGGCGACTTGAATGGGGACGGCAAGCCGGATCTGGTCGTGGCCAATGAGCAGGACAACACCCTTACACGCTGGTTGCTCGGCGACAGCGGGTTGGGCCAACCGCTGACGCTCCCCGTCGGTCTCAAACCGGACTGTCTTCTGGCCGCCGACGTCAACCGGGACCAGGTTCTGGATCTTCTGGTCACGTTGGAGGACGAAGGCGGGGTGGCCGTTTTGCTGGGAGATGGGCTGGGCGGATTTCAGCGCACGAGTCTCATCCCCACTCAGGGGGGTCCGGTTGATATTCAGAGAGCCAACCTGGACGGAAGCGGTCAATTTCAGGCCGTGACCGCAAACTTTTTTGGTCAGGGTTTGAGCCTGATCGGGCTGATTCGGCCAACGATCCCGGAGTCGGGTCTTCCCAGGCTGACCACCCGGCCCTTGGGACTGTAGCGAACGGTGACTCAAGCAAAAAAGCCCCGCACTGAGGCGGGGCTTTTTTATTGGTTCAGCTACTCAGCAGCCACCGGGGTAGTGTAGCCGAGCAGGTAGCGGTCAGCCCGCTCCAAGACCAGTTCGGTGAGATTGGCGGTTTCGCGGGCGCGCAGGTATCGGCCGAGCTCTTCCAGCTGGTCGCGGACTTCGGGAGTCAGGTCGCGGAATTCCAGTCCGCAGCGGTGAGATTTACGTCCTTCCGGTCGGGACCAGGCCACGCGGGCTGAGAGACTAATGTATTCCAGTTCTTCAATGTTCGTGTCCAGGGTCAGGCGCACCACTTCGCCGGTGGATACGGCGCTGCGGGTTTCCAGCTGCAGTCCGGTCAGAGAAAAGTCGACGGTGACGCCACCGAAGTCGGGCAGGTCTGGCGACATCACGCGCAGGCTCAGATCGAAGCGCGCGCCGCGTCGAAGGCTGTCGCTGTCACCGTTGTTGACCGGAACGGGCTGGAAGGGGAGTTCGGTTTGCAAGGTTCCAACGTAGGCCACCTGGCCGCCGGCCAGAGGGCGAGCCTGCTGTACGAAAATGCGCGAAGGAATCAATTGGGCGTCTCCCTCGGGAGCTTGAGCAGAGAGGCGAACCGGAGTATCGCGTCCCACCCGCAAGGCCTTCTTGGACGTGAACACCACCTGATTCTGTTTCAAATCGATCAGGTCGACGACGGGGGGGGCGGTAAAAAACATAGATGCAAACCTCCGGCAATTTCTTCTATCTACTTATATCCGGCCTGAGCACTTCCATGTGGGTCCGGAAGTTACAGGATTGCTAACTACGAGACAAGCTGTGAACATTTTTCGGTTGATTGCAGAATGTATAAAATCACGTCGGGTGTGTTTACTTTTTGTTTACAAAGTTAACGGTTTGGCAATTGAATGCCCCTGGTGGACCGGAGTCCGCTCGCCTAGAGTGGGATCAAAGACCACAGGAGGTGTTTGCCTTGTTCCAACCAGTTGGAGTTCCAATGACCGGCGGATTCAATCCGATGTATGGTGGATCGCCCGGATTCAATCCGGCTTTCGGCGGTGCAATGGGTCCCGGAATGGGCGGTCCTGGCGGCTGCTGCTGCGGGGGTGGTGATCCGCGCATGATGATGATGCAGCAGCTGCAGATTATGGAACAGATGCTCAACATGATGGCCATGATGATGGGCGGCGGCGGCATGGGCGACATGATGGGAATGCCTGGAATGGGCGGCGACATGATGGGCATGCCCGGTATGGGAGGCGGGATTCCCAACTTCGGGGGCGGTTTCCCAGGTGGTGGCTGCATGCCTGGTGGGTTTGGAGGGGTTCCAGGAGGTTTCGGTGGCGCCCCCGGAGGTTTTGGCGGTGTTCCCGGTGGAGGCTTCAGCCCGGGCGGCTTTGGTGGTGTTCCCGGAGGCGGCGTGACCGGCCCGATTCAGGGCGGCGCGGCCGGACAGGGTGGCCAGGCCGCGGTGGATTACGCTCGCCGCTTCCTCGGGCGAGACTCCTACACGCTCAAAGGTCAGATGAACAACTTTACGGCCGCTGGCGGCAAGACCAACAACTGTGCCGACTTCGTTTGTTCGGCGCTGCAGAGCACCGGCCAGTTGAAAGGTCATTTTGTCGGCGTTCGCGCTCTGGAACAGGCCCTTCAGCGTCAGGGTTACCGTCGGGTTCCGGCTCAGCAAGCCAAGCCGGGTGACGTCTGGATCAGCAATTCTCGCAGTCACACCGAATTGGTGAGCGCTCCCGGAGGCAGAAGGACGATCGGGTCGAACAATATTCGCCAGGGCTTCCAGCGCATCTCCGAGCGCGACAAGAATCCCGCCAGTGGAGTCTATTACAGCAAAGGTTAAGGTTTGTCGGCTTGAACTTTCCGGGCAGTCCCTATTTTGTGTTGGAAAGGTTACTCGAGGAATATCGCAACGGGCTGCGTTCCCCCGAGGACGTGGCGCGCTCTTTGGATATTTTCGACTCCTTTGTCTCGCAATGGAACGAGGGTCTGATGGCCTTGCCCGTAGAGCCAAGTGTGCTGCCGGATGGCGAAGAGACCCTGAACGGATCGTTCCAGGGTCTCGAGTGCTTCTCTGAGGCCTCCGCCATGATGCGTGACTTCCTGGCCAGTGGAGACGAGAGCCTGGCTGATCAGGCTCTAGATACGGCTCGCCAGGGACACGAAACCCTGGAATCCCTCTTCTTCGAGACGGCCCGGCGAGTGGAAACTCTCCAGAACGAAGTGGGCTAGGCTACCAGGGCCAGGGAGCGCGTTGAGTGGCGGTCACGTAGGGGTCGCCGTCGATCACAATCATCGGGTCCCCGTTTTTGTTGTTTCGTAGTTCGATGGGAAACTGGTAAGACTGGCCTGAGACACTCTGGGTGCACAGGGTTTCGCCTTCGATCCACCATCTGCCGCGATCTTCGCTGTCACCGTAGGCCTGCCCGTTGCCTCCGCCGTTGGCATTCTCGCCGTGATAGATGTAGGTGCCATCCTGGTTGAGAACGACCCATCTCTGAACGGAGTAGCTTCCGCCCGTATAGGTGCCGCCGCCTGAAAAGTAGCTCCACTGGCCACAAAGCTCGATGGGAACTCGTCCCTGGGCCAGAGCCTGCAGGCCGAGAAGCAAAAAGAATAAGAGCTTTCTCATGCGGAGCCTTTCGGTTCTTGCTGTTGAAGTCCCGCCAAGACAGGATTGGCGGCCTGGCGACAGAACGCGTGAGGCCAGATGAAGCAGTTGCTGATCGCGGGGAGCCTTGCTTACGACTACATCTTGAGCTACCCCGGCATGCTGGGAAACAGCTTGGGTCAGTTAAGCACGCGCGATGGCTGCAACATCACCCTCCAGGCTCGCAGCATGGGGCGGTATTTCGGAGGTTGCGGCGGCAACGTGACCTACACGCTGGCCCTTCTGGGAGAAAGGCCCCGCCTTCTCTCCATCGCTGGCGACGACGCGGACGAGTATCAGGCTCATCTGACTTCGCTGGGGGTGGATTTCTCGGCCGTGCGCAGGGTGGACCATTTGCATACGGCAACCTGCGTAATCATCACCGACGATTCTCAAAATCGGGTGGTCGGCTTCTTTGGAGGCGCCACCGATCTGGCCAGCCAGCTCGACCTGGGCTCGGCCGTGGACGAAAACATTTTTGGCTGTATCATTGTGCCCGACGATGGGCCGGCTATGCTCAAATTCGCCGAGCAGTGCCGCGAGTTGAAGCTTCCCTTCATTTTTGATTTTGGCTCTCAGGTGTCGGGATTGAGTGGCGCTGAACTGGTGACCGGTATTCGCGGGGCGCAGGCGGTGATTTGCAATGAATATGAGCTTTCGGTCTTTCACGCCAAAACCGGATGGGATCTCACCCGCTTACTGGCCGAAGTTCCCCTGACGGCCGTCACTCGGGGAGCCCACGGTTGCACCCTGTACGCTCAGGGTCAGAATGCGGTGGCGGTGCCCGCCTGTCCCTTGACCAGCGAGGCGGCCGACTCCACTGGAGCAGGAGATGCCTTTCGGGCGGGTTTCGGACTGGGTTGGTCACGCCAGTTGCCCTGGGAGGTTTGCGCTCGCCTGGGCAGTACCGCTTCAGCCTTTGTGCTGGAGGCGGTGGGCACTCAGGGTCATCGTTTTACGAACTCTCAGTTTATCGAGCGTTATCAAGCGAATTTTGGGCACTATCCGCTTCCGCTGGCTTGAGTCGAACCGGCCCCCAACAGTCTGGGTAAATTGCGGTGACCCCCTGGTAATATTCAGCAATCCGGGCCATATCAGCATCTGTGTCGCCGGTCAGATAGAGGCTCGGCCCCAGTGTCAGAGTCTTGCTGGCGGCATCCACCTTGGCCAGCACGACCGGCACTCCGGCACCGTGAGCAATGTGGTAAAATCCGCTCTTCCAGTATTCAGTTCGCTTGCGAGTCCCCTCGGGCAAAATGCCGATTACGATATTGTCGTATTTCTTCAGGGCTTCAATCGTGGATTCCACCACGTTTACGCGGCGGCTGCGGTCAATGGGAATGGCCCCCAGGCTTTTCAGCAATCCCGCCCAGGGGCCTCGAAAGACCTGATCTTTGACCATATAGCGCAAGGGTAAATCGAAATGCCCGATCAGCGCCAGCGTGATGAAAAAATCCCAATTCGAAGTGTGGGGCGCTCCCAGGAGCACGAATTTTTTCTCCATGGGTTTTTGGCCTTGAAACTTCCAGCCCAGTGTGCGCATAAACACCAAGGCCAATCGATAAATGAAGGATGCCAACATGGACGGCACTTTCCACAGCCGCCAAAGCCTCCCTCCACCTTGCAAAGTTGTAATCCTGCAAACGGAGCCTGATTGATACCTTAACCTGGCATCGCTTTGAGAAGCGCTGCAGGAACACAGAAATGGAATGACCTGAATGACTGCGGAAGACATCGTAGGCGTGGTCAAGCACGTAGCTCACTGGCTGCCCTCCCAGGGGCCCATCAAGGAGTTCGTGCACCACAACACCCTCCACGCCTACCAGAATCACAAATTTTACGAAGGCTGCTTGATCGCCTCGCGCATGTATGCCGCGCGAGCCTTCCTTCCGTTGTCTGAGTATCGCGGATTTCTGACTACCGGCCGCATCAACGAGGCTGCTCTGCAGGAGGTTCTGCTGGAAGAAACCCAAGGCAATCAGGCCGAGGCTCTCAAGTTGAGGGAGCGGTTACTGGATGCTCGGGTGGAAGATGAGACCCTGCCCCGCGGCATCGCCAAGGAGGGACTGAGGGCTCGCTGGCGAGAGCAACGCAACCTGGCCCTGAAGCTCCAAACCCACCCCATCCTGTTTCGCCTGGTGGGTCAGTTTCTGGACCAGGGCATCTCGATCTGGCGGATGCCTCACACCCAGTTTTCGCTTTACGAATCGGTCCGTAAAATCGTTCAGGAGTCCTGGATTCCGCTCTGGCCCTACTCCAATCGTCAGGCGCGCAAATACCTGGAGATGCGCCCCGAAGAAGCCATTTTCGACATTCTCAAGCAGTTTGTGGGAGACGAGCGCTATTTCGAGCGCTATCTGCTGGAGATGTCGCTGGCTCACCCGGGTTGGTCCGGCATGGTGCACATGATTGAGACCGAGCCTCAGGGACTGGTTCTGCGCCGCAAAGTCAGCTTGCTGGAGTTTTGCGCCCTGGAGTTGATCGCTGAACACGCGGTGGTGACCGCCAAATTTGGGTCCAGCTTTGAGCCTCTGCTGGCCCCGGGAGAAAGCCTGCCTCCCCTGCCAGTGGAGAAGGGCTATGTGTTGGAGTGGACAGAGACTGAGAAACTCCAGAAGGTGTGGCACGAGGCTTACGAGCGTAGCTACTACCTGGGAGTGCTGGCCAAGGTCAGCGACCATCGAGGCAAAGGCGCGATCAGTGAGCCGTCGGTGCAGGCCTACTTCTGTATTGACGACCGGGAATGCTCGCTGCGTCGCCACATCGAGGAGGTGGCTCCTGCGGTCCAGACCTTTGCCTGGGCCGGCTTCTTCGGCATCGACTGCGTTTTCAAGGGCGCCGACGACGCCTTCCCGTTTAAGCACTGCCCGGTGCCCGTTTCGCCCAAGCACATGATCCGCGAGATCAAGCCTCCCGACCAGAAGCCCCAGGCAAGCTGGCTTTCGCGTATGCTGCAGTTAGACAGTGACCCCGGGTCACACACCCTGGTGCGCGGCATGTTGATCAGTCAGACCTTGGGGCTGGCGTCAGCTTTGCGTCTGGCTTTCTCCATCTTCCGCCCGGTCATGAGCCCTCTTACCGCCAGCTCCTTGCGGCGAGTGGATCAGCAGGCTGAGTTGCAGATTGAGCGCATTTCGGAGGAACTGGAAGACGGCTACATGGTGGGATACACCGTGCCGGAGATGGCTGAGCGGGTCTACAATATTTTGCGAGCCTCCGGCGCCCAGGCCAGGCCGCTGGCCGAGCTGGTGGTCTTTTTTGGGCACGGCGCCAGCAGCGTCAACAACCCTTATTTTGCCGCTTATGACTGCGGAGCTTGCTCGGGCAAGCCCGGAGCTCCTAATGCTCGTGCTTTTGCCTTGATGGCCAACCGTCCAGATGTCCGTGCCCTGGTCAAAGAAAAGGGCTATGACATCGGAGAACGGACCTGGTTTGTAGGGGCTTTGCACGATACTACTCGGGACGAAGTCCAATATTACGAACTGGATCGGGTTCCCCCTCATCTGAAAGCCAAGCTGGACAAGTTCCAGGCTGATATGGAAACGGCTCTGGCTCGTAACGCCAAGGAGCGTTGCCTCAAGTTTGCCCTCATCGACCCCAACGTGGCGCCTGACCAGGCCCGCGAGGAGGTCAAGCGACGCTCCACCGGCATCTTTGAGCCGCGACCGGAGCTGAATCACGCCACCAATGCCGGCACCATCGTTGGTCGCAGAGCCCTCACGCGCGGCCTAAACTTTGACCGGCGTATGTTCCTGAACTCTTACGACCCGGAACTTGACCCCTCGGGCGATATTCTGGCGGGAATTCTGGGCGCGGTTGTGCCTGTCTGCGGAGGCATCAATCTGGAGTATTTCTTCTCCCGCCTGGACTGCCGGGTGTACGGAGCGGGCAGCAAGTTGCCCCACAACATTAACGGGCTGATCGGAGTGATGAACGGCACCGAAGGCGATCTGTTGACCGGACTGCCCACTCAGATGACCGAGGTGCACGAGCCCATCCGACTGACCTTGTTGGTCCAGCAGACCGCCGAAACGGCCCTCAAAGCTGCGCAAAAATCTCCGGCCGTCTACGAATGGATTATGAACGGCTGGGTCCGTTATTTCTCCATCGATCCGGCCACCTACCAAGTTTTTGAATACCGCGGCGGCGGCATGGTGCGCATGAATCTTGGCGGTTCGCCCGCCTTGCCACCGCCCGCCCCCGGTCCCACCCAGGCGGAAGCTCAGCCCACTCTGGTGCCGGTGGGAGGCCCGAAGGCATGATTCCCATCTACTGGATCCCCCTCATTCCGTTTCTGGCCGCGCTGCTGATTCTGTTCGCTCGCTTTCGCGAGATCAACATCAATCGCACGGCCATGACCGGGGTCATCCTGTTCAACCTCATGACTTTCTTCCAAGTCTTTCAGTGGTTTCAGGGTGAATTGCCGGAGTTTAAGCAGCCGCTGTTCCACTGGGACGATTACCAGTTTGACTTTACCCTGCGCATGGATCACGTCAGCGCTGTCTTTTTGTGCGTCACCGTGATCCTGGGAGCCCTGGTGGTGCGCTTTTCGCACTACTATATGCATCGGGAGCCCGGCCAGACGAGGTTTTTCTCCACGCTGTTGCTCTTTCTGGCCGGTATGTCGGCTGTTGAACTGGCGGGCGACATCGACACGCTCTTTATGGGCTGGGAACTGGTGGGCATCAGTTCTTTTATGCTCATCGGCTTCTACCGCCACCGAGAGGTTCCGGTGCGCAACGCCCTCAAGGTCTACACCATCTACCGCATCTGCGACATCGGCCTGCTAGTTGGCGCTTACCTGCAGCACCACGACTACGGCGGCACCGATTTTAAGCTCTTGCTCGATCATCATCTGCCCGGCCATGTGGTCTTGCCGGTTGCACTGCTGATCTTGCTCAGTGCCTCGGGTAAATCAGGACAGTTTCCCTTCTCATTCTGGATTCCGCGCGCCATGGAGGGTCCCACCCCGTCCTCGGCCATCTTTTACGGCGCACTCTCCATTCACGCCGGCGTCTTTTTGTTGATGCGCACCACTCCGATCTGGATCATTTCGCCCGTTGCTCGAGTCTGCATCGGTGTGGTGGGGTTGACCACTGCTTTGCTGGCCACCCTGCTCGGTCACGTTCAGTCCAATATTAAGGGCCAGATTGGCTACGGTTCGGTGACTCAGGTGGGGATTATGTTCGTGGAGCTCTCACTGGGCTTTCAAACGCTGGCGTTGGTCCATTTTGTGGGCAATGCCTCGCTGCGCTGCTACCAGTTGCTGGTCTCGCCCTCGGTGGTCGCCTATCTGCTCAAGCTTCAGAGCACCGCTTCACATCAGGCCAGGTTCTCCGACTTTGCGCTCGAGCGCATGCTGCCCAACAACTTGCGTTCCTCGTTGTTCGTGCTGGCTTCTCAAGAAGCGTTTATGGAGCCATTACTTAACCGAATCGTGTTCTGGTTTCCGCAGTGGATTGCTCGTCATGTCTTTGGAGAGAACAAGACCATCCTGGAGGTTTGGACACGTTCGGTGGCCATCGCTCTGGCGCTGGTGCTGGGAATTGCTTTTGGTCTGGGTAGTCCCCACGTGGCCATACCCTTCCTGTCCGGTTTGCTGGCCTCATACGCCATCGGTGTGGTGGGCGTGATGCTGTTGCCGCCGGACAAACGCAACCTGGTGCTGGATCGGCCGCGCGGTATGGCGCTGCAGTATCCGGTCTCGGCCCGTCTGCTTTTTCTCAGCTTCCTGGGAATGTCGGGTTTTCCCATCACACCGGCCTTTTTCGGCGAGGACCTGCTCCTGTCATCGGCCATTCACCTCAACGGCGCGGTCGCCATCGGATTTACGGTGCTCTTTATCATGAACGGGATTGTTTTGGCGCGCACTTTCACCCGGATGTTCTTGGGGAAGGAGTGGGGCCGCTGGGCTCCCGCTTTGGAAGCTTAAGCGCGATCCGCCCCCGGTTGCGGTCGAATTCAAGCACTTCGACTTCAATCACCTGTCCGACCGAGAGTCGCTCTCCTCGGGGGATCTGGCTGCGGTGGAGCAGGCCATCTTGCTTTACGCCCAGGTCCACAAACGCGCCGAAGTCCACCACGTTACGCACCGTGCCGCTGAGGATCATGCCAGGCAGCAAGTCGTCCAGGCTGAGGACGTCCTGGCGCAGCAATGGCGGCGGCAGGTCCTCACGCGGGTCACGACCCGGTCGAGCCAGTTGTTCTAGAATGTCGCGTCGCGTGAATTCACCGACCTCCAAATTGGCCTGCGGGTCTTTTTGCAGGGCCCTGGCGATGGCGTAGCTCTCGGGGTGAATTGCACTGGCGTCCAGGGGTTCGTCACCTCCACGCACGCGCAGAAAGCCGGCCGATTGTTCATAGGCTTTCGGCCCAAAGCCCGCGACCTTGCGCAGCTGGGCTCGATTGCGGAAAGCTCCCTGGCTGTTGCGGTGAACCACAATTTTCTCCGCCAGCTTGGGTCCAATGCCGGCTACGTGGGAGAGCAGAGCCGGAGAAGCGGTATTGAGATCCACCCCGACCTGATTGACAACCGATTCCACCGTGGCCCCCAGAGCTGAATCCAGCTCTTTCTCATCCAGGTCGTGCTGATACATGCCGACGCCTATGGATTTGGGCTCGATTTTCACGAGTTCAGCCAGTGGATCCTGAACCCGACGGGCGATCGAGACGGCTCCACGCAGACTGACGTCCAGGTCGGGTAGTTCGGCTCTGGCCAGGGGGCTGGCCGAGTAAACGCTGGCTCCGGCCTCGCTGACCATGAGGTATTTGATGTCGGGCTGCTGCTTGAGAAACTGAGCCACCAGTTGTTCGCTCTCGCGGCTGGCGGTGCCATTGCCGATGGCCACCAGGCTGACCCGATGACGCTTGCACAGGCGCTCCAGGGTCTGCAGCGCGTTGTTTTCCTGATGCAAATAAAGCACCTCGGTGGCCAGCACCTTGCCGGTGGGGTCGACCACCGCCAGCTTGCAGCCGGTGCGGAAGCCCGGGTCCAGGCCCAGCACGGTGTATCCCGCCAGCGGCGGAATGGTGAGCAACCCCCGTAGATTGGTGGCGAAGTTAGCGATGGCGTGGGTCTGGGCGTACTGGCTGAGCTCACGGCGCACGTCTCGCTCGATGGCCGGCAGCAGCAGCCGCTTGACCCCGTCCTCGATGGCCTGCTGATACTCGGCATTGCGGGGGCGGCACACATTCCAGACCGGTTGGCGCCAGTCCCGTTCTACCAAAATCAAATCCAGGCTGAGCACCTTTTCCTTTTCGCCGCGATCCAGGGCCAGGATCTGGTGGGCTTTGATTCCGGAGACGGCCTGCTCAAACTGGTAGTAATTGGCGTAGACCTGTTTCTCGTCTTCGCCTTTGGCGCGTTTGCTGCGAATTTTTCCAAAGCGCAGGGCTTTCTCGCGGACGGCTGCGCGAATCTCCGGATTTTCCGCCATTTCTTCGGCCAGAATGTCCTGGGCTCCGGCCAGCTCCTCTGCTGTGACTTTGCCCAGAGGAGCGTTTTGCTGGATGCGCCGGGCCAGCGGCTCCAGGCCCTTTTCTCGGGCCACGGTGGCTCGGGTCTTGCGCTTGGGTCGATAGGGGAGATACAAGTCCTCCAGCGCGGTCAGGCTCTCGGCCTGCTCCAGTTTGCGCTTCAATTCGGGCGTTAGATGCTCGCCCAGGCTCTGGAAAATGCTCTGGCGACGCTCGTCCAGGTTCCTCAGGACCTTCCATTCGGCTTCCAGGCGCCGGATTTGCTCCTCGTCCAGTCCGCCCGTGACTTCTTTGCGGTAGCGAGCGATGAAGGGCAGGGTGTTGCCTTCCTCCAGCAGCTTCAGCGTCGGTTCCACCTGCCGGGTGGGTAGTTGCAGGCGTTGGGCTAATCGCTCGATCATAACGCGGGACTTCTTCCAGGGGGACGGGAATCTTGCCGGGTGAAGACTCATCTACTTGAACCCCTCGCCTGGTATGGCAGCAGTTACTACGACTATCCAGATCCTGAGCCATCTCCGGCTCAGCCCGCAGAACCAGATGCTTCCGCTCGACCTGAATGGAAGGCCGAAGTCAAGGCCAGCCGCGGCCTGGTTTGCGGGCGCTTCCTGCCCGTTCACCGAGGCCACCAGTTCTTGATCGATTTTGCGCGAGCGCGCTGTCAGAAGCTCGTGATCGCGGTTCAGTGCACGCCTGGCGAGAGTGTTTCTCAGGCGCGTCGGATGGCCTGGCTCAAGGAGCTCTTCCCCGACTGTGAGGTGATCGGCGACAGCCAGTTTGGTTCGGTTGACCTGGTCTTCAGCTCTGAGCCCATTCATCAACAGCTGGCCACCGAACTGGGGGCGCGATTGGTTTTGTGCGATCCTGACCGTAAGATGGTGCCGATTTCGGGCACCCAGGTGCGCCAGGCTCCACTCCTGCACTGGCGTTATCTGCCCGAGTGTGTTCGGACCTACTATCTGAAGGTTGTGCGTGTGGTGGGGCCAGAGGGCTCGGGCAAGACCAGCCTGTGCGAGCGCCTGGCCAGGCGCTTTGACACCTGCTTTGTGCCGGAATACGCGGTGTCGCTAGCGGCTGCCAGCGGGGGGCTGCTGAAGAAGGAGCAACTGGCCGAATGGGCCATGCAGCACCTGGCCGCTCGTCAGAGCCTGGAGCGGGTGGCCAACCGCATCCTGTTTCTGGATACCGATCTGCTGACGGTGGCGCATTGGGGAGAACGTCTCTATGGGGAAGCACCTCCCTGGATTCGGCAACATGAGCAACACTACGACGAAACTCTGATTTTGGAGCCGGTTCTAGAGGGGTTGAAGCCGGAGCAGGTTCGCGAGCGCCAGCAGATGTATGAAAAATGGAACGGACTGGAAGGTGTGCGCCTGGGCGGCAGCTGGGCTGAGCGCGAGGCAAAGGCGGTGGCCTCTCTAGCCACTCGCTGGAGCGAATTGCTCTAGAGCAGAGCCATCGGCCTGCTCAGGTTCGTTTGAAAAGGCCTCGCAGTCTCGAGAGCAAGCCACCCGTCCGAGGGGGAGCGATGGTCGCCTGCGGTTTGGGAGCCCACGAGCCGTCTTCTCGAATGAGTTCGCCGAGGGTAACCCGCTGGTTGAAGCCAAGCAGGCAGGCGGCAGGAACCACCACGGAGGCGGGAGGGAGCTCGACAGGCTCGGATCCGACCCCCTGAACCAGGAACCTCGCATAGTTGGTCCCCTGGCGTGGCAAATGCAACTGGACCGTAATCAGGCCGCTTTGCAGACGGGGGAGCCCGCCTTGAATCGAGCGGGTATTGATGACCACATCCCCACTGGTGGGGTCGTAGGCCCAGGCACTGCTGGAAGAGCCCAGATAGCCGTAGAAGCCCCAGTCGGGCCCGATATTCCAGGCCAGCATAAAGCCCACTCCGATTTGAGCCTGGCCGAGATCCTGGATGGCGAAATCCCAGCGGTAGCTTCCGCTATGCAGGTGGGCCAGACTTTGCACGGGTGTCCAGAGCCGGGGAGCGATGCCTTCCGTGGGCAACTCGCGCCAGCGGGCCGTGCGGCCGTCTTCACTATATTCCAGGTCTCGTTGATTGAGACTGGTGTTCCAAGCCATCTGGCCCTGGTCGCTGGGGTCGAACTGGTCCGCTTGCAGTAGCTCCGGTTCCATCCGGTGGAATTCGTCTGGGTCGAGTCCACCGCCTGCCGGGTGGGCTGAACTCAGTCCTCGGGTGTCAGGCTAAAGTTGCTGGGATAGAGGCGCTGGGGTGGTTCAGGTGGCTGGGGTTGAAGAAAGCGCAGCATGGCTCGAGCCAGACTGGCTCCAGGGCAATGATGCGGACCATAACCAAAGCTGAGATGGGCAGGCCGATCGGCTCGCCACTGGTCAGGTTCTTGAAAGACCCGCGGATCGCGATTGGCGGCTGCGAAAAAGACGATCACCCGCTGACCGGCCTTAAGATGTTGACCGTTCCACTCGGTATCTCGTATGACATGCCGTCCAAAGCGCTGGATGGGGGGGTGCAGCCGTAGCATCTCTTCCAGTAGATGGGCCTGCGGCTGGGTGCGAGCCAGCGCTGCCAGGGCCGCGCTGCTGGATTCCAGGCTGGCCAGGGTGAGCAATCTCTTCAGATAGAGCTGGTCGTTCGGCTCCAGGGCCACCGGACAGCGCGTCCCGTGCAGAGCCTGCAGCAACTGCTCATTGGCTCCTGGCTGATGACGAGCCACCTGGCGGGCCAGTTGTTGGAGACGGGTCGCCTGGAATTCGTCGATGTCCAGGATGGCCATCAAGGTCTGGCGAGGCAGTTCCCGGATTGGGTTTGTCCCTAAGACGTAGGCTGGCTGGAGGGATTTGAGCCAGGACTCCACCTGGCTTCGAATTTGAGTGTGGAGGGGCGGGTCGCTCAAATTCAAGGACGTCAGACCGGGCGGAGTGTCCGAGCTCAGGCCCGTGCCGTAGGCAGAAGAGAACAGGGCAGGTTGGGAGAGTAGCTGGCGGGCTTCTGGGTAGCCGGTTACGGCCCAGAAATGCCCCTGCCAGCTGACCGGCTCCAGGATTCGGAAAAGTTGATGAATGGACCCGTCGGCATAGCGCCGCGGATTCAGAAGTTCACTTCGGATGGGGTAAATGTTGCCCAACCCAGTCGGCCGTTTTGGGCGTGGTGCGCATAATCAGGGTCAAATCGCCATCCTTGCCCACTCGAGCTTCGTCGAAGGCCACCCCCAGCTTCTCTTGCAGGTTGACGTCCAGACTGTGCTTTTGCAGCTGCTGACCCACCATTTGCGGGCCCTGGGCGTCGGCCACGGCTCCCACAATGGCATTGCTGATCAAGCGCGTTGGCAAGAGATCCAGCAGATCAAAGGGCGTTTCCTTCTGGGCTTGTTTGAACTCAACGCTGTCTCCATCCAAGCCGATTTTGAGATGGCCGTTCTCCGTGTGCAGTTTTACGGGCACGGACACGCGGGTGTGCAGAGTGGGACGTGTTGCCGTCTCGGTCACGGAACCCACCGTGTTGTCCAGCACGGCCTTGCCGCCTTCGGCGATCTTGTCGGCCAGGAAGAAGGGCGCCCGCAAAACGCCACCGATGACCTCGCCCAGGCCGCCGGCTTCTTTCTTCAGGCTTTTTTGGACCTTGCTCATGCCTTGATCCAGTCCGCCGGTGGCGTCAGTGAGCGCTCCCGTGGCGCCCTTGGTGGCGTTCAGCCCGTTGGCGTGGACCAGCACCTCGAAGCTGGCCGTCAACTTCCCGTTTAGCACGCTGATCTGAGGGGCCCCGCCTTTGACGAACTGCAGGTCACGTAAATCTGACTTTTTCTTGACCGCGTCCAGGGTGGGCTGCCAGTCCACCTTCTTTAGCTGGCCGTTGAGGACCGACAGGTCCATGGCGGTTGCAAACTGGCCCGCTTTCAGATTGCTAAGGTCGCCGCTGAAATCAGCCTTGCCCGTTCCACCGGCGGAGGTCTGCAGGTCCACCAGCAAGCCGCCCTGAGCGACCTGGACCGAACCCATCTGAGCCGAAATCAGGGGGGCGAAGCTGTTACCGGTTTCGTATTTGATATGCTGGCCGGCTTCGTAGACTCGCTCCAGCTGTAAATTGGCCAGTTGCTCCAGGCGCGGGCCGCCCTTGGCGAATTCCTTTTCGGCGCGCTCGCGAGCCATGCGCTGGAGGTCGTGAGTCACCTTGCCCAGGTTGTCCTGCATTCCCTTGAGCAGGGCGCTCTTGACCTGGCTGTGAAGCTGGCTGGCTGCCAGCCCATCCGGAGTCTTGCCCAGATTTTGCAGAGAATCCATCTGCAGGCCGATTTTCGAAATCCCGCTGTCGTCGTTGAGTTGGGTGACCTGGATATCCACGCGCCCATCCCCGCTGGAATCCGGCGTGGCCCAGAGAAACATGGTGGACTGGGCCAGCGGACCCTTGCCGGTCAGCACGCTGGCCTCAAACTTGAGCTTCTGCTCAAAGCCCTGCTGCAGCATGTCCTCCAGGCCCTGCTGGCTCACCTTCTGGTGGAGTTTCTGGCCCTGGGACACCCGCTGTTGCAGGTGTTTGACCAATGATTCCTGGCCCGGCAGGCCCTTGAGTTTGGCCATTTGTTCCTGGCTGGCTTTGCCGTCCAGGTCCATATGCAAGTTGAGTTCTCCCTGGACGGGGATCTTGCCCGTGTCTGAACTCAGACTGACCTGAACCGCCCCCAGCAGCAATCCGGGTCCTTTCAGATTCTGCGGTGGATCGACGTGTTTGATGTGAACTTTCAGTCCGGTTGCGATGGGTTTGGTGGTGTAGTCCATGGCCAGCGGCACCGATTCCGTCTGCAGCGCCCTCATCCCCATCGAGGGCAGGTCTACATTACCGACGTGGAGGAACGGCCGCTCACTGGTGGGCAGCGGCATGCTCACGTCCAGCAGCACCTTGGAGTCCGGCACTTTCAGCACGGCCAGCTGCTCTCCAACTTCCTGACTGGTGCGGGTGATGCCGGCTGCTTCCAACTGTTTGAACTGAGTTGTGTCCTGGATTTGCTGGGAGAGCTGGTTCAGGCTGGCTGCCGGCATAAAGACCCGCATGGGGCCACCTTTGGCGCTGGCTAAGCTAGGAGCCTGAGCGGCTTTGAGCTGAGAACTCAGCTTGGGAGCAGCGGTCTCCTTGAGCGGCAGCTTTTGGGGGAGGATCTGAACGCTGGGCTTATGCTGCAGGGCCTCATAGTTGGCTTGATAAGCGATGCCGCCCAGAAGGGAAGTGCCGGCCACCACCGCCAGACCGGCTGCCAGGCTCCACTTGAGCAGACGTCTCACCGGCGAATTGGGCGGCTTGCTGACCTCGGCGCGGTCTTGAGGGAGAGCCACCGCTCCCTCGCCCTCCCCTGACTGCATGCGGGCACTGCTGATCAGGCCGCGTTGCTGCAGGGGGGATAGCCGCGAGAGAGGGTTCACATCGCGTCTTTCTCTTTTTTCAGGTACCCCTCCTTGAGGATTACGGACCCTTAAAACAAACAACCCGGGCCGTTTGGAGTCAGCCCGGGTGGTGGGTTTTGAGTTTGACTTCTAGTGGAGCTGGTGTAGCTCTTTGCGAGCCGGCAGTTGGTCCAAAGCCTTGTAGAACTCTGCTTTGCCCAGCTTCTCCTGGACGGCCAGAATCACGGCGCTGCCTTCGTCGTAACCGGCCTTCTCCAGTTCGGCCACGCGGGCGGCCGTCTTGGGGTCCTTGGCCTGCTCGGAGGTGAAATTGCCAGTGTCGATTTCGGCCTTCTCGATGCCGCCAATGATGTCGCGAGTGGTGCCGTAGCGGCTCTCGTCCACCAGTTCAGCGTAGTCGATGCGGTCTTTGTCGCGATTCTTGAGCTTCTTTCCGCGCTCCAAGCTGTTGAGTTCGAAGGATTCGTTCTCCCACAGGTTGTTGAACTGCTGCACCGAGTGCTCTTGCTCGTCGCGGTTGGACTCATCGAACTTAACATAGCCCGAGTGCTCCCAGTTTTCGCGCAGGCCCTTCTTGGAGAAGTTGGTGCTGCCAAAGAACTCGCCCTTGTCGGTGAGGATTTCTTTGGCGTGAATCTTGCGATCGTGCCAGCCCGAACGGGGCAGGTTGGCCCAGCGGCAGGGGATGCCGGCATCTTCCAGCCGCTCCATACCGGCTTCGTTGGGGGTGCCGCCGTCCGGATATACGCCCGGGTCAGCGATCACACGAATATCGATGGTTTTCCCGGCCGCTTCCATCTCTTCTTTCTTGGCCACAAGCATTTCCGCGATGGTGCCGGTCATAACGAAGGCGGGGATGTAAATAAACTTTTCGGCTTCCTGGATTGCCGTGATCATCAGGGTCTCGCGGTCAGTGGGGAAGTCGGCCAGGGCCACATCGGCCTTGCCTACGGCCTTGCCTGAGGGAATCGAGATGTCTTGGAGGCGAGCAACGTTCTCTTTGCTCCGGCAGCTGCCCAGGGCGCGGTCCACCAGATCCAGGAAGGCCTGTTTCCCCTCCTTGGACAGCGGCAGATGCTCGCCCTTGGACAGTAGTTCTTCGGCCTGGGCCGGTTTGCAGTCGATCAGAGCGGCGGCGTCCACGCCTTTGGAGCTGGCAAATTCTTGAACCTCAGCGAAGGTCTTGAACTGTGGCAGAGAAGTGCCGGCTTTGCCCGGACCCTTGGCGCAGTCGATCAGGCCGACCAGGCCACGTGTGCCCATGTTGATGTCGCCGTCCATGAAGCCGGCCAGCGGTTTTTCTCCATAGATCTCTTCATTGCTGGCGCCGGTGCTCTGCTGGACGTCACGGGCGAAGTTGGAAACCAGCTTTTTGGCGGCTGGACCCTGGATGACGTAACCAGCATCCACATTTTCACCGGAACCCTCGTTCGCGTTCATTCCCGAGAGCAGAAACTCTTCGCCTACGCGCAGGCCTTTGCGGTGCATCAGGTTGCCGGGATCTCCCAACTGCTTGGGGACCGGGTAGGCGCTGACAGCAATGTCGCCCTTGGTGTTGTTGAGCTGCAGAATCGAGCGCAGCTTGTCGGGAACCTCGTCGATCACCACATGGCTTCCCTTGTAGGCTACCAGGCGACCAGCGTCCACATTCACGCGAACCTTGTTGCCGGCCTCGGCGGCGGCGGCCAACTTGCCGACGATCTGCTGATTGGTCAGTTCGTAGTACTGAGCATTGACCTCAGTTGGTTTGCCAGCCCGGGCACTTTCGGCCGCTTTATCCAGCATGCGAATCATCTGGGGCCAGATTTCCTCGATATGGAAGCCCTGAATCTTGTTGCCTGCGAAGACCAGCTCACTCTTGCCGGCCCGCATCGAAGCCACAGAATCGACCAGAGCTTTCAGGTCTTCATCGGCCAGGCGCGCGGCGGCGGCATAGGCAGCGACCACGCCAGTGGGTCCAAAACTGGCGGGAGCGGCGGCGGCCACGGCGATTTCTGCCTGACTGCGAGCAACGGCTTTCTTGACGGCATCCGAGCCGGTGGTGAAAACGTGGACGTCGGCCAGTTTGTCCTTGATGGCCATATCCTTATAGCCGCTGGCCTTAAAGTCGGCGTGTAGCTGCTTGTGGTATTTGAAACAAGCTTTGCCCAGGTTGGTGATCTGGTCCACATCAGACTGGCTCAAGGCGTCATTCTTGGCGGCACCTTTGGCCAGTTTGTCCCAGCTGTCCGGGGAGGCGTTGCCCTCTACCTCGATGCGCTTGGCGCTGTCTGCCCACTTGCGCACCAGATCGGCGTTCACATAGCGGCTATCGACCTTGTTGTTGCCAACGGTAAAGGACATGAATGGGACCCTCCTAGACTGGATAATCACACTCTAGGGGTAGGCCCTGAAAAAGTTCTGCAATGAATAGGCAACCGGATGGCGTAAGCTGTGGTGATGCAACTCCTCATTGTATTATTGGCCCTCTTTTTGCTGATGGGAGTTGCCTATCGGGGGCTATCGGTCATCCTCTTCGCCCCTGTGTGCGCCCTGCTGGCCGTGCTGCTGAGTCTCGGACCGACGGCGGTGCTGCCCTTTTACTCCAATGTTTTCATGGTCAAGCTGGTCGGCTTCGTGCAGCTCTATTTCCCGGTCTTCTTGCTGGGCGCGGTCTTTGGCAAATTTGTGGAGATGTCGGGAGCGGCGGCGGCCATCTCGGCCGCCATTGTCAACCGCCTGGGGGAGCGGCAGATCATGCTGGCCATCGTGCTGGCCTGCGCCGTGCTCACTTACGGCGGGGTCAGTCTGTTTGTGGTGGCCTTCGCCGTCTACCCCCTGGCGAATAACCTTTTTTACAAGGCTCAGTTGCCCAAGCGCTTGATTCCGGGCACGATCGCCTTAGGTAGTTTTACCTTCACGATGGACGCGCTACCGGGCACGCCTCAAATCCAGAACGTGATTCCCACAACATTTTTCGGCACAGACCTGTACGCGGCTCCCTTGCTGGGCTGCAGCGGAGCACTCTTCGTTCTGGTCTGCGGGATGTGGTATCTGCATCGACAGGCTCAGCGAGCCTTTGCCAACCGGGAGGGCTACGGGGAGCACTCCCTGGAGTCACTGCAGGAGCGGAAGCTACCGCATTTTGCCCTGGCTCTGCTGCCGCTGCTGGTGGTGGCCGTGCTCAACCTCAAACTCGGTCCTCTATTGAAGGGGCACTACGGGGAAACATTCGATTTCTCCAGCCTGGGTCTGCCTGAGGATGGGAGTGTGGACGTCAAGAAACTGTCCGGCATCTGGTCCATTGAGATCGCCCTCTGTGCCGGTATTCTGAGCTGCTTGCTGGTGGGATTGCGGGACATTCAGTTCAAGTTGCAAGAGGGTTTGCGTACGGCCGTGGCCGGTGCCTTGCTGGCCACGATGAATACCGCCTCTGAATATGGCTTCGGTGGGGTGATCGCCTCACTGCCCGGCTTTACACTGGTCAAGAATTTCCTGGGTGGAGCCTTTTCCGACCCGCTCATCAACGAAGCCATTTCGGTCAATGCCCTGGCCGGAATTACTGGCTCCGCCTCGGGCGGCCTGTCGCTGGCTCTGGCTGCGCTGGGTAGCCAGTTTCAGGCGGGCGGGCAGGTGCCGGCGCCTGTTTTGCATCGAGTGGCTTCAATGGCTTCCGGTGGAATGGATACGCTGCCGCACAATGGAGCCGTGATTACCTTGCTGCTTGTGACCGGGTTAACTCACAAGGATTCCTACAAAGACATCTTTGTGATCACTTGCTTGAAGACGGCCGCCGTCTTCGTTGTGATCTTCATTTACCGGAGCACCGGGCTGTATTAGCGATATCCCCGTAGGCGCGCCATGTGGGCCAGTTGATTGAGCTGCTCGGCCTGTTCTCGCCAGGCGTTGTCGTTTTCGCTGGAGAGTGTGAAGCGTTCGCTCAGCTGGCTTTTGTCTCGAATGGGGGCGTATGGCGTCGGAGTGCTGGCGGGTTCGCGAAGACCTTTCAGGGGTCCGATTTCCATACTGGCTACCGCCCGCCCGTAAGGTTCCAGCCGGCTACGGCTGCCCCACCAGCGCCGAGCAGAGCGCCCGGCGCGGCCAGTCCGAGGGAGGCCAGAGCGTCAGGACCCTGCATTCCGGAGGCCGCCACGGCTACTGAGGCCAGGGCTCCCGCCCCTGCTCCAACCACGGCCCAACTGGCTGCATTGACCAGCTTGCGAGGCAGAGAAGGCTTCTCGGCGGAGCAGTTCTTCCAGCCCGTAATGGCACCGGCCACCAGGCCAATAGGGCCTCCTACCAAGGCGCCCAGGATGGGCGCGCCCAAGGCGGCCGAACCCTGACCGGCGGCTGCCAGGATGGTTACGAGCGTGGCCGCCGCACCGGCTCCCGCCAGAGAGCCGACTGCGCCGTTGAGGGCCTTCTTCCACAGCGGGGGAGGGGGCGAGGTTGGCTGAAAGCCGTCCTGAAGCGTTTGGGAAGCGGGAGTTTGGGGCCGGTGCTTGAGCAGCGGGCCCCGAATTGCCAGGCCAGGGTTGAAACTGTTGAGTTTCATGAAAGCGACCTCCGAATCAACTGCATGCGACCGTGGGCTTTGCCCATCTCTATGAATCTAGAGTAGACCGGGAGGGATAAGCCTTCGAACAAACCCCCGCTCTGATTGTTAATGCTTTGTCAAAGCTTCACGGGGCATGAGGGGGCCAGAAGGAGGTTTGCTGCAGTTTTGTTTCATTCGCTTCGGTGGAGTGGCCAAGATGCTCGAGGCGCCAGGCTGAGTCTGATCGGCACTCTAAAGTTTCAGGGCCAGGGCTATAGTTCCTGAAAGTCTAGGGCAACAGCGTCGCCATCCGCCAATTCTCCGCGCATGAAGGCGGTCAGACACTGTTCGCTGTGAAAGAATCGATGCCAGCCGTCTTCCAGGTGCTGTGCGTCGCTGTCTTCAAACACACGAACCATCTCGTCCAATCCGTCCAGGGCGCCGCCGATGATTTGGGCGACCACCGTTACTTCCGGTTCGTCGGCTGCTAAGTTCAGTCGCTGGTTGGCCTCGCAGTAGTCGTTGAGCAGGTCTTGCAGCGGCTCCCAGAGGCTCTCCAGGTCATCTCGACCTTCGAGCACGGCCACCACAGTATCAAATACCTGGGCCTGCTTGTCCGCTAGCGGGACTCTAAGGTGGGCGGGTCTGGCCTCTCGGACCGGCTTCAGCAATTGCTTTTGACAGTGGGGACAGCTGGGCTGCTCTCCGTCCCAGCCGCAGGCCAGGCAGCGCGCATGGTTGGATTCAAGCCAGGCCTGCATTTCTTGAGCCGATTGAGCGAACTCCTCGACCAGGGCCTCAAGCTCGCTCAATTGCTCCTCGATGGGCAGGCCTTCTCCGCTGTTCATCTGTTGGGCCACATCCTCCAGGCTGGCCACCAGGTCCTGGTAGATCAAGCATTGTTCCAGCCACAAGCGCCGTGACTGACCGCGTATTTGTGACATTTTTGCGTGTTGGTCCTGCAGGTGCCACTCTAAGTGGCGAGCCCAGAGGCGGCAGTAGTGAGCGCTTTGGGCGCCTGGGAAGTGGCGCACTTCGTCGGCCAGCTCCTGCAGGTTTTGGGGTTCTTTGCGCTCCCCGGCTGCCAGCAGTCGGGTTGAGCGTTGGAGGTTGGCTAAGAATTGCATCCTGCTAGGCCGCCATCGCCGGGGCTGAGTCCATCGCAGGAGTCTCCATCGGAACGTCGGGCGCTGCACCGGCTCCCCCAGCGTCAGGCGCGCTCATTGCAACGCTGTCTACATTCTGGTCGGATGGGGGGGTTTGTGCCAGTTGCGTTTCGCTATCGCCTGCCTTTCGATCATCGGTGGCGTTCTGAGACGAATTTTCGCTGGTGGAGCCAACCACTGAAGTTGGCTTGGCTCCTGTGCCCGAGGCCAGTTGCTGATTGGTCTGAGCGTTTTGGCCCTGATTGCTGATCATGCTGCAGTTCTTGCAGCCGCCTCCGGCCTGGGAACTGGGACTTCCAGCCTGAGCCTGTTTGCTGGCGCCACCGCAGCCGCCGCCGCTGCATCCCTGACCCTTGCCGCCCCCGCCCGCGCCGCCCGCTCCCTTGAAAGCTTGAGCGATCGAGCCAATTCCTTTGAGGATTTCGGAAATATTGGCCTTGCCTCCGCCGCCACCGCCGCTTCCTCCAGGGGCGGGCTGCTTTTTCTTCTTCTTGGCCTCTTCCAGTCGTTTCGCGAGCAACTTCGCGGTCATCGGATCCAGGCCGGCCAGGGGGTTGGACATCATCGGGTTGGTTAGCATTGGTCAGTTCCTCCTGAACCCAGGCTAGCGCTTCGACAGAGGGCTCCGGCTGAAAAGGTGTGTCCGAAATGTGAACATCCGGAGTCGGGAAAAAATATTCTGATTAGTGTTGACAAGACACGAACTCGGGCTCATAATGCTCAACATGAGCATTACGGTGGAGCGTTGCAAAAACTGCGGCGGACCGCTGCATTCGCGGGCGATGGCCTGCGAATACTGCGATTCCTTGCCGGGGCCTTTGCCTCAATGGATTATCCCGCGACAACTCCCGCGCGTCTGCGTCCCCACGTTAGGGCGCTATCGGATTGGCGATGTGCATTATCGCGTGCACGGGCGCCTGGCTCCCGGAGTCTTTCTGGCTCGTCGCGATACGCCACTGACCCAGATGGTGCTGCTCAAGATCGGGGCCCGCGAGCAGGAATGGGAGGTGCTGCTGCGTCTGGGCCGTGACCTGGCCGGGAGTTTTCTTGGCGGATTGCTGCCGGAGCCGGTTCAGTTTGGGCTGTCGGAAAAGGGTCAGCAGGTGCTGGTCACGCGCTGGCGCTCAGAGTTTGAGGCTCCCTTGAAGGCCTGGTCGGGTCAGGTTCCGGTGCATGCCGCTATCTGGCTGACTCACCGGCTGCTGGAGCAGCTGATCGACCTGCACTCCCTGGGCTTCGCTCACGGTCAGTTGCGCGCCGAACATATGTTGATTCACCCCTACGCTCACGGGATGATGCTTTGCGGTTGGTCGGCCTGCGCGGCTCGAGGACCGGGAACCGATGTGGCCGACGGACTTGGTGCCATCGCCGGTGTTCTGCGGTCGGATGTTCCTAAACAGCTGGTTCGCTTTTTGAAGCAGCCGGTCGGTTCGGCGCGTCAGGTCAATGAAGAGTTGAAACGGGTGAGTGATGCGGTCGTCGGACCTCGCCAATTTTGCCCGTTTTCGGAGATCAGAAGATCTTCATAAATGAAACGGAGGTAGGTCATGGGTTACGGTTCTTATAGTTACGAATCTCATCAGAATATCACCAGTGCCCGCTCGAATCAGAGCCGCTCCGAGGTTTTTCAGCAGTCGAAGGTTCATCCTTTGATGAATCCCCTGGGGGTGGGGATCCGGGAAAGTCGCGATAGTCAGGAGCATCCCAATTCGGTTCCGATTATCTTTGCGCTGGATGTGACCGGCTCGATGGGGGAAATCCCCGATCTGCTGGCCCGTAAAGAACTTCCTCAGTTCATGAAGACCCTGCTGGACTCGGGCGTGTGCGATCCTCAGGTGCTCTTTATGTTCGTAGGCGACGCCGCCCACGATCACGGGCCTCTGCAGGTGGGGCAGTTCGAATCCACAGCCGAGGATATGGACCGCTGGCTGACCTGGAGCTGGCTGGAAGGCGGCGGTGGCGGCAACGGCTGCGAATCCTACGACCTGGCCATGTATTTTGCCGCTCGTCACACTGAGCACGACGCCGCCGTCAAGCGCAATCGTCGAGGATATTTCTTCATGACCGGTGACGAGAATCCGTATCCCACCGTCTCGAAAACCTGGGTTCAGGATTTGATTGGCGACGACTTGACTCAGGACGTGCCCCTGGACCAGATCGTGGAGGAATTGTCGCGCTGCTATCACCCGTTCTTTTTGATTCCGGACAAAGGCAGGGTAGGACGCTGTGGCAAGGCCTGGCAGAAGGCCTTCGGCGACCACATGATCGTGCTGCAAGGCTCTGAAGACACCTGTCTGGTTTCGGCCGCGCTGGTGGCTCTCTGCGAAGGGATGAGCATGGATCAACTGACCGCTCGACTCAAGGCCAGCGGACTGGACCGCAAACGCATCGGTCGGGTGGTTACGGCGGTCGAAGGCTTTGCCGCCACTTTGCGCGTGCCCGTGCTGGAACCGGTGATGCCGTGAAGGCGGTCATCGTTGCCGACCTCGGGTTTGGGGATTCGGGAAAGGGAACGATGACCGACTACCTGGTGCGTAGCCTGGGGGCCGGTCTGGTCGTCCGCTTCAACGGCGGAGCCCAGGCCGGCCACACGGTGGTGGACCCGGATGGTCGCAAGCACACCTTTTCTCAGTTCGGCGCCGGCTCACTGGTGCCCGGCGTGCGCACTCATCTCTCCCGCTTCATGGTTTTGCATCCGGGGGGTCTGCTCCGTGAAGCTGAAGTCCTGGGGGGCGACTGTCTGTCACGACTGACGGTCGCCCCCGAGGCCCTGGTGATCACGCCTTTTCACCAGGCGGCCAATCGAATTCGTGAGACTCGGCGCGGTGCCAATCGTCACGGGTCCTGTGGCCTGGGGGTGGGAGAGACGGTGGCCGACTCGCTGGCCTTTCCCGAGGACAGCATTCGCTTTAAGGACCTCTCCGCTCCCACAGCCTTGCGCCGCAAGCTCCTGCGCGTGCAATCGCGCAAGTGGTCGGAGCTGGGTCCGGACCCGGTGCTGGAGAGCACTGATGTCATCGAGGATTGGATTGCTTTAGTGGGGTCCATGCAGGTGAAATCGGCCGAGGACGTCTTCCGCGAGACGGTGGTCTTCGAGGGAGCTCAGGGGGTCTTGCTGGACGAATGGCGAGGGTTTCACCCTTACACGACCTGGTCCACCTGCACTTTTGATAATGCCCTGGAGTTACTGTCCGGATACTCGGGTGAGGTGGTGCGCCTGGGTGTGTTGCGAAGTTACCAGACCCGACATGGGGCCGGTCCCCTGCCCACCGAAGATGGGCAGCTTGTTCTGGAGGAGCCGGATAACCATTTTGGTCCCTGGCAGGGAGCCTTTCGCAACGGCTGGGCGGACGCCGTGCTGGGACGCTATGCCATCGCCTGTTGCGGTGGAGTGGACGGGCTGGCCATCACTCATCTGGACCGGGTGGGACCGGACTGGAAGCTCTGCACCGGTTACGCCAAAGGGGAGCCCAGGCCCGGGCCGTTTCAGGATCTGGAGTATCAAGAGATTCTGACCCGGCTGCTGCAAAACAATCAGCCCCGATACGTACCCTTCAGTTTGGAACGTTACGAGGCTGAGCTGGGAGCACCAGTCTGGTACGAGTCTTATGGACCCTGCTGGCTGGACAAGAAAGCCCGACGCTTATCGGCCAAAGAAGCGGCTGTATCCCCATCCGCCTAATATGACGGCCAGCAGCACCAGCACCAGGAAGACTCCCAACAGGGTTTTGCCAATGTCAGCCGAGAACGCGGCGAAACCGCCGTAGCCAAACAGGGCTGCAACCAGCGCTACGATAAAGAAAAAAATGGCCCAACGAAGCATAAGAGTGTGTGTCCTTTCGGTGTTCAAGTTGTCCTGCAGGCTCAGTTTAGACTTGTTCCCGCTTCGTTCGAAGGGATGAGGGTACTTTGGAGAATGGGACCGGCATGTTGACTCAAATCATGCGGGACGCGGCCCATTCGGTCTATTTTTCGGATGCCTGGCTCGAGGACGAGGTGCTGAGTGTGCCTTACCCTGGCGGCAAGGTGCGTTTTGACTTGCGGGCTCGCACCGTCACCGGCCCCTCGCTCAAAGGCCCGGAAATCACTCTGTCGCTGGATTCGCTCGACGAGTTTGTCCTGGATCATTACGAGGTGATGGGTGATACCAAGACTCATCACTTTTTTACGGTTTACCTGGCTCGCGGTAACTTCGCCATGGCTTTCCAGGAACGAGCCAAGGAATATTTCGAATATCATCCGGAGGTTTCGGCCGAGTACGAACGCACCTGTCGGCGCATCCTGGCCTTGCCGGCCCTCTTGGGGCTCAAGGCGGCCAGTGAGAAGCAGTTGATCGACGGAGATGTGCGCTCGATCTACACCCGACCGGTGGCCCAAGATTCGAGCCCGGCCTCCAGTTTGGGCGGCCTGGCCCTGGCCGGACTGGGTCTGGCGCTGTTCTTGCTTTTTCGTCGTCGCTAAATTCGTCCCGTCCCAGGTCAGTCTACATGTTGCGACGGTACTGCCCACCCACCTCGTAGAGGGCGCTGGAAAGCTGCCCCAAAGTGCACACTTTGGCCGCTTCCATCAGGCTTTCAAAAAGGTTCTGGTGCTCCACGGCGGCCTTCTGAACATCCTTGAGACGTTGCCTGGCCTCGACTCCGTGGGCTTCCCAGAACGCGTTGCGGGCTGCGATGGCGTAGTCTTTCTCTTCGGTGGTGGCGCGGATTACCTCGGGCGGGGTGATGGTGGGCGAGCCCTGCGGGTCCAGAAACGTGTTCACACCAATGATGGGCAAAGTTCCCTGGTGCTTGAGGGTCTCATAATAGAGGGATTCCTCCTGGATCTTGGACCTTTGATACATGCGCTCCATTGCGCCCAGCACTCCGCCACGCTCGGAAATGGAGCGGAATTCGGCCAGCACGGCCGATTCCACCAGGTCGGTGAGTTCCTCTACGATAAAGGATCCCTGGGTGGGGTTCTCGTTTTTGGAGAGGCCAAATTCCTTGTTGATCACCAGTTGGATGGCCAGGGCCCGGCGCACGCTCTCCTCGGTGGGGGTGGTGATGGCCTCGTCGTAGGCATTGGTGTGCAAGGAGTTGCAGTTGTCCATCAGGGCCAGCAGCGCTTGCAAGGTGGTGCGAATATCGTTGAAGGCGATCTCCTGGGCATGCAGCGAGCGGCCGGACGTCTGAATGTGATACTTCAGTTTCTGGCTGCGCTCGTTTCCACCGTATTTGTCCCGCATCGTGCGGCTCCAGATACGCCGCGCCACGCGCCCGATGACGGTGTACTCGGGGTCCATCCCGTTGGAGAAGAAGAAGGACAGATTGGGCGCAAAATCGTCGATGTGCATGCCTCGGCTGAGGTAGTATTCCACGAACGTGAAGCCATTGGCCAGAGTGAAGGCCAACTGGGAAATGGGGTTGGCCCCGGCTTCGGCGATGTGGTAGCCGGAGAT
>JAFEBA010000136.1 GCA_018266105.1 bacterium | reverse complement strand
TGCTCCAGGGAGAAAGCCTGGCCAGCTTGCTGAGAAGACAGCAGCCCATCGAACCCCTCCAATTTGTGGACCTCTTCTACTCGATCGCCCTGGCCGTCCAATGCATGCACGACCAGGGGTTGGTCCACCGCGACCTGAAACCCGACAATATCTTCCTGCGCCAGGATGGCCGTCCGACCCTGATGGACTTTGGGATCGCCTTCAGCGAAGAGCTCACCCGTGCTACCAAAACCGGACTGGCCATGGGCACCCCGGCCTACATGGCCCCGGAACAGATCCAGGGGCAGGCCGTGCCTGCTTCCGACCAGTACAGCCTGGGAGTGCTCGCCTTCCTTTGCCTGACCGGACAAAGACCTTTCCAGGCGGAAGAGCCTATGGCTCTGGCCATGCAACATTTGCACACTCCACCGCCGCTCCCGAGTTCCGTACGAACGTCACTGCCGGTCCCATTTAATCATGTCATTCTGAGGATGCTGGCCAAGAAGCCTGGCGAGCGATTCGCCAGCGTGATGGATGCAGCCAACGCATTGAGGGGGGCTCTCAATCTTTCCGAGCAGGAAGAAGAGGCCACCGGACTGGTAGGACCATGAAAAGCAGGGGAATGACCTTGATCGAAACGGTGCTGGCATTCACTCTGGTTTCGTTAGGTCTGCTGGCGGCAGTCTCTCTGCTCAACACTTCTTTTCTCCTGAGCGCCAGCTCGCGCCACAACAACCAGGGCGAGCAGTTGCTTCAAGAGATCATGGAATTTTACAGCCAGGACTATGTCCACGGTTACGGAGACACCACCTATCAGCTTGAGCCGGTGGTGGGGGCTGACCAGGTGACTTATCAGCGCGAGTTTGCGTTATCCACTTTTTCAACCAGCCTGGGGGCCCCGGTCCGCCGCCTGGAAGCCACCGTCAGCTGGCAATGGAAGGGCCAGCCTAAGGACAAAACGCGAGTGAAATTAGTATGTCGACCCGGGCGCTAAGAGCTGGGTTCAGCCTGGCTGAGGCGCTGGTGGTCACCGCCCTGGTGGGTGTGCTGACCACGGTGGTGGGACATTTATTGATCTCGGAGTTCAAGTTTTGCACGATGGCATCCGAGCGTCTTGGCCTGGAACGGGAACAAGAACTGCTTCGAGAGAGTCTTCGCCAGGACATCCTGGCCTCAGCTTCGGCGGGTCTGACTTTCGAGCCCAATTCGCTGGGGCTGGCCCTGCAACCGGTGGAAGATATTACCTTCGAAGGCACGGCCATTTATTCAGACAAACGACTGAACGTCTATCTCTTTGATTCGAACTTGAAGCGCTTGGAACGCCGCAGTTGGCAAACCACTCCGCCGATCACCTTGAAAAACCCGCCCGCCCGTCTAAATGCCAGCGACTGGAACCTGGTCAGGGCCGCCACTCCACAGAGACGGATCGGCTGGTCCATGCTGGTCAGCTTCCGGGTGCGTAGCGAGGCGGCCTCTTTGGATCTGGTCTCCCAACGGCTTTGGTTCGACTGCAAGTGGCAGGATAAGAAGGGGGTTCAACAATTGAGCTACTGTTTCTTCACCAGGCAAAACCCGTGAGTTTTCGGCGAGGCTCTAGCCTGGGCATGGTGATTGTGGCGCTGACGCTTGGCAGTCTGTTGATCTTCGGTTCCCTTTCAGCCGGACTGCAGCAAATGGAATGGACCAGCCAGTTGCAGCTACGCGCTCGTGCGCGGGATGCGGCCGAATCAGTGCTGCAACTGGCCATGGCCAAACTGGCCAAGGACCCTACCTTTGGGCTCAACCATGCCGGCGGCGCGGTGCTACGACTGGACCCGCCTGTCCTGGCCAATGACTGCCACGCCGTGGTCAGTTTCGATTCGGCCGTGGCGGCCGGCGAACACATCCCAGTTTCGACCAACAATCTGAACTCCGAGAGCAGCGGAGCGGCCGACGGCCGCACCATCCCGGCCCGCTCCTGCCATCTGGTGGCTTTGGGAAGCTGCTTCTCCCAGAAGCTCCAGATCGAAACCGTTTATGTTCAGCCACCCTACCCCTCAGGCTGCGCCAGCTCCGGCCCGGTCAAGCTCAAGTCGGTTCGTCTCTGGGGGCTGCCCGCTAACCAGACACCGGTCTTTCCGCTGGTCCCCAACCGCACCGTGCCCGCCCACGTCTACACCAACTGCAACCTCAACAACGGTCTGGAAATCGGGCCCCAATGCGAAGTCATCGGTGACGCCGCCTGCCAGGGCGGAATTACGGTTGATCCGAGCGCCCGCGTGTTGGGGGAAGTGCGTCCATACAGTGGAGCCAACCCTGTTCCGCACTTTGACCTCAACGCCATGTACGGCAACATCGCTCAATATATCGGGCAAGTTCCTTATCAGCCGGGGCAACCCATCCGCAGTTGTTGCGTGCTGGCCAACAGTCTGAACGTAGCTGGCGACCTGGAACTGGCCGGGGGAATTCTGGCCTTGCGGGGAGACCTCACCGTCACCGGCGCTATCAAAGGTCAGGGCTTTATCCTGGCCACGGGCAATGTCACCGCTCAAGCCGGGGCCTCGGTCCAGGCCACCGACAAGCTGGCGCTGCTGGCCGGAGGCGATCTCTCCCTGAGTGGAAGCCAGACCAGCTCCTTCACGTTCAATGGCCTGGTCTACTCTCAAGGCGCGGTGACGGCTCACGATCTGACCGTGCTGGGCACGCTGGTCTGCGACTCCAGCGACCCCACCAAATCGATCGATTTGCAGCGAGTAGATCTGGTGCAAACCACCACTTCCCAGTGGTGGTACTCGGAAGGGCCAAAAACCGCGCGCGGGATTCAAATCGGGGACACCATTCAGACCCGACCCGACCCGAACAATCCTGGCAACCGAATCTTTTTCGGCTCCGTCTCGGTAAACTATCCCCCAATCAACAACAACCAACCCATCAGTGCCTGGCCCGTTTCAACAGCACCCGGGTTTGTCGTGGACTTTACACCCCCGACCGCCACAATCACTATTTGGCCCGGCGGTTCGAGTACGACAGTGGCCTACAACGGAAGTATGGCCCCACCATTTGGCACAAACCTGTCCCCCTGCCCTTCCCGTCAGCAGCTTCGTGGCCCGGCCGGCCAAACGGAGATTTACCGAGTCATTGCGGCCAATACGGCTTCGCTCAATATTTCATCAGGAAGTATGGATCATCTGAAAGATAAGCTGGGTTTATTGTACTGGCAGATTTCTCAGGAAGCCGCCCCTCAGCCCTTTAGCTTTGAACTCAATAACCTGATTCCACCCGTCGAGCGCATTCGCCAGGTGCTCTGGATCGAGTCCTCGCCCACCCGATAAAAGGCGGAAGCAACCGAAGAGCCGAACAGAGCCGAGCGTGCTCAGCCAGGAAGTCATCGAGCGATTTGCCCCCATCCTCCATTTCCACCCGTTCGAGCGATATTTTCCCTGCTCGCTGGAATGGCTGTTGCGCCATTGCTGCCTGCGCCACACTCGCAGCTCCCTGCGCATCCTGCAACCCAGCCAGGTCGACCTGTTAACTCACTGGCAGGCCAATCACCCGGAAGGATCCACGCCATACCTGGACATCGCCTCCAGCGGCTACGGTGGGCATCTAGAAAGCGCTCCCTGTTACGTAGCTGTTCAGGAATGGGACAACTGCTTTGAAATCACCTATCTGATGCTCTACGCATACCAGGGTGCGCAAACCGCCCACTGGCACCTGAGCCGCCGTCCTTACGACTGTCTGGTGAGGGACTTTGGCCGCCACCAGGGAGACCTGGAGTGGGTCTCCATCTCCTTGGACAAAGAATCCCTGCAGCCACTGGAGATCGGCCTGCAAGCTCACGGGAAAGTCCGAGTCGTGCCCTGGTCTCGCTGCCCGCGCCAGCAGGAGCATCCGCTGGTGCGTGTGGCTCTCCATGGTCATTGTTGTGCCCTGATGGATGAACCCGACCGAGTGATCCAGCGCCGGCTGGGTGGGGTTCTGAGCATCTGCGATCTATACTCCTCGCAGGGCCAGGTCTGGCGGCCCGGCGAACTGCGCCGCATCGGACTGGACGAATCAGGCCAGCCCATCAGTCAGGAACTCTGGGCCAAGTTTCAAGGGCGGCTGGGACGCCCCCTGGACAACCATTTCCGGCGCTTGACCCGACTTGATGGTGAACCCGTAGGCATCTTACCCAGACTGCTGGGTCGACTGGTGCGCCTGGCCGAGGGGCGAGGCTGGCTGCCAAACTTTATCCGCCAGGCTGAGGGAACTCCCGCTCCGGGTGACCCTGGCCGCTGGTTTATCCACGGTCAAAGAAAGAGCGGCCCCCCCCTACGCCAGTGCCCCTATTAGCGGGCGTTGAGCGAGCCGCCCTGGGCGTTGGCCTGCTGTTGCACCGTCTGCTGAATTTGCTGCACGTTCTGCCCGGCGGCGTGGGCCTTGGCGGCCTGAACGCTGACGTTGGCGGTGGCCTGCGAGGTAAAAGCTCCTTCCGAGCGCACGTTGCCCACACCCGAGCTGCCAGCGCGAGCTTCGCTGCCACGGTTGGAATTCTCGACCTGTAGGGCGGCGCCCCGAGCCAGAGTATTTTGCTGGCCCGGTCCGCCATTGCCGGCGGCCACCACCACAGGAATCCCCATCGCCTGCAGCTGAGCAATGCGCTGTTGCACTGCATCAGAATTGCCGCTGGCCTGGAACATCTGCTGAGAGAGATTGACGGCATCGACTTCCCGGCCGCTCTGGGCGGCAGCGATCACCTGACCCAGGGAATTGGCGATGTTGCCTGCCAGGTCGCCCCCACCGGCGATATTGAACTTGGCAGCGTTCACACCGCCACCCTGAATGATCGACGAGATTTCGTCTCCGTGGCCACCGGCCTGGCTAAAGTCGTCCAGCACCGCCACGGTGGGACCCCCCATAATTCCGGCGAAAGCGTCACCCAGCTGACGGGCTCCGCTCAGAGCTTCGCGAGCCTGCCCGGCGGCGGCGGCCGGCGCCATCATGCCCCCGCCGGCCTCGGCGGCTCCGCCAGCGTTGCCAGCGTTCCCCGCGTTGCCAGCATTCCCGGCGTTTCCGGCATTGCCAGCACCACCCGCTTCGCCCGCGCCACCCAGGCCTTCCATGGCCTGTTGGGCCTGCTCAGGCGACATTTGTCCGGACTGAAGAAGTTGCATGATCATCTGGATGATCTGCATCAGCACATTCGGGTCGAGCTGGCCATTCTTGCCAGGAGTGAGACCCCCTAAGAGTCCCTGGAGTCCTTGCAGTCCACCTCCCGCCATTGCATTTTGGCCACCCGCGCCGGGTAAGGGGCTGAGACTGAGTCCAGGAAGGCTGATGCCGGTAGTTGCCACGTGATGCGCTCCTCTGTCCTGCTTTACTGATCTGACCTCTTTAGCTTAGCCCGGTGCGTACAAGCCAGGGCCAAAAGCAGCCCCTGCTTGTAACCGAGGAGTGAAAATGAGGCGATTTGCAAATAATCGAATCAAAAGCCTGTAACCAAGCCATTTCTGGCAATTTTTGGAGACACATCAGCAGATCACTGTTTTAGAAGTGTGTTACTAGCATACTTGGCACACCTTTGCGGCCGCACCTAACCTGAAATCGGGGGACAGCTTTACTTCGGAGGATCTGAATGTCACGCAATCTCGCCAGTCGCCAAAATCGTCGAGCCAGCCGCAAAGCCACCCGCGGCCTTCACTCCAGCGGCCAGCCCGAGACCCGATTTTCGCCGCGCCGTCTGGCACAGGCAGAACTACGCGCCCAGGACCTTGAGTCTGACTACGACGACATCTAACCCAGACAGTAGCCCAGCCCTCGCACGGTGCGGATCAGCGACTTGCTCTGATCTCCCAGTTTGTTGCGCAAGCTGCTCATGTGAACTTCAACCACGTTCAAGTTGACCGGCTCTAACTCACCCCAGACCCGATCCAACAGTTGCTCTTTGTTGAACATCTGACGCGGATTCTGGACCAGGAAGGCCAGCAACTGAAATTCCCGAGCTGTCAGCCCGATGGGCTGGCCGGCTCGGGTCACCTGGCAGGAGCTCAGATCGACTTCCAGATCAGCAAACTGAACCAGACTGGCCGGTGGTTGATGGCGCCGACTCAGAGCCCGAATGCGCGCCAGCAATTCTTTGACCTTGAAGGGCTTGGTGAGATAGTCATCAGCCCCGCCGTCCAGACCGCTGACGCGTTCGTCCACATCGCTCAAAGCGGTCAGCATCAGGATGGGCACGGCGCTGCGCTGGCGGATTTGTCGACACAATTCCAGACCGTCTCCATCCGGCATCATACGATCGAGAATGACCAGCTCGGGCTGCTCGCTCAGAAAAACCTGGAGACCCTGGCGACCGCTTCCGGCCAGGCAAACCTCATAGCCCTGGAGTTCCAGACCCATTTGCAGAGTCTCCCGGATGGAGGCCTCATCATCCACCACCAGAATCTTCATTTCGCCTCCGGCAAACGCACGCTGACAGTGGTTCCCTGGCCGAGCCGGGATTGAACCTCAATGCTGCCGCCCGCCTTGTGCACAATGCTGTTCACAATCGCCAGACCCAGACCGGTGCCGCCGCTGGAGCGAGCGCGAGATTGATCGGCCCGGTAGAAACGCTTGAAAAGGTGAGGCAGCGCGTCTGAGGGGATGCCCTGTCCCTGGTCGATGACTTGCAGCAGCACCCCCGGCGACAGTTGGAAAAGAACACTTTTCTCCAAAGGAGTGTAGCGTAGGGCATTGTCCAACAAATTTCGCACCAAGCGCTGCCAGTGTTGTGCGGCGATACGCACGGGCGGGCACGGCTCCAGTTGCCAATTCAGGTTGGGATAGCGTAACTGGTATTCTTCCAACAACTTTTTGCTTTCGGGCACCAGCTCCAGAGGCTCAGGTTCTTGCTCGGGATGATCAATCCGAGACAAAGTGAGCAGGTCGTTGACCAGCAACTCCATCCGCTCGACTTCCCGACCAATCACGGCCAGAGCCCGTCCACGATTGAGCTCATCCACATCGTGAGTCTCGAGAATCTCGGCCATGGCACCCACTGAGGTGAGGGGAGTTTTCAGTTCGTGAGAGGCATCGGCCACGAAGCGTCGCTGAGTTTCGAGTGATTCGTTGAGCCTGGTTACCATCGCATTGAAATCCGAGGCCAGAGAGCGAACCTCGGTCGGTCCAACGCCTTCGTCCGCGCGTGACTGCCAGTCACCGGCCGCAATCGTGCGGGCCACTTTGGCCAGCTCCTCAACCGGGCGACCCACCCGCCTGGCCAACCAGCCGCAGGCAAGTGTGCCCAGACCCAAACCGACGGCGGTGCAAACCACAAGGTAGAACCCCAGGGCTCTCAAGAGGTCCTGAGCCGGTCGGGTCCCCGTGCCGACCTCCACCATACCGGCCCAGTGGCCCTGCCGGTCCACCACCTTAACACCCAGCATCATCCAACCCTCATGACGGTTGTGGCTGGGATAAAGCCTGCTGTACCGGGAGCTTTGACGCAGTTCCTCGAGCATATCCGGGCGCATATCAGGCAGGTCGGGAGGCCCCCCGGCCTGGTCCACCAGCCTCCCCTGCTCGTCAAAGACACGCACCAACAGCTGCGGCCCAGCATACTGGCCAGCCACCGGCAGAGGTAACTGCAGTGGCCGATCCTGGTGCGGAGCCAGCCGCAACTGACTGCGTAACCTGACCTCGTTGGCGCGAAACAGATGCCTTGAGACCATCCAGTAGACCCCACTGCTCACTCCCAAAAGAGTGAGCAGCAGCGTGGCCAGAAGATAGCCGGTCAGCAGACGCCTGAGACTAATCAATCGTCCACTCGCGGGGTCTTCATCTGGTGCCGGCGACGCCAGGCCAGCCCGCCCACCAGCCCGGAGAGACCGATTCCGGCCGCCAATGATATCCAGGGGAAAGGCACGTTCACCTCAGTGGCTTCGACGTGATTGGGCCCGACCTGCTGGCCCTCTACCATCGCCGGACGGTCGACTTTCAGGAATGAACTCGAGCCCGGCAACCAACCCATGTGATACTGGGTGGAGGCGGAGACATCGACCTGGACGGGCTCGCCGTGGTTGTCGATCAGGAAGCCTCCTGAGGTCACCGAAAGCACTCGACCGTGAACCGGCCGGCCCTTTCGTCGGTGAAGCTCCTCGACATGCCAAAGTCCATCACTTTGAAGGCGGTCGCGCAGCACGACGTAGTCGCCGGCCTTCAGGCTGTCGCGAACACCGGGGTCGGCCTCTCTGCCCTCAAAGAAGGCCGTGTCCTGGTCCAACACCACATCCTTGTGCCAACCCCGGTCCTGACTCAATGTCAGCTGGTCCCCCTGACGCACGAGAACCTGCGTATCGGGCGGAGGCGGAGGATGGTGCGGCCGGGCCTGGGCCAGTCCCGAG
>JAFEBA010000135.1 GCA_018266105.1 bacterium | reverse complement strand
CGACCAGCGAAGGGTTGGACTGGTTGGGACGGCTCCCGGGCAGATCCTGGCAGTGAGCAACCTTGTCGTGGACCACCGATTCGGCCATAGAAGCGACCATCCAGCCACTGGCCAGCCCGGCCAGAACCTGGGCCAGACCGACACCGGACAGCAGCATTCCGGCTCCCAGGGCGGTGGCCGCCGCTCCGGCCAGCAGAGGCCCCCTGGACGACCAGGGTTGTTTGAGCTGAGGTTCAAGCGCTCCGCCAGCCATCGCCTGGTCCAGCAAGAAGAGCGCTTGCTGGACGGATTTCTCGGGGTCGATGCGAGTCTCCAGTCGGTCACCCAGGAATGCTTCGTGGACCTGGGCCGCTACCTGATGGACGGAACCAAGGGTTCGGGCAGGAAGGGCTTCCAGGCTCCGTTCTCCCTTGAGAGGGGTTTTAGGAGAGAGGTAGTTCCAGCTTCGATCCAGGGCTTTGAGCAGGCGATCACGCTGTTCCGGGCTGGGGGTTAGTTGAGCCTTTTGCTCCTTGGTGTAGCGGTCGGGGTAGAGCTTGCAGTGCTCTTGACGGCGCAATAGGGCCGTCAAAGCCACGTGATGAAGCACTGAGCTATCGGTGTCGGGAGCGGACCCCTGGCGCTCCGCCCAGCCGCCTGAGGCATCTTGAGTCTGAAGGACTCGGTCGGCGGATTGCCACAGGCCTGAGCCTTCGAATGATTCGAGCTGCTGCAACAGATTTGCCGGGTTGGCCCAGTGGCTGCGGACCGCACCGCTGATCGCCAGCGAGTCGGTGCGTCTCGGTGGGGTGGGGTTGGAGGCGTTGAGTTGCCGCTTGGAGGACAGGCGCGAATAAGGCTGTCGGGCTGAGATGGTAAGCATCGGAGTCGGTCATCCCCTGTGTGTTGTTTGTGTGTTTTGATTCGATTCAAACCGATGTTGCTGAAAGATTTCGGAAAAGCCCGTTTCTAGAAACTTTCAGAGCCCTGTTTTAAGAATTGTCTAAAAAAGATAGATACATCAGGGGATACCGATCATGAACATTCCAGGCCTTGCTTCCTCACGGTCTGCTTTGGGCCGCAGGCCCGCCCTCGACTCCTCTCGCGCTCGGGAGCTGGTTCAAAGTCTTGAGCCAGGCTCGTCCACCCATCCTGGCCAGGCGGCCCTGAAGATTGCCAGCCAGCCCCAGGCCAGCGTGTTAGAGCACGTGGCACTGACAGGCTATTTACGTCGGGTGGCCCACGCCGGGGAGTATAGCCAGCACTACAGTCCTGAGGATTTGTCGCGTTTTTCACCCGATTCCGGCACTCTGGAGAAAGTCAATCAGGCTCTGGAACGTAGCTGGCAGCGACTCACCGGCAGGGTGCCTGACAACCAGAGGGAGTTCTTGGGAGCTCTACCGGCTGAGCTGACGACCAGACTTGAAGGCGCGCCGGCTTTGCTGCACGAGGCGATCTTGGGAGATTCCTTAGGCGTGCGACTGGAACCGGAGGCCTACTTGCAACGGGCGGTTGAGTCGATGGGCGGCGAAACCCCCGAAGGTCCGACCAGACAAAGCAGGCTGGGTCTGGCTCTGGCAGGTGCGGGGGCGGCTGCGGTGGTGGTCGCGGCCGGGACGGGCACGCTGGCCGGACTGGCCGGAGCGGCGGCTGGTTTTGCCACCAGCTGGATGGTCAACTCCATGGTGGAGTCGGTCTTTCACGACAAGTTCGGACACGCCAAAGACCTTGAGGGCAAGAAAGCCCCCAATCTGGTCAACACCATCTACAAGCGTGGTCCCAAATGGCTCCAGAAACCCACCTTTAATTTGTGGTTTGGTCACAGTGTCATCCATCACTTTCGTACCTTCCGCTCAGACCATGCTACCCAGTTCAAGTCCAAAGAGGAGCAGGCCAGATTGGACCAGCTTCTGATCAAGGAGGGCCAGCAGGAATTGATCGAGGCCGAGTACGGCGTCACCATGGGCTGGAAGAGCTTCTTGAAATACCAGGCCACGGCTCTTCCCGCCTATGCGCTGAGCCTGGGCGCGGCCACCCTGGCCGGTGCCGGTCTACCCTTTGCGTTCGGTTTTTTGGGGCCAGCGCTGGCCTTTCCCAGCATGTCTAAAATCTATCACCGCTACACCCATATGCCCGCTCGTGAGGCGCTGGACAAAGCTTCTTTCCCGATGAAGCTGTATTTACAGAGCGACCTGTCGCGATGGACGGTCCGCCATCACTTCGTCCATCACGTTGACCCGGATACCAACTTCAATTTGATGCCGGGAGCGGACTGGATCCGCGGGACGACACGCAGCCCGAGCGTGGCCGAGCTGGAGGAAATGCGGCGCTTAAAGCTGCTGTTTTGAGGCAGGGGGCCCTGGAGCAGGCCACGAAATGCCGGGCCAAACGCTGGAAGGGGTCTATCTATGTCTAAATTCCCGATCAAGATCGACACTTTGTGGATTGCTCCGTTGATGCTCATCGGTGCCACCAGGGACCAATCCTACGTCGAAATCGGTGACAGTGAACTGCACCTGAAAATGGGCAACGGCGACGAACGCATTCCGCTGTCCAATATCGAATCGGTCGAGCCCCACGAATGGTCGCTGTTCCACGGCATCGGCCACCGGGTGGCCTACGATGGCCTGGCCTATGTGGGCTCCACCGACCACGTGGTGCGCATCAAGCTCAAGAGCCCCCAGTCTTTCCACGTGATTTTTGGCGTGCACAAGGATTTCGCCAACTTCTACGTCTCGCTGGAACATCCTGAAGACTTCAAAGCTGCGGTCGCTCAGGCCACCAGCTAAAGCCGGTGGGCTGGAAGCCGATCTGATCGGCGACCACACCCGGGGAGTTTGATGGGCGTGCAATTCCTGCGCGCCATTTTTGTTCTTCAACCTCCTCCCCAGGCTGCGTGGCGTGCCCGAGAGCGTCCACCGAGTCGGGAAGAACAGGCCCCGAATTCTTTCCGGAGCATCCGTCCATTCATCTAAAGTCCTATAGCTGAAACCATACAAATATGATACAAGAATTGGACAATATGATCTCTGGAGGTCCAATCGATGGTCGCCAATCTTCAAGTCCGACAGGTCGTCACAGCCAGGCTCCCGGTAGAAGCCGGCGATTTTCGTATGCTGGCTTTCCACAATGGAGACGGTAAAGATCACCTTGCGCTGGTGTTGGGTGAGGTGGATGGTCAGGAAGAGGTTCTGGTTCGAGTACACTCGGAGTGCCTCACTGGCGATGTCTTCGGTTCCAGGCGCTGCGATTGCGGGCCCCAACTCAACGAGGCGCTCCGCCTGATCGGTGCGGCCGGCAAGGGAGTGCTGGTCTACTTGCGACAGGAGGGCCGCGGCATCGGTTTGATCGAGAAGATGCGTGCCTACAATCTGCAAGATTGCGGCTACGACACCCTGGACGCCAATCTGGCCTTGGGGCATCCGGCGGATGCCCGCGAGTACTTTACCGCAGCTCAGATGTTGGCTCGGCTCGGCGTGCGTTCGGTGCGCTTACTCACCAACAATCCCGAGAAGGTCGAGGGTCTGGGCAGATGGGGAATCCCGGTGGTGAGCCGCCAGCCCATTCAGGTGAATTCGCACCCCGACAATGCCCGGTATCTGGTTACGAAAACACAGCGGATGGGTCACGTCCTGGACCTGGACAGAATTCACCAGGATTTGGCCGCCAGTCGTCAGACGTGTTCGGAGCTGGAAGGCTGGCTCCAGGCTCAGACCATACCCGAGTTAAGACCCCTGGTGACACTGACCTACGCCCAGTCGTTGGACGGAAGTATCGCTCAGATCGCGGGCCAACCATTTCCCATCAGTTGCCAGGAGTCCGCCGTTCTGACCCACCGCCTGAGACGGTCCCATCAAGCCATCCTGGTCGGGGTGGGCACGGTTGTGGCAGATGACCCGCAATTGAACGTAAGGTTCGTGGATGGTCCAAGTCCCACCCCGATTGTGCTCGACCCCCATTTGCGAATTCCTGACCAGGCTCGCATTCTTCATTCGGGAAGGCGACCCATCATCATCTGTGGCCCCGAGGCGGATGGCGCGCGCAAGCTTCAACTTTCGCAACAAGGAGCTCGTCTGCTGCAGGCCCGGACAGGCCGGGGCGGTGAGTTCGACCTGGCCGAGGTGCTGGGAGCGTTGCGCAAGCTGGGAGTGGAGCGTTTGATGGTGGAGGGCGGGTCCCGCGTGCTGCATTCCTTCCTTCGCCAGAAAGCTGCCGACCTGGCCGTGGTCACCGTTTCCCCTCGCTGGCTTGGGGGTCTCTCGGCCACGGGTGAAAGGGATCAGGGAATCACTTTTCCAAGCCTGACTCAGCCCCGCTGGCAGACAGTCGGTTCAGACGCGGTCATGTGGTCCAGAATCGAATGGCCGGAGGTTCAAAGAACTCAGGCGGTCACTCGCTCAGCTGGCCGCCGCTGAGATCGAACCCTTGAGCGACTGAAGTCGCCCGATCGCAGCCGGCAGTTGATGCTCAGTAGCTCTGCTCGCGAACCTGGTGGCCGTGGTTCAGGGCGGTCTGGAGGCTTGGAACATTCTGTGGAACTCTTCAGGCCGAGCCCTCTCTAGTCCTGGGAGTTCGTTTCCATTCGTAGCATCTGGATGCGTGGAGGTAACGTTAATCCGGTCCGGCAATTGCGCTGAAAGTCGCTCAAAACGGCAAAAGAATGTTAGCAAGCTCGGGCTCGAAATCACATCCTGGTCACCTGCCAAAGGTATTCTGGTGCTGGCGGAGGATGTCAGGAATGAATGACCGGAACCGCAGCAGGCAGGCCTCACCCGACCCGCAGCTGCTGCGCGAAGTGCAGAGAGAATTGAACCGGGAGGCCATACGTCTGGTGCTGGAGCGTTGCCAGAACTCTCAGCGGGAGCTCTCCACGCTGATCGACGCGGGAAAAGCCATCGTGTCATCAGCCCTTGGGGAGGACTAGCCCGAACTTTCAGGTCCTTTGAGTCTCGACCGGGGGAGGTGGCCTGACAGGCCGACGGTTTCGTCTACAGTCAGAGCACCGTTGACCAGGCCAGGCAAGCGTTGCGCCTGTTCAAGGCCAGTCGAACTTGCGATCAGATTTCCCAGGTCGGTCTCAGACTTACAGCCTTGGCCCTTCCGGCCGCCCTGCTCAGCGCTAATACCGCCTGGAGCACCCCCTGTTAGGCACCGAGGTAACCCTCGCGGATGAAATTATGTCCTTCCGGTTGGGAGGGCTGCCCTTTGGGTAGACTCCAGGCAAGAGCTCGTCAATCTCCACCGCATTTCCCACGCGCCAAGGCTTGAGCAGCCTTTCTCTGTCCGGTTCGCAGACCCCTGAGACGAAATCGACCCAAGAAAATAGAAATATAGGATTAATCATGAACAATCACAGACCACGCACGCCCCAAAGACGGGCAACTCCACAGGAGTTGGACGATTCGCTGAACCGTGCCATTCTCAACGCTGAACGCAAGACCAAGGCCGCACCTGAGCAGGAGGCTGTGCTCCAGCCGGTGATTGAGCCGCTGTCCTGGGCGCTCCCGATCAAGGGGCAGATTTCCCATCGCTAGCCGGCCCTCCGGGCGATTAGAAGGTTAGGTGGAACAAAAGCTTTTTCGAACACGAGTGGTGAGCGAAAAGGCGATTCTTCAAGACCTGAGGCGGCTGGTTCCGTTGCTGAGGGCCATGGAATTCCATGAAACCGCTATCGGTCGAGCACTCCAGACGCAGCCTTTCACCTATCGGCGCTGGGTGCACATGCCGGTCTACCGAGTTCGGCTGCGTGATTATGGAGTTCTGGGCACGGCCATTCTCTTCTTTTTGCTGCAGCAGCCGATTGAACTCCAGGAGCTGCGAGGCTGCATTGGCGATTATGCGCTGTCGGCGCTGCACCGGATGGGCTGGCTGGAATTGGGGACCCGGGGAGTGAGCTGCCGGGTCAGTTTATACCCCTGTGGGGGGAACTACTTTTGGACAGATCACTCTGCTCCTCTCGAGCCTTGGGGAGAACAGGTCTATTGGCTGGGGGAGGATAGCTACACCCTGGCCTATTGTACATCCCGAATGCTCCGACAGCGATCGCTAGATCTCTGCACGGGTTCGGGGGTGCACGCCATCCTGGCGGCCGCTCACTGCGAGGAAAGCCTGGGCATTGATGTCAACCCGAGAGCCCTCGATTTTGCAAGGCTCAACGCTTCTTTCAACGATTGTAAGGTAGAGTTTCGGGGCAGTGACTGCTTTGCAGAGGTGAGCGGTGACTTCGACCTGATCACGCTGAACCCGCCGTTTGCTCCGGCTCCGGCTGGAACCAGCGAGCTCTACCGAGCTGGTGGAGTCACGGGCGAGACCGTGACGGAGCAGGTCGTGCGTGGCTTGCCGTGCTACCTGCGGCCCGGCGGCATCTTCAGTATGGGAACAGAAGCCCCCCGCATCAAGGGCGGTAGCCCGCTGAGGCGGATGGGTGATTGGCTGGGGCCGGGATGGGGCCTGGCCGCACTCTACAAGCACGAATTCTCCATTGAAGATTACATTCAAAGTCACGTGCTGGCCAGCATTGATTATGCCGGCCCTCAGGCCGAGGTGAACTACGAGCGCTGGCTGCAGGTTTATCTGGAGCTGGGCGTTACTTCCATGGTGGCCGCCCAGTTTTTCGTGGTGCGAGGAGCCAGTTTTGAAGCCGAGCGTCATCTTTCCACCCCGCTGGTGGATCATTCCGACCTGACCTCGGATTGGCTGGCGGCTCTCGCCTGCTCCGGTCCGGCCGTGGTTCTGCACGAGAACGTGCGCCAGGTCTACAGCAGCCAGGATGGAGTGGTGATTGATTTTCACGATGACCGCTGGAACCGAGGCTTGCTGCGCCTGGAGCAGCCGGCCTCGGACGTGGTTTGCCAGCTGTTAGAAGGGGGGCCGGCCACGGCAGAGGAGGCCGTGCTGCAAAATTTGGCGGGTGAAATGGTGATTCGGCGGGCCTTCAGTTAGGTGTCTGATGAGTCCAGGTGGCCAAGCTCCTTGGAGTCGTCGCAGCAGCTTGGCTAGCGAGAAGCGCCGGAGAATGTCCTTCTGTAAGTCCTCCAGCTGAACCCGATGCTGGTTGGTGCAGCCACTGGCCATCGTGGGTAAGCCCACAATGAGAGTTGGGCACTCTGGGCCAGGGGGATGACCCGACCTCCGAATTCCAGATGCGTCGTTGACTACTTTTTCTCGTGGCCGTAGTATTGGCGGCACTCGAGAAAGCCGAAAGGGCAGGTGTCGAAGGTGAGACGGCAGGCGTAGCTCACACGACCTCCGACCGGGCCCTCGCGTTCAAACTGGAAGTGGCCTTCTTCCAGCAGCAGCCGTCCACTGTATTCACGGCCCTGCTCGCTCAGAAAGCGCAATTCGAAGCGTTGGCTCGCCAGTTCTTGAGACCAACGGGTCGGGTCGGGGGAGAAAGCCAGCGGTCGCAGGTCAAACTGAAATTTTTCGTCGTGGCGAATCACCTGATGGTCGCCCCAGACCAGATCCCCGGTGCCATCGGGGCGAAACGTCACAGCCTGCAGATAGTCGTATTTCTCTGGATGGGCCAGCCAGCTGCCCATCAGGCGTTGGGAGGACTGAGAGCGGAAGAATCCGGCCAGCAGAAATGGCAAAAGAAGCCAGAGAAGATACACAGGTTTTCGCATTTTTAGTGCTTACAGACCGCCCGACCGACTCCTTTGTAGTCAGTCTACCTGGGCTCCTGGCCAGGGCTGTGTGGATGGAGTGCGAATCACCAGAGCCATGGAATCAGCACACTCTGAGTGGCCATCTCAGGCAGAGGAAACGGGGGCTCAGGTTCAGCGCCTGGAGGCTTCACTGGCGCATCTCTCCGAGAAGCTGGGACAGGCGTCCCGCCGACTGGAGCAGCAGGCCGCGGCCCTGGATGCTGAGATGGAGCGAGCCGAGGCGGCCGAGGAAGAAGTGGCCCGGCTGAACGGTTGCCTGGAGAGCGCTCATCAGCGCATTGCTCTGCTCGAAGACCAGGTGCAGCGGAACGAGGGGCAGCTGCAACGCACCAAGGTGATGCTCTCGGTGGAGACGGATATGGTCACCGGTCTGCGCATGGAACTGAAAGAAACCAGGGTCCGTCTGGAGGAGCTCCGGGGCCACGAAAAACCGGGGGCTCCGCCCGAGGCTGAGACGGAAGAACTGAGTTTGCGCCGCCTGGCTCTGCAAGACCCGGTCAGCGGGCTGCCCAATTTTCATCATGGCCTGCGCCGGCTGGAGCAAGCCCTGACGGGGGCGGCCCGGGCCGGCGGCCTGGTGGCTCTGGCCGTGGTCGACATCGACCGTCTGCGCGATCTGAACCTGTACCTGGGCACCCTGGTGGTTGACGCGATTTTGCGCCAGTTCGCCAGCCGGTTTCAAGCCGTGGTCGGACCGGAATGTCTGTTGACGCGCGGTCGCGACGACGAGTTCTGGCTGCTCACCTCCTCGACCAGCGCAGGCGAGGTGGGCCTGCACCGGGTCAGTGAGCAATTGACCAGCGCGATTGGACGCCTGGTGGTAGCTCTCAAGCGACCCTTTGAGGCCGGCGACCACTCGGTGCACCTCTCGGTGGCGTGCGGGATTGCAGTCGGCAAGGAAGAGCGGGCGGGAGAGCTGCTGGAGTGCGCCTCTCTAGCGCTGGATGAGAGCAAGAAAATCCAGAGCGGAACGGCCGTGTTCTATCAGCCCCAGATGCGAGAGCCGATTCGAACCAGACTGGCGCGCGTGCCCCACCTGCGCCGGGCTTTAGAGCATCAAGAATTCGAGCTGTTTTTCCAGCCGATTGTGGAGTTGGAGAGTTTGCAAATCCAGGGATTGGAAAGCTTGCTGCGTTGGAACCACCCGGAGGAAGGGCTGCTGCTGCCCGGTCAGTTCATCCAGGCGGCGGCCGAATCTGGTGTGATTATTCCGATTGGGGAGTGGGTGGCCAGGCAGGTCTGCCATTACAGTCAGCAGACCCAGCCCTATCTCTGGTCCATGAATGTCTGCGCTCAGGAGCTTGTGCAGGCCAACTTCATGCGGCGCATCACTCGGGCCATTGAGAGCGCCAAACTGACCCATCCAGAGTATCTGGTGGTCGAGGTTTCGGAGGCCGGTTTGGCCGGGGACAGCGAGAGCTTGCTGAATTCCCTGCAGCAACTGCGCGAGTGGGGAGTGCACATCGCCATTGATGATTTTTCTTTTGACCGCGTCTCCTTACGCCGGCTTTCTCAACTGGACGTAAGCTACTTGAAGATCAGTCCTGTGGTCACCCAACAGCTAGACCAGCCGCTGTTTCGCAATCTGGTAGGTGGCGCCGTTCTTACGGCTGAATGCCTGGGCTGCAAAGTGGTGGCCGAAGGGGTAGAGCAGATGGAACAATTGGAAATTCTGCGAGAACTGGGCTGCCACTGGGGCCAGGGCCATCTGCTGCAGCCCCCCGCCAGCCTGGAGGAGATCTGGGAATTACTCGGCTGAGGCTCAGTAGCCTTTGTACTGGGAATACTCGAGCCCTTGGGAGAGGGTGTCGGAGGCGTAACGGGCCTGGAATTCCTGCTTGGCCGCCTGGACGTTACTGACTTTCTGGCCCCGCCGGATGCCGCCCTGCGAGTAGACGGTCAGCTCACGCTCGCAGCGGTTGTTGTTTTGGGTGGCGGTGTAGGTGGACCAAACATCGCTCAATTTGACTTTGAACTGCTTGAAATTTCCATCGCCCCAGCTTTCTGAGACGCCGGGATCAATGGAGTAGCAGCCCAGGGGTTTGGTGGAGTGGGGGCCATATTGAGAGCTGCTGGACTGGCCACGGTAGCAGAGGGCAGTGTTGCCTTGAAATCCGCTGGGCAGGGTGGCCCGAAAGAGCTGCTTCATTTCCTTGCGGTTCTCGATGAAATATTGGATGAAGACTTCATCGGCCTTGGTAATGCTGGCTCCGCCGGCTTTGGCCGCGGCCACCGCACTTTGCCAGTTCTTCTGGTCCTTGGGAAGCTTGGGAAATTGGTCCAGCACTGCCTCCAGTTGGGCCCGCCGCTTGGTGTTCACACCCTGCCAGCAGGCTCGGGCGGTGAAGAACTCGACCGGATTGAGCTTGATTTTATCCAGGGCGGGAAACAACTTTTCGTCCACAGCATAATGGATATAGTCGGAATCCAGCTGAAGTGCCTTGAGGGAGGTATTGACACCTTCGATCACCTGCGCCCGGGTCATACCGCCGACGGTGGGCAAGGCCGGCTTGGCCGCAACCGCTTCGGCCGCCGCCGGAGCTGAGGCGGCAGCGGTCGCGGTGACCGCTGAAGCCTGTTGGGCGGAGTCAATATTGCTGGCCGGAGCGGATGAAGACGGGTTGGAGGCGTAGTAGGCGGCCTGCTTGGCCTTCATCTCGTCGGCGATCTTCATTTGCTGGTCCAAGGCTTGC
>JAFEBA010000134.1 GCA_018266105.1 bacterium | reverse complement strand
TAAATTGGCCGTGTGACCGAATGCTTATGCCTGAATCAGGCAGTAGCTCACAGCTTCGTTAAAATAGTAACCACCCCCGTGTGCGAACGAGTGGTCGCGCACCAGAATGGTTTCCGCTCCTAACAGATTGCGCAGCCTGGCCACGTTCTTGCGCACCTGGGCGGCACTGCTTTCGCCCTCAAAGGGGTGGTCCCAGCCGGCCGCAAAGAGGGCTTCGGCCGAGTGGGCCCGGCCGGGTTGGCGCATCAGGGACAGCAGTATCCGAGTCGGAATCTTCTTCGACAAGAGCTGGAGAGGGCCTCGGGTCCGGACCCATGCGGTATTTTGTTCCAGGTCGATCCAGAGGTCAAACTCCTCCCGCGCCGCTCTAAGGGCTGTTACGGCTGCCTCGGGAAGACGCCGGCACTGGCCGCCGCTCCAGACTTCCAGGCTGCGGGCTCCGGGCAGAACCAGTCCCACCTGTTCGGCCAACAGACGGGCCCGCTCTCCCCATTCTGGCTCCGCCTGCAAGCTTTGCTTCAGTAACAAGCTGCGGATTGCCAGGAGTGGATAGCCACAGCGCTTGACCAGCTCTTCGGCCGCGCTTAGATGCTGGTGGGCGCAGTCCTTGCGATTTTGCGCCAACCGGAGCTGAGCCATCATCAGCTCACCCAGGGCAAGCATCTTCAGATCTCCAAACAATCGGGCTTCACCGTGACTTTGTTCCAGCAACTCCTCTGCCCAGGCGCTACGCCCCAGCTGCAAAAGGGCGGCCCCCATCCAGTAGCGAGCGATCAGGGTCAGGCGCACTTCGCCTTGCTGGCGTGCCAGTTGAAAGCCGCTCTGGCATTGGGATAGGCTGTCTTGCCAGAGTTCCTGCTCGGCCAGTGACTGGCCCAGAATGAAGAAACTGTAGGCCTCGCCCTTGGCGTCCCCGCAGGCCTGAGCCAGCTCAAGGGCGCGACGCCCCCAGATTTCGCCTTCTCGGGCCTGACCCCGCAGGTTGTGCACGCGAGCCAGCCCGTTGCACGCCTTGATGCGGGCGGGCTGACGCCCGCCCAGCTTGTCGGAGAGCTCCAGGCTGGCCTGGGCATCTTCTGCCGCGGCCTGAGGCTGACCCAGGTCCAGGCGCAGATGGCAGCGCGAAGCCAGGGCCCTCAGGCGCAGCCCCGGGTCGGCCCAAAGCAGTACATTGTCCAGGTCGGCCAGAGCCTGCTCCAGCTGACCCAGCGCGGCTCGGGCTTCCGCCTGGGCAAAATGGGCCAGTCCCAGTCGTGGATCGTGGTCCAAAAGCGCCCCCGTCATCCGAATGATTCTCTGAAACTCTCCTCGTTGCTGCAGAATCGAATGGTGGCTGCGAAAGAGTTCCAGTGCTCCCGCCCAGTCACCAAGCGCTCGCAGGTGCTGGAAGACCACCTCCGCCCAAATCGGCGTCTGCTCCACCGTTTGGAGCATCTTCAAGGCCTGTTTGCTCTGGTCCGGGCTGGGCCTGGTGGCCAGGTCGGGGTGAAGGCTCAGCCAGCCCGCCTGCTCTCTCAGCAGGAACCGATCGTCCAGTTGTCTGACCCAATCCAGTTGAGTCAAAAGCTGAGGCGGCAGGGGGAGTGACAGAAGTTGGCATTGCTCGGGCAGGTCGGAGACTCGGGCGCGCTCGTCCAGAAGGAGCCGCTGCACTCGAGCGCCCTCCGGCAACCGCAGGCGTCGGTCGCTGATGGCCACGATTCCCGTCTCATAAAGCTGCTGAGCGCACCAGGCCAGCCATTCCTCGGGCCGTTTGAGACATTCGATATGGTCCACAAAGAGAGGCAGGGTGCCGGACGCGTCCAGATGATCCTTTTGGGGCCAACAGGAGATCCAGCGAGCAGCCGGCAGCCGATGGGCGCATTCCAGGGCCAGGCTGGTCTTGCCCCCACCGCACGGCCCTTCCAGCAGCAACACCCCTCCCTGGACGGCCGTTTCCAGTATTTCCGTCAGTTCTTTTTCACGGTTCGGTGGTACATGTTTAGGACGCCTGGGAAGCACAGTTTAGAAGCATTCTTGGGACCTAGTTCACATTCCCGTAACCTCTGCGCGGCCGGGATCGCATAGCTTGGTTGAGCACACTACACCAAGCAACAGGGGTAAACACACATGAACATCAGCTCTCTCTCCAACGCCCAACCGGCCCTGCGCAGCGGCTCCGCCCGCCCCGCCGCCGGTTCCGAGAAGCCCGCGGCCGCTCCCTCGGACAGCGTCATCCTGGGACAGGGTCAGCAGACTCCTCCGCAGCAGCCGGCTCCTCCCACGCAGCCCGCTCCGCCCGCCCAGCCCGCTCCTCCTCAGCAGATCGAGCCCAAGGAATGGACTGTTCTGGTCTACTCCGTGTCCGACAACAATCTTTATGACTTTATGCAGACCGACCTGGACGAAGCCGAGCGCATCGGCTCCACCCCCGAAATGAACGTGGTGGTCGAGACCAGCCACCAGCCCAAGGGCGGCAATGTGGTCCGTATGAAGCTGGAAGCCGACCAGAGCGAAGGCTTGAAGTCGCCGGTGGTCCAGGACCTCGGCCCCAGCCGCGATATGGCCAACTCCGACAACCTGGCTGACACCATCGCCTGGGCCCAGAAGAACTATCCGGCCAAGCACTTTATGGTGATTCTCTCCGACCACGGCGGCGGCTGGCAGGGTGCCAACCAGTCCGAGTCCCAGAACAGCTGGATGGGCATTGCCGACATCGAAGCCGGCTTGAAGAAAGCCGTCGAGAAGTCGGGCCAGAAGATCGACGTCGTCGGTTTCGACGAGTGCTTGATGGCTTCGGCCGAAGTTGCCCACCAGCTGGTCGGCACGGCCGACTACATGGTTGGTTCGGAAGAAGTTGAAGGCGGCGCTGGCTGGCAGTATGACGAAGCTCTGGGTGGCAAGACCTCCAGCAAATCCAGCCGCGTCTTCACGGGCGACGTGCTCAACTACGCTGCGGCCGCCCTGCGCGCTCGCGACCCGCTCACCCCGGCAGACATGGCTAAGGGTATCGTCAAGATGGCTGAAGGCCACCAGCGCGACCTGGGCACGATGTCGGCCATCGATCTCAACAAGATGCCCGCCGTCTCCAAGGCGATGGACAAGTTTGCTGGCGCCGTGCTCGACAGCGGCAAGACCAAGAAAGACTTCGCTCTGATCAAGGCCAAGACCCAGAAATTCTATGAGTTCGGCGACATGGGCCACTTTGTGGAGCTGGCCGGCAAGAAGTTTGGTGGCAAGATCGGAGAGGCTGCTGACGAAGTGAAGGCCGCCATGGGCGAGGCCGTCATCGCCGAACAGCACGGCAGCAAATACCCCAACGCCAAGGGCCTGAACGTTGAGCTCAACGCCAACCCCGGCATGACCGGCGGCACCAACGTGCAGTCCGAAGGTGGTGGACTGACCGACCAGCAGATGCAGCAACTGGTGCAGATCATGGTGATGCAGATGTCGCCCGAGCAGGTTCAGATGCTGGCTCAGGCGATGCCCCAGATTGTGGCTCTCAACCAGCAGTTCCACGCTCAGCAAGGCGGCGGCGAAGAAGGTGGCGATGCCTCCAAGGCCGCCGCTCAACAGGGACCGGCTCACCCCATCCCCAACATGACCGACGACAGCGCCAAGCGCATTCAGTTCGCCTCCTACGAGTCCATCAAGCTCTCGCAGGACACCCGCTGGGCCGAGATGATCAAGAAGGTCGGCTAAGTCCCCCTTCCTGACCGATCAGGAAAAAGACCCGCTCTCAAGAGCGGGTCTTTTTCCATTTTTGCCTCCCACAATCGTTCGAAAAGCTTTAACAAGTTGGCAATCTTTGCTTGAGCCAGCCCAGAACTGACCCTGGGCCCCGGGCTATGGTTTCTTCAGCCAAGTTTCGGAAGTGAGGACCAGAGCAGATGATCCACTTGATTGCCCAGGCCAGCCGTGTATACGAAGGTTACCGCACCAGCCCGACGGCGGTGGTGCCGACTTCCGAGAGCCAGGGCGACCGTTTTGAGTTCTCCCAGCACGTGCCCGACCTGGCTTTGAGCTGGCGAGGCAGGGTGCCGGTGGCTCAGGCTCAACCCGACCAGTTGAGCGCTCGCCAGCAGCGTTTCGACAGCGGTCTGGAGGCGGCTGATTGGGGCGTCAGTCAGCGCCAACGCAACCCGAACAACGATAGTTATGACTGGTCCAATTATTCGCTCGGTTGGGCCCGTCGCGGCCTGGAGCAGGTCATCGGTCGGGACATCAACTGGCTGCACGCTCCAGACTCCCAGGCTGCCATGCGCCAGGCGCGCAAGGCCGGGAAACTCCATCGCGGTAAACCACCTGCCGGGTCCTTGGTTTTCGTCAAGGACGGGCAAGGTCATTACAAGGTGGGCTTCGCCAACAAAGACGGAAAGACGTTCCGAACCACCGTGTCAGCTCAGGAGAACCCGGGCACAATCGGTGACCGCCCGCTTCCCGAGGGCAAGGTTTGCTGGGCCATGCCACCCGCTTCCCGTCACAGCCGCTCCGTCCAGGCCACCGAGAATGACCCGAAGCCGAAAGACTCCGGTAAGGGCTCTGGTGTGGGTCTCAAGGCCCGCAGTTGGGGTTACACCAAGGCAAAAATCAATCCCAATATCGACCGTAGCGCCAGTCGAAAGCACCGCACCAGCTGGGGTGGCTATTGCCTGGGCTGGGTGCGTCGGGCGGTGGAGCACGCGGCCGGGCGCAGCATCCCCTGGTTGCACGCTGAGGGAGCCAATGACGCTTATGCTCGGCTGCGTAAGCAGGGCAAAATGCACTACGGGAATCCTCCCGCTGGTGCCATCGTGTTCTGGGATCAGACCAACAGCAAATTGGGTGCCAAGTATGGTCACGTGGCCATCGTGAATCCCGGTGGCCGCGGCTACCGCGGAACTTCCAGCGACGATTTTGCCGATCATCACCACATTGGAGACCGCAAGTTCAGCGCCCGAGAGCGCAAGCACATCGGCTGGGTGCTTCCCGAAGACCTCTATTGATGTGCTATCATAGGCCAATGCTGCGGCGGGGGTCGATCCTGATTCTGGCTATCTTCTTCCTTTTTGTGGTGGAATTGTTGGCCTTCGCTTTTGTCAATCTGATTCCGACCGAGATGAATTCGGCCGGTCGCACCCGTCTTAGCGTGGCTGGTCGCCTGGTCGCAGAAGCCGGTCTCGAATACGCCGTGGCCTGGATGGAGAACGAGCTCGCCCGCGGTCGTGAGCCCACCAGTGTCGCCCGCCCGCAAGCGGTTTTGACTCGGCCTGTTCAGGATTGGGTTTGGAAAGTCACGATTGAACCCGATTCTCAGACGCCGCCGAAGGGGAGCAGCAACCAACGGGTCTATTTCTTGACCTCGGAGGCATCCCAAAGGCCGGGAGGCAAGGTGTATGCCCGCTTACGCTGCAGCTTTGGCCAGGAAAGCTTCGCCGCCTACACTCGCTTTGTAGACCGATGGCCGGCTGGCACCTGGGTGGCGGCCGGTCCCTCCCAGATCCGGGGGCGTTTTCATACCAATGATGTGCTGCGCGTTCAGGTCTATCCAGGCTTTTATACCGCCCACGATCCTGATTGGCCCAAAGGACCAACCTTTATGGGTCAGGTCACGGCAGCCGGCCGCGCCAACACCCCGGATGGGGTCCAGTATCGAGCGGACGGCAGCGACCCGGCGCCTTACCTGGCCAAGGGTGCTCTGAAGGCCGCCCGTTATGAGGCGATTTACAAGGGCGGGCGCTCAGGGGTGCAAACGGGTGTCGCCAAGATCCCTATGCCGCTGGGCCCCAGCTTGCAATCTCTAGCGGAGTCGGCCTGGGGCGGGGTCCCCGCTCCCTCCAAAGACGATACAGTCTATTTCAACAGCGGCGGCGGTATCTATGTCAGTGGCTCGCTGAGTGGACTGGAGCTGAGGGCTCCTGCTGGCCTGAGTGTGCAGCTCCTGGATACCGCTTTGGGGCCGGTCAAGGTGGTCGAGGTGCATCAAGGCCTCTACACCACTCCTTCGGGAACCAGGGTGAGCGCGGGTTCCACTGTGATCGAAGGGCCGGGCGCCCGGGAGCAGGTGCGGGCCGCCTTGCCCAACGGCGTGGTTTTTGTAGAAGGCAACATCACCGGTCTCAAAGGCACCAACCGGGGGCCTCATACCCTGGTTTCGCGCAACAATATTGTTCTGGCCGAGCACGCCAGTCTGTGGTGCGCGGATGCGCCCAGGCCCGCCAAATATGACCCGGACAATTTGCCCATCAGCAACGGGGCCAATCCCCTGGGACTGGTCTGCAGCCATCTGGTCGTCCCCCCTTATCCCCACGAAGGCGAGGACTTGTTCCTGTTTGCCGCCATCATCTGCAGCAACGGCGGCAGCGGCAATCTGGTGGTGGAAGATCGCGACGATGCTTCTCACGGCGGAGCTAAATTGGTTCTGGTGGGCAGCCTGGTTGAAGATTCCCGCACCTATTGGGGTAGCACCCAGGTGCGGGCCGGCTACGGAGCGGTGTTGCTTTCGGACAAACACCTTGGCGGAAGCCCTCCCCCCAATTTCCCCAGCACCAACCACTTCAAGTTAGTGCAGGCGGTCTTTGATGTCCTCTAAGGGATTTTCCTTGGTGGAGGTTCTGGTTGCCGTTTTGATGATGTCGGTTTCCCTGCTGGCTCTCTACGCCGCCATGACCTACGGTGTGCGGGCCAACCATCACGGGTTGCTGCTCAGTGAAGCCACGAATGCAGGGCGTGAAATCTTGAGTCTGGTCAAAGGTCGCGGCTGGGCCGGCGACCCCAATCTCCAGTCGGTGCTAAACGACCCGGTGGATGCGCGACTATCTTTAAACGCACCGCCCTTTGAGGAAGACCTGGCTGCCTACGCCAGCTCACGCTTGAAAAGAAACCTGAGCGTACGCCGTCTGGCTCCGGTCGGCACCTTCGAACACGAGCTGGTTTCGCTCAAGGTGGTCATCTATTGGGATGAGGGCAGGCGACAAAACAGCCTGCCTCTGGAGACCTACAGTCGCCTTTAAAGAGAAAGTTTGGCCCGGTGGTAGGCTTCCATCAGGGGAATGGCTGGCTCCATTCCAAGTTCCTTGCGTAACGCCCGGCAGCAAGCTTCATAACGGCGCACAGCTTCTTCTGGTCGACCCAGCGCCACCAGCGCGTTCATAGCGGCCAGGGCTGCCTCCTGTCTGCAAGCGTCGATTTCCAGCATACGCTGGCTGTATTCCAAAGCTTCCAGCGGAGACTGGGCGGATTCAGTGAGGGCCGTCAGGGCATTTAGGAAATGCTCTTCGCACTGGCTGCGCAGGCGCAGGCTCCAGTCCATATAGCAGCTCTCCAGGTAGGGGCCACGATACAGGCTGAGCACCCGACGATGGCAGTCCAGGGCCAGATCAGAGCGGTTCTGCTGAGTGTAACGCAGCGCCTCGGCCGCGCGCTGTTGTAGTTCGTCCAGGTCGTGCCAGCGCGGAAGCTCCGGGTTTAAGCGTAGGCTACCGCCACTGCGCGGCAGGTAGTCCAGGTTCTCTGGAGCCAGGCTGGGGCGGAGGCAGCGTCGCAATACCGAACTGGCCCAATACAGACTGCGTCGACCCTTCTCCAGTTCGTCCGGCCAAAACTGATCGATGATGACTTCTTCGCTGACCGGTCGGCCTGCCTGAGCCGCCAGGTAGGCCAACAAGTGTTTGGTCTTCTGGCCTCGCCAGGCGGCTTCATCCACCGGTTCGTCACCACGATAGACCTCCAGAGCACCCAGCGAATGAATGCGTAAGGCCGGCAGGGTGGGCGTGTTCTGGTTGGGGTGAAGGGCCGCCCGCACGGCTGGCTCACTGTCGTTGCTGAGGAGGCGGGCAATGGCGGAGTCCTCGGATCCGACCTGTTGAGCCGCAAAAATACGCCCGGCCTGGCTCAACTGCCCGGCCGTTAATTGGCGCTGCAGTTCGCGCGGAAATTCGCGCACCAATCTGGTCGCCAGTCGGTCCATCCCAGCCTGTCCCTGACCCACTCGGCCCATCACAAATGGGAAAAGCCAGGGGGCGGAGGCGGCCAGTTCGGCCGACTGCTCGGGGGCGAGCAGGACCTGGGCCGCCTGGTCTATTTGGGAAGCCGGTATCTCTTCCCCCAGACTGGCCAGGCCCAGCAAGGCTCGGGCCTCGCCAGCCGCCACTCGCATGCTCTGAAAGAGTCGACCCGCCTGGCGGAAGAGGTCGGGCGGACCCTTCTGCAAGATTCCCGTTTCAAGCAAGGTTGTGGCTGTAACCAGGGGTCCTACCTGGTGAGATAGTTCCCGGGCTCGATGGGACAGTTGAGCCACCAGCTCCATCTGTCCCTGCCGCTGTGCCAGGCGTGCCAGTCCCAAAAGTGCCTCCACCCCTTCGCGACCCTGGCGGCCGGTCAGACGATAGGCCTCTTCGGCTCCGGCCAGGTCGCCCGCGGCTTCCAGAGCCCGGCCCAGTGAGAGGAGTCCTCGACGTTGGGCTGCCAGGGGCTGGGTGGAGGGGTTTTGACTGACAGGCTGCTCCAGGGCTGCCAGTACACTTGGATCAAAACGATGGTCTAATTCTTGGTTTCGCCCCGCCGCCAGGGCTACCGCTACGACACGTGACTCCAGGGGGATCTCCGTGCCTTTCAGACCCTGAGGCCCACCACTACCGTCCCAGGCTTCCTGCAGACCTCCCAGCACCCGGACCACTCCTGCCGGCAGTTCACTTTCATCGAAGCTTTGAATACCGGTCTCGGAAATCGCGGCCAGCAGACAGGCAAGCTCGACTTCACGGCTGGACTCTGGTGATAATTCTAGAGCCTGAGCCAGTCGCAGGGCGGTCTGGCTGATATTCAGGATGCCGCGCTGGGGGGATACAAGGTCCAGCGAACGGGCCAGCCCCAATAAAGCCTGACGCAGGGTGCTAAGCAGGGTGCGCTCGCGTTCTCGTTCGCTCTCCTGGCGTTTGCGTTCAGCCGCCAAACGGGCTACGGCTTTAAGGAAGTCGCCGAGGTCGAAGGGTTTCTTCAAATAGTCGCCTACGCCCAGGCGAATCGCTCGGATGGAATCGGCTTCGGTGGAGTATCCCGTGACAACCAGCGCCCGCACGTCCGGTTGCAGTTCACGCACGCCAGCCAGTGCATCCAGGCCATCCAGCCCCTCCATGCGAATGTCGGCCACGACCAGGTCGAAAGGATGCTGTTGTGCCAATTGGACTGCCTCCTGACCGCGACTGGCCACCGACACCTGATAGCCCTCCGCCTCCAGCAATTGGGCCAGCACGAAGCGCAGGTCCTGGTCGTCTTCAAGCAGCAGGATGCGAATCGACATCATCTTCTCCTTTACCCCAGGGTAGAATGACACGGAACAGGCTACCGGGTTGTTGGGGCTCGTAGCTCAGGCTGCCGCCGTGTGACTCGACGAGTTGCTGGGTTACGGCCAAACCCAGTCCGGTGCCCTGTCCAACCGGCTTGGTGGTGAAGAACGGGTCAAAAATCTTGCTCCGGATTTCTTCGGGAATGCCTGGTCCTGCGTCGCGAACTTCGGCTACGGCTCCCTGGGGAGCCGGGTAGATTCGAACCAGAATGAGGCGTGGGGCCTCGGGGGCGGCCAGCAGGGCGTCGCGGGCATTGAGGATCAGGTTGGTGAAGACTTGCTGAAGTTCGTTTTGATTGGCCAGGACATCCGCCATCGGGGCGCTCTCTAAGCGCACTTCCAGCCGATCGATACGCAGCTGCTGGCCGATCAGATCCAGGCTGTCGCGGACCACCGCCTCCAGTTGCCCTCGACGCCGGCCCACTCGGGCGTCGCGCGAATAATAAAGCAGCTTCTCGATGATGTCACGGGCTCGTTGCCCGGCCTTTTCGGCCCGCTCCAGCAGGGCAACCAGGTGACCCGGCAGATTCGGTGTCAACTGGCAGCTCTGAATGGTCAGCATCATGGCGGCCAGCGGCGTGTTGACCTCATGGGCGACCCCCGCAGCCAGCTGGCCCACGGCCGCCATTTTACTGGACTGAACGACCCGCGCCTGGGAGTCGCGAAGGTCGGCCAGCGCCTTCTGAATCTGCTGAAAGAGTCGGGCGTTTTGTAAGCTGAGACGTGCCTGCAGTGCCAGCACTTGTATGCTCTCCAGATGTTGGCGGGAGAATGCCCGGGGTTGGCGGTGTCCGAGTACGATCACCCCTTCAGCTCGCAGGGGGACGGCCAGCAGGCTGGCCTCTCCTGGCCGCAGCGGTGGCACCTTCCCGCGACTCAGGTCATCCACCAGCAGCGAGCGCCCGCTTTCCTGTAAGATGGCCGCCAGCTCGGGTGCTAACGGACTGCCTCGACGGGAGTCTTCCCAGGCCAGGGCAAAACTGTCGTGGGCGACCACGTGTTTGAGTTGATCGGCCAAGAGGTCGAGGATCTCTTCCAATTGGGGACTTTCGGTCAGGCGAACGCAGGCGGCCAGCAGTTCGGACACCTGGTCCAGGTTCTGGCGCAGTTTACTGCCGTCTTCGGCTTTTTCCTGAAGTTGGTCGTAACGGCGGGCCGCCTGCAGGGCTTCTCCCGCCTGTTGACCCAGCAGACGGAGCAGGCCCAGGGTCTCGGGGGTAATTTCTTGGCGCAGCGAGCCGACGTAAAGTATCGTGTTCTCGCTGATGGGAAGGGCCACCGCTGCGCGTTCGTTCTCAAAGATGCGTTCGCCTGAATGGGCGTGGATGGCCACCTGTCTGGTGCTGGCCGCCTCCTGCACGCAAGGTTCATTGAGGTGCAGCAAGCGTGCCGCCTCGACCCGTTTGCGCTGGGGGCTTTGGGCCTCGACCGGGGTCCAGGCTTCCTGTTCCGGTTCAAAGAGAGCCGCGCTGCAACAGTAGGGGGCCAGTCGTAGGGCCATCTGCAGGGTGGCCGTCCGGGTACTGGCCAGGTCCTGAGCTTGAGCATACTGGCGGGCTAACTCCTCAAACAGGGCTCGTTCTTCCACCTTGATGCCAAGCTCGCGACGAACCTGGTTGACCTCCTGGCGGGCTTTCTGCTCGGAGCGTCGGCTTTCTTCCAGTTGCCCGCGCAGCATTTTTCCCTCCTCTTCACGCACCGCCTCGACCGCGGCCACGGCCGAACGTTGGAGGCCGAACAGCACCGGAACCAACCAGAGGGAGCGCAACTGAGCCAGCGGCACGGCCAGAAAACCGATGGAGATCCAGCTCAGTACGGTTCGAGCGCGCACCCTGCGCCAACGGTTTTCAGCCGGACCTGAGAACTCGGCGGCCAGGGCGGCCGGCGCCAGGAAGGCCAGCGGCAGGTAGATGTCGACCAGCCCCAGGGCTCGCCAGGCGGTCGGTATCCAGCGCCCGGCCGCCAGGGCGGCCAGCACCGGCAATGCGCTGGCTGCCACGGCTCGGGCGGTTAGAGCGGGGGTGGGGGAGGGGCGCAGCAGACTGCGCAATCCCAATCCCAGTAAGCAGGCCAGTCCTGCCCAGCTCGAGGCCTGCTCAGGCAGGAGGGCCAGTGCCAGATAGCAGGCCGGAGCCGCACTGGAGAATCCCAGGCTGGGCCAGGCCACCGCCGCAATCTCCAGTCCTATCCCCAGACCGGACAGCCCCATCACAGGCACGGGATCGGCCGGGGCCTTCAGGCCGCTGAGCAACCAGCCCACCAGCCCCAGACTGAGAATCAGTTGCCAGGCCAGCGGTCCGGTCCAGCCGGGGTCCTCGTGCTCCATCTCGGTCTATTCGGAACTTGAGCTGGGTTGCCTGGGGCGCTAAGATGAATGGATGCGTCGGGGGCTGACATTGGCAGAGGTTCTGATTGTTTGCTCGATCTCATCGGTGCTGGCCACGGTCTTGTTGGGCTGTCTGTTGGCCAGCAGCCGGGTGACTCAGCACGGGGCAGCTCGAACCCGGCTGCAACAGGACTGTCGGCACCTGATCAATCGAATTTCATCGCTGGCTCTGGCGGCGGTCTCACCCGACCAGCTGCAGGACGCGGTGGAGCGGCCTCGCGTGGATTCAGGAGTGAGTTCGGAATTCTGGTTCTATGCGGCTGACGACTTTTTCGGCAACTCGGTCTTCGATCCACGCAATCCGACACACCATTTCTACCGCGTGTATCGCGAGGTCGATCGCGTCATGCTCCAGGCCTTGCAGGACGACGGTCACCCACTGGCGGGCGTTGCGCCCCGCCAACTGGCCCTCAAGGTCGACCTGCTTGAATTTGAGAGACCGGAAGCGGGTCTTCTGAGCGTGCACGTCACCTCGTCTGAAGTTGTGCGTGGTGCCTCACGTAGCATTCCTCTCAGAGCTGAACTGCGCACGACCCTGGATATGCCTTCCTTCTTCTTTCAATGAGCCCGCAGTTAATGGTTTACACTCATCAGTTGAGCGCTATGGTGCGGGTGCAGATTCCGATTGACCGCGCACTGGATTTTCTGGCCCAGGGTAACGACCGTCGCTTGAACCGAGTTTTTGCCGAGTGTTCGCGTAGTGTCTCGAACGGTAACGCCCTTTCCGATGCCTTGCGTGACCACCCTAGAGTGTTTCCTCCTATCTTTGCTCCGCTGGTTCAAGCTGGCGAGAACAGTGGCGCCCTGGTCGAAGTGCTGGCGGCTCTGGCTCAATACCTGGAGCAGCGCATGCACTATCGAAAGCAGCTGCAAGCCGCGATTACTTATCCGCTGGCACTGCTGGGAGTCTCCTTCGGGCTGATGGCGGTGCTGATGGGCGTGATCATCCCGGCCATGCGACCTCTCTTTGATTCACTGGGCGCGCCCCTCCCCTGGTTGACTCAAGCCGTGCTGGCCCTGGCATCGGCTTTCTCGCAGCCACCCCTGTGGCTGGGGGTGGGGCTGGTCGGCATCACTCTGGGAGTGGTGGGTCATCAACTGCTTGAGGGCGATCCTGGCTCGCCTCTGAGGCGCTTCCTGGATCGCAGCTGGCTCAGCCTTCCGGTACTGGGGCGGCTCTTTCACCTGGAGATGTCTGCTCGGGTGTGCAATTGCCTGGGCATGATGCTGAATTCTGGATTACCTATGGAGCGGGCGCTGCGCGATCTGCACGAGGTGAGCGGAAACAGTTGGTTTAGCCTTCGTCTCAAGCTGGCCGCTGATGAGGTCCTGGAGGGCCACGACCTTTCCAGCGCCATGGTCGGTTTGCTGCCGTCACTGGCCATCGCTTTGATCATCAATGCCGAAGCGGTGGGCAACATGGGTAGCTCGCTCTTGCGCGCGAGCCTGATGCTGAGAGAAGATTTTGAGAACCAGTGTCAGTTCTTCACCTCAGTGTTGGAGCCGGTTTTTCTGGTGGTGACCAGCGTCGTGGTGGCGACCATCAGTCTGGCCGCGCTGCTACCCTGGATCTCCTTACTCAGCCAGCTGGGGAGCTGAGACAGGAAAATTGAAAGCCCTTCAAAGGGCCCGGCTTTCTTGTGGCAAAAGAGGGATCTGTGATCCGTCAGGCCTTGAGCAAGCTGTACAGCCCAGAGTCGCAGGAAGAGAAGCGCAAGGATTACCGCAACGTGGTGGCGGCCCAGGCAATTTTGCTGGTGATTTCTCTGCTCACCGATGACTGGCTCAATAATACCGCCCTCACCTTTTTCCTTTTTCAGGTGTGCTGCATCGTTTACCTTGGCTTGATCTGGGACTTGTCGCGCAATTTCACTTTCAAGAAGTGGCTGCCCGCTACCCTGGGCGTCCTCTCTATCCTGGTGGTGGCCACCTCGTTGATTTATAACTATGTGTTTTGGGAGCCTGTCGGAGGCGTGGCCGTCAATTGTGTGCTGCACGGCATCACGGTTGGCATTCAGGCGGTGGTGATCGCTCTGGGCCTGCGAGATCTGGTCCACGGCCCCCGCAACGCCGCCGATAAGCTATGGGCGGCGGCGGGCCTCTATATCATGCTGGGTATTGCCTTCGGTGAATTGATTCATTTCGTCCACTTGATGAGGCCGGAGACTCTGGGTCCAAAGATTCCCGCCAATGTCATTGGTTTTCACGAAGCCCTCTATGTCAGTTTTGCCACTCTGACGGGCGGTGATAATGCCCTGAGCGGAATCAGCCATTTCTGCCGCAATTTGCTGGCCATGGAATCGCTGCTGGCCCAGCTCTACGTGGTGATGTTGATCAGCCGATTGTTGGCCAGCGACGACCCGGGGGAGGACGAGAATGAAGCCGTTTCTACAGGTGGACCCACAGCTTTGGAGGGGGCCCCAGCCGACGCCCAACGACCTGAGCCAATTGAAGCACCGGGGTCTCCGGGCAGTTTATAACTTGAGAGGCGAATCCGACGCCAGCCGGACCCTGGCGCTGAAGGCCGGACTGAATTACCACCATTTGCCGGTGGAAGATTGGAATGTGCCCGATCTATCCCAGGTGACGGAGTTTCTGGACATGCTCAAAGTGCCCGATTTCTTGCCCGGTCTGGTGCATTGCTGGGGAGGAGCGGGGCGAACCGGGATCTTCGTCAGCTGCTACCGAGTCAGTCAGGGTATGGAGCTGGAAGCCGCCATCGAGCTCTCCGACCAGGAGACTCCCCACCTGCTCATGAGTCAGCTCCAGCGCGACTGGCTGCGGCGATACGCCCACCATTTTCAAAGTAGCTCCAGTTCCACGGGGCAGTGATCGGACCCAAGCACCTCGGGATAGTGACGGCTACGGTGAGCCCAGTCAAAGCCCGGGTTGGCCAGGAAATAGTCGATTCGCCAGCCGCGGTTGCGCCCCCGCGCATCGTTGAGATGGCTCCACCAGGTGTAGTGTTCGGGCTCAGGATTTTGCTGACGGAACAGATCCTGGTGCCCGCGTTCCAGGAGTTGCGTCATCCATTCCCGTTCCGCCGGCAGGAAACCGGCCTGGCGACGGCTGCCAGCCGGGTTGTGAAGGTCGATCTCCTGGTGAGCGATATTCACGTCTCCGCATAAAAAGACGGGCTTCCCTCGAAGGTTCAGATTTTCAACGTGCTGCTGGATGGCTTCGCAAAAGCTCAGCTTGTAATCCAGTCTCAGGCCCGGACCTTGGGAATTGGGGAAGTAGGCCCCCACTAAAAAGAAGTCCTTGAACTCGGCCGTCAGGCTGCGCCCCTCGCAATCGAACTCGGATGCGCCGAGTCCGTACTGGACATCAATGGGATCGATGCGGCTGTAAAGGGCGGTACCAGAGTAGCCGGGCCTTTCGGCCGGGAAAAACCAGCTGCGGTAGCCGGCCGGCTTGAGCATTTCGGCATCCAGTTGAGCCAGTGAGCATTTGATTTCTTGAACGGCCACCAGCTCTGGGCGATGCAGCTCCAGCCAGGGGACGAATCCCTTTTTAAAGATGGCTCTCAGGCCATTCACGTTCCAACTCACCAGACGCATCAGGACTGGCCCGCTTTGACGTGCCGTTCATAACTTCCTCATCTCGGTGTAACAATTTCAGGTTTATTGTAGAGCTGCGAAAAGTCCGCCTGAGAGCTCGACTACGCGATTTCGGGGAGCGCATGGAAGGTTGACGAGATGAGTTTACTGGCGATCGGTTCCGCATGGAATATGGCTTCGGGGTTAGGCCAGCGTTTGGCTCGGCCGCAGACGGCCGCCCTGTGTAAGTCGCCTGTTCTCGACCACCACGATCGCGTCGACCTGCAGTTCCGTAAGCCGCATTCGGCTCCGAAGCCCGCCCCCGCTCCCGCCCCCGCCCCGAGCGGTAAATATTACGATGCGGCGGGCGACGGCCTTGCACGTCAGAAATACTACGGCGATTCTTCTCGATTTGATTCAATGTCACCGACAGAGCTTTATAATGAACTCAGCGGCCTGGTGCAGAAAACCCACAAGTCGCTGGACTACGATCCGGAGCAGTATCTTTACCCCACCGTGGATCGCCGCGAAGATGGTCAGCTGTATTGCATCTACTCAGGGGAAGGACCCAAAGAGTCCAGTGCGCCGGCTGGTCAGCACCCGCTGGCGGAAGGGCAGTTCAACTGCGAACATGTGGTGCCTCAGTCCTGGTTTGGTAAGAAGAAGACCCCCAAAGGCGATCTTCATCATCTCTATGCCGCTCAGACAGAATGTAACTCTCTTCGCGGCAATGCCGAGTATGACGCTCAGGTAGGCGAGGGCGAGCAAATGTTACTGTGCGGAATTCTGGACCAGCACAAGAATCTGTTCAACCCCAAAGCGGGTCATGGCGAAATCGCCCGCTCCGTTCTGTATTTCTTGCTTTGCTATCCCGGCATGATCGGCGACCGCAGAGGGGAATACAGCGCTGAGGACATTCCCATGCTGCTCAAATGGAGCAACGAGAACCCGCCTACTGAATACGAACGCCACCGCAATCAATACATCGAGAAGCTCCAGGGCAACCGTAACCCGCTGGTGGATTTTCCAGAACTGGTCAACAAGGTTGACTTCACCAAGGGTCTGGGCCAGATCCGCGCCGGTCGCTGAACCAGCACTCTGGGATGACGGGCTGGTGACAGTTCGTCCCTGCGCTCAGTTCAAATAGAACAGCTCCTAGCTGGCGAACGCCTTCAGGAAGAAGACGATGACCACTCCTGTCACCGAGACGTAGAGCCAGACGGGTAGTGCGATGCGCCCGAATTTGGGATGAACCGTAAACTTGTTCATGAAGGCCAGCGCAAAGGTGATCAGGATGACCGGCAGGATCAGGATCGAAAGCCCGACATGGCTGACCAGGGTAAAGAAGTATAGCTTGCTGATCCAGCCCAGGTCGCGCGGAAACTTGGTGTCACCGTGCAGGGCGTGGTAGGTGATGTAGCTGAGCAAGAAAATGGTGGAAGAAACCAGAGCGGACAGCATGTGAGAGCGGTGGCTGAGGATGCGTCGCCCGCGAATCGCCGCCCAGCCTCGCGCCAGGTGGTAGGCGCTGAGTGCGTTGAAGAAGGCATTGCACCAGGGTAAGTAGGCCACCCAGGCTTGCTGCTCCGCGGCGGCTGGCTTAAAGTAGACCAGCCAGATGAGAAATACGGCGGCCGCGGCGCTGGCCACCAGGCTGCCGATATAGGTTAGAGGATGAACACGCTCAGTCACAATGTTTTCGGTTACGGCTCTCTGCTTTGGAATCCTGGCTTCGAATATACCCAGGTTCGCAAGGTCTGGCTACCTGATTGGTCGCGAAGACTCTGGCAAGGCTCAACAGACCACCGGGGGACTCCCGACTTTCCGGGCCTGGTTTGCACCCTTGTGCCCAATCCCGGCCATGGATGCTGGGGTCTGGCCTATGAGGTGAATGACCAGGACTGGCCCCGAATTCGTGCCGAACTGGACTATCGAGAAAAAGATGGCTACCAGTTGCAGCGGGTGAACACCCTTCAGAACGAGCAATGGTTGGCTTGCTGGACCTATGTGGCGGATTCTTCCAATCCCTCCTACATCGGGGAGCGGCCATTGCCCGAGCTGGCCTGGCGAATCCGCAACGCAGTCGGGCCCAGCGGTCACTCGGCCGACTACTTGAGGCGTTTGCATGGGACCTTGCTGGAACTGCAGATCGAGGACTCTCACGTGAGCGAGCTCATCCGAGCGGTGGAGGACCAATAAAAAAAGCCTCCACGAATGGAGGCTCTTTAACCGCTCCTTGGGAGCTTACTTCTTGGCTGCAAACTCGTCTTCGAGCTTGATGGGGAACTTCTTATTCTTGAAGGTGAAGACGACCGACTTGCGGTCGATAGTGGCCACCTTGTAATCGCCCAGCTTGTCACCCTGCTTCACGATGAAGGTCATGGTGGGGCCGGTCACGATGGCGCGGTTGCCACGGGGTCCAAGCAGAATGCCTTTGACAGCCACATCGGGAGCGGCCACGGGAGGGGGGGCGGGGGTGTTCGGTCCTTTGATGACCGGCGGCTTGTCGCCACCCGCTTCAGGCTTCTTGTTATCTTCCTGCATAGGCGGCGGGGGCGGCGGGGCCTCTCCACCCTTCACGAAGGGATCGCGAGCAACTTTGGGTTTGGGAGCGGCGCCGGGAGCCGGCAGCGTTTCCTTAGGCTTCTTGGCGGCCGCGTTCTCTTCCTTAATGACCACCGTTTCCTTGGCCCCCTGGGGAGGCTGCGCCCAGGCAAGGCAGGTCACGGAGACTGCGGCGGCAGCCACGGTCAGCAGTGTTTTCTTCATTGAGGCACTCCTATCACTTGACGGTATTCCGGGTGCCACAGGTCTTTATTTGAACCTGCCCGGACGAACTGTTGGTCGCTTCTATTTTCCGGCTATTCCGCATGTTCCTCTTCATAGACGAGAGATTCCATGATCAGACTGCCTTTGGCTGCCTGTTTGGCTCGCCAATTGGCGCCAATCCATACGGTTCCGTCCATGGTTTGAAGCCGAGCCGGTCCGGTTACCCAAAAATCCGGATATCCCTCGTAAATCGTGATGGTTACGGGCTCGGGAGGCAGTCCCACATGAGCCTGAGCATGGCCGGCCCGTTTGCCGGTGCAGGGCGGAATGTCGATTCGGGGTTGAGGTCTTTCCAGGTAGGCCCGTAACAGGCTGGAGACCAATTCGAGGCTCTGGTTCGGGCGCTGGTAGCCAAAACGGCGTAAATGGAGCGCATGAAAACGCTGTTCCAGGCGTGCCCCCGCCTTCAGCCAGAGGCTGCTGCCCTGGCCGCGGTAGCGGATTTCCCATTGTTGTCGCCACTGCAGTTTGCCCTCCGGGGCTCTTGATTTCAAATTGGCGCGCGCCCGGGCGCTCCAATCGGCCAGCTGGTCCTGAACCTCCAGCCAGGGGGCCAACCAGGCTCGCTGCTCCTCGGCTTGCCAGGGCGCCAGGATGGCACCCTGAGCGCAAAGGAGTCCTGGTTGAGCAGGCACGAGCACGCGTTTTATCCCTAATTGCTCAGCCAGCGCGGTGGCGTGACTGGCTCCGCCACCGCCAAAGGCGGTCAGCACGAAACGCCTGGGGTCATATCCACGTTCCAGGCTAATTAAGCGTAAGGCCTGAGCCATATTGTGTTCCGCCAGGGCCAAGATGGCGGCCGCTGTCTCCAGCAAGGGCAAGTTCAGAGCTCTGGCCAGCTTCTCCACGGCTGCCTGGCTGGCCCGGGAGTCCAACCCCATTCGGCCGCCGGCCAGTTGATTTGGCAAACGGCCCAGCAGCAGGAGTGCGTCCGTCACCGTAGCCGGTCCACCCTGCCCGTAGCAGGCGGGACCGGGCTGGCTGCCGGCCGATTGAGGCCCGACTTGCAACAGTCCGCCCGCATCCAGGCTGGCGATGGAACCGCCACCCGCTCCCACCGTCTGAATGTCGGCCTGAGGACAGCGAAAGGGCAAGCCGGCCACCGAGCTTTCCTCCAGGTATGGGAGCTGGCCATCGCACAGGGCGACGTCGGTGGATGTGCCGCCCACGTCCAGCGTCATGAGCTTGCCGATCTCCAGCTCTTGAGCCAGTTTCCAGGCGCCTTGCAACCCAGCGGCCGGGCCCGAGAGCAGGCAGCCGACGGCTTTGTCCACAGCCTCGCGCGGGCGGCAGACGCTGCCGGACGAGCGCACCACCCAGAGATCCGCCTGGGCAAGACGGTCATTGAGGTGGTTCAGATACCGGTCCAGGCTGGGTGCCACATAGGCTTGTAGAACCGTGGTGCTGGCCCGTTCATACTCTTTGGGTTGAGGGTCCACTCGATGGCTCAGGCTCACATTGAGTCCATGGCGTTCCAGGCATTCGGCCAGCTGCAATTCGTGGGCCGGATTGAGGTAAGCAAACAGCAGGCATACGGCCACCGCCTCCACCTTGAGGTTACGCAAGCTCTGGGCGAGGCGTTCACATTCAGAGGTTTGCAAGGGTTCCAGGATGTTGCCGCGCGCGTCCATGCGCTGGTTGACTTCAAAGCACAGCTCCGGTGGGACCAGGCTGGGTCGGGCTGGCGGAAGCAGGGCGTAAAGATCGAGGCGCTGACCGCGTCCCAGTTGCAGTACATCGCCAAAGCCACGGGTGGTGACCAGGGCTGTGCGCGGTCCGCGACGCTCCAGAGCCACGTTGGTGGCGGCAGTGGTGCCGTGGCTGAGAATACAAGCCCCCACGCCCAGTTCGCTCAATCCCTCCAAAATGCCCACGGAGGGGTCAGGGCGCGAGGTCGGTCGCTTGAGCTGCAACCGACCTCGCTGAGGATCGAGCACCACGAAATCCGTGAACGTCCCCCCGACGTCCACGCCAACGCTGATCTGTGTCAATCCAGAACGAAGGTCGGAACCACGCCGCCGCCAGCGGTGACGTTGCACAGAGCCGTGGCTGAGAGGCGGGTTAACAGGCCTTCCACTTCGCCCTTGAAGATGAAAGGATCGAGGTCCACGCTGTATTCCGCCCAGTGAACAGTCTTGCCGTCCCAGGTGGGATAGACTTCACGCGAGACTTCGACTTTGTTTTGCACCAGATAGAAGCTCTCTAGCGAGGTCTGAATGGCTTTGTCCCAATCATCGTCGTTCATTTCCCAGCCCACAAAGATGCCTTTGCCGCCGTATTCGTCGTTGGGCTTCATGACCAGCTGGCGCCGATTTTTGCGGACCCAGTCCAGCAGCTCAATGTTGCGCCCTTCCACGTCGGTGGTGCGGACATCCGCCACCCGGCGGGTCCACGGCACATGGGTGTAAACCGCAAACAATTGCTCTGGGGTCATCCCATCCTGGTAAACGGGATCGGTGATCAGAGCGAAAATGGCCTTTTTGTGCAGATACTTGGCCCGGAAGTTGTTGACCATACAGATCTTGCGGTCGCGATAGGCTTCCCAAACGGGTTTGGCCACATCGTAGCGCTCCAGGAACTCGGTCGTGAGCAAGCGACGGTAGACGAGGTTGATGGTCTGGCCTTCGAAGGCCAGTCGCTCGCCGTTGTAGTCCAGTTTGCGCGGGTCGGCCACCACGCACTGATAGCCTCGGCTGTTGAAGAAGCGACGGAAGATCTCGAACTCGTGGCGGGTGGGCAGGCCTTCATAGTCCACGATGCCGATACAGGGCTTGTCAGTGCCGCCCCAGGTTTTGTAGCAATCGAGCAGGCTGTTGAGGAGGGTTTCGCTGGTGTAGAGAGGTTTGCATGGGAACTCGCGGATGAACTCTTTCATCACCGAAGTGGACAGGAACACGTCCTGCATGACGTCGTTGTAGCCGATGCCAGCGGGTGATTCGGCGTTGTATTCCACGAAGCGCACCTTGCCGCCCAGCATGAAGCTGTCCAGGCGAGAAGTGACCGAAAATTCTGGATAACCCGGGTCGACCGCGCAGAGACGACGTTCATCTTCGGAGAGTCCCAGTGCATCCTGGAGTTCCGGTTGAGCCTGGATGCGCGGAGCCAGCACATTACAGGCTCCGACCACGCCGCGTACGGCTGAGTTCAATAGATCTAGCTGCTCGCGACCGCAGAAGTGGGGACGGAGGAACGGGCACATCAGCCGTTCGCCGAAAACGGCGCCGCGGCTGTGCATGTGAGACTGCAGTTCCTGAGCGAATTCCGCCAGGTCCTCGCGTTCCAGCAAAGAGTTGTAGTAGGAAACGGCTTCCAGGCGGTGGGCCTCGCGAGCGGCTGCCGCCAGGGCGGCATCGACTCCATCGGAACGGATGGGCTTCATGGATGTGGGCATTTATTGGTTCCTCGTCTTTTTGGCTTTGGTTTTCTTTTGGGGGGCGGTTCGACGAATCAATTCTTCTGCACAGTTTGCAACCACGCGGCTGAAGGCCTCTTCTCCTAACGACCACCATTCCAGGTCGGGAGTGAGGTGCAGGTCGCTGAGCCAGAGTTTGTGGCGGTGCCATGCGAATTCCAGGCCCGTCAGGCTGAAATCGTGTTGGTCAGCAAGCTTGCGGCACGCCTCCAGTACGGGCTCGACCACCTCGGCCGGGGCCGGTCGGTAGCGCGAGCTGAGCGGATCAAAGCCCAATACCTCCACCTGTTGGCCAGCCACCAGGGCAATCACATGCTCGGCCTCGCTCATATCCGGTTGCACGACCATCAAGCCGTCGCCGCTTTTACCGTAAGCCCCCCAGAGTTCACTCAGGCTGCCCACCCGGTAGGTTGGGCCGCTTCCCAGACGAGCGTCGCGTAGCGTGGCCGGGAGGCCCATCTGTCGCAGATAGTTCTCCCACGGCATCGGGTAGGCCAGGTTGCTCAGGTCCTCCCCTGTCACTCCAGCGGGATGGGAGTGGTGGGGGAGCAGCACCGTGGGCAGCGCCTGCACCCGGGCTTGCAGGGCCAACTGAGCCAGCCCGACTCGATCCAGCTCTCCCAGTTCGGGCACGGGAAGGCTGGAGACTCCCAAGAGTTGTTGTTGGCGAATGAAGCTCCGGTAGTAAGGCACGCGGCTGGAGATGCGGTCCACCAGCAGTCGGAAGGGACTGCGCTCGAGGGCCTCAACGCTTGAGAGAGTGATCGATTCGCCGTGAACTCCAGCCTGGCGGCCGTTCAGTTCTGCCAGCAGGGCAGGTGGAAACGTTTCCTCGCGACCGTGAAGTATGCCCAGCAATTGAGACATTGAGTCATGCGGGTTCGTGGAGGCCGCTAAGGCCTCCTCTACAGCATGCGAGGCGCCATCACGCGCCAGGTCGGCCAATCATGAATCCATTCGGGGTCCCACACGTCCAGTCGGTGCGGAATTCCAAGATGGCCCAGCAGGTGAGCCAGTTGTCGACTGGGACCCAGGCAGAAATCGTGGGCCCCGACCGCCAGCAAGACCTCCAGGCGGCGCAGTTGCTCCAGGTAGGGGCCGGGAGGAACATTGCCCAGGTAGGCGATGGGATTGAAGAAGTAGGCCGGGGGCTCATAGCTGTCGTCCAGGTTTTTGCTGATGTCAAAGTCTCCCGACATGGCCACCACCCGACGCACCTGAGAGGGGTGGCGCAGGGCGAAGCTGGCCGCGTGGAAGGCGCCAAAGCTGGTTCCGGTCGCAATCAGGTAGTCGGTCGGATTGGTTTGGCGCAGGCGCGGCAAGAACTCCTGGAGCAGATACTGCTCGTAGCG
>JAFEBA010000133.1 GCA_018266105.1 bacterium | reverse complement strand
TGGCATCCTCCGTTTACCGCTACACTCAGGGGCGTAGGCCTTATTCAGGCGGACGTAGCCGGGACGGGGATCGAGGTCTTGGGCGCTATTGTCTGACTTGGTGAAGAAGTCGGTCACGCGTGCGGCTTTGCCGATCAGTTCCTCGCCCTTCAGATAGCACTGATGCTCCTCGAAGTTGGTCTCCTGGGAAGGGGGGGTTTTGGGGTTATAAGTCAAGCTGCTGAAACTGTAACCAACGCTGTTCATACCGGGCTCCGTGGACGTTTTCCAGTGAGGATTTTAATCTCGTCCGCACCAGAGGTCGTTACGGACTTGTTACCTGCCCACCCGGTTGGTGTAGAATGCCCCTCAATGAGTTGTCCTTTCTGCGAGCCCAAGCCATGGGAAGTCTTCTACGAGGGTCCGCTTGTGCTGGGCCTGTGGAATGCCTATCCGGTGACGCCAGGTCACGCTTTGCTAGTAACCCGCCGCCACGTGGCCGACTGGTTTACCGCCACTGCCGAGGAGCAGTTCGAACTGGCCGCATCGGTGACCGCCGCTCGACAAGCTATTGAGGCGAAGCACCAGCCGGATGGCTTCAATGTGGGAACGAACGTGGGGGAGGCAGGCGGTCAGACGGTTTTTCATTTGCATCTTCACGTTGTGCCGCGTTATAGCGGGCTGCGTCCGCGGTCACAAGAGGAGACCGACTGTCTGATTCCTGGGAAGTATCATCTGCGGCTCAAGGTCCGTAATTTCGTGACCGATCTGGTGGCTCAACTGAGAGGAGCCAGGTCCTTTGATGTGATGACTCGGCTGCCTCAACCGGACCTGCTTCCCCTGCAAACCGCTATGGATGAGCTTTCGAGGCGAGGGGGCCAGGTGCGGGCTCGGATCGGCCGGGTTCCCTGCGAGTATTTCCGGTTGTGTGATCAGGCGGGCCAGGAAACCGTGTGGGTGGGCGGTCCTGACTGGTATTACAGCCTTCTGCCTGGCATCGATCGAGATGGGCAACGTGAGCTTCGCAAGGCCTTCGAGGAGTTTTGGGCGCAAGGAGAGGCTGAGGTTTGAAGGCATCAGTGCAAGAAGCGACGCCGTAGTTGGTCTCGATCAAAGAGTGTGAACCGGCCGACCTGGTCGACAACCTCACGCACGGTTTCGCGCAAGCTGCCGTTGCGTTGCTGGAAGAATTCTTCGATCCTCGGTTCTGGCGGCAGATTGGTGACTGAGTGCATGTAGTCGTCCACGATGCTCTCCGGATCCACGCCCAAGTGGCAGAGCAGTAGCATGGCGATCATGCCCGTGCGATCTCTGCCGATAACGCAGTGAAAGAGTACGGCACCCGGCGGAGACTCGGCCATACTCTGCAGAACTCGGGCGCTGCGCTCGGGCATTCGTTGTAAATGCGGAAGATAGTAAAGGGGGGTGCCGAACTCGACTTTCTGCCCCCATTCTTTCCAGAATTCATGGTCCTCCACTCCGTCCAGGGGTAGATGCAGGCCGGGATGGCGCAAAGTTGAGCGTTCATCCGCGTTGCGCAGATCGATAATGGTGGTTACGCCCTCGTTTTGCAGGTGCACCAGGTCCACTTGGTCGGGTGAGTCGGAGCGAATCAAATCCCTGAGCACCAGCTGACCAGCCCGAAGCCCGCTGAGTCGGCGTGTGTTTCGCGCTCCTGGCCAGTCGAGATGCACGCTCCTATCTTCGTTCGGGAAAGCTGATTTCCCGGCTACCCTAGATCTCGTGTCGCAATCTCTGGTGCAGCCCGTAGAACTCAGCCCAGGCTTCTTGGCCTCGTTCCATGAGGCGACCCAGGTGCTGGATGGTGATACTTGCCGGGTTCAGCTCTACCGTCAGATCTTTCCAGGCAATTGGGAGCGAGACCGGACACCCTTTTCGGGCGCGGGCGCCATAGGCCGCCACAGAGGTCGCGCCTTCGCCGTTGCGCAGATAATCCAGGAAGATGCGTCCCTTTCGCCTGGCCTTGAGGGGGTTGGTGGTGTACTCACCCGGATGGCGCCTGGAGAGTTCGTCCATAAGGGCCCGACTATAGTCCTTGACCTCCGCCCAGTTGTGGCCCGGCTGAAGAGGCACGACAAGGTGACATCCTTTGCCTCCTGTCGTTTTGGCGAACGACTGGAGCCCGCCCTCCAGAAGAAGAGCCTGAACCCGTAGGGCGGTCTCCACCACCTTGGGCCAGCCCAGGCCCTCGTCCGGGTCGATATCAAAGACCATACGGTCGGGGCGCCCCAAGTCGTCGCTGCGGCTGCCCCAAGGGTGAAACTCGACCACACCCATTTGCACGAGGCTCATGAGGCCTTCGAGAGTGGAGACCGAAACATATTCCTGGCCGTCGACCATAACGCTTTGCACGGCTGCAGGTAGTCCTTGCATGCGGTGCTTCTGGTAAAAGCATTTCTCGCCCAGCCCCTCGGGGCACCGCAATCCACTGAGCGGTCGGTCTGCAATGTAGGGTAGCATATGGTCGGCCACGCTTTCATAGTAGGCTGCCAGCTGCCCCTTGGTGATTCCGGTGGATGGATCGATGACTCGGTCGGCGTGAGTTAAACGATAGTCAGTAGTGGCTTTGGTCTTTTCCAGACCAAAAAAGACCGGATGGCGCAAGATTCCCTCGTCGGTTCGTTCGCTGAACCCAACACGTGCCTGGAGTTCCGGCTTCAGCCAGTGGACCTTGGTGAGCCGCGGAGTCTTCACGGGAGGTTCGGGCTGACCCTGAAATCGGTCTTTCAGTTCTGTCAGGGTCTCCTGGCTGAAGCCAGTCCCGACCTTTCCGGCATATCTACCATCCTGGGCCAGCACAAGCGAGCCAAAATGGTTACGTCCCCCCTTTGGTTCGGTGTAGCCAATGATGGTGAAGACCTGGCATTGTTGGCATTTCACCTTCACCCAGCTGCGCGTGCGCCGGCTCACATAGGGACTGTCGACCCGTTTGCTGATGATACCCTCGCAGCCCAGTCGGCAGGCCTGCTCCAGAACCTGTTCGCCCTGGTCCTTAATGTGATCGCTGAAGTGAAGGGGGTCCTCCAGATTCAGGTTGCGCAGGAGGTCTTTACGCTCCAGCAGCTCCAGTTCGCGTAGATCGCGCCCATTGAGAAAGAGCAGGTCGAAGAGAAAATAGGATGGAGAGCCACCGCCTTTGCGACTGAGGAAGTTCTGCAGCTTCTGGAAACGGCTCACACCCTGCTGATCCAGAATGACGACTTCTCCATCCAGAATCGCTTGTTTTACCGGTAGTTTCTTCAGTGACTTGACCAGGCTTGCAAACCGGTCACTCCAGTCCTGACCGCCTCGAGTGAGCAGGTTGACCTCGCCGTCATGAAGGTAGGCCAGGATTCGGTAGCCATCGTGTTTGATTTCGTGCACCCATTCCCGGCCTCGCGGAGCTTTCTTGACCAGGGTTGCCAATTGGGGCTTGATGGTCTCAGGCAAACGAACTCCAATTTCCTGGAGGCTTCGGCCGGTCTTAACGCTGTGGTCCTGCTGGGTCACATCGCAATCGGGGTCGGCAAATTCGTCGTTGTCTTTCACCAGCAGCCAGTTCGGCTCGTCCTTGAGTCGTATCAGGGACCAGCCGCCCTTCAACTTCTGCCCAAACAACCGAAAGTGCAGATGGCCCTTTTCCCAACCTTTCTTCGTGTCGCCGTCCGGTTCCCAGACTCCCTGATCCCAGAGCATCACCGTGCCTCCGCCGTATTCGCCTTTGGGAATCGTTCCTTCGAAACTGCCGTAGTCTAGCGGATGGTCCTCCACCTGAACGGCCAGCCTCTTGTCGGCGGGATTCAACGAGGGGCCCTTGGGTACGGCCCAGCTCTTCAAGACACCCTGGTCTTCAAGGCGAAAGTCGTAGTGGAGTCGGCTGGCATCGTGTTTTTGTATCACGAAGCGGTAGCCGGCGGTCGAGTGGGACGAACCCTCAGGCTCGCTGGTCTTACGAAAGTTCCGCTTTTTCCTATACTCTCGTAGGCTCACCGCCGGACCTTTTTCGGGTGGGCGGTAGGGGCGAGCCTGCGGCCAGACAGGCTCTTTTGAAGCAGTTCCATCAGATCCACGGAGCGGGCTGGTTTCTCTTCCTCGGGCTCAGGCGGCTTAAAGTTTTCGCCTTCCTTGTGTTTTTTCTCAACGTAAGCCTTGAGTGAATCGTGGTAGTCGTCGTGATAGCTCTCAGGTTTCCACTTGCTGGCCATGGCCTCCACCAGCTGGCTGGCGATCTCAAGTTCTTTCTCGGTGATCTTCGTTTTCTTCAATTCACCGGATGGAAAATCGATCTGGCTCGGCTCTCGAATTTCTTCGTGGTAGCGCATGACCAGAAGCTGTAGGGTCTCTTCGTAGGGTCTCAAACACACCAGACTCTGTCCCGAACGAATCACCATTTTGGCGATTCCCACATGCTTGAGCTCTCTGAGGGTGTCGCGCAGCAGGGCGTAGCCTTTCAGGCCGGATTTGTCCGGCACCAGGAAATAGGGCTTCTCAAAATACTGCGGCGCGATCTCTGCTTCAGGAACAAACTCGCTAATTTCTACGGCCTTATTGTTCTCAATGGCAAGAGCCTCGAAGTCTTTGTCGCTGAGGAGGACATACTCATCCTTGTCAATTTCATAGCCCTTAACGATGTGGTCCCAGGGCACTTCTTTACCGGTGACTTCGTTGACGCGTTTAAACTTAATGTGGGCCTGGTCGCGCTTGTCCAGCAAGTTGAAATGCACTTCCGACTTACGCTCCTCGCCGGAGTATAGCTTGACGGGGATGTTCACCAAGCCAAAGGCAATGCTACCTTTCCAAATCGGTCTGCTCATAGTCCGAATTTAGCACCCGCGGCGCCAGGGCTGTCGGTATCTAGATACCTAACTCATCCAACACTTCGCGCGCTTTCTGCGGGCGATTGGCTGGATCCCGGGCTAAGAGACGCATGACCACTGCGGCCAGACGACTATCCTGAGGGAGGGGGGGCGGATCCTGGGTCAGCCGGTAAAGAATTGCCTGCCCCGGATTTTCGTGCTTGAACGGGTTGTGGCCGCTCAGGAGTTCGTAAGCGATGACGCCCACTGCGTAGAGATCGGAGCGCGGGTCATCGGTCGATCCTTGAATCCGTTCTGGTGCCAGGTAGTCCAGCGTTCCGAAGACTTCACCAGTTCTGGTGAGCGCACTGGCTTCTGAGTCGAATGCCAGGCCGAAATCCACGATTTTCAGTTCGGTGAATGTCCAGGGGGGAGCCGCCGAACTCACCTTGACCATAATGTTCTCTGGCTTCAGGTCGCGGTGCACCACCGATTTCCCATGTGCATACTCAAGGGCTTCCAAAATCGGTTTGAGCAGACTGAGCACCTGCTCTTGGCTGAGAGCTCCCCCCTCCGGGGCGTAATGCCGCAGCGGCCGCCCGTCCAAGAGTTCCATGCTCATATAGAGCAGGCCGTGAGTCTGCCCGGAACCGTGAACACGCACAATGGATGGATGATTCAACTGGGAACTAATGCGAACTTCTCGCTGGAAGCGACGCCTGAAGTCTTCGTTTTCGGCTGAGCCTGGATGGACGATTTTCAGAGCCACCGAGTGGCTGGAGTCCAGGCTGTCGGTGGGGACGGCCTGATAGACGGTGGCGAAGCCGCCCGTTCCCAATTTGCGCACAACCTGAAATTCGCCCACAACCTTCAAGATCAGGGGATCGTCTGAGTCTGCCAATTTTTGCAGCTGTATCAGGCGAGAGTGGCGGGTTTTGTCCGACAACCAGTAGTCCATGAGGAGACAAGCGCTCCAGCCCAATGCGATACTGGCCATCGGCGGAAACCAGTGAGTGCACAGGGGAGTGACGATGCAGAAAGCAAGCCAGCCAATGCTGAGGGCTATTTTGTAGGGCGTGGCGCGAGACGCGCCCAGAACCACCACAGCGGCGATCAGCAGATTGGCCATCAGGGGAAACGGCACGAACCAGGCGTCCTGAAGCAATCCATTCAGGGCCAGAGCATGAACGTAGACCTTTGGAATGGTCAGGCTCAGTGGAGTTGTGCCAATGTCTCCGCTTCCATCAGAGGTATAACTGACGAAGGCGACTGAGCCGGATAGATGAGGCCGATCGTGCTCCCAATTTCTCAGTTGCTCAGGACTGACGTGCACAAAGTTTCCGGAACCAGTCCAGGGAGTTCTCTCGTCGAGCCAGATTTTGGCTGGAATGTTTCGCTTCCAGGGCTTGCCCCTATCGTCGAAGTCGTCCTCCAGGGAGCGGATCTTGCGCAGTTTGAGGTAGGCGGCCAGAGCCAGAGATGGGGGTTGCCTCCACTGATAGGTCCTGATGGTCCCGTCGGGGTCCGGGTCGACACCCAGCAGTCCTTCGGTTGGGCGCGGCAGTCCTTCCGGTAATCGGGTTGCGTCCTTCAAGGTTCGACCCAGAACCACGTCCTGGCTGGTTGCAACTTCTTTCCAGAACTTTGCGAAGTCGCCATTCTCTCCGCGGGCAAGGATCAGGTCTAAGGCGATGACCTGCGCTCCCTGCTGGCGTAAACGTGCAATCAGTTCCGCCAGCCCATCATATTCCTGACGGGTGCCCGGCCAGGATTTGAGTTGTTTGGCATCGATGTCGAGCAGAGCAATGTGCGGACTCACCGGGGAGGCCCAGTGAGACCTGAGTTTCAGGAAGGTGTCGAAGCCCCACGTATCCAGTGGATGGCCGGCCGCAAACCAGAGGCTGAGCAGGCCAAAGGCGGCCAACCGCGCTTTCATTCTGTATCGAACTGAATGGGGTAGGAGTAGACTCCGGGTTTTTCTGCGCTGCATTCCACCGAGTCGGCCATTGGGCGCCAGTCTGGCGGGTCTTTTTTGATTTCGTTGCCGCCACCGTCTGGCGGCAAAATGGGCGCGACCTTCCTGGCCAGAGGCCGAGTCGCTTCATAGTTGCCATTGAAGGCGGAGTGACTTGTTACTCCGCCGGTGTCTTCAAGCGCGGGGCCCTCGTGCCGCAACTCCGAGTCCAGCGCCTGCTCCCAGGCGACAATCTTATCGCGCACCACCTGGTTGGCCCTGGGTGAGGTCTTGTTCTTCCAGTCGTCGACAAGGTTTGCCAGCTCCTTCGCCTTGTCGCAGTCATTCGGTAGGACCGCGATATAGAGGCGACCGGCACCTTGTGGTTCTTTCAGTTCCCAGTCCAGGACGTCTTCCTTCTGCTGCAACTGAAGCACCCTGGGTGGCATGGCCCCCGGGCTATCAGCTTGATTACCCGTGAAGGTCGCGATTGCGACCGTGGCTTCGCCCTCGATCCGCAGCTTCAGGTGGCAAGGCCGCTTAAGTCGAGTATCCTGATTGACTTTCTCCTGGCCGTTAAGGAGAACGAAACGAGCCAGAGTTTTGGTGTTGGCCGCCTGGGGGGACGTGCTGGGAGAACCGGGCTGTGTTGCACAGCCGGCCGTCAGGAGTGTGAGCCAGAGAAGTCGCTTCATGAGGTCCCCGTCGCAGAGGCTTTGCGCCTATTCCTGTCCATCCTCCGAAGATAAGCAATAAATCGGAGATATTGCTTATCTTCTAAAGGTAGCGGCGGAGCTCCCTAATGTTTTGGAATCGGTCCCCTGGATTTTTCTCCAGGCACCTCAGAATCAGGTCCGCGTGAGGGCCCGGTGGCACGGGGGGATGGTAGTTCCTGATTCTGTCCACTAGAACCGGCATGCAGTTGCATTGGAAGGGCAAGCTCCCAGCATACCAGCGATAGAGAATGACTCCGACCGACCAGATGTCGCTTCGAATGTCGGGCTCCTCGTGCAGGCAGTGCTCGGGTGACCAATAGGGAGCGGTTGCGGGAACCTCAAACATCTGGCCAGGGCCATGGCGAACTTCTAGATAGTCCAGTCCAAATCCCCAGACCTTGATGCTGTTTCCAGGAAAAAGCCAGAGGCAATGGCAGTTCAGCAGGCGGTGAGGTATACCGCGCCAGTGAGCATATTCCAGAGCGTCCAGGAGTCCCCGCAGCAGAACCTCAGGATTTTCGGGGGGAAGGCTCAGGGGCTGAGCTTCCTGCAAATCTTCCACCAGGAGATAGTTTTCGTCTACGAGTTCGTGGACCTGGACAATATGGGGGTGCGTCAGGTCACAAAGCTTGAGAGACAGCTCCCGATAGGAAACACGTAATTCTGGGTCGTCGCTAATGTGCTCTGGGAAGCGTACCAGGCTGAGCCTGCCGTCGTGACCGCTTTCAATGTTCACCCTGCGAAAATACGATCGAAGGTGGGGGCTACCTGCTGGAGCTGTTTCGAATCTTAAGCCATTCCTGGGCTGCCTGCTCATCCGAGCAAATCAGGAACACTTCCTGGGTTGCCCCGGACCTTAGGTAGATGCACTTGAGACCGGCTGGGGTGGGATACTGTATCTTAAATTCCGCCTCGCCGCGACCTTTGCGGCGATTGATTCTGCCGGGAACGATTCGCTGAATGTGTGCGCATTCTTTGAGAAGAACCTTGCAAAGGTCCTCCAGGCCTTCCAGCATACTGTGTTGCCTTTTGATTTTGCCGAACTTCACAGTCGCGAGAAGGCCGCGATGACCTGTACATTGTCCACCCCGGTGCCTTCGGGGTCCTCTGCCATCCTCTCTTCCATCATCTCATAGATACGTGGATCTGGCAGCAGAGGCTCCATCCAGGCGCGCACGAAACTAGTGGTGGCGCGAGCATATGCGATTCTGTCCCCGTTTATTGCAAGCTGCTCGGCAAAGGGAGTGGACAAACTCTGGATTCTGAAGTGCTCGCACTTGAAGCCGCAGGCATCCAGCGGCGCCACGATTTCCTCGCGAGAGCGATAGTAAATCGGCATCACGAACGGTGGATGACTCAATTCTTTCAGTATTTGGTCCAGCAGCCGGTACATCTTGATCCCCGCGACATCCTCCCCTTCGCGTCCCCCGGTTACGATGATGAGCTGCCCTCCTGGAACCATTTCCTGAGCTCGTGCTCGAAGAAAGGCCTCCCAGTCGCGGGCTGCCTGAGCCGCCAGAATGGCTCTCGATTTGGCGTCCATTCTCGCGAAGAGAACTCCTGAGGGGTTTGGTATTTTCGGTACATGGCTCAGCCAGTGAACGGCCGAGTAGCAACAGACAATATGCAGGGTCTGAGGTGGCGAAATCGGCTCGTAAAATGAAGCTGCACTGGCCATGACCCAGGAGTCGGGACCGTAGGGTTTTCCTTGGGCGTAGAGTTTTTGAAAAAGCCCGTTAAAGTTGTTTGCGGGAAGGTCATTGTGGATGATGAGGAAGCTTTGCTCAGCTCGTCTCCTGCGAAGCATCTCGACCAGATGTCCCATGAGGACGAGGGAGTTCTTGCCTTCCGAAGAGCCCAGGTCCGCAAGGCCGACCGGGCCTTGCTCGGGTAGTGAAACACTGCTCGCCGCCCGCTCAAGTTGGTCGGCGCTACTGAGGATGAACTGGGCCTGGACATGGGAGTGACGGTCGTAGAAGCCGTCGCCGACCATGGAGGTGATGGTTGCCATGGCAGGCCTTTCCCGGCCGCCCACCGGCGTCCCTTGATAAGCAATAAAGCGAAGAAATTGCTTATCATGGGTGGGGGAGGAGAAATTGAGTGGACGTAAAAACACCTGACAACAAATGTTGTCCTATCTTATGAGAATCGGTCTCGCAATCCGGAGGCGCCGGCTTAGCCTGGGTCTGACGCAACGCATGGTCGGGGCGGCTGTGGACTGCAGCCAGCCCTATCTTAGTCAGGTGGAGCGCGGAAGGCGGCCCATTTCCGAGAAAATCGCCCGCAGACTGGAACAAGTGCTGGAGGCGCCAGGCCTTTTCACCTGGGCTCCGTTTCTCCGGGGTCGACCACCGCTGATTCCTCAATCCAGGCAGGTGTCCCGGTCTCTGAGGCTTGGCGCGCGGCCGAGTGAGCCGACGCCTGAGCTGGGACGCTGTCCTCGTTTTAAGCAGGTTCACCAGCGCTGGGGGATTGAAGACCGACTGGCTTTTCTTGGACCGGTGACGCAGCGTCTGGAGGAGCGGCGGGGGATGGATGAGCGCTACTGGAGGAGTGTGAACACTCTGCGCTACGACTCTGGAACCGAAGTTAGACTGATCGGGGCGCTCTCTGGCCTGGAAGGGCAGTGGACGGGGGTGAAACTGAAGAAGTTGGGCTGCTCCCTAACCCTGGTGAATGGGAAGACGGGCGGGCCTTTCAAGGGGCACCACCGTTGCTTTCTCTTCAAATACAAACACGCCAGCCTGGCCTGGGCCCCTCAGATACCAGTTCGAACTCGTCTGAAATACAGGACGCCCGACAATGTGCTTCTGATCCGGGCTGGAGGCACAACGGTTACGGCGGTTGTCGAAGTCGCTGGGTCGCAGTATCATACCCCCGATGAGCTTCGGGCAAGGCAAATGGAGCTGGGCGTTCCCCTTCTGGTCATCGACCCGAGCCGTATTCACGAGCCGGACCTGATGGAGACGATTCTCCAATGGGCACTAGAGCTTGCCGAACCAGTCCGTGATCTCGAAGTAGATCGGAAAGGACTTACCTTCGCTGTTGACTACCGTAATTCTGTCGTAGGCTCGGGCACCCTGATGGATGAGGCCCTGAGTCTCCATTCTCCAGCCCGCCAGCCGACAGACCGAGTATTCCTCGCCCACGTTCAGGGCGGTCCAGGCCTGCTCCGGGCTGGACCCGTCGTGACCAGCCCTGATCGCCTTCGAGAGTCCGCGTAACATGAAGTCGTGGTGGGTTTCTTCAGCTAGATTGGTCTGCCTGCGGGCTACAAGAAGTAGGACGTAGTGCGCATCTAGTTGCAGATAGGAGGTGCTAAGAACCGACCTGGCCAGTTTCTCGGCTTCCCCCCAGTTGGCCGCGGCCAGCGCCCTGAGCATGGCATCCAGCTCGGCCGGCGATTCATAGCCGTTGTAACCCGGTTGCCGGGTGTACGCTCGGCGCAGGGCTGTAAAATCTGTAGCCGGGTCGTTGCTCTGGGCTCGTTTTAGGAGACCGGCGTAGTCCTGCCCCCAGGCCGCCACCGGCAGCCAGAGGAGTAACAAGAGAAACCGCATGCCCTTTGTTTCGGGATTAGGACCCCGATAGCCTCGAAGGATCAGAGGAGGAAGGCTACGGGCCGAAAAGGGGGGACCTATAGTGTTAGTGAGGAGTGCAACAAAATGCCGTTCGATTCATTGCAAGATCTAGGTTCCGGGGAGAAATACTACTCTCTGCCTCATTTGGAGAAAGCCGGGGTCGGTAAGATCTCGCGCTTGCCGGTGAGCATTCGGGTCGTGTTGGAGTCGGTTCTGCGTAATTGTGACGGCAAGAAAGTCACTGAGAAGGACATCCAGGCGCTGGCCAACTGGCAGCCCCAGGCTGAGCGCACCGAAGAAATTCCTTTCACCGTTGCCCGCGTATTGCTACAGGACTTTACGGGTGTTCCCTTGCTGGTGGATTTGGCGGCCATGCGTTCGGCCGTTGCACTGATGAAGAAAGACACCGGCATCATTGAACCTCTGGTTCCCGTTGACCTGGTGATCGACCACTCCGTCCAGGTTGACCTTGCCTCGCGCGGAGACGCCTTCGAGCGTAACATGGAGATGGAGTTTGAGCGAAACCAGTCGCGCTACCAGTTTCTCAAATGGGGAACCCAGGCTTTTAACGGTTTTCGCGTGGTCCCGCCAGGGATTGGCATCTGCCATCAGGTCAATCTCGAGTATCTGGCTCAGTGCGTCTGCGAAAAGGACGGAGTGCTCTACCCTGATACCCTGGTCGGAACCGATTCGCACACCACCATGATCAACGGTCTGGGTATCGTAGGCTGGGGCGTCGGCGGGATTGAAGCCGAAGCCGCCATGCTGGGGCAACCGGTCTACTTTCTGACCCCCGACGTGGTTGGTGTTCATCTAACCGGCGAGCTCAAGACCGGTGTGACGGCCACAGATTTGGTGCTCAGGGTCACTGAACTGCTGCGTCAGACCAAGGTGGTTGGTAAGTTCGTCGAATTTCACGGCAAGGGTGCCGCCAGTCTGAGTGTGGTTGATCGCGCCACTATCGCTAATATGGCTCCGGAATACGGGGCCACCATGGGCTTCTTCCCCGTGGACGAGGCCACTTGTGAGTACATGGCCGCTACTGGCCGCGATGCCGCTCAGGTCGACCGCGTCCGCCGTTATTACAAGGCTCAAGGTCTGTTTGGCATTCCGGAGCAGGGACAGTGCGATTATAGTCAGGTCGTTGAGCTCGACCTCACTACCATTGAGCCGGCGGTGGCCGGACCCAAACGTCCCCAGGACCGTATTCTGCTGAGCAATCTGAAGAGCCAGTTCAACAGCCTGCTGGCCAAACCGACCGCTGAGGGTGGCTATGGAAAGCCGGGTGACAAGGTTCGTTACCACGCAGCCATGGGTCGCAGTCACAAAGGCGAGGAGGTTTCCGGTGGCGGTGTCCAGACCGCCCCCGCCAAGGCGCCGGCCCACGTAACTGAGATGGTGGATAATCGTCCCACTCCCGATCGCCTGGAGGGCGTGCCCAAGGGAGAATATCCGCGGACTCACGAGGAGCTGGCTCACGGAGATGTGGTCATTGCCGCCATTACCAGCTGCACCAACACCTCCAACCCCAGCGTGATGTTGGCCGCCGGCCTGCTGGCCAAAAAGGCTGTTGAGAAGGGTCTCAGCGTGCGCCCCACCGTCAAGAACTCACTGGCTCCCGGCTCGCGTGCGGTGACGGACTATCTGGAGCGCACCGGACTGCAACAGTACCTTAACGAGATCGGCTTCAACCTGGTCGGCTATGGTTGCACGACCTGTATCGGCAACTCCGGACCCCTTGACCCCGCAATCGAGCAGGTCATCACTGAAAACGATCTGGTGGCGGCTGCCGTGCTCTCAGGCAACCGTAACTTTGAGGCGCGTGTCCATCAGAATGTGAAAGCCAACTTTCTCATGAGCCCTCCACTGGTGGTGGCTTTCGCGCTGGCCGGCAGTGTGGATGTGGACCTGTCCAAGGAGCCCCTGGGAGAAGGTAAGGACGGCCAGCCTGTCTACCTGCACGAAATCTGGCCCTCGCTCGAAGAGATTCAGTCGCTCATGAGCTCGGCATTCGATCCTGAAGCCTACCGTCGTCTGTACGGCAGCTTTGCGGATCAGAACCCGCTCTGGAACAAGATTCCATCCTCGGTCGGCAAGATTTTTGAATGGGACGATGAGTCCACCTATATCCGCCATCCACCCTATTTCGAAGGCTTCAGCGGTCAGCTCTCGGAGCCCCAAGATTTGAAGGCTGCTCGCCCGCTGGCGATCTTTGGCGACTCTGTCACCACTGATCACATCAGCCCGGCTGGTGCCATCAAGGCCTCCTCTCCGGCTGGCATCTACTTGCAGCAGCATAAAGTTGAAGTCAAAGACTTCAACAGCTACGGTTCCCGGCGCGGCAACCACGAGGTCATGGTGCGTGGCACCTTCGCCAATGTGCGCATTAAAAACCTGATGGTGCCCGGCGTCGAAGGCGGAGTTACTGTTCATTATCCCGACGCGGAGCGTATGAGTATCTATGATGCGGCCATCGCTTACGAGAAGGAGAATGTGCCGCTAATCATTATCGCCGGTCAGGAGTATGGAACGGGGAGTTCCCGTGACTGGGCTGCCAAAGGCACGCGTCTGCTGGGAGTTCGAGCCGTGATTGCCCAGAGCTTCGAGCGTATTCACCGGAGCAACCTGGTTGGTATGGGCGTCCTTCCTTGCCAGTTTCAAGGGGAAACTCCGAAACTCGACGGGACCGAGACCTTCGACCTGTTGGGACTGGAAGACGGCTTGAAGCCGCGCAAGGAACTGACTCTTGTGATTCACCGCGGTGATCTGAAAGAAGAAGTGAAGGTTACCCTACGCATCGATACTCCCATTGAAGTCGATTACTATAAGAGCGGCGGAATTCTACCCTATGTGCTTCAGCAGTTGCTGACCAAGGGCTAGGCTCTACCGCCTCACCTGGGGCCCCCCCGTCATTTCTTCGGATTTGGCGAGGTGGGCTCTCTTCGTTTCGCCGCATATAAGCAATAAGACCGGAAAATTGCTTATGCGGGGTGGATGGGTGGCCAGTTAGGTCCATTGGCCGCTTCCAATATTTCGAATTCATAGGCGCTTGAGTCGAGAAGAATAAGTGTCGATCCAATACGGCGTGGACGGGTTGCCAATTGGAATTTGACTGGACTCCTTCGGGGGATTTGGGTTGTTACGGTTTGTGTCTGTCGTTTCGGAATGAACCGTGGCGTAGACGACTGTGCGGGCGAGATGCATGTGGAGAGTGAAGTGTGCTATGTATTTTTGCATGGGGTTCCAGGACTTGCAGCCCCTGTCGCATCCGTCGTAACTAGAAATGGTTACTGGCAATTGGCACAAATAGCTTTACAGAACTTGCTACCATAGACTTAAGTATCCTTTTCGTCTGCAGACGATGCTATGAAATCCTTATTTGACGGGCGTCGGCGCATTTCGCGCGCGGCCGCGCCCCAATTGCGCAGTAGGACGGCGCCAGAGGGTGACAGAATTGACGCGCCAGACACGGGGGCAAATGGAGATGGCACAACGGTGGAGCCGATTCGGGTTATAGTAGTAGACGACCAGTCGGTCGTACGCATGGGTCTACGGACGGTACTGGCTGATCAGAAGGACATGGAATTGTTGGCTGAGGGCGAGACTGGCGCGCAGGCTTGCAGTTTGGCCGATCGCCACAGACCGGATGTTTTGCTGACCGAGCTGACCTTGCCGGACGGCAATGGACTGGAGGTGATTCGTGAGATTCGCAGGTCCTCTCCCGGCACCCAGGTTTTGGTGGTGACTATCCATGACAGCGAATTTTTCCTCCTGGATGCACTTGCGGCCGGGGCAGCTGGATATATTCTTAAGGATTCTGGAAGCAAATTAATCCCGCTCTCTATTAGGACCCTTCACAGTGGGGGCGCGATCCTGGAGAAGCGGCTGCTGAATCGACTGGTGCGTCTGGCCAATCAGGGCAGGCGCAATAGCGGCGAGGAGGACGTGTCGCTTCAGCCTCCTGTAACTAGCCTAAGCGAGCGCGAACTTGCCGTGCTGCGGCTGATCTCCCAGGGGAGCAGCAACCGGGCGATCGGCGAAAAGCTTCATCTGGCCGAGGCAACCGTCAAGAAATACGTGCACAGTTTGAAATCGAAGCTCAGTGTTTCCGATCGGGCTGAGGCCGCCGTCGTGGGCTTACGTCTGGGCTTACTGGAATAATACCGGCCCGAGAAACGGGCAGGAGTTTGTGCGTCCATTTTGCACTCATTCATAAATGACCAAGTTCCTGACCGTTGTCTTGCTTGCGCTTGGCCTTGCCCGGGCGGCAGGCGCCAAACCATACTATAACAAGAACTATCAGTTTACGGCTGACTTTCCGGCTGAGCTGGGGAGCTCCCGAGAAGCTGAACTGGGGGGACAGATCTTTCTCAGCCGTCCGGCTCGTTATCAGAGCTATCAGGTAGCGGTTCTGGACCGAGTCTATCCCAGGTTCAAGCTGCTGCAACTTGTGCGTCACTGGTCCGGGCGTTATACGGAAGTAGAGCTCCGAGATGAAAAGCGGCAGGGTCGCCACGTCACCTACTGGTCGCGAATCGATGAGGCGGGCGTGCCAGGATGTTACTTGCTTCTGGCTACCTCGCGCCATAGCTATATCGTTTCCGCGGTAGGCTTCGATTTGGGATTGCAGCAACGCTTTCTAGATAGTTTCTCAATCCTTCCTTAACCTTTTTGGGACTCTCATACCGGGCCACCCGGTAGTGCATCCGGCATACTGGGCAAATGGAGAAGTCTACTCGCCCGAGTTTCGGGTCCGAAACTCCTGAACACGCCAGCGTGCGTTTGCTACTCTGGCTCTTCTTTCTTGGAATGGCGATCCTGGGGGCGGTGCGTTACGCCTCCGGCAGCTAGTTGGTGACGGAAGCCGTCACTCTGGGAAAGAGGCTCTTGAGCAGCTCTGTGCGAGCGGCGGGCTTTTGCAGGTAGCCGTCAAAGCTGAGGCCCGCTATCGGAGACTGCATTTCATCGAAGCGTCGCCCGGTGTGGGCCAGTACTCGAGCTTCGGGGCAATTCTGGCGCAGCCAGGCCAAAAGCGCCCACCCGTCGATGTCCGGCAGGCCGAGATCCATCAGCACAACTTTGGGCGCTTCGCCCAGAACCTGCTGTTGAGTTTCAGCTCCGTTGTGAGCTACTCGCACGTTGCATCCCATCGATTGGAGCAGGGCTTGCAGGGCGTGGGCGGCCAACGGGCTGTCTTCCACCACTAGAACCTGCAGGCTGTAGGCCAGCGTCCAAACCTGCCCGATCAGGGAGGAACGGTCGACGGGTTTACTGAGATATGCATTGCAGCCGGATTCGAGGCAGTCTTGACCACTCATGGTGCTGGCTGTGAGAGCAAGGATGGGCGTGCTGATTCCCTGGCTACGTAGTGTGCGCGCCGTTTCGTGGCCGTCCATGGTCGGCATATGCATATCCAGGATGATCACCGAGACGGTCTTTTTCTTGAGAAATTCCAGCGCCGTCTGACCTGAGCCGGTGGTATAGACGGTGGCTCCGGCAGCCTCGAGGAAGGCCCGGGCGATCTCCTGGATGTCCTCCCGATCATCCACCACCAGGACGCTCAATCCCGCAAGGTCCGGAAGTTGGGATGCGGTCACAGAGGCGGTGAGCAGTTCGATATTTCCGTCGACCAGTTCGTCGCAAGAGGCGGGCAAACGAAAGCAAAATCTGGTTCCCTTGGTGGCGGTGCTTTGTACCGCCAGCTTTCCGCCCAGAAGACCGATGAGTTTATGAGTAATGGAGAGTCCGATGCTCTGTGTTTGGAGCAACTGAGGCAGCCTGTCCGGATCCAGTCCAACGCCCGTGTCGGCCACGGTAAACTCCAGCCAATCCGTCTGGGCGCGAAGGCTCAGGCGGACCCAGCCGCGCTCTGTATACTTGATGGCATTGCTCAGCAAGTTCATCAGGATCTGACGCAGGCGGGCGGGATCGCTGGTCAGGCGTCTTGGCACCAGCGTGTCGAAATAGACTTGCAGGTTGAGGCCGCGCTCTTGAGCCAGGGGCTCCACTTGATTTCGGATTTCGGCAATTAGTGGAGGAAGTTCAAACAGTCTTGAATCGACGGGAAGATTTTGCATCCGAATCCGGCTCAGATCGAACAGATCATTGATGGTCTCCAGCAACTGCAGGCCGTTGCGCTGAATGATCTCCAGATAGTGCCGCTCATCGGGCTGCCTGCTCTGGCGAAGCAGAATGTCTACATATCCGAGCATAGCGGCCATTGGAGTACGGATCTCGTGGTTAGCGTAGCTCAAGAATTCCGAGCGTTCGGCCGACTGACCATTGAGTTCCGCTCGCGCCAGGCTGCCCAGCAGTGGGAGCAGGTCCAGCAGGGTCTGGGGACGAGGTTCGGACCCTCCCAGCAGCACCAGGGAAGTATCTGCCCGCACATAGGCGCGGGCACTGGTTCCTAGTTCCTGCATTTCCGCTTCGGCCGAGCCCAGACGGGAAGCTTCCTCCAGGAGCAGCTCCCAGGCCCGCGTCATTTGAAGTTGATAACCGTGGGCGGGCGTGAACCGCTGGCTGCCTTCTTCTCGGATGAGAATGTAGAGATCGTCGGCTCCGGCTGTGCGAGCCAGTCTGGCTGAAAGAGCCTGTCTGCCCGCCACGTCCCCAAATTGCCCCAGCAGCGACGACAATCTTTTGGTCATTCTTAAAGCTTTGCCTTCGCTGTGAGCATTCCTAGTCCGGCTGCCTGGCCCGGGTGTCTTCAGGAAGTCTTCAGGAAACCGAAAGCTTCCAGTTCAGTTGGGCAAGTTAGCCTGAGGTATGATGCAAATCGATGTGGATACCTGCCGACTGAGTGACGTGATGACCCGGCGCTACCGACTGATTTCTCTGCTCGGCCAGGGCGGGATGGGTCGAGTCTTTCTCTGTGAGGGGTGCGAGGGGAGGGTGGCCGTTAAAGTCACCAGACTGATCGAAGCCGACGGAGAGCATTCGCAGGCGCTCAAGCAGTTTCGGCACGAAGCCAGTATTTTAAGGGGGTTGAGCCATCCCAATCTGGTGGGCATCCGCGATTATGTTGAAGAAGAAAATCACGGCTACCTGGTTATGGATTATCTGCCAGGTGAGACACTGGCCCAGCGGGTCGGCCGCCAGGGTCCTGTTTCGGTGGCAACGGCCTTGCTCTGGGCCAAACAACTCTGTGAAGCCCTGGATTTCCTGCATCGCCAGAACCCCACCATCCTTTTTCGCGATCTCAAGCCCTCCAATGTCATGGTGGATTCTCAGGACCGTCTCAAGCTGATCGATTTCGGAATCGCCCGGGCGCAGGTGACGGGCATGTTGACGGCTACCTTCCTGCAGGGTGTGGGGTCGGCCGGGTATGCTCCGCTTGAGCAATATCAAGGTGCTGGCAGCACGGATCAGCGGTCGGACATTTATGCCCTGGGCGCCACCCTGTTTTACGCCCTGACCGGTCGCACCCCGGCCAGTCCGATTGATGTCGTGGCCGATGGCAGTCAGGTGCCCTCCGCCCGCTCCCTTAACCCGGGCATTCCCGCCTGGCTGGATTCGGTCATCAGAAAAATGATGGCCACCCGGAAAGAGAACCGATTCCAGACTGCAGCCGAAGCCGGACTGGCCCTGAATCGCATGATTGCCATTGAGGATGATCCCACCGAGCCCCTGACGGCTCCTGTCCGGTCGGCCGACCGGGCGGTCTATGCCGCCACAGGCTTCCTGACCAGCGCTGCGCTTGGCCTTATGGGCTGGTTGTTTCTGTCGGCCCAAGCGCCCACGACCGAGAGTGCGCCTGCTCCTGCCGCGAGGGTCAGGGTGGCCAGCGGTCCTGCCCTGCCTCTCAGTCGCCCGGACGCGAAGGCCCCTGAGACCAGAACCGCTTCCGCCCCTCAAATTCCGGCCCGGCCTGCCCCGGCTCGTTCGGCTTCTCCCCCCAAAGAGAAGGCTCGACGCGCCATGGCCACGATGGTGCCAGAGTTGCCGACCAGTACATATCCCACCGCTCCAGCCCGGGTGGTCGAGAAGCTACCGGAACCGGCCCCGGCTCCGATTGCACAGGTTCAGCCGGTGTATCAGGTGGTGCAGGTCGAACCCGAAGTTCCCGATATTCCCTCGCCGACCCCAACCCCCAGCCCAAGTGCTACCGCCACTCCCCCCGTCTACACGATCAATGTTCGCCCGCCAGGGTCGTATCCCAATAGTTCCGGGCCGCCCCAGAATGGGAGTCCGGGAGGCTGGGGCCAGGGACCGGGCGGACCTGGAGGTCCGATGATGGGTGGCCACGGCGGATTTGGCGGACACTAGAAGGTGATCGTCACCTCCCGACTGCGCGAAGTCGATACTGTGGAGTTGCGCAAAAAGTATCCCTCAACTCGTCGTCTGCTGACTCTTTGGAACGTCTTGCTGATCGGCTTTTTGCTTTTCTGCCTTTCCCTTGGGCTCTACTTTCAAATTCAGAAGGATCTGGACCGTCGGACTTTCGCTCAGCTTCGCTTCCAATTGATGGAGCATTGGGATCCCGCTCCTCTTCAGGCGGCTCCACCGCCTCGCGATTCTGGACCCGACCCCATGCTGCACACGCCTTTGCATCTGGTGATGCCTTCCGACCGCCAGCAGAAATGGTCTGAGCTGGCCTCGGCTTTCGTGCTGGTGAGATATTACCAGGCCGACTTGAAGAAACTGGTGGACATGGGAGGGCCGCGCGAGCAGCCGGACGAGCATCTGGATGAAATTCGAAGTTTGCTTTCGGGCAATCGCGAAGATGCCAAATACGAGGCCAGTAACAGTTTTGAACACTGGTTGATGTGGGCCCAACGCGTGCGTGATGAACAGGGTCGGGTGGTGGGGGTGCTGGAGCTGGGCATGGGCAGCAAGCCGGCCGACGACCTGCTGGGCGACGTGGCCGGTTCCCTGGGCATCTTTGGGACTCTGGCTCTGCTGGTGGGAGTTTTGTTGGCGGCAGCCCTGGCCCGCTATGTTTGCTCGCCACTGGAGAGCATCGTGAAGAAGATGCAGCGAGTCAGCGCCGGGGACTTTCAGGCTCGGGCCGAACGCCAGGGACCTTTTGAGATGCAGTCGATCGCGGTCAACTTCAATCGTATGGTGGCCGAATTGAGTCAGGTTTTTGAGAGTCAGCGTCGCTTCGTGGCCGACGCTTCCCATGAGTTGAAAACCCCTCTGACCTCCATTCAAACAATGGTGGAACTACTGCGAGACTACCAGCATATTCCCGGCGATCGTCGCGAACGCGCCTTCCACGTCATCGAGCGCGAGCTGGCCCGTGTCAACAACCTGGTCCACGATATGCTGACGCTTTATCGACTGGATGAGTCCAAACTTCAGCCCGAGCAGCTCGATCTGGGCGAGGTCCTGTCCGAGCTGGCCGCGGCTTATCATCCGCTCCATGATCATCTGGATATTCACTGGGAGCCCATTCGGGCCGAGCTGGTCGACCCGGCCGGCTGCGAACGGGCCGTGCGCAATTTGCTTGATAACGCCCTGGCTCATACCACTCCTCCTGGGCGCGTGTCGCTGTCGGTTCGTTTGCAATCGGGTGGTCTGGTGATTGAAGTCTCCGATCAGGGCACCGGTATCCCCCCTGAAGATCTGCCTCGTGTCACGCGACGTTTCTATCGCTCCGACCTCTCTCGCTCGCGTCGCAGCGGAGGCAGTGGTCTTGGTCTTTCGATCGTCCAATCCTGGGTGGAAAGTAACGATGGTCGGTTGGAGCTGGAGAGTGAACTGGGCAAAGGCACCCTGGCAAGAATCTGGCTGCCTCAGGTTGAGGGACGGAAGACCAGTCAGCTTGACTAGCCTGATGCCGTTGACCGATCCCGGTCCGACCTTTACAATCGCACGATGGCTAAGCAATCTCGTTTATCGCAAGTAATCGCAGTGGAGAAACAGGTGAAGTCGCGCGTCAATTCCGAGGGCGCCGAGCTTCACAAGAACAATCAGAAGCCGGATCTCTTCAACGGCATGAACCGTACCTATGAGCGCAAGGACGAGGACGGCGAGGAGTTGCCCCCCGAGCAGAAGCTGGTTCAGCATCGTGCTCAGGAGAACTTGACCCAGTGGACTCGGCTCTGGAGTGAACTGCTGGACGTGGTGGCCACCAAAGATTGGGGAAATTTGACGGCCAAGGCAGATCTGGTGGTCGAGGGCGAGACTCTGGTCAAGGATGCGCCCGTGACGTACTTGATCTGGTTGGAGAAACAGCTGGAAGATTTCCGCACTTTTGCGGCCAACCTGCCGGTGCTTGATCCTGGCAAAACCTGGAAGTGGGATCCCGCCAGCAGTCTCAGCGTCACCGAACCGATTCGAACCGCCCGCCACAAGAAAGTTCCGCGCGTGCTGCTCAAGGTGGAAGCAACCGAGCATCATCCGGGTCAGGCCGAAATTGTGCACGACGATATCCTGGTCGGTTATTGGAGCAATGTCTCGCTTTCGGGCGCGCTGCCCGACAGTCGCCGTCGGCGCCTGCTCGATCGAGTGGATACGTTGCGCAAGGCAGTAAAGGAAGCCCGCGAAGAAGCCAATTCCATTCGGGTGGATGCGGTCACGGTAGGCACCACCTTGTGTAACTGGTTGCTCAAAGAGTAAAATAGCGGGGTTGAGCAGACTCAGACTTAGATTTGTAGATCAGACTCCGTTTGGTGAGCTCCAAATTGCTGGTTCGAATCCAGCCTCCCGTAAACGCACGGGGGTGGCGGAATTGGCAGACGCAGGCTCCCCAAATTTCAGACTCTCTCAACAAGCTTGGCATTGCCGTAGCTTCTAAATCGAATTCTCAGGCCTGCTCTGTCGCTACGCGCTAGTTCGAATCTAGCCCTCCGCTCCAGCTTGCGGAGGTAGTCAAGTGGCAAGACGGCGACTCTAAGGACTAAGGACTGAGATTAAACGCCGTTAGAAGTTGAATATTGCGGCACGCGAGGGCCCTCGGGGGGGTATTCCCGGGGGCTCTCACCTTTCTCTGGGCTACCGTGGAGGCTAATGGAAATCTCGGCTCGGCAGGTGAGGTAAATCGGCCGCCAGGTCGGGTTGGAAGAATGTTTCGGCGATCAGGTGAATGACGTTGTCGTGGCATTCCAGCTTCCCTTTCACGCCTAAAAGGCCGGCTGAGCGAGCGATGATATTTTGCTCCATGAAAAGTTGCGGCTTGACCACCACGTTCACCAGGCCGGTTTCGTCCTCCATGGTGAAGAATGTGAAACCTTTGGCCGTATCCGGGTGCTGGCGACAAATAACCAGACCTGCGTAGCTCAGGCGGGTGCCGTGGCGCATTTCACGCACTTGTTCGGCGCTGGGCAGGCCCAGGGCCGCCAGTTGTCTGCGGAAGCTGGACAGTGGATGGCCCTGCAGCGAATGAGCCGTGTATTTGCAGTCCCACCATATGCTTTCAGTGGGGGACAGTTCCGGCAGATCGGGGGCGGGCTCGGCCTCCAGCCAGGGGCAGTCGCGGACACTCCGGGACATGGCGGCGGCGGCCCAGAGCTGAGCTCGACGAGAT
>JAFEBA010000132.1:5219-63236 GCA_018266105.1 bacterium | reverse complement strand
ATTTTCGAGAAATTCGCCCAGGTGGAACGGCGCGGCCATCACTCGGGACTCGGACTCACTTTCTGCAAACTGGTCGTAGAAAAACATGCCGGACAAATCGGAGTGGACAGCGTACCCGGCCAGGGGGCCGAATTCTGGTTTCGTCTGCCTGCCTAAGCCCGACCGTGGGGATTGGGCAGAATCAACTGCAGCTCGACGGCCCGGCCATAGGCGCCTTGCAAATCGGGTTGCTGCAGCTTGCGACAGAGACCCCGCACGCGGCTTTCCAAAGTGGCCGGAGAGAGGCCCAGCTCTTGCTGCAGCTGTTCCCAGCCGTGCCCTCGGCCCACCCTCTGCAACAGCTGGCGTTCAGCCGGAGTCAAAAGCGGGCCGGCCGCAGCCGCCGGGGAGGGCGTGCTTTGCAACAATCCGGGCTGAAGGTGGCGCCCCCCCGCGGCCACCTCCCGACAGGCCTGGCGTAATTGCTCGGGGCTGGCGGTCTTGAGCACGTAACCCAGAGCGCCCGCGGCCAGCGCCTGAGCGACAATGGTTTGCGATTCATGCATACTCACCACCAGAGCGGGCACCTGACGGCGGCGCTGACGCAGGCACTCGGTGCCGTCCATATCGGGGAGCGAAAGGTCGAGTACGAACAGATCAAATTCGCCTTGTTCCAGCAACTGCAGAGCTTGCCCACCGGTATCGGCCTGAGCGCTGACGCGCAGTTGAGGGTCCCCTTCCAGCACCAGCTTCATTCCCTCGCGCAAGAGATGCTGGTCTTCCAACAACAAAATTCTAATCATCGGGAGAACGAACCAGACCGCGGGCCAGCGCCACCGCGGCCAGGTGAGTGCGGTCTTTGACTCCCAGTTTCTGGAAGAGCGACTGAAGATCGGCCTTGACCGTCCCCAGCGAGACGTGAAGACTGGCGGCGATCAGGGGGTTGCTGCGACCGGCCACCAGCATTTGTAAAATGGCTCGCTCGCGCTCGCTCAGTCCATCGGAGGCCTGGGCCGTCAGGGCGCGAGCCACGGCCGGGTGCAGATAAATCCCGCCTCCCGCCACCAGCGAAATGGCTTGCAGCAACTCCTCGCGTTGGGCGGTCTTGACCAGGTAACCGCTGGCGCCCAAAGAGAGAACCTGACGAACTCGCTCATAGTCGGTGTTCTGACTCAGCACCAGCACGGGTAATTGGGGCCGAAGCTGGCGCAGGCGGCCCACCAACCAGGGAGCCTCGTGGTCGGGCAAAGAATAGTCGGCCAGCACCAGGTCGCAGGCCACTCGCTCGACCGCCTCCAGGCCGCCGAGGGCGTTCTCCGCCTCCCCCACCACGGAAAGATCGGGGCGGCTTTGAAACATCGCTTTGAGCCCTTCCCGGAAGAGGTTATGATCGTCGATCAGCACCAGGCGCACCATTCCGGCCCCATTCGCCTTTGAGGGAGCCAGGCCTTTGGCGGTGAACCATCCGCCATGCAGCTAGGGGAAGAACTCTATCGCAGCCAAAGGAGCTTGATTCAGCGGGGGCGTCTGGCCGATGGCCAGGCCGTCATCCTCAAAAGCCCCCTGCACGCGGGACAGTTAGCCGATTATCGACGAGAATGCCAACTGCTGGGCGACTCTGGCCCTCTGATCCGGTTGGAGAAAGAACCGCTGCGGTTGATTTTCCGCGACCAGGGTCAGCTATCGCTGGCCGCCTGGCTGAACCGCCGTTCCTTTGGGGTGGAAGAAGTCATTCAGTTCTTACGCCAGGGAGTGCGGCTTTTAGAGGCGTTGCACCGGCGCGGCCTGGTGCACCGACAGATCCATCCCGACCATTTGCTCTGGAGTGACCGGCCGGACCGCCTGTGGCTGATCGACTTCTCCCAGAGTTGCGAACCGGGGGGCGCCCAGGCCGAACTGGAGACGGCCCGCTGGCGACGCTGGGCCTACCTGTCCCCGGAGCAAAGCGGGCGTGGCGAGGTCGACTTTCGCAGCGACTTTTACGGACTGGGGGCCAGCGCCTATCACCTGCTCACCGGCCGGCCCCCCTTCGACTCGGCCCACCAGCCCTCGGCCCTGTTGCACGCCGTGTGGGCCCGCCAACCAATCGCCCCGCACCAACTTCGCCCCGAGGTTCCGCCGGGGCTGTCCGCCATTCTGGCCTGTTTGCTGGCCAAAGACCCGGAACAACGATATCAGAGCGGCGCAGCCCTGCTGGCCGATCTGGACGCTCTGGAGCAGCAGCCGAGTCGTTTACTGGAACCGTCCCTGGGAGAGAGCTTCCGGCTGCCGCGCCGACTCTACGGTCGCACCAGCCAACGACAGATTCTGTCGCAGGTCTGGGCCGAGGTGCGCGAAGGCGGCCGGGCCGTGCTCTGGCTGGACGGAGCCGAGGGCACCGGCAAAACGGCTCTGGCCGAGGACTTGCGGCGCTCGGTCGGGGAAACGGGTGGTTTCTTTCTCACGGGTGGAATCCGAGCCGGTCTCAGTTCAGCCCTCAGCCAGTTGCTGCGCCAGGAAGAGTCCCAACTGGGGCTGTGGCGCGAACGCCTGCAGGCACGCCTGGGAGGCAATGCCAGGCTGCTGGCAACCATCTTGCCGGAACTGGGACCCCTGCTGCAAATCGAGGCCGGCCCGGGCGGCTCGCCTGAACGCCTGCAGGAGGCTTTTCTGTGTCTGTTGCGCGGGCTTTGTAGCCGAACCCGTCCGATCGTTTTTTTCCTGGACGACTTCCATCTGGCCGACACGGAAGAACGACAACTGGCGGAATTCCTGGCCTGCGATCTGGAGTCTGAAGGGCTACTCTGGCTCACCGCGGGAGCCGGGCTGGAAGGTGCCCGTCCCATCCCCTTGGCCGGGCTAAGCCTGCCTGAACTGGCCGAATGGCTGACCGATGCTGGTGTGAGCGAAGCTGCGCGGCTGGCCAGCTTGCTGCACGCGCGCACGGGCGGCAATCCTTGGCGAGTGCGACACGCGCTGGAGGGTCTGCTGCGGCGCGGTTCTACGGGCTGGGAGTGGGACGCAGAAAGAGTGTCCCGGCTTCAAATGGCTCCTGACCTGGTAGAGGAAATGCGGCTGCGCTTACATCAACTGCCCTCCGTCTCGCGATCCTTGCTGGCTCTGGCCGCCTGCCTGGGAGATCGGTTCGAAGCGAAACTGGTGACTCAGGCCTGGGGGGGCGCAGCGCGCGACCTTGAACCCGCTGTACGGGCCGGCCTGGTCGTACCTCTCGACCCGAGCTTTCAGTTGCTTCAATTCGGGGGACTGGCGCCCGCCTGGTTGCGTTTCAGCCACGACCGGGTGCGTCAGGCGGCCTACGGTCTGCTGGAGTCTCCCGAGGCCAGCCACTGGCTGCTGCAAAGCTATCTGTCCGACCCCCGGCAAAAGCTAGAACAACTGTTGCGCTGTCTGAACTTAATCCCCCTGGAGCAGCGCCCGGAACAGGCCCGCTTGGCCTGGGAGGTGGGCGCAGAGGCGTTGCGCCGTTCCGACTTCGCATCCGCCTTGCGCTTCTGGAAGTTCGGCCGAGAAGCTCTGGGCCTGACAGGCTGGCAAGAGCACTATTCACTGATGCTTCAGCTCAATCACGGCCTGGCTCGAACCGCCCTGTTCCAGGGGGAGAAGCGGCTGCTAGGCGAACTTTTGCAAGAACTACGCCAGCACGGGCGGCAGCTCAGTGACCAGCTGCCGATCTGGACTCTGGGAATGCGCGCGCTGCTGGCCGAAGATCGCTGGCAAGAAGCCTACGAGCTGTCCGATGAACTGCTGCGCCTGCACGGTCAGCGACAACCCCGCAGCGCCTCGGGCTGGAAATTGGCACGGTCTTTTCTGCGAACTCTGTGGGCGCTGGGCGGACGTGGACCGGCTCAACTTCGAAATCTGCCCGTGCTGCACGACCCCGTTTTGCGGGCCCTGCAGGAGGTGCAGACGCTGGCCGCCGTCGCCCAGGCGCGGTTGCTGCCCGGGACCATTCCGTTGGGAATCTTGCGCGACGTGCGCAGCGTCCTACGCGACGGACTGACCGCGGCCGGAGCTCAGTGCTGGACGGGGTATGGCTTGATGCTATGCACACTGGGCCAGGTTCAAAGCGGCCAGCAATTCGCCGACCTGGCCTTGGAACAGGTCGACAGGCTGGATCCGGAGGTCTGGCCACGAGTGGCGCTCCTCGCCCACTTCCTCATCGGCCCCTGGCGCGGGCCCCTGCACCATTTGATTCCGCTGCTGTGGGAGATTCATCGGCGCGGCCTGGAAGTCGGCGACCGCACCAGCGCTTTGACCTCCGCGCTGATCAGCCTGGGGCTGGAGTTCTTCAGTGGCCGGCCTCTGCCCGAACTGCTCAAGAAAATGGGGCGGCTGCAGCACGACTACGAGCTTTACCGGCACTCGGCCGGACAGCCCGAACTGGCCCTCCTGCGCGCGGCCGTCCAGCAACTGCGCCTGGGGGGCCAGGAGCCGGCCTCCATTCCTTCACGAACCGATACCATTGGGCAGACTCTGGAGGCTTGCCTGCAACTACTGCTGGCGCTCGTTTTTGCCGATTGGAAACGAGCCTTTGATCTGGCCTGCAGCAGCCCGCCACCAGAGCCGTCTCAGGGACCTCTCTATTTTCTGTTCTGGAATTACGCGCTGGTCGCCCTCTGGCACGGGCATCTGCAGGGTTGGAAAGGGGCGGGCAAACGCCTGCGCCAGGGCCGACACGTTTTAAAAGGATGGCGCAAAGACTGGGTGGAGGCCTGTCGCAATCCGTCCATCAGTGGCTTTGACCGGGCTATGGAGGGGGCGCGCCGGGAAGGCCATTTGCAGGATGCAGCCATCCTGTGCGAGCAAGCGGCCTCTTACTGTCAAAGCCAGACGCGTTGGCGCGCGGCTCGCATCTACAGCGAAGAGGCTCTGTCACTTTATGAGCAATGGGGCGCCAGCGACAAAGTCGCCCGTCTGCCGGCCCGCCGTCTGGATCTGGAAGTGGTGTTGCGGGCTTCGCGCCTGCTGGCCGGTGAAATCGATGTGCAGGCTTTGGTGGCCCGCCTGCTGGAACTGGCGCTCGAAAATGCCGGTGCCGAGTGGGGATGTGTGCTGCTGCGCCGCGACTCTGGCTGGGGAGTGGTTTCTTCCCGGCCGCTCCCGCTGCAAGAACTCCAGCTCGACGAAGACAACCCGGAACTACCGGTCAGCTTGCTGCGCTACGCCCTGCGCACCCGCCATCCGGCGGTGGTGGACGAGGCGCTACACAGCATGTATCGCGACGACGACGCCATCCGCCGGCGCCGACCCCGATCACTGCTGTGCCTGCCGCTAGAGCAATCGCAACGGGTGGCCGGCTTGCTCTACCTGGAGAACAACCTGGCCAGCGGAGTCTTCAGCGCCGAGCGAGTCCAGGTCTTGATGGCGTTGTCCGCCCAGATGGCGGTGTCTTTGGAAAATGCCCGGCGTTTTGAGCAGTTGCAGCTCAGTCAGCGGGAACTGTTGGCACAAAGCGAGCGCCGCCACGAGCAAGAATTGCGTTCCGCCGCACTGCAGGCGCGCAAAGAAGGCCTGGCCTCCTTTCTGGGCATCGCCTCCCACGACCTGAAGTCCCCTTTGGCGGCGATTCAAATGTGGGCTCAGCAAGGCGACCACCAGGAGCAGATCCTGCTGGCCTGCCAAAGAGCCGGCGCCCTGATCTCCACCTATCTGGACGTAGCCGCCCTGGAAAGCGGGAGCGGCCTGCGCCTGCAAAAGCAATCCTGCGACCTCAGCGCCCTGGTCGAGGCGGAAATCGATTTCCAACTGGAAAGCCTTCCTGCCGAAGAACGTCGTCAGGCGCAACTGAGCTGGGACCTGGAACCCACCTGGCTGGAAGTCGACGGGGAACGCGTGCGCCAGGTAGTGGCCAACCTGGTGGGCAACGCCCTCAAGCACTGCCCGGCCGGGACGCCCATTCATGTCAGCCTGCAGGCCAGCCAGGCCAGGGTGCTCTTGGAAGTGGTCGATCAGGGACCGGGCGTCAGCAACCCCTCCGGCCTGTTTCAACCCTTCGAGCGTCGCTCCTCAGCGGGAACGGGCCTGGGACTGTGGATTTCCCGGTTACTGATGGAAGCACACGGCGGTCAACTGACCTTGATCAGCCCTCCCGGCTGCCGTTTTCTCTGCTCGTTTCCCTTAAGCTGACTCCAGTGCCTACACTCAGGCAAAAGCCCAGTCCGGTTCTGGGCCATCCAGAGAGTAAGCGGGCTGCTTTTTGCTATCGTCATCGCCCCAATCCAAAACCATACGAGTCAGGCCCGAGGCCAAAGCAACCACTCCCATAGCGGCGGCCAGGGCCGGATTGGTGGCGACCAGCGCAATGGCGGCGATGGAAGCCGCTCCCGAAACGGCGTCGGCCGCACCCTCTGCATAGTTCTTCTGGAAGAACTCGATCGCCCCCTGGGTGATCTGCAGGGCTCCGCCAGCCATGCCGACTCGCTCGGCCAGCACGCCCACACGACCGATGGTGTTGAAGGCTCCGAGCAAGTCGGAAGCGCCACCGCCAAGGCTGGCCAGACCTCCCAGCCGATCACTCCAGTTGTTGGAGGTAATGGATTGAATGGCTCCGCTCACCACGTTCAGGGCTCCGGCTCCGGGCCCGAGGTTGGGGAAGCGTTCCAGTAGTCTCGAAGATTTTTGCAGAGCCTTGGTGAGGTCCAACAGCGCCCCCTGACCCTGACTGAGCACATTGGTTGCAACCAGAACATCCTCTCCGTCCAAACTTACGTTTCCGTCAGCATCAATGGCCATCTTCACACCGTCGATCACCAGTTCACCGGAGGGCTGGTCGCCATCGATCTGGAGGTAGTCCTGGTTCGGTCCCGGTGCCGCCCCGGACTGCCGAGAATAGCCGACCACCGAGCCGTTGACCGAGTAATTGTCGCCCTGGCTGTAGGTCTTTTGACCTTCCAGGTTCAGGTCCCAACCCTGGCTCTGGTCGCGGTAAACGGGCCCCTGAGGATGGGCCTGAATGAACTGAGCCCATTGCTCTGCCGAAAAGCCCGAAGGCGGGTCCTTGGGCAAAGGCTGGCCATCCGCATAGAGCAACTCGCGGCTGCTTTGCGCAGACGAGATCTGGGTGTCTCCGGCGTAGGTCGCGTTGGTGGTGGTGAACTCCCCGTTCTCGCCGTAGAGAGTGTCACTGGTCGAGCTTAAGGTGGTGCCGGGAATATGAGTTTCGGTCTGGACTCGGCGCCCGTCCTGGCTGACCTGTTGGAAGGTGATATACTTGTTTTCCCCCTCCACAACCTTGGTGGCGCTGATGGAGTCCTGGCCCGGACGATCCAGCTCTCCGAATTGCGAAGTGGTAACCGGCCAGCCCCCTTCCTGCGAAAACACGGTGGTGGACTGAAAATCCAGCCAGGGGCTGACGGCAGTGGCAAAGTGGCTGGCCAGAGGGTCATCGTTGGAGCTCATCTTGTCCAGGTAGGCTTGCTCAGCCTGATCGCGGGCGATGGTGCCCTTTTCAACCGTACTCAGGGTCACCTGGGACTGACCCTGAGCGTTGGTGGTGGTTGTGCGCGAATTGGAAACCGAGATGGGATGGCCGTCGGTGCCCGTACCGGTAATGCGCGTCTCGCTTTGTAGAACGGTGCTCGGCTCGGGAAGGTTCTGAACGGTGTAGCTGACGTAGAGACCGGAATTCTGCTGATCATACTGGCCTTCGGGCAGATAGACCGTCTGGTCCTCAAGGCTGCCGCCGTCAGGGGCATAGACCTCTTTTCCGCCCTCCAGGTCCTCAACCCGAGTGAGCTGCTGGCTGTAGCCGGTAGACTGCTGAACCACAGTGACCACGGGTGGGTTCTGACTGTTATCGATAACCTCGGTCTTGCTTTCGGTGCGCTGGGTGACTCCCACGCCCTGGCCGGCATCAGCCTGAATGCCGCCGAGTACATCCGAATCGACGTAATCGTCCAAGTCTCCGGGCACTGTGCTGGTTCGGGAAGTCGTGATCTCGGTGGTCTCGCCAGAGGTGGCTTCCACTCGCACAGTGGTGGTACCGCCACTGCTGGTGGTCGTCTCGACATAAGACACGCCATCCTTCTCATAGGTTACGGTTGTGGAATTGTAACCCTTGGGGCCGGTGCTGGTGGTCTTCTGGTAAGCCACGCCATCTTCTTGGTAGCTCTCGCTGGTGGTCTGATAGGCTCCCGCGCCGGGGCCTCCCAGTAAATGAGCAGCCACACCCCAGGCGCCTCGATTCCCGATCGCGCTGGCATTCGGACGGGCGCCCGGCTGGCTCTCGCGCAATCGCTGCTGTAGATCTTCCCGAGCCACCGGCCGGGCCAGTGGCTCGCGTACACGCGCAACCGGCGTCTCTGGCTGGCTCTCCGCCCGGCCCGGCGCAATCGGTAGTTCTTTGACCGGGTAGGCTCGCAACGGAGGAGTGAGGGAGGGGCGGCGAAGTTCAGCAGGGATGCTCATAAACCGAGCTTAGCGTCGGGTAGAATAACTGGAATTGAATTCGTTTTCCAGAGATTTACAATATATTAACTTTTTTACTCACAGAAGTTCACTTTTTGAAACTTAAGGTTCCATGATAAAATCGTTGAGACAATCCTCAAATTCGGCAACATATGCGACCCAAGGGTTTTGCTTCTGATTAACGGTCCGTCAACGAGCCTGATCTAAACTGGAACTATGGCAGTCAACATCGTCCCAAACTTTCCCATCTTCAACCCGATGCCCCAGCAGCCGCCCACCAGCTTCCCTTGCCTTCCTCCCAATAGCTTCCCGGGTCTTCCTCCCCTACCGGTGGATCGGGCGCGTCGACAATTTGGGGATCAGCTTCCCGAGGTCCCAAACCAACCCCCGGCCGGCTCACTGGTCATCGTCGATTCATTTCAGGACTCCATCCAGGCCGACCATGGCAATGTGGCTGCCTATGCCGCCAAAGAGCACGGTTTCCGGGGCCGCATCTTCGCCGAGAAGCTCGGACCCGACGAGGGCGGCAACAGGCGAGCCCTGGGAGCCTTCGATCAACTCAATTCCGGGCCGCTGGACGCGGCCAAGACTCGCCAGCAGGTGCAGGACGTGGCCCGCTTCCAGGCCGCCGATCTGCTCAATGACGTCAGTGGCGACTTGAACAAACTGCGCCAGCGCGGCCTGCACGATTCGGCGGTGAACGTATCCTACGGCACAACTCCGGTGGGGGTGGCCGACATGCTGGTGGACAAAGTGCGCAGCGGGACCAACCCCTATTCCAACGACCATCAGCTCAGCCAGAACATTCTCAAAGCCTACAATATCGACGCTGACAAACTGGGCAATCCCGACCCCAAGATCCACGGACCGGAGCGACGCCGGCTGCATCAGTCCATGCTGGAAGCAGCCCGGGCCGGCTTTGAGACCCCAGAGGTCCAGCAAGCCAAGCAGAACTATGATCGCGCCGTCCACGACCTGCAGAGCAATCACAACTCGGTGGTGGTCTCGGCCGGCAACCAGCAGCTCATTAAGTCAGGCTGGGCCAAAGAAGCCGAGGGCCTGCAGGTGACTTCGAAACCCGGCGATACTTACAATGTGCTGGCCAACTCGGAGGTGACCACGGTGGGCGCCACACGCTGGCACAAAGGCCCCAATGGCCTGCGCGAGAGCGTGGCGGGCTACAGCAATGTCAACCCGACCGTGGACGTCTTCGCCAGCGGTTCGGTGGCCACCGGCCAGGATCAGAACGTCAAAACCATTCTGGGCACTTCCTTCTCAGCCCCGCGAGTGGCCGGCGCGCTGGCCACTCTACACGGCAACCACCCAGGGGCCAGCGCGTCCCAAATGCGCAATTTGATGAATAATCGTCTGACCCACGAATTGCCTGGCGCCGGCGCTCCGGTGCTGGATCTTCAGGCAGCTGAAGAATACATGCGCAAAGGCACGTTTTAGACCTTGTGTCTAAATTAATCTACAAAATGGGCGGGGTCTCGGCCGACGGCTACATCGCGGGCCCGGATGGCAGGTTTGACTGGACTGAACCTGACCAAGAGTTGAACCGATTCCACACGGAACAATTGCGCACCCGCGGCGGCTACCTGTTGGGCCGGCGACTCTATGAATCTATGCTCTTTTGGGAGACCGTCGATACCGGTGCCCAGGCCAGCGATTTTGTGCGTGACTTTGTGTCGATCTGGCGGGCCCTGCCCAAAGTAGTGTTTTCTCGGACCCTGGACTCGGTCACGGGAGCCAACACCAGACTGGCTCATGGCGATTTGCGCGCGGAACTGACTTCGCTTCGGCAATCCTCAGGAGGGGACATCGAAATTGGGGGAGCCGAACTGGCCGCACAGGCGATCCGGCTGAACCTGGTGGACGAATACTGGCTGCTGGTCCACCCCACCGCCGTAGGCGGGGGCGTTCCTTTTTTCCCGCCAGGCCAGCGCATCAATATGGAACTGCTTGAAACGCGCAGGTTTGCTTCGGGCGTAGCCTTCCTGAAATACCGGGCCAAGGGCTGATGTCATCGATTCGATAGCCTGAACCTGCTTCAAAACCAGGCGCGAGACGGCTCAGGCCTTCACTCCCCCTCGCATTAGGGGGATCGGCTCGGGACTGGGGTCCTGCCGCAAAAGCATTTGCATTTGCTATGACAAAGGAATGCAAAGAATTTTCCTGACCGCCTTCCTGCTGACCTCGCTGGGCTGGGCCGCCCCCGCCAGTTCTCCCACCATCGAGGCCGGACATGGTCTGAACCTGACCGTGCAAATGGTCTCCCCGACCGCGGCCGAGTGTGACCTGCAGATCATCTGCGTGTTCAAACACAACCCGGCCGGAGACAAATACATCGAGGCCATGCAAGAATTTGATGACAAGCTGGGTCACCTGGTCTCGGAGTTGCGCAACAACGGTCAGTTCGTTGGCGAACTGGGAGAGACGATGCTTTTTCAAACTCCCGAAGGCAGCATCACTCCTCCCCAGGTCCTGCTGATCGGTCTGGGCCCTGAAAATCAGCTGAGCCTGGAATCTCTGCGCCTGGTGGGTCGCGTAGCCGTCCGAGAAGCGGTGCGCCTGCGCGCCGCCCGCGTTTCTTTCGCGCCCACCATTCGCGACCAGGGCAACACCAGCCTGGACGTCGGAGAAGGCGACGCGGCCGTGGCCGAGCAGTTGGTGCTGGCCTACGATACCGAAAAAAGGCTGCAAGCTCGTGGCCTGTCATCGAACTTCAGCTTGCAGTCCTGGGTGATCGATGCGGGACCCAAGTTCTTTGAAGGCGCCAGCTCGAAGGTCGAAAGGGCCGTGGCCCAGGCCCGCCGCCAGGCGCAGAGCCGCGACCATTAAGGGCGAAGCCTGGAGGCCGCTGGGCCATCCTCATTTTCTGGCCCTCTGGTCGGGGTCGCTGGTTTCCAACCTGGGCACCTGGATGAACAACGTGGCCGCGGCCTGGCTGATGGAGCAACTAACGCATTCGCCACTTTGGGTCAGTCTGGTGCCAGCCGCTGTCGGTCTGCCCGTCTTCGCGGTGGGTCTGCTGGCGGGAGCCTTGGCGGACCGATTGGAGCGCAAGCCCTTCTTGATCGCCTTCCAGGCGCTGCAACTGCTGGTGGCCCTCTTGATGACCCTGGGGGCCTGGCAGAGTCGGCTCACCCCCCTGACTCTGTTGGGGCTGTTGGGACTTCTGGGCACCTGTTCGGCTCTGGTGGTGCCTGCCTGGCAGGCCACCACGCCCCGCCTGGTCCCCAAGGAGCTGCTACCTCAGGCGGTCGCCCTCAACGGGATCTCGGTCAACCTTTCTCGGGCCGTGGGTCCGGCGCTGGGCGGCCTGGTTCTGGCCGGCTATGGACCTGCCCCGGTCTTTCTGCTCAACACGCTGAGCTTTGTATGGGTGATTCTCGTGCTCTGGCGCTGGCCCGGGCTTGCGCGCACGGCCCCCAGCCGCACCAGTCTCAAAGCGGCCGTATGGGCAGGACCTCGCTACATCCGTCAGGCACCGGAGCAGGCCCGAATTATGCTGCGCACCGGCCTGAGCGCCTTCTGCGGGGCGGTGCAGGGAGCTTTGCTGCCTTTGTATTCCTCGCAGACCTTGCAGCTGGGGCCTTCCGGATTGGGACTGCTCTATGGCTGCATCGGTTTTGGGGCGGTGCTGGGGGCCCAGTTTCAGGCCCCCTTGCGACGGCTGGGCTGGGACCGGGCCGCTCTGATCGCCTCTGTGATCTTTGCAGGCCATCTGTTCTTGCTGGGACAGACCCGCCATCTGGCACCGGCCTCCGGCCTGTTGCTGCTCGGGGGGGTGGGATGGATCGGGATGGTGACCACTTTCAGCACCGCCGCTCAGATGGCCGCGCCGACCTGGGTCCAGGCCCGTATCTTGAGCGTTTACGCCCTTGTGTTTCAGGGTGGACTGGCCCTGGGCAGTGCTTTCTGGGGTTGGATTTGCCTGCACTACGGGCTGGCCACCAGCCTGCAAGCGGCTGCCCTGGGATTGGTCCTTATTCAGGCCCTGATTCCCTGGACCCGTCTGGAGATCAAGCCGGTCCACCCGGTAGCGGCTTACCCGCAGCCTCAGATCCCGGTCTCCCCCCACCCTCAGGCCGGTCCCATCCGAGTGGAAATTAGTTATCGGGCAGAGGCCCAGGAGCGGTCACACTTTCTTGAGCGAGTGCATCGTCTGGAGGCCCTGCGTCGCCGGGATGGCGCCTACGATTGGAGCCTGGAGGAATCCATCGAACACCCGGGACTTTTTCGGGAACTATTCTGGCTGCGCAGCTGGGCCGAACACGAAGACCAGCATGAACACGCGCAGGCGCGCGACCTGGAACTTCTGGATCCGCTCAAGTCGTACCGGGAGGGAGGCGCTGAACACTACTTGCGAGTATGATAGCCCTCGGTGCCAAATCTGACCCAAATATTGCGCGAGAGCCTGGACCGTTTTGCCAGCGGCGAGCCACGCCAGGAACACCTGGAAATGAGCCTCAAGCAGGCCTGTGAATGGTCTGGAGCATGCCGCGGGCATCTCTTTGAATACCTTTCCCATTCTCACCAATTGCGCACCGTCGCCAGCTGGCACGAGGGTCGGCTGCTCTCCGGCCCGGCTCCCGACGATCCGCCTTTCCTACAGAACGAATTTCCAGCCGATCACAATAGCTCGTTTTACAAAATGGTGCGCCTGGATCAGGTGCATTATCTGGGTCCCCAGGGCTTTCTCGACCAGGTCTGGCCCGCCACTCGCGAATGGCATCGGGAGGCAGGACATCGTTGCGCGGTGGCTTTGCCGCTGGTGGCCTCAGGGAGAGCCCTGGGAGAGATGGCCATTATTTTCAGCCACGAGGTGGACTGGGCCGAACTGCCTCTGGCCGGACTTCGGGTGCTGAGCGCTCAGGCCGGCCTGGCGATTCTGCTGGACCAGCTGGAAGCCCAAAACTCGCAGCTGGTGCTGGAACAAGAACGCCGGCGTCTGGCCCGGGAACTGCACGATGGGGTGGCCCAGGTCCTTAACGAGGCCCTGCTGGGCCTCAGCCAGGGGGCTTCGCCAGCGCACCTGGAAAAGCTGATGCGCCAGGCCCTCGAGGACGCGCGTCGCTCTGTGCAAGCGCTCCGGGCCGCCGAACTGGAGGGGTCGAACCTGGCCGAGGCCCTGCGAAGGCTGGCTCCGCAGATCGTGGTGGAAGGGATCCCCCGCAGCCTGGACGCGGAGCTGGAGCACCAGCTCTTCCGGGTGGCTCAGGAAGGCCTTTCCAACGCCAACCGGCACGCCCGGGCTGCTCAGGTGGGGCTGCGCCTCCGCTTCATTGATGACGGTCTGGAACTGTTGGTGCAGGACGATGGAGTCGGTTTCGATCCCAACCGGCCCGGCCCGGGCTTCGGTCTGCAGGGCCTACAGGAACGGGTTCTGCTGGCCGGGGGCCGTCTGGACGTTCGCTCCCAGCCCGGCCAGGGAACCTGTCTGAAAGTCTGCTTCCCGACTTGAGAATCCTGATCGCCGACGATCACCCCATCGTCAGGGCGGGTTGGGAACAGACTCTGGGTCAGGTCCACCAGATCGTTTGCTCCTGCGTGGACGGTCAACAGGCGCTGCAGGGCTGGTTGCAACATCGTCCCGAGCTTGGCCTGATCGATCTGCGCATGCCCGGCCTGGACGGTTGCTCGGCCATCGCGGCCATTCAGAGCGCCGACCCTCAGGCCAGGCTGGTGGCCGTAACTTCCTTTGGAACCGAAGAGGACGTCTACCAGGCCATCCGCTCGGGCGCGCGAGGTTTCTTGCTCAAAGATTCTCCCCTGGATGTGATTCATGACTGCCTGCTCAAAGTGGCGGCCGGGGAGCGCTTCTACCCAGAGCGGGTGATGAGCAAGCTCTCCACCCGGCTGACCCGTCCGGAGCCCACTCCTCGCGAGACGGAGGTGCTGAAGCTGCTGGCCGAGGGTCTTTCCAACAAGCAAATCAGCGATCGCCTGGGGCTCTCGGTGGAAACCATCAAAGACCACGTCAAGAGTTTGCTTCAGAAGCTGGAGGCCCAGACCCGAACTGCGGCCGTGCATCGGGCCCGGTTGCAAGGGTTGCTTCCCCCCCCATTCTAGGGGGAGCGGCTCGGGACGCGCGTCCTCGGCGCCTGGCTCGCCCCCGGGCTAAGCTGGGCCTATGGCCAGTTTGATCGTTCGAAACGCTCGCATTACCACCCTGGATCCGGCTCAGCCCGAGGCAAGCGCACTGGCCGTCAGCCAGGGGCAGGTGGTGGCCGTGGGCGACGAGGATACGGTCATGCCCCTGGCCAGCCCCCAGACCACGCTGGTGGATGCCCAGGGAATGCGTCTCATTCCGGGCCTGAACGACTCCCATCTGCATGTCATTCGAGGCGGCTTAAACTACAACATGGAGCTGCGCTGGGACGGTATTCCCAGCCTGGCTGAAGCCTTGCAGCGGCTGAAGTGGCAGGCCCAGAGCACGCCTCCGCCCCAGTGGGTGCGTGTGGTCGGCGGCTGGAATGAGTTTCAGTTCAAAGAACGGCGGCTACCCACTCTGCAGGAAATCAACGCCGTCTCGCCCGACACTCCCGTTTTCATTTTGCACCTGTACTGCCAGGCAATTCTCAATCAGGCGGCCCTTCGAGCCATCGGCTATACGCGCGAAACTCCGAATCCTCCCGGCGGTGAAATCCAGCGAGACACACAGGGCAACCCCACCGGGATGCTGATCGCCAGGCCCAATGCCACCATCCTCTACTCGGCCCTGGCCCGCGGACCGAGATTGGAGTATCAGGACCAGCTGAATTCCACCCGGCAGTTTATGCGCGAACTGAATCGACTGGGATTGACCAGCATCATCGACGCCGGGGGCGGCTACCAGAACTATCCTGAAGACTATCAGGTCATTCAAGAGCTGGAGCGCCGCGACCAGCTGACGCTGCGCATCGCCTACAACCTTTTCACCCAGCATCCTCAGGAAGAGCTGGAAGACTTTCGCCGCTGGACCAGCCAGCTCAAGCCCGGCTCCGGTTCAGACTGGTTCAAGCTCAATGGAGCGGGCGAAATGCTGGTTTTCTCGGCGGCCGACTTCGAGGACTTCCTGGAGCCTCGACCTGACCTGATTCCGCAAATGGAGAACCAGCTGGAAAGGGTGATTGGCTTGCTGGTGGCTCAACGCTGGCCGTTCCGGCTCCACGCCACCTACAATGAGTCCATTTCGCGCTTCTTGGACGTCTTCGAGCGTGTGAACCGCGACATTCCCTTTAACGGACTGCGCTGGTTCTTCGACCACTGCGAGACCATCGACGAGCGCAACCTGGAGCGTGTGAGTCGACTCCAGGGCGGGATCGCAGTGCAGCATCGCATGGCCTTTCAGGGCGAATACTTTGTACAGCGCTACGGTGCCGCGGCCGCCCGCCAGACCCCACCGATCAGCAAGATGCTGGCCAGCGGACTGCCGGTGGGCGCGGGCACGGACGCCACCCGGGTGGCCAGCTACAACCCCTGGGTCAGCCTGGCCTGGCTGGTGACCGGCCGCACTGTGGGTGGACTGGAATTGTATGGGCCGGAAAATCTGCAAACCCGACAGCGCGCGCTGGAACTTTACACCCACGGCAGCGCCTGGTTTTCGGGTGAAGAAAGCCGCAAGGGCCGACTCAAGGTGGGCCAGCTGGCCGACTTCTGCATCCTCAATCAGGACTACTTCCAGGTACCCAGCCAACAAATCAGAGCCATCGAATCCTGCCTGACAGTGGTGGGAGGCAAGGTGGTCTGGGCCAACGCTCCCTTTCAACATCTAAGCCCCGACCCGCTGCCGGTGTCGCCGGACTGGTCACCCGTCCGCAATTATGGCGGACATTTCCAAGGCTCCATTCCCGACCTGCATCGCGGCTGTTCCCAACACCAGGGATTCTTTGGGCCTGGCTGCGACTGCTTCGCGTTTTAAAGAAAACTCAAGGAGGCAATTTGAACCATTATCACAAGCTCTTTACGGCCGAAGACTCGGCCGTCGTCTTCATCGACCATCAGCCCCAGATGACCTTTGGCGTGGCCAATATCGACCGGGCCAGTCTGATCAACAATGTCACGCTCCTGGCCAAGGTGGCCCGGGAATTCAATGTTCCCAGCGTGCTCACGGCGGTGGAGACGGAAAGCTTCTCCGGCTACATCTGGCCCCAACTGCTGGATGTTTTCCCGGGTCAGCAAGTGATCGAGAGAACCTCCATGAATTCTTGGGACGACGCCGGCTTTCGGGAAGCGATCAAGGCCACCGGACGCAAGAACATTTTGATGACCGGCCTCTGGACCGAAGTCTGCGTGACCTGGCCGACCATCGAAATGCTGGGTGAGGGCTACAATATCTACGTGGTCGAGGACTGCTGCGGGGCGACCTCCACGGCCGCCCAGGAAGCCTCTCTGTCACGCATGGTACAGGCCGGCGCGGTGCGCTTGACCACCATTCCCGCTCTGCTGGAATGGCAGCGCGACTGGGCACGTCGAGAGCATTACGACAATCTGATGAAGCTATTGAAGGATCAGGCCGGAGCCTATGGGGTGGGAGTGGAGTATGCCTACACCATGGTGCACCACGCTGCTCAGTCGGCCCAAAATCCTCAGGTCGTCGCTCCCCGGGCAGCGCACTAGCTCACTGGCCGAACTTCTGTTGGACACTTGCGCCCAGGGCGGCGGACACTCCGGTGAGCAATGTGCCCCAGGCGCAGTCCACCGGGACAAGCCGCGGGGGCCAGCCGTTGATCAGGCTCCAATTGGTGAGTTCGTAAGTTCCGTAGGCCACTGCCCCGATCAAAGCTCCTCTGGCAAAAGCCCGAGCGAAGCCGAGAGAGGGGCGGACGGCCACATTCCAAACCGCCAGAATGTAGAGCAGGTAAAAGGTCGCGGCCGGACCGGCCAGAGGCTGAGGACGCATCAGGGAGCCCAGGGCGTCCTGATAGAATTGACGAGCCAGAACCCCCAGAAAGAGCAGGTCGAGGCTGAGAAATGCCAGACCGGTCGAGGCCAGCCCGGCCAGCTTGGCGAGGTTTCTTCCCGGGTGAGTGCTTTGCATAGCCTCAGTGTAGACGGAATCTTTCGGACCCGCGCGGCGATTGGCGTACTGTGCCTGCCGGGAAATTTGTCCCGGTTCTACCTAGGGACAGATCACCTCGAGTTTGTAGCTGTTCACGAGACCGTCCCAGCGGCCATCTTTCTTGGTGCACAAGGGCATGCTCAAGATGTCCCGCCCCTCACTCTGGCATTGAAAGCGAAAGATCTGAAGCCGGCCTCTTTGAGATTCGCCCAGAAATTTCAGAGGCTTGCCCAGATTGGTGGGGGCCAGATAGGTCCACTTTCGCCCGGGAATCGGATCATTCTTAAGAATCGGTTCGATCTGAACAGTCAAATTCTGACCCGGACTTAAATGAACGGTGGTCAAGTTGTCCTTCACTCCCACGACCAGCTCGGGACTGGCCAGGGCCATTCCCGGGAGGAAAAGCCAGGAAAGCAGCAGGTCTCGTATCTTCATGCGGTGAGATTCGACCTTCAGCATTCAGATCCCCGTGTGCATCCGAACGAAGGATCTTCCCAACCGGCACATCGAATTGTGCGCAGGGGGGAGAATCCACTCGCTATGAATGTTCTAAAAGCGATCTTTATGATGATCTTGGGCGCGGGCGCGGCCAGCGCACTGGTCTTTCTAACCATATTAATGCCACGCACGGGGCCACCCAAGCTGAGTCAGCACGAGCTCAACCACCTGACCAAGATCTTCTTTCAGGTCCGCAACAGCCCCCAGCCCCCGGCCGCCTTTAAGCAGGGGAAGATGCTGGTGTTGGAAAGCGGGGGGCTCCAGACCCCCTATTCGGGCAGCTCCAACGAGACGCTCACGCTGCTGTCGCCAGCTTTGCCGCCGGAGTTGTTGGCAACCTCACTGCCGGAGGCTTACACCCTGGTCTTTCTTGATCGCGAGCCGGTGGGTGAGAACAGTTGGCGTTATCATGCCTATCTGGCCACTCCCGAAGGACGAGCGCTGGGCCAATTCCTCTGCGACTCCTCGGAAGTGCGGGAGAAACTGGCGAGCTTACAGGAAGCGAAGCGCTGAGGAGAGGCGCGAAGTAAGGCTTAGAAGGTGCCTTGCCGCAGAAAGCTGGCGGTTTGCTTCTCATCCAGCACCGGAAGCACAGTGGCACCGTAGTAGTCGGGTAGCGAACCGGTCAGACGGTTGCGCAGAAGAGTCTCGATCTGACTGCTGCTCATCCCCGGGAACTTGCCGTGCAGACCGGCCATGGCGGCCGACACGCGAGGAGCGGCGAAGGAGGTGCCTTCGTCCGCCTTGGGTTTACCGTCGCCTTCATAACCGTTGGCGTAAAGAGTCACTCCCGAAAACTGATTGTTGTATTCGGCCGGATAAGGTGTGCCCTGCCAGTCCCGAGTGGCTCCCACCACCGTGCTCTCGGGGCTGCCCAGGTCGTTGCGGGTGAAATCCTGGGGCACGCTCAGAGGTCGCCCGAAGGCGCCCTTCTCCCAGAAGTCCTTGACCTGGCCTTCGTTGCCGGCGGCCACCACCACCGAGTTGTTCCCCGCCTCAAAGTGTTGAACGGCGGCATCGTACTCTTTCTTGGAGGTCACCAGGCGCGGGTCGCTCTGGGTCTTGCCCACCAGGTCGACCACGCCCTGAAAAATCTTCTGTCGGGCAGCGCCGACCACTTCGTCCTGCTCGCTGGACAGGTCCGCGTCGTTGACTCCAAAAGCCTTGGCGAACTTGGCTCGTTCGGCTCGGGCCTCGGCCACCGCCTCGGGGTTGTTCTTGTCGGTAGGGACCATGCGTCGCAACAGCCGGTCGACCGTGGCGGCCTGGCTGCCGCTGGCGGAAATGTTGACCACGCTGTCATGTGCTCCGGCCTGGCTGAGATCATCCAGGCTGGTGGTGGCATTATCGAGCAAGCGAGTACGGTTCACGACGGCCCGCTCATACAGAGATTTTTGCAGCTCTTGCGGACTTTTGTCCTGGCTCCAAAGCTCGGTCAGTTCAGCGTACTTTTGCTGGCGCTGGGCATCTGAAAGGGGGCGATTGATCTCCAACGGGATGGCCTGGCCGGAAAAACCTTCTTTTTTTGCCGTATCCAGCACCCCACCACCGTGGCTGGCCAGCCACTCGGCACCCGCCAGAGGCCCGGGTACGGCCTGGCCGCCCAAGGGTTGAAAATCATCCAGAGCAAACAGCGCTCCCGGACGCACCTCACGCATTTTGTCCTTCAGCCAGCTACCGGTTACCCGGGGAGTGGAAAGCTGAACCGTGTCCTGGGGCTCAACCGCCTGGGCGGACGTAGACTGGGCCGGGCCCGGGGCCGAGCTGCGAGCCGGCCTTGAGGCGAGCGCTGTGGGGGTTGTGCTCGGGCTGCTCTTGAGAGAATCCACAGGTAAACTTTAGCTTAAAAATCGAACCGACTTGTTGCAATTTCGATAAAAGCTTAAGAACAGTTTGCGACGCGCTGGCCCTCCAAGCCGGAATCAAGCAGCCGAACAGGAAGGGCCGGGCATGACGATTTGGGCTGACGGCGATGCACTACCCGCCAATGCGCGCGACCTTCTCTTCAGGGCCGCCCAACGACTGGGCGTAACTCTGGTGCTGGTGGCCAATAAAACCCTGCGGGTGCCAGACAGCCCCTTTCTTTCCACGGTGCTGGTTGAGGCCGGCGCAGACGTGGCCGACCACTGGATTGTAGAGCGAGTCAGCCCCGGCGACCTGGTTGTGACCGCCGACATACCGCTGGCCAGCCGGGTAGTCTCTAAAGGGGCGGAAGCCCTCGACCCGCGAGGCTCCCTCTACACCGGGCAGAACGTGGGAGAGCGACTGGCCCTGCGCGACCTCATGGCCGACCTGCGCGGGGCCGACCTGCTCAGCGGGGGTGGACCGCCTCCTTACACCAAGAAGGACGCTCAACGCTTCGCCAATGCACTCAACGCCTTTCTCCATCGGCCTCGGTCTTAAGCGCAAATTCAGGCGCTTTTTAAGCCGGGCTTAGCTGCGGAAATCTTGCTGTCATGGACTTTGCCTAGACTGTGTAGGGGGGAATCACAGGAGGATCAGACATGTCATTTCCGATCGGCCCAAATCGCTCGCAGTTCACGGGAACCTTCGCTCCCCAGCGCAGCCAGAACAACTTTCAGCAGGCGGTGCAACGACTGGGACATTCCCAGCCCGGACAGAGTCCCAACCAGATGCAAAACACGGCCGGAGACGCCAGTCTAAGCTTCAGCCCCGAAGCCCTGGAGGCGATGTCCCAGAACCAGGTCGCTCAAGGCACGCAGTCGGGTTCGGCGCCAAGCCCTGAGCAGCTGGAATCCCAAATTCAGAGTGGTGACCTGCAGGGCGCGCTGAACACAATCTCCCAACTGGATGCCAGCCATCCAACCCGGGCCAACGATCCCAATCAGTCTCTCAAGAGTCAGCTCAAGTCGCAGTTGCAGCAGGGCGACCAGCAAGGTGCCGAGGCAACTCTAGAACAGCTGAAAGCCAATCGCCCCACCCGTCCGCCTGCTCATTAAAATCAATTTCAGAGGTCCAGTTCAGTAGGCAATAGTGATCGAAGCGCGAATACTATCGTAGGGAACGCGCTTTGTTGGATACCGAGCAAAATTGGCAAAATACGATCCTCGAGGACATCGCGCTGCATGCGCCTCTGGATTCGATTTTGCCCAAGCTGGTGCTGATGCTGGAAGAGCTATTGCCAGGCAGTAGAGCCTCGATTCTGCTGCTCGAAGGCGGATGCTTACGTCTGGCCGCCGCTCCCAGTCTCTCTTCGGCCTACAATGGGGCCATCGACGGACTCCGCATTGGACCGTCGGTGGGCTCTTGTGGGACGGCTGCTTATCTGGCGCAGCCAGTGCTGGTCTCAGATATCCAGAAAGATCCTCGTTGGGATCAGTTCCGCGACCTGGCCCAGCAGGAAGGCTTGCGAGCCTGCTGGTCCACTCCGATTCTGGCTCGCGGCCAGGTTTTGGGCACTTTTGCCGTCTATTTCTCGGAGCCGACCGAGCCTGAACCACTCTACCTGCTCTGGATGCAGCGAGCCCAGCACCTGGCCTGTCTGGCCGTGCAGTCCGACCGGGCGGTCTCCCAGTTACGCGAGAGCGAAGAGCGTTACCGGATCCTGGTTGACCAGGCCAAGGATGGCATTTTTCTTCTGGACAAGGACCGGATCATTCTGGACGTCAATCGCGGCGCTTGCGACTCCCTGCAATACTCTCCAAGTCAGCTCATCGGCAAGCCCATTTCCTTGTTCAACCCGGATTTCCGGCCAGAACGACTGCCCCTTGAAATCGACTCGGACCAGCCCGCCCATCCGGAATTTCAGTTCGAGTCCAGGCACCGTCGCCAGGACGGCAGCAGCTTCCCCGTTGAGGTCCGCGGTCGACTCTTTCGAAACCACGGAGAAATTCGAATTCTGGCGCTGGTCAGTGATATCAGCGAACGAAGACAGGCCCACACCGATTTGGAGCGACAGCGTCAGCTCTTGCTGGAGGCCCAGCAGATTGCTGGACTGGGTCACTTCGAAATGAACTTATTGACCAATCAGCTGACCTGGTCGGATTCACTGTATCGAATTTATGGGGTCGACCCAGAGACTTTTACTCCCAGCCTGGAGGCCTTCTTTGAGCAGGTGCACAGTGAGGACCGAGAGCCGTTGCAGCAGGCCATCCAAACCGCTCTGCGGGAGCGCTCGGCCTTTCACACTCGCGAGCGAATCCTGCGGCCCGACGGTGACATTCGTGTTCTGGAAAGTAACGGCAAGGTGGAACAGGACGAGCGGGGCCGGCCAACTCACCTGATCGGTGCCTGTCTGGACATCACCGACCGTCTGGAAACCGAACGAGCCCTGCAAAGAGCGAATGAAATCGCGCGCCTGACCAATTGGGTTTACGACCTGGCCGGACGGACCTTTTGTCTTCAGAACGGCGCGGCCATTCCGCTGGAGCGGATCGTCACCTTGATCCATCCGGCCGACCTGGAGGGGGCGCAACAGGCCTGGAGCCAGACATTGAAAGAGGGTCTGGCCTATGATCAACAATTTCGTCTGGTTCGAGACGGTCGGATCAATTGGATCCGGGTTTGGGCCAACCCCAGTCTGGGACCGAACGGCCAGGTGGAGAAGCTCTCGGGAGTGACTCAAGACATTACCCATCAGCGAAAATTGGAAGATCAGTTCCGCGAATCTCAGAAAATGGAGGCAGTGGGTCGCCTGGCCGGGGGAGTGGCACACGACTTCAACAATTTGTTGACGGTGATTCAGGGCTACACCGAGCTTTTGGCCGCAGAAAGTGACGAAGAGACCAGTCAGGAAGCCCTTGATTTCATCCGTCAGGCCAGTGACAGAGCGGCAACCTTGACCTCGCAACTGCTGGCCTTTGGCCGCCGAACTCTGGTGGAACCACAGGTTCTCGACATCCACCCCCTGATCCAGCGATCCCTGGCGCTGATTCGCAGCCTGCTGGGCGAGAACATCGAGTGCCAGCTGGAGTTCGCCAAGGAACCCTGTATTATCCGCATCGATCCGGCCCAATTTGAACAGATGCTGATGAATCTGGTGGTCAACGCTCGAGACGCCATGCCTCAGGGCGGCCTGCTTCGAATCTTGAGCCAGCGCGACCCGGACCTGGTTCGGCTGGTGATCGCTGACCAGGGACACGGCATCGACGGAGAAATGCTGGAGCATATCTTCGAGCCCTTCTTTACCACCAAGGGACTGGGCAAAGGGACGGGATTGGGACTGGCGGTGGTCCACGGAGTAGTGACCCGCTGGGGCGGAAGCATTCACGTGGATTCTTCTCCAGGTGAAGGTACCGCCTTTCACATCAATTTCCCGGTGGCTCACGAGCAGCCTCAGAGCCCGGCTCCGGAACCGGTTGTTCAAGCCGCGGCAGGTGCCGAGACTCTGCTCTGGGTCGAAGATGAACAGGCCGTCCGGGCCGTGGCCGGGAAGGCCCTGGAAGGCTACGGTTACAAAGTGCTGGCCTTATCCAATCCCCGCTTGGCCCTGGAAGTCGAGCCGGGCTCTATCGATCTGCTGATCACGGACGTGATTATGCCTGGAATGAGCGGGATCGAGCTGGCCGCCCAGCTCCGGGCCCAACGCCCGGATTTGCCCGTTCTCTTCGTGAGCGGTTACACCGATGACCGAATTCAGTTGGAAAACCTCCGGCCGGGTCGCGAAGCCTTCCTGCAAAAACCCTTCACGCCGACCACCCTGGCCAGCAAGGTGCGGCAATTGTTGGATGAGAGACCAGGCTAGGATCGGACGCCAGGGGCCCGAACCAGGCGAGATGCACAAAGAATATCAAGAACTGCCGGTCCGCGAAGGCGGAATCTTGCCGGCACCGGCTCCCCCACCCCCACGCAGCGGAACCTTGGGCAAACCAGGAGCCCGTTTCATTTCCGAACGGCTGGTCGGACGCTTGGAGGAACACCAGGACGGGCATAGCCTGCGGCTACGGGTGAACGGTCGCCGACTGAGTATGGCCCAGTTGAAAGAGCTCTTGAAAGCTCACGTGGGTTACGAGATCGAACTGACCCTTTATGAAGACAATGACCCCGACATCCTGTCCAGAATGTCGGAAGCCCTCGAAGGCATCCAGGGCAGCTTCGAGTGGTCCGGACCTTCGATCTATATTGCCCGGCTGGAATACGAGCTCCGCCAGGCCTTCCCCGACCGCCAATATCTGGTCAAACTCAAGGGTGAGGTCTTGCATATCGGCCGAGTCCAGTCCGGCGCTGTGCAAGCCCTGTTTCGCCTCAAGAGTCCTGCCCTGAAGCACTGGGTGCTGGGGCAACCCAACCAGAGGCCGGAAGGCTTCGGCAGCTTCATGCAAGCGGTGGAACGTTTGCTCAGTTTAGAAAAAACATCGGGCGGCCCCCCGGCCGATTAACGGCGAGGCTTACTGCTGATGTTATAGCAGGGTGCCTCACTACTGTAGTCCCGGCCACTGGAACGGGTGGGAGCGTCGGGGGTGATGTACTGCTTGCCGATCAGCCCCAGGCCAACCACCAAGAAAATGAGACCCACCATAGTAGAAATCTGCCACATGACCAGCACACCAATAAATGTGGAAACAACGCCAAACAAGAGCATGGAAGAACACCTTTCGCACTTGACCTGGCCCGGGGGGATCGGGCGCATAGCCGGTAGAGGACCTGGCTTGCGCTCGTGGCTACCAACAAGAGCGGGACGGTGGAGAGGCTACTTAAGCAGCTACTTCAGTGTAGTGCATGGCGTCAAGCGAACCTCGTGCGCGGGTCAGGGACGCCAGGCGATCGGGTCGGACCCGAAGTTGGGGGTGCGACGCTGGAGAAAACTCTCGATCCCCTCACGATAGTCGGGGCCAAAGTAGGCTGTGCGGCGCAATCCTTGCAGCCACTCGAAGTGGACCGGATCCAGAGGGCGAGCTTGACTGAGGGCATTGAGAGAATGTTTGGCGACCGAAACTGAAGCAGCCGACCGTGAGGCGATGGTCCGTGCCAAACGATAGGTTCTCTCTTTGAGCTGTTCCTCGGGAACAATCTCATTGACCAATCCGGCTCGTTCAGCGCGCTCGGCGCTCAGGGGCTCGGCCGTGAAAAACATCTCCTTCACCAGCGCCAGCGGTAGTCGCGACAGGAAGGTCAAGAATCCCGAGGCGTTATAAGGCAGCCCCAGCTTGGCGGGCGTGATGGCGAAAGAGCAGGTCGGGTCGCCAATCAGCAGGTCACAGCTCATGACCAGGTCGCAGGCTCCTCCCCAAACCGAGCCGTGAATCATGCCGATCACCGGGGCGGGGTGAATCTTGACGATGCGCAGGAGCTGCTCCAGCGGCCCTGTGTAGGGCAGCGGGTCCACATCCGCCCGCGGAAGTTCGCTCACGTCGTGGCCGGCCGACCAGACGGTCTCAGCACTGCTTGTGGTCAAAACCACTGCGCGGATGCCGGCGTGCTCGAAGGCAGTAAAGCCGGCCAGCAACTCTTCAATCAAGGCCTGACTGAGGCAATTTCTGCGAGCATAATGGTTCAGAGCCAGCGTGCCCACTTTATCTTCAATTGTAATTTCCACGAGAGCCAATGAAAGAACACCTCTTCTCTGTGCTCACCTTAATCGGCTTTGGACGACAGAACCTTTAGCTGGATCACGAATTGACGATTCAGGGCAGGCTGAAGAAGAAAGAGGCTCCCTGGGCAGGACTGGCCTCGGCTCGGATGCTTCCCCCCAGGCTGGAAAGAATCCGCCCTACCATGGCCAGGCCGACCCCGCGCCCCGGAAATTCCGCGCCGTGCATGCGCTGGAAAGGCGTAAACAGTCGATCCGCGTAGCGCATATCAAAACCCACTCCGTTGTCTCGAACGACATATTCAGAGCCCTGCATTTCCACCCAAATTCGAGCCTGAGCCTGAGGAGCCGTGAACTTCCAGGCATTGCTGAGCAAGTTCTCCCAGAGAATGCGTGTCAGTCGCAGGTCGGCCCGCCAGGCCAGGCCGTCCTGAACGGTGACTTCAACCTGCCGGTCGGGTTCCTGAGCTTGAAAGCTCTCCGCGATCTGTCGGACCAGCCCCGAAACATCAATTTCCTGAAGCTTTTGCTCGTGCCGCAAGAGACGGGAGAGCGAGAGCAGGTCCTCCAACATGGCAGAAAGGCGAGCGGTGCTGGAGCAGACCCGCTCCAGGCAGTGGCGGGCGTCCTGATTCAGGCCCAGGGCGTGCTCGCTTTGCAAAATCTCGCTGAATCCAGCGATGGCGCGCACAGGAGCCCGCACATCGTGGGAGACAGCGTAAATCAGGGAATCCAACTCCTGGGTGGCAACTTTCAGCTGCTCCTGAAGATGTCGCACGGCCAGGATGGAATTGAGGGATTTACGGAGCCGCCAGACCAGTTCCTCAGCTGGATGAACAGGAATCATCTCAACCAGGGGCCGGGCGGCCGCCTGCGGGTCAAAAGCGCCCAGCAAGGCGATGGGGGTTGTGTCCAGTTCGGCCCGACCCCTGAGCTGGAGCAAGGTCTCAAGGGAAGCGGTGATCATCAGATCGGCGGGCGTATCGGCGGAGGCGGCGCGCACAATGGGCAGCCCCTCCCCTTCCAGCAGCTCCAAAATCGCCGTGGGGACGTGGATGGCCAGGATCATCTAGTAGCTTCGGCGAGGAACTTCGTTGAGCAACAGCCAGAACAAACCGAGAGTACGCACCGCCTCGGTAAATTGGGCGAAGTCCACGGGCTTGCGCACGTAGCTATTGGCACCGGAAGAGTAACTCTTGATCATATCCTCGTCCTCGCGGGAAGAGGTCAGCACCACAACCGGAAGGAGCCGAGTCCTTTCGTCGGCACGAACGCGCCTGAGGACTTCCAGACCGTTCACTTTGGGGAGATTCAGATCCAGCAGCACCACCTGGGGAAGGTCCAGCACATCTCGGCCAGCGTAAGGTCCCTGGCCCAAGAGGTAGTTCAAGGCGGCTTCCCCATCCCGGGCCACCACCACCGTGTTTCCAATATTGTTCTTCTTCAGGGCGCGAATGGTGAGCTCCTCATCGTCGGGATTGTCCTCAACCAGCAAGATGACGTTTTGACTCAACTCGCACTCCCTCTCTCTTCCAGCGGCGCCAGACTGAAGTAAAATGTGGCGCCTCCGTTCTCGGCGGATTCGGCCCAGACCTTTCCTCCGTGGCGCCGGATGATGCGCTCCACGGTAGCCAGGCCGATCCCCGTGCCTTCAAACTCCTCAGCCGAGTGTAGGCGACGAAAGGGAGTGAATAAATTGGAGGCATACTCCATATTGAATCCCGCCCCGTTGTCCCCGACGAAGTAGACGATCACTCCGGACTGAACCGTTTGTCCGAATTCGATGCGAGCCGAACGTTGTTTGCTGGTGAACTTCCAGGCGTTGCCCAGCAGGTTTTCCAGCAGCGCTCTCATCAGTTGCGGATCGCAATCGGCCACCAGCTGCTCGGCCACCAGCCACTCGACGGCCCGCTCGGGAGCGCTCTCGTGGAGATGGGAGGCGATCTTCCGGGCCATCTCTGAGAGGTCCACGGTTTCGCGCCGGACTTCGCTGCGTGCCACTCGAGACAGCAAGAGTAAGTCATCGATCAGCTCGGCCATTCGCCCGGCGGCCGCCACGATTCGATTCAAGTCCTTGCGAGCGGATTCGTCCAACCGCTCGCCCCAGTCGGCCAGCAGCTCGCTACTGAAACCGCTGATGGCGCGCAAAGGAGCCCGCAGGTCGTGGGCCACCGAATAGCTGAAGGATTCCAGCTCGGCGTTGGCTTCTTCGGCTGCTTCCTTGGCCCGCCTCAAGCCCTCGGCCTCGGCGGCCCGGCGACGTTCACTGATATCTCGAATGTAGCCGGTAAACATCGCCCCGCCTTCAGCCCGAATCCGGACCACCGCCACCTCGGCCGGGAACTCCGAACCATCGCGGTGGAGAGCGGTTAATTCGACACGACGGCCCAAGACCCGACCGACCCCGGTCATCCCATAATTGGCCAGGCCCTGCTCGTGCTGGCGCCGCAGTGAGGGGGGGATCAGCACCTCGGACAGCGGACGACCGAGCACTTCCGCCCGGGAGTAGCCGAACGTGAGCTCGGCGGCCGGGTTGAAGTCACGAATCTTCCCCTCCTGATCCATCAGCACAATGCCGTCCAGCGCGGCAGCCATGACCGCGGATTTGAGGGCCTCGCTCTCGCGCAGGGCCATCTCGACCCGGGTCCGCTCGGCCACCTGGTGAGCAAGTTCCTGATTTCTCAAGGTCAGCTCCCGGGTTCGCTCCTCCACCCGCGCTTCCAAAGCGGCGTTGGCCTGACGCCATTGCTCCAGAGTGGGCAACTGCAGGGCCTTGGGCAGTAAGCGAATCAACAAAATGGCGGTCAACACCGAGGCCACCGCCGTAATGGCTTTGAGAACGCCGGCCGCCCAGTAGCTGGGATACCACAGAGTATAGATTTCCATCCAATGGGTAGAGCCACAGGCCACAATAAACAGGCCAAAGCAGAGAAACATCCAGTTGAAGGGAATGTCTTTGCGCAGGCGCACGAACTTGAGCAGCGTCAGGGGAATGGAGGTGTAGGCCAGCGCGATCATCAGGTCCGAAAGGCCGTGCAGCATGACCAAGCCGGGATTCCAGAGATAGCAGTGGCCGTGGGGCATAAACTGCTGAGCTGAACAAAAACTGTCTATCCAGTTCGAACTCACAGCTTCGGAGGTTCTCGTCCTTGCGAGAACCTTCCTGGGGCTGAAGACTCAGGTAGGTTCTCGCAAGCTGGCAGGAATGAGCCTCAAAGCCTAACTTCGGGCCGCATAATGCTCGGTATCGCCGCTGCGCAGAGGTGATATTCCCAACTGGCGGGTCAAGGCCTCGCGGGAGCTCAGATCGCGCATCATCTCATTCCGCTCCTGACCCGGCTTCATCTTGGCCTGGTATTCATTAATCGAGAAATCCGAGAACATGGCTCGAGGCAGCTTGTTGTCACGGATAGCCGACCCGACAGCCTTCAGTTCTGGCTCCGAAAGATTCTTCAGCATCAAAGTGGGCATGTCCCCATTCTTGAATTGACTGGCATACTTGCTGTAAAAATCCATGGCGCGAACGGCTTTGGCCTCATCGGAATTATCGCGGCCTTTGAAATCACGATTGATATTGTCCACCTCCACCGAGGAGTGGCCTTCCTTCTTGGCCTCTCGCGCCTGTTTGATGGCCTGCTGCTGCCAGGCCTGGTCATTCCAGGCTTTCATGGCGGGGTTGCGGTCGTCCACATTGAAGTGCCTCTGCCCATCTGGTGGCTTGGGCAGCTGAATGCCTTCCCTGGCGGCCAAGGCTCGAGTTCGTTCGTACTCGCTGCGTTCCCATTTGGGATTGGGCCCATCGCCCGTGGGTCCACCCGGGCCTTCCAGGTACTTATGCGTCTGAGCACCATTGGCCTGGGCGATTTTGGCGATCTGTTGCTGTTTGGCCGGCTCGTTGTTGGGGTCAATGCCGATCATGGTGGTTTTACCAGCGGCCTTGTTCTTTTCAATCAGATCCTTGACCGCCTGAGGACTCTGGGGCTCTGAGCTGAAGGAGAAGGAGTCCACTTTGCGGGCTGGCCCCTGCGGCCGGGGGCCGCTGACGGGAGCAGAGGAGCCGAGCGAGTTCTGCTGGCGACCAGCGTTTAAGGCCTCAGCCGTGGCCTTGCCCACCAGGCCATCAGCCTTGAGCCGGTGCTTTTCTTGAAAATCTCGCACGGCCTGCTCGGTCTGAGGACCAAACTTACCATCAGCCTTGATATTCAGGGCTTTCTGCAGGTCGCGCACCTGAGGCTCCGCCTCTACGCCCCTTCTTAGAGCCCGCCCCGGGCTGGCCCAGGAGCCAAAATTGATGGGAGACCTGGCCGGACCTTCCGGTTCGTTCGAGAGGCTGGCACGCTCCCGAGGAGCTTCTTCTGGCCGGGCGGTTGGAGCCGGTCTGGCTGCAATGCGTGTTTCTCTGGATGCGGTTGCGCGGGTGGTTTTTTCGATTTGCATAGTTCAAGTCTCGGTTGTCAACAGCGCCCCAGCCAGTCGCAGTTCATTGCCATCATGTAAACCTTGTTGACATTTCATGAACATCCGATTCATAGGCACGCAGGCCGTTCCGCCGCGGGCTGCGAACCTCCCGAGCGCCATGTCCCAACCCCTGAGTCCGCAGCATCTCCAATGGCGCCGACGCGTCCTGGTTTCCACCTTTTTTGGCTATGCGGGCTACTATTTAACGCGCAAGCTCTTTGGCATTACCAAGAAGCCCATCGCCGAAAGTCTGGGCTGGGAACTGGCGGACACGGCCCATATCTGGACCGCCTTTCTGGTGGCCTACATGATCGGGCAGTTCGCCAATGGTTGGCTGGGACGCAAATGGGGACCACGGGTGCTGTTGCTGGGTGGCCTGGGGGTCTCCATCCTGTGCAATGCCTTGCTGGGATGCTCCAACTCCTACCGTAGTTTTTTGATAATCATGTTCTTAAACGGATTGGTTCAGGCCAGCGGCTGGCCGGGTGCATTGGGCTCGCTCAGTGCCTGGCTCCGTCCCCAAGAGCGGGGTCGCTACATCGGCATATGGGCCAGCAGCTACATGCTGGGCAACCTGGCCGTGAAATACGTGGGGGCATTGACGCTGGCTTATTTCGGCTGGCGCTATTCCTTTATAGGTTTTTCGGCAGCGACCTCATTGATCTGGCTGCTACTCTACGCCTGGCAACGCAATAACCCACAACAGGTGGGCTTGGAGGCCATCCTCGAGGATCACGAACCAGCCAGCACCAGTGCGCGAGCCGACTACTTCAGCCAGCTCACCAATCCACTGGTGCTGTTGATGGGGGTGAGCTTTTTTTGCCTGAAGTTCCTGCGCTATGCTCTGGATTCTTGGTTGCCTTCTTTTCTGGCCCTGAAATTCGAGATTTCCGCCTCCCAGGCGGCCAGCTATTCCGGCATTTTCGACTTCGCCGGGCTGTTGGGGGCGGCTTGCGCCGGCTGGCTGCTGGACCGTTCCTTTGGCGGCAACTGGGCCCGTTTGACTCTGGCCCTGTCGCTGGGAATGGTGGCCGGTTATGCACTGGTGCTGGGATGGGGCGATACCCCGTTGAAAGTGGCCCTGGGTTGCGGGCTGGTGGGCTTTATGCTGTATGGCCCGGACATGCTCTTGAGCGGGGCGGGAGCGGTGGAGGTTGGAGGAGCGCGTAACGGTATCGCCGTGGCCGGCATCGTCAACGGCATGGGCAGCCTCGGGCCGATCGTGCAGGAAGAAGCCATCGGCCGCCTGCTGCGAGCTCATCCCGAGAATGGGATCGGGGCCTACAACCAGCTGGCCCTGGGAGTCAGTCTGCTGTTCACTCTGCTTTCATTGGCCCTGGTCATGCTGAAAAGACCGGATCAGAAGGCGGCCGTGACGCCAACTGAAAGCCGTTAAGTCTTGGCCTGAGCCGGCTCGGCCTGAGCGACTTCCAGAGCGATTTTTTCAGCCACCCGCCGACCCTGGGCCACACACTCGGGAATGCCGCCGGCCGAAAAGGCCGAGCCAATCCAATACAGCCCGGGATGCTGCTGGCGCTTTTCGTCCAATTCGGCCATCCTCTGCAGATGGCCCACGCGATACTCGGGAAAGGCCTGGGGGTAGCGCTGCACCCGGGTCATGAGCGGTTCGCCCTCGATCCCCAACAGCGGACGCAGGGTGCCCAGTGCGGTGGCCACCAGCTCGCCAGTGCTCACCGCATCCACGTCGAAATCCGGTTGATTGCGAAGGAATCCTCGCAGCAACACTCCATCCTGGGGTGCCCGGTTGTGGAACTTCTGGCTGCTCCAGGTACACGCGACCAGCGGTCGATTGGCTGGATAACTGGAGACGAATCCAAAGCCCTGCAAGGGGTTGAGAATCTGCGAGCGGTCAAAGCCCAGGTGCACGGCCGCGGCCGATGAGAGTCGCATCTCCCCCAAAGTCTCGGCCAGGGCCGGATCCAGGTCTCCGAGCAAACGGGCGATCTCGGGGGTGGGAATGGCCAGCACCAACGCCTGGCTGACCCAGCTGCTTCCGTCCTGGCTGCGCACCACCCAAGCGCCCTCGGAGTTTCGACTGACGTTCTGGATGTCCACCTGGCAATGCAGCGAGCCTTCTAATCGCTGGACCAGTCGCTCGATCAGCTCTCCCATGCCGCCAACAAAGGTGTGGAATGCAGCCCCGCTGGAAGGCTGAGGGGCGCTCCATAGAGCTCGAGTGAGCGAGCCATACTTCTTTTCATACTGGGCCAGATGGGGAAAGGTGGCCTGCAGGCTGAGGCATTCCGGGTCGGTGGCAAAAATGCCGGCGCTGAGCGGACCGACCAGTTTGGCCAGGGCCTCTGAACCCAGACGCCGGCGAATGAAGCTGCCCACACTTTCATCCGGATCACTGGAATCGGCTTGAGGAAGCAAGCCTTCGATGGCCAGACGCAGCTTTCCCATGGGCGAGAGCAGCGGACTCATCAGCACCGTCCAGGGGCGACTGGGAATTCCCATATGCAGTCCGGGAGGCAACTTGATCAGACGATCCTGGTCCCACACGTAGGTGGCAGCGAATTCGCCGCGGGAGCGACTGAGCCGCGATTCCAAACCCAGCTCCCTGCAAAACTCCAACATTCCCGGCCGATGAGTCACAAAGCTATCGGGTCCGGCATCCACCAGAAAGCCACCGACTTTGTGGCTGGAGATCTTGCCCCCCAGCGTGGCGGAGCGCTCCAGCAGGGTCACCTGGGCCTCCGGCTGATTCTGGCGCAGCCAGTAGGCGCAAGCCAGGCCACTGATGCCGCCGCCCAGGATGGTGATGGATTTTGCCATGGTCGTGAAACTCCTAATTTACCGGCGTGTAGGCGCAGGCGGGATCTTCGCTCAGGTAGTTGCCACTGGTGGTGTAGGCGCGGGCCCGCGAACCTCCGCACAACTGGCGGAAATCGCAGGAACCACAGCGCCCGAGAAAAGACTCGGCCGCGCGCAAAGCCACAAAAGCGGGTTGTTCTCGATAGATCTCAGCCAACGTCTGCTCGCGCAGATTCCCCGCCACCACCGGCAAAAATCCGCTGGGGGTCACGTCGCCTCGATAGCTGATGAATAACAGGCCGTTGCCGTCCCGAGTGAGGGCACTGCGACTCTGTGGACGCTTGTCGGGCGGACCGAGCTGGCGGTGCAACTCTTCGACCAGTTCCGCGCCCAGTGGATTGGGCTGCATCTGGCCATTTTTGTGCTGCTGGACCACGCGACGAAAGAAAGGGGCCTCGACTGTGCGCACGGTCAAGCCGTAGCCAGCCGCCTCGGCCAAGAACTGGCACACGCCTTCGCATTCCTCGGGCGTGGCCGCCTCCAGATGCTCACCCCGACCCTCGTGGATCAGAAAGAAGACCTCCCAGATATCCACTCCCTTCTCTTTGATGAGACGAAAGACGGTGGGCAACTGACCTAAATTCCACTTCATGACGGTGGTGTTGATCTGAACTCTCAGCCCGATTTCGGCGGCGTAGCCAGCCAACTGCAGAGTCCGTTCCCAGGTGCCGGGCACGCCACGCAGCGCGTCATGACCCTCAGCATCGGAACCATCCAGACTGAAGGAAATGGCCGAGACCTCGGCGGCCAGGAAGCGTTGCAGCACCTCCTCGGTCAGCAAGGGAGTGACGCTGGGAGAGACGGCCACGGCAATGCCGCGCTCTTTGGCCGCCCTGATCATTTCCCAGAGTCCGGAGCGCTTGAGCACGTCACCTCCGGTCAGAATCAAGATTGGATAGGGTCTTCCAAACTCGACAATTTGGTCCAGCACCCGCAAGCCTTCTTCGTGGCTGAGTTCGTCCGGTGGAGGAGTTTTCATGGCCGAGGCCCGGCAATGCTTGCAGGCCAGATCGCAAGCCCGAGTGGTCTCCCAGAAAACGAGGATCGGTTTTTGATTCAAGTCCCAACTCATAAACCTGACCCTACCCCCCTGTCCACTATCCCGCGCTGATCTAGATCATCTTTAGGCCGGGGCAGGAAGCAGAGGAGCAGGCGCGCAGCAAGCGGGATGAACTATGACGCGCTGATCCTGATGTCATTCGGCGGGCCCAATGCCCACGAAGACGTGATGCCCTTTTTGGAAAATGTCACCCGCGGGCGCAGAATTCCCCACGAACGCCTGTTGGAAGTGGCCGAACACTATCACCATTTTGGAGGCAAAAGCCCCATCAATGAGCAGAACCTGGCTCTGGTGGCAGCCCTGCGAGCAGAGTTGGAGCGCCGCGGTCATTCGCTGCCGGTCTATTGGGGAAACCGCAACTGGCATCCCTATCTGACCGATACGCTGCGTGAAATGCAGCAGGCTGGCGTCAAAAAGTCTTTGGCTTTCTTCACATCGGCCTTCTCCAGCTATTCGGGTTGCCGCCAGTATCACGAAGACATTCAAAAGGCACGGGCCGAACTGGGTGAGGGAGCTCCAACCTTACACAAACTCGGTAGATTTTTCTCCCGTCCGGGCTTCCTGCAGCCCATGGCCGACGGTCTGGCCAGAGCCGTGGCCGAATTGGCGGGTCAGGAGCCGGCCGTGCTGTTCACGGCCCACAGTATTCCCAATTCCATGGCCAGCAACTGCGCCTACGAGGAGCAATTGCAGCAAGCTTGCCGGCTCTGTCACCAGCTCTCAGGGGTGGAAGGTGGCTGGGAATTGGTTTACCAAAGCCGCAGCGGACCGCCCCAACAGCCCTGGCTGGAACCCGATGTTTGTGACCGGATGCGCCAATTGCACGAAGCCGGCACCCGAGCGGTGGTGCTGATCCCGATTGGATTCATCAGCGACCACATGGAAGTGCTTTTTGATCTGGACACCGAGGCCGCCCAACTGGCCGAAGAACTGGGAATGGGCTTTCGGCGAGTGGCCACGGTGGGAGTGGACCCCCGTTTTGTCTCGATGATCGTGGACCTGGTGGAGGAGCGATGCGAAGCGGGCGACAGTTTTGTCACCTGCGCTCCAGACTGTTGTCCGGCCCCCAGCCGAGGCTAAACACATGGAGCCCACGCGCTGCTGAGATGGCTCAAATCCTTCTCGAACAAATCTTTTGGCGGACCCAGGTAAGTTTCGTCGCCCCCTGAAGAGAGTGGAATGTTGAAAAAAGTTCTCATCGGCCTGCTTTTAAGTGGCGTCGCCATCGCCGACGAGTGGGCTCCCAAGGGTGGGCTTCAGCAAATTCCCATCTGGCCGTCTCACTCGCCCGTGCTGGCCGGCGGCATTCGCAAACTGGAGGACCCCGAGTCCTTGTCGGGCAAGCCGGTCACCAACGTATCCAACCCGACCTACACGGTCTACGCTCCCAAAAAGAACCCGACCGGAACCTGTATTCTGGTCTTTCCCGGAGGCGGGCACCTGGTTCTGGCCATGGGTATCGAGGGCACCGAGATCGCGAACTGGCTCAACCAGGCCGGCATCACCTGCGTGCTGGTCAAGTATCGAGTTCCCTACTCTGGCTGCTATTGGGACAGCAAGTTGGGCAAACACGTCACTCCCAAAATGCCCATGGCTCTGCAGGACGCTCAGAGAACGATTTCCATCATCCGGGCCCGCGCTCAGGAATACAACATTGACCCCCACAAAATCGGGGTCATGGGGTTTTCAGCCGGAGGTAATGTGGCCGTGCTGGCCAGCACCAATGGACTCAAGCGCTCCTACCCCGCCCAGGACGAGATCGACCAGGTCAGTTGCCGGCCCGACTTCGCCATCCCGGTCTACCCGGGTCACATGACCATGCGACACAAAAATCAGGATTCGCGGGCTCTCAACACCGACATCGTAATCTCCAAAGACATCCCGCCGACATTGCTGGTCCACGCTAAAGACGACCCGGTGGATCCGGTGCATTATTCGGAAGTCTACGCTCGAGCTCTTAAAAAGGCTCACCTGAACGTGACCCTCAAGCTCTACGAACAAGGTGGTCACGCTTTTGGAGTGAGAAAACAGGGGACCGATTGCGACCAGTGGACCCGCGATGCGCTGGCTTGGATGCGCCAGAACAAGTTTCTCTAGGCGAAGGCCTTGGCCGAGCGCTCGGCTTCAGCTTCCATGACGTGGGTATCGTGCATGGCTTCCTGCAGTCCGATGTGAGTCTTGTTGTGGTTCCAGGGGTTCAAGTTTTCATTCAACCACATCCCCAGGCCGGTAAAGACCGCCCCGGGACTGCAATGTGGACCCACCACCAGCCCCCCCACGTAAGCCCCCAGATATCGACGCACCCGGTGGGTGTCGTCCAGATTCTCGGGGGTACGGGCAAACTGCATCACGTGGCCGCATTCGTGCACCAACCAGCGGCGGTAATTGTATGACTCGATGGCTTTCAGTTCGTCTTGACTGCGCACATAAATGTCGTGGCCAATGGTCACTGCGTTCCAGGGAGTGTTGGCAGCCGGCCCGCCCAGGAACAGCTCGACTTCGGACAGGTGGGCACGCACTTCGCTTTCCGGGAGGTTGAAGTTTTGAGCCAGGTGGGGTGCCATCTGGTCGATCTGGACCGGGGTCAAGGACTGTCCGTCGGGACGCTCGGCCTTGCCCTTGATCGCATCCCAGGAAGCCGCCAGCATACCGGGACGCCGCGCCGAAGGTACACCCTTCAGGTCGGAGGGAGTCCAGCCAGCCGGGGCCCGACCGCAAGGGTCGGAGAGCGGTGGGCGATCACCAAGGAAACTGCGCAGCCGGGTCATGTTCTCAGCATAGCCGGCCGGCCTGAGCGAGTTGTTGATGAATGGTGAAGACTTAGACAGGCAACACCTCCACATAACCCTGGCTGGCATTCAGGCGGACTTTCTGTCCGTCACGAATCAATCGGGTGGCGCCGGCCACGCCCACGATGGCCGGTAATCCGTATTCGCGGGCGATCACGGCCCCGTGGGTCATCAGACCCCCGACCTCGGTAACCAGTCCGCGAATCGAAACAAAGAGCGGAGTCCAACTCGGGTCGGTACAGCTTGTCACCAGAATGTCCCCTTCTTCCAGCTCGGCTTCGGCCAGGGTCAGAACGACGCGAGCGCGCCCCTCCACAACTCCGTTGGAAACCGTCAGTCCGGCCAGCGCTCCGGCGGGCAAATGGTCTCGTTGAAAGCTTCCATTCAGGGTCTCGCCGTGCGAGGTCATGACACGGGGGGGTGTCAATTTCTGGTAGGACTGGAAGGCCTGCAGGCGCTGCCGAATGAGCGCCCGGTCCAGCTGCCCCGTCACCAGCAAATCGCGCAGTTCTTGCAGGGTCAGAAAAAAGATCTCATCCGGGGCAGCCAGAACCTCTTTCTGAACCAGGCCCTCAGCTTCTCTTAGCAGCGCCTGCTTGTAGAGAAAGTAGCGCGAAATCAGGGCATATTTGGGAAACTCCCGGTAACCCGCATAATTGCGCAGCAACTCGATCATCTTGCGGGTCTGCTCCGCCTTTTGCTCGCCTTCGGGCATCTGGCGCAAGCGCTGCAACAGCTCCTGCTCCTTCTGCTGAGCCTGCTGTTGCCCATGCAGAAAACGACGTTGAGCTTCCCCAGACGGAAAAGCGCGCACATGATTGAGCAGAGCCGGCAACAGCGACAGCGGCTGTTCGCTCCAGCGAGGCCGGGTGATGTCAATTTCGCCGGTGCAACGCATCCCATAGCGGTCCAGGTAGGTCAAAATGGCCTGCCGTGCCGCCTCTCCGCCCTTGAAAGCCGGCAGCTGGCTGAGAAAATCCTCATCCCGGGTGGTCTGCAAATACTCGACCAGTTTGGGAAAGGGCCGGATGGAGTCAGCCACCTCGAGCAGGGCCAGGCCCATCTGGGAGGTCACGTTGTTGGGCAAAGAGAGAGAAAGCGCGTGAGCCGCATTGGGCTCCCCCAGCCAGTTCTCAAGATTCTCATTGAGCCAGTAAGCCGCGTTGGTAGCGGTCACAATTACGGAAAATCCCCTGGGGCCACTGACTCCCCCTCTTAATTCCTGGAGGTCCTGCAGGATAAAATCCAACAGCTCCAGGCCCGACTTGACCAGCAGTTGCCTTGCCAAATGATGCAAGGAGGCCCGCGTAGACTCCATCAGTTCTGGCACCAGGCCCGGGTCGTAATCGATCATCTGCTCAAAGTTGGGAGGTGGCCCGGCCTGGGCCGGCAGGTCAGCTTCCAGGCCCTCGCGCTCTAAGAGGGTGGAGATCGCATCCTTGATCAAGGGGTCGGATTTGCCCAACACGTTCAAAATGACATTGCGCCCGGCCGGCGAGGCCAGGTCGGGGGCCACGTCCACAAACAGTCTGCCTCCGGCGGAATGCATCGGGCGGGCGGCCGTTGCCTGCCAGACCGACAAACCCAGCGGTTTGATAGCCTCCGTCATCATTTGCTGATGGCCGACGGATACGTAAATGTGAAAGTCCTGATCGTTTAATTCGGGCAGCGGAAAAAGAGCGGTCATGGGACGACTCTGCAAGACGTGAATCTTTCCATCCACCAGGCTCCATTCCAGGTCCTGCGGCTGGCCAAAATGGGACTCCAATTCCTTCCCCAAGGCGGCCAGCTGCAGAACCTGCTCGTCCGTCAAGCAAGACGAGAGCCTTTGTGACTCGGGAACTTCAATTCGCTGCGTGGCGCCTGGCTCAAGGGCGACAATAGCCGTCTCCTTGGAGACAACCCTTCTGCTCTCAATCTTTCCTTCGCGAACGGTGAAACGATCGGCGGCCACCCGACCTGAGACCAGCCCCTCCCCCAGGCCCCAGCCGGCCTCCAGGCAGACTCGCTGGCGATGGCCACTGACGGGGTCGGCACTGAACAAGATTCCCGAGACCTGCGGAAAGACCATGGCCTGAACCAGCACCGCCATTTGCACTCGGGAATGTGGAAACCCCTGGCGTTCACGGTAGGCCACGGCCCGATCACTAAACAGGGAAGCCCAGCATTTGCGAATATGCTCCAACACGGCCAGCTGGCCACACTGGTTCAAATACGAGTCCTGCTGACCGGCAAAGGAAGCTCCGGGCAGGTCTTCGGCAGTGGCGCTGGAGCGCACCGCCCAGGCCTGATCGGGAGAAAACCGAGCCAGCCTGGCGGCGACCGCCGAACGAAACTCGGGCCAAAACGAGATGCCTTCGATGGCGGCTCGAATGGAGGCCGGCTCGAAGGGGTCCTGTTCCAGCTGTGTTGCAATCTGCGGATTTCGCCGCAACATTTCTTGGTAAGCACTGGTGGCGATGCAAAAGCCGGAAGGCACGGCGGTGTCCTCCAGACGGGATAATTCACCCAGATTTGCGGCCTTGCCGCCCACCAGTGAAATGTTGGAGCGGTTCATTTCCGCAAATTCTAAAACATAAGCATTTCGCATTTGCCGATAATAGGCCCAACCTGGGAGCTTGCCGCAAGCCCCCGGGTGTGGTATAAATTGGAAGTGGGAGAGCGATGGCTCTCCCACTTTGTTTTCAGCCCATCTGAGGCCTGGCCAAATTAACCGGCCTGTTTCCAAAGAGCCGAGAACGATCGCAAGTAGCGATGATAGAGAAAGACTTCCCAATCGGGCGGGGGCACGGTGCCACGCAACATGTAGTGAATTTCCGCATTCACCTGGGTGGGTGCGATGTGAATCAGAAGATCCCGACCTTCAATACAGAACTGGTCCCCGTCCTCATTCAGGCGAATGGAGGGCAAGGCCAGCAACTCATCCCGTCGCTTCAGGGCGGCGGCCGACTCATGCCAGTCTTCCAGGCCGGTGACGAACTCGTTCTCGAGGATGTAGCAAAGAGCGGCGCTGATGGTCTCGGCCTGGCCGCCTTTGAACTTCAAGCGGGCCAGACGTTCCCAGTTTTTGAGGGCCTCAGCGATGGCAGCACGCGAGCTGGCCGAAGGAATGAGGTAGTGCAGCAAGTCCTGCAAGGCGTGGGAAAGTCCCGAGAAGTAAGCTTCGCGCACACCTGCCTTCACGATCGTGTAGAGCTTGTCTTCGGTGGCCTCCCCCTTGGCCAGGTAACCCTGGATATCGTATTGATCCAGCACGGTTCGTTCCGGAGCCATCCCGGGTTGACCGGTGCGCAGACAGATCTGCAACAAACGGTTTTGCATGACATTGCGAATGTGATCGCACAATTCCAAACCGGCCCGGTCACTCTCCATCACTACGTCGATCAGGGCCACTGAGGCCAGGCTGATATCCGGGCGTCCCAGGGTCAGCCCATTGAGCACCTCGATGGCCTCGGCCTTGCTGTAGGCCGAATGCAGTCGCACGGGCAGGCCATAGACCTTGAAATGACGCATGGCCAGGCGCGAAATCTCGTGAACATCGGGTTCATCGTCCACCAGCAAGACGTGAAATTCGGTTAAGTGCATTTTTTCAAACCTCCGCTACCCGGATTGTGCGCGAGAGGCCAACAGGTTTCCCCCTGAGGGTCAGGATTCCGGAACGATCTGGGGCAGTCCGATCAGGACCGTGGTGCCCTCGCCCGGGCTGGATTGAAGGCGGATGGTTCCTTGCATGTGGGCGGTGACGATGGTGTGCACAATGGACATTCCCAGGCCGCTGCCCCCACGAGCCCGTCCAGTGGTGAAGAACGGGTCGAAGACGCGGGGTAGATGTTCGGCGGAGATTCCCTTGCCAAAATCTCGCACGCTCAGGCAATAGCCTTCTCCGTCTCGATCCAGCCGAACTTCCACCTTACCAGGCTGCCCATCGGGATAACCGTAGGCCTGAGCGTTGCTGAGCAGGTTCAAAAGCACCTGAGACAGCGAACCGGGATAGCCCACCCAGCTGGCCGGCTGCTCGCCCAATCCATTGATGACCTCAATTTGCAGAGACTGCCGAGGGGCGCTCACCTGAAAAAGATGAACCGTGTCGCGCACCACCTCGGCCAGGTCGGCCTGTTCGCGAATGTCGGTAATCTGATGCACCGAGACCTTCTTGAAATCTTGCACCAGTTTGTGGGCCCGGGACGCGTTGCGAGTGATCAGTTTGCCGGCATCCAGCAGATCGTCCAACAGCATCTTGCCTTCGGGCGTGACCTTGAGAGCCTCGAGAGCGGGCTCTCCCGCCCACTTTGTGAGCAGGCCGGCAGCCGTATTAATGATTCCAAGCGGGGTATTGAGCTCATGGGCCACACCGGCCACCATCTCAGCCACCGAACGGTGACGAGCCAGTTCCGACTCGGCCCGGACCAGGCGTTCATTCTCGCGGCGCAACCGGTCCATGGCCAGGTGAGTTTTGACCCGAGCCAGCAACTCGTGGGCGTGAAAAGGCTTGGCCACATAGTCCACCGCGCCCAATTCGAATCCTCGAACGATGTCGCGCGGTGCGGCTTTGGCCGTGAGAAAAATGATCGGAATATCGCGCCATTCGGCGGAATGCTTCAGACGCTCAGAGGTCTCAAATCCATCCAGCTCGGGCATGACCACGTCCAGCAGAATCAGGTCGGGACGAATGGAATTCAACACCTTCAGGGCCTGCAGCCCGCTGGTGGCCACGCTGATGGCATAACCCTGCTCGCGCAGGATTCCGTTTAGAGCCTGGATATTGGCGGGTTCGTCGTCCACGATCAGCAGGCGGCTCAAGTCAGGGGCACTCCCGATTTACTCGCGGCCTGCCTCAGCACCTGGAGGGCCTCGTCGAAGGCGTAACCGGTCACGGCCTTTTCGAACTCGAGGAAATGGGATCCGAGCAGCATCCGAAAGGCCATTGGTTCCGCCTCCAAAAGCTCGCAGGCCTGGGAATCAAAACTCTCCAGCCAGGCCGCCATCTTGCCGCCCAGAGGGGCCACTTGCTGCAAATCCGGGCCTGAAAGGTTTGCCTCCGGCTCGGGCGGCAGAGCCATCCGAATCGCCTGCACCAGAGCCGTCAGCTGGTGACGGACCTCTGCCAGGATCGGGCTGGGGTCAGAACCCTGGCCCAGGCACTGCTCCAACTGCAGGGCTTGCTGCTGCAGCGAGTCAGCTCCCAGGCTGGCCGCCACCCCCTTTAGGGTGTGGGCCAGGCGTTGCGCCACAGCCCCCTGGCCCAGGCTCAGTTCCTGGGCGATCTGGGCGGGCAGGCTTTCCAACTCCAGGAAACGGCGCAGCATTTTTAGGTAAACGGGTAGATTGCCCCCCAGACGAGCCAGAGCTTCCTGACTGTTGAGGCCTTGCACGGGCGCGAGAGCGGGGTGATCCATCGAAAGCGAGTCTAGCATACCGCCCCGTTCAGGAGAAAGAAGAAATCTCCCCGTTCCGTCTAAGCACCCGGGATGGACCGGCTTTTCGGCGGAATGTTGGGGGACGTGGGGCTGGAGCTGGAAGGGCACGAATTTGGCCCCGGCTCAGTGGTTCAGGGGCGATTCGCGTTCAGGCTGCACCGGCCTAAGGAGTGCCGGCGCGCCTGCGTCCAGCTCCGGGCCGACGAGGAATGGATGGGCTACCCACGCGAGTTTGGGCACCACCACCATCACGATGAGGACCATCATCACCACCACCACGAACGCCGCTTGGAGCGCCAGACCCGCCAGATTTTTGAGCAAACCGTTGTACTGAGCGGTCAGGGAAACTATCAGCAAGGGATTCACCCGTTTCGCCTGCAGATTCCCCATAATGCCCCGCCCAGCCAGAACGCCCAGAATTTCTCCGGCGCCGGCTTTGGGGAAATGATGATGAACGCAGCCTTCGACTATGCCCTGGACAGTCATCACTCCTACGCTCCCAACCGAAGCTCCAGCATCGAATGGTCGGTGAGGGGTTGGTTGGACATCCCCTGGGGCAGCGATCCCGTGGCTCGAGAAGTGATTCTCGTCAGTCCCTATGCGCCCCGTTACCAAGCAGTGCCGCCGCCGGTTCAGGCCGCCCCTCCCCCACCCGCTCCCCGCCCGACGCCTTCCCCGCAGCAGTCAGCGGCGCGCTTTTGTATGAAGTGCGGAACCCAGGCTCGCAAAGCCGGTGCGCGCTTCTGTCACGCCTGTGGCAACACCCTGGTCTGAGGGGTCGGCGCAGGATACTTGCAGCCGCCAGGGCATTTTGCCCAAGTAAACGGGACGGGAGTACTGGCCGAATTCGGACTCAGATCAGAATCGAGTTTCCACCAGCGCAGCTAAGCTGAAGTCACCAACCTCGAGGAGACAAGCTTGACTCTCTACGCCGCCCTGGCTGATGTGCCGACAGCCCTGGAACTCTATGACCGCCTGCTGGGCCAGAACATTCGAGTTGAGGAGCTGAGTCTTCTATCCCAGGATGCTCGACACGCAACGCGTTCGGACTCTCTACATATCCCCAATTTTGGGCGAGTCTGGGGCCTGGGTTCTCTCTCCCAGGCCTCGGTGGTGGCCGCGGCTGTGGCCGGAGGCGGAGATTTCGCCCTGGATTGCATTCTCAAGGACTATCCCGCCGAACTGGCTGAGCAGTTGCGCTCACACTATCAGGGCGGTGAGACCTTGATCGAGGTCTCCATTCAGGGGACTTTAGAGCGAATGGCCCTGGCCGCCATGCTGTCGGCTTACGGGGCCCGCCTGCTCTCTTCCAGCAACTGACGCGGGGGAAACGCGACTTGTAGAGCAAAGTGCCGACCGTGAAAATCTGGGGCCATTATTCCTCGCGTAACGCCGAGAGCGGTCTGAAGCGGCCCGCGGCCGAAGTTTACCTGGACAACTCCGAACAAAAGCTGCCCTGGTTGGCCCTGCAACGAGCGGCCCCGGAAGCGGCCGAACAGATTCAAAGGCAGGCCAGCCAGAGTGAGCAGCGGCTGGGGCAGGCTGTGCAAACCCACTTCCGGATTGAAGACGGAAAGCTTGAGCTGGAGCCCTTTCAGCCTTTGCCTTGCTCACCCTCGGCCGCCCTGAAAATTCGTGTGCAGATGGTGAGCGAAGGCCTGCTGTCGCAGAGTCAGGCCCTGCAGGACACTTCCCCCGAATGCTTACGCCTGATGTTACTGTCGCGACTCAAGGGCTCGGCCACGGCCTTGTGCCGAGGCCAGGGCAACGGCTGGGGTGCTTGTAGCGGCCAGGTGGCCCACGACTACGCCGGTTGCCTGCGCCTGCACAACCTTGGGAGACCCGTCATTCTGGTGACCGACCGTCTCGGCTATGCTCATCGAGACTGCCTGGACCTGATCAGTGGAGCACTCATTTTCCAAGCTCCCGGGCTGGCTCTCGACCAGTTACAAAAGCCTTGTATTCTCAGTTCCCCCCAGCCGCTGAGCGAGGGCCAGTGGCTCTCTCTCGACTCACAAAGCGGCCAGGTCTTTGCCGAAGCGATGAGCGTTCAGGCCGGAGTGCTCAGCACCGAGGCCAGGACCTTGTTGGAGTGGGCTGACCAGCACCGGAGCCTGGAGATTCGAGCCAACGCCAGCCATCTGGAAGATCTCAAATTGGCCCTGGATTGGGGGGCCGGCGGAGTCGGCCTGTTTCGACTGGACACTCTGATCCTCAACCCCCGCCTACTGGATCTTTTTCAGACCTGCCTTGGGCAAATTTGCTGCTCGGCCATCACCAGCTCGTCGGAAATCGATCAATTGACCGAACAATTGACCCAGGAGTGCGCCGTCCTCTTTCAAGCGGCCGGACCTGTTGGCTTTAATTTGCGCCTGCTGGACGCGCCCGTCAGCCTGATGTTGCGATACTGGAAAGAGTCGGGCAGACTGAGCCAGCAGTATTGGACCGACCTCCTGCGGGACTGGCTGCAGGAACTGAGCCCGACCCAGGGACTGAGGTGCGGACGATTGGGAATTCTCTTTCCCTGCCTGTGGGGACTGCAGATGCGTGCCTGCCTACGGGCAGCCCGAGATCATCCGGTGCAACTTCAGATCATGCTGCCGGGAGTCAGCGATGCTCGCGAGCTGGAACTGGCCCGCGAGCTTTGCGCCCAAATTTGTCAGCAAGAACGACTCCCCATGCCGCGAATTGGATCGATGCTGGAGATTCCGCGCGCTTGCCTGACGGCGGACCAGCTGGCCCCCCACGCCGATTTCCTGTCTTTTGGAACCGGAGACTTGACCGAGACCACCTGCGGCATCTCTCGATATGACTCGTGTCTTAGCTTTTTGCCCGAGTTCTTGCGACAGGGAGTTTTTCCCAAAGACCCTTTCCAATCCATCGACCAGCCCGGTGTGGGGGCCCTGATGGAAATCGCCAGCCGCCAGCTCAAAGCCCATCGCCCCAGGCTGGAACTGGGAACATGTGGAGCCCAGGCGGCCGAGCCCGCCAGTCTCGAATTCTGTCTGCGCCTGGGCCTGGACTATGTCAGCCTGCCCGCGCGACACATTCCCGTGGCTCGGCTGGTAGCCGCCCAAATCCTTCTGAACGAAAAAAACGCCCCGGTCCCGTGAGGACAGAGGCGTTTCTTTAAAGCCTTTTCTGGTTCAGACCATGAAGCCGCCGCCGCGGGCTCCGCCGGCAGCTCCCCCCAGGAAGCTGAGCGGGTCCAGAGGCATCGGGTTGTGACCACCGTGGTGCTTATGGTGGTGATGACCGTGATGGTTGTGGGGCCCGTGGCAACCGCCCTCTCCCCCAGGGAAGGGTGAAGGTAAAGGCGGAAAATCAATGGGCGGGAAATGGATGGGGCCCCCTCCGCCGTTGATCGGACCAGGGTTAGGTGGGAATTCGGGACACTGGATTCCACCAGGACCGGGAAATCTTGCAACCATTTCGGGCACCTCCAGGAAAATTCTCTGGATTCAGCTTAATCCTGCGAAATGTCTGCAGCGTTACGTTCAGGTAAACCTTGCAAGTCGTTTTGCAACGGATTTTAAGCTTCTTTTAAGCGGATGCCCGCCTCTTTTAATTTTCCCGCCGCCTCTCGGCACAGTGCATCGGCCAGTTCGACCTGTAAGGGTCCGCCGCTTCCGGCCGCGGCCTGGAGGGCCTCGATGGCCTCGGACAAAACCTGCAGGGCCTCTTCCAGATCGTCGGAGGGTTCGGGATGGTCATCGTCCAGTTTGTCCAGCAGAGTCTGCAAGTGCTGGGCGGCGGCCAGAACCAGATTAGAATCACCCCGACCCTCTTGTAGAGCGTAGGCAGGCTCCAGAACCGAGCGAAACACCAGGGGTAAGCCCTCGCTTTGGGAACTGTAGGAGCGAGCTTCCGGGCTCAGAGCCAGTGACGATTCCAACTGCTGCCCGAGGGCCAAAACCTGAGCGGAATGAGCTCGAATGTCGCTCAAACCCTCGGGTGCCTCCAGCAAATCCGCCTGTAGTTGATCCAGCAACCTGAGCAACTGGTTGAGGGCGGCCAGGGCGGCCGGGGGCGAAGAGGGCGGAACCGTGCCCTGCAGGGCGGTGCGACATCGACCGAGAGCCGACTGCACACCATCCTCGGGTTTGCCGTGGTATTCCTTTAAGAAGCGGGCCAGGCGTTCCAGTCCCAAAGTCGCCACCAGACCGGTGGGCCGGCGCTCGGCTGGCCGAGCCAACAGAGGCGCGAGGCGACCGGCGGCAGCCAGCAAATCGACCTGAAAGCTCTCCAGATCTTTGACTTCCCGATCCAGCACCGCCTGCAGCTCAAAGAGCACTAGGGAATCACGAGGCCCGAGCGTGCGCAGCGCGAGTTCTTCACGAAGCAACTGCAAAAAGTTCTGCCGGTCATGGAGCAGGTCCAGGGTCCTGGACCGATCGCCCCGGCCCGCATGCAGCAGGAGGCGATTCAGGAACGCGAATGAAGTAGGCCCTTCAGCCATACTTGACTGATGCTCCAGCTGCAGCTGGCGCACACGGTAGACCTTCTCCAGGGTGTCCTGCAGACTGTCTTGAAGGGCCTGGCTGCCTTGGAGCAGTGAGTCCTGCATCTGCTCCAGGCTGTCCAGACAGGCCTCCATAGCATCCCGCAGGCGCTCGCGCGTTTCGGACGGCATCTCGGGATCGCCCTGGCTTTCCTCCAGAAAGCCCTCCAGGTTGGCTTCTGTGGCGTCCAACACCGCCAGGATGGAATCCTCGAGTGGATCCAGGGGTGTGCCTTGCTCAAGCGTCTGCTGAACCTGAGCCACCAATTCTTCAATGCGCATCCGGGATGTCTCCTTGAAGCTCACTCTTACGGGAAGGCGGCGGCCACTTCCTATGCTCGCTCTCGTTTACCCCCTCGAGTGGCCGAGGAATTACCCCCGCTGCGGAGCGAACCGGTCCGGGTGGAAATGGACGTAACCGACGCCGATCGGGTCGAAGAGTTGACTGAACTGGCTTCCGTCTTTTTAAGTGACCTGGGAGGTCAGCGCGCCCTGGTGGTGCACGGCGACGAAGAGTCGGCCGTGGCCATTGTTCAGACCTTTTTTGGGCTGACTTACGAAGAGCTGGATACGCTGCTTTTCGAGTTCGGTGAGATTGCGGAACGCTTTGTGGGTGTTTACAGCGATCTTCGGCGCGGCCGCCATGTGCTGATGGCCTCACTCCGGGACGGCGCCGGAGAATGCCTGGGCTGGCTCTATACCGACACCCTCAACCGCTTTCCGGAGGAGGCCTTCGATAGTCTGGACCGCTTCGCCCGGCACTATATCACCCTGTTGCTTGAAATCTGCGTGCTGCGCCCGGCCCTACCTCGGCGGCGCTCTCAGCCTTAGGCCCTCAAGATGGCCCTCAAAGATATCGAAGCGTTTCTGGCCAACGAGATCTTTGAGGCTCAGTTCGACTCCAGCGGCCAGTTTTCGCTGGATGAAGGCCGCTCGTTGGACAAGCTGGCCCAGTATCAGAGCGAGCGCCCCGGCCTGTGGCTGGTCAAGCTGGTGCAGGCGGCCACGGCGCTGGGGGCCAGCGAATTCAAAGTGCGCCAGTTTCTGAACACAACCAGTGTCTGCTTCCGTCCCAACAGCCCGTTGGAATGGGAACCGTGGCTCAAGTCCAATGCCGCTTCCCAGCCGGGAACACGACATTTGCAGCTGGCTCTGCAGGCGGCCAGCACCATACCGGAGATCAAAATGGTCATGAAGGTGGGCAAGCAGAGCTGGCAGGTTGAGCGCGGAGCAGCCGGTCTCCCCTTTCTGCCCGAGCCGCTGGCAGCCATCGAAATCTCCAGACAATGGCAGTTCACGCCCTCCCTGCTCACTCACCTGCGCCGATCCCGGCTCCAGCTGGAAGAAAGCTTGCTGCTGCAAGAGTTGGGTCGTTACGCCCCTCTGGCGGTGCGTCTGGACAACCGACTGCTGAATGACCCGGTGATCAACAAGCCTCCGGGACTGAGGCTGGGGGTTTACGTGCCCGCCCTCTGGACTCGTCCCAAGCCAGCCATTCCCTACACTGCCGTGGAGCGTCTGGTGGTGGGTCCCGGTCTGGGCTTGATGGACCACTCCCTGCGCCTCCCTTACGTGCTGCAGCGCAATGGTTTCAAGGCCAAGCCTGAGGGACAAAATCTGTTTCTGCAGCAGTGGGTCGGGCCCGACTGGTTGAGCACCAGGGATTGGAAGTCGCACTTGCGCCAATCCACGCCGGGCTATTCCAGATTTGATTCGCGCATCGAACGCAATGACGAGGTCCTGGAGATCTGGCCGGATTATAATCGGGCCCTGGGCGCCATCACCCTGAGCGGTTACCTTTCGCTGGACATCAATCGAAATCGAGAGGGACGCCTCTACCTGGTCAAGGACGGAATTCTGCTCAAACCCAAGACTCTGCCGAAGGAGCTGGAGCAAACCCTGGTGATCTGGAGCGCACCCCAAATCAATACCGACCTGACCCAGCTGCAGGCGATCGAGGACGAAGTCTATCAGGACGTTTACCGCACCGTCTGCTACCATCTCAAGGAAGCCGCCGACCAGCTTCTGGAGGAGTTGGGATACAGTTTCACGGCCGCCATGAAAATGGCCGACGCCCTCCAGCGAGCCAAGGCGGCCACCCGCTACCTGGCTGAACAGCTGAGCCAGTCCGCCTAGCGGCTGGCGGCGACCAGTTCAGGCTGTGGTTTCGGCGACCGAAGCCACTCGCACCGCCTGAATAGCGGCGAAAATGGCCTCGTGAGTGGCGGGTGAAGGCAAGGGAACCTCTCTCGGTTTCTCGGGGGCGAAGGCAGCCACTGCCTCGCGAATGGCCTCACGCACGGAGATGGCCAGCATAAAGGGGGGCTCACCCACCGCCTTACTGCCGTGAATCACCCCGTGTTGGGGAGCTTTCTTAAGCAGCGAGACATTGAGCTCCGCCGGAGCGTCTCCGATGGAGGGAATCTGATAGGTGCTGGCCGAGTGGGAAAGCAGGCGGCCATCCTGGTTCCATTTCAACTCCTCGCCGGTCAGCCAACCCATACCCTGCACGAAGCCGCCTTCCACCTGGCCGCGGTCCACGCTGGGGTTGAGAGATTCACCCACGTCGTGAAGGATGTCCACCCGCAACACGCGCTTCATTCCGGTCAGGCCATCCACTTCCACTTCCGTGATGGCGGCCCCGTAGGCAAAGTAATAGAACGGAATGCCATGACCCTTGCGCTTGTCGTATGCCAGTCCGGGCGTTCGGTAGAATCCGTTGGCGGAAAGCGAGATCTGGCGCATATAGGCACGATCCACCACCTGACTGAAGGGCAGTTCGCCGATCTGGTCGTCGGCAAAGGTCAGCTCCTCGGGGAAGGCCGGTCGACCCTGATCGGCCAGCATGTCCACGGCCACCTCGGCCAGACGGTGACGCAGGGTTTCGCAAGCGGCGCGCACGGCGGCGCCGTTGAGATCGGCACCGCTGGAGGCGGCCGTGGCGGAGGTATTGGGAACCTTGTCGGTGCGAGTTTTCATGACGCGCACGTGCTCGGCCGAGACGCCCAGCTCGCGCATCACCACGCCCCGAATTTTGGTGTAGAGGCCCTGCCCCATTTCGGTTCCACCGTGATTGACCTGGATGGTTCCGTCCCGATAGATGAGCACCAGCGCCCCGGCCTGATTGAGGAACGAAGCAGTGAAAGAAATGCCGAACTTCACCGGGGTCATGGCCAATCCGCGCTTTTTATGCGGATGCTCTCGATTCCAGGCCTCCACGGCCGCACGCCGCTCGGCCAGCTTTTGCTCGTCGCGAAGCGTGGCCCAGATAGCGGGAATGCGATTGTCGTCCAGATGCTGTCCGTAATGAGTCGTGTTGGTCTCGCCCTGGCCGTGGTAAAGGTTGCGTTCACGCACCACTTCCGGCGGCAACCCCAAGTGACGAGCCACCCGATCCATGATCTCCTCGATGTAGACCATGCCCTGAGGTCCACCAAAACCGCGATAAGCAGTGTGCGAGCAATTGTTGGTCTTGCCCACCCGACCGGTGAATTCAACGGCCGGAATGTAATAGCAGTTGTCCAAATGGAACAGGGCCCGGTCCAGAATAGACTCGGACAGGTCCAGGGCCCAGCCGCCATCAGAAACCAGACTGGCCCGGACGCCGGTCAGGCGCCCGTCCGCGTCAAAGCCAACCTCGTAGTTGCCGTAGAAGGGATGGCGCTTGCCGGTCACGGTCATGTCCACGTCGCGATCCAGTTGGACGCGGGTCGGCTGGCCGGTCACCCAGGCCGCTAAGGCCGCCAGAGATGCCCAGCCATTGCCCTGGGTTTCTTTGCCGCCGAAGCCGCCGCCCATGCGTGGGCATTCCACCACCACTTTGTTGCGGGGCAGATGCAGAACGTGCGACACGACGGCCTGAATCTCGGAGGGGTGCTGAGTGGATGAGCAAACGTAGACATCCCCATCGTCTCCCCGTTCAGCCCAGGCGGCCTGGGATTCCAGATAAAAGTGCTCCTGGCCGCCCAGCTCAAACTCACCTTTCAGCCTGTGAGCGCTGTTCTTGAGGGCCGTCTCCACATCCCCGCGACGGATGATGTGAGGTTCGGTATGGAAGGAGTTGTGGAGGATGGCCTCGCGTGCGTTGCGCACCTGGGGCAGCGGCTCGTACTCAGCCACTACCGCCCGGGCGGCGGCTTTACACTGTTCCAGGCTGCGCCCCACCACCACCGCCATAACCTGGCCGTGATAGTGAACCTCACCGTCCGCAAAAAGCGGCTCATCCTGGCGAATAGCGCCGATGTCGTTGAGGCCGGGCACATCTTTGGCGGTCAGCACGCGCACCACGCCGGACATGCTCTGAGCCGCGCTGATGTCCAGTTTGGTCAACTTGGCGTGGGACTGGGTGGAAAGCACCGGCCACATCTCGAGCATGGGCCGCTTGCTGGCCTGATCGTCCACGTATTGAGCCGTTCCGGTCACGTGGCCGACGGCGCTATCGTGCTTCAGCGAGCGACTCGGTCCGGCTTCGGCGTATTGTTTGCCGGCGCAAAAATTGAGGGGTTCATCCTGAGCGGCGCTCTCCTCACCCAGCCAGAATTTCTCCAGCAGGCTGACCACCAATTGGCGGCGGAATTCGGCTCCGGCCCGAACATCGTCGATGGGCGAAAACTCCTGAGCCAGCAGCTTTTTGGCATCTTCCAGCGTGGTCGCATCCCAGCGCTTGCCCAGCAGGAAAGACTCGGTCTGACGGGCACGCGAGGGCATGGCGGCCACTCCGCCGTAAGCCAGGCGAGCTTGCCGCACCAGCCCGGCCTCGTCCAGTTCCAAGCAAAATCCAGCTGAAACAATCGCGATATCCAGCTCGCGGCGCTTGGAGACTTTGTAGGAGTTGACCAGTCGAGACGGAGAGGCGGGCACCCTGGGAATGGTGACCGAAACCATCACCTCGTCCGAAGCCAGCACGGTTTTGCGATAGCCCACGAAGAAGTCGGCCAGGGGCAGGCTGCGCTGACCGGAACGACTGGCCAATTGCACCGAAGCATCCAGAGAAAGCAGAACAGGAGCCATGTCGCCGATGGGCGAGGCGGTAACCAGATTGCCGCCCAGGCTGGCCCGGTTGCGGATGGGACGCGAGGCAAAGACCAGCAACATCTTTTGAATCTGCGGGAATTCACCCTGTAGGGACTCTTCCAGGGCGGTCAAGGGAGCAGAGGCCCCCACCACCAGGGCATCCTCTCGGCGCTGAATGCTGGTCAGTTCGGCCACCGCTTCGGTGGAAATCAGCAAAGGGTAGTTCTTATTGGCTTTGTTGATGTAAACGCCTAATTCAGTGGCGCCGCAAACCAGCACGGCCTCAGGATGCTGAGCGCGCAGGTCCAGCAGAGCCTGCAACGTTGTCGGTCGGAAAAATCGCTGGCTGGAGCTCTGATAGTCCAGAACCTGCAAAGTGGGGGGGGCCTGGCACAGCCGCTCTCGGAAAGGGTCGTGCTCCAACTGGCAGCCTCTGGCCTCCAGAAAAGCGTCGCGGATGGGACGGTAACCCGTACAACGACAAAGGTTGCCGTTGAGCTGGTCATTGACCTGCCAGGGCTCCTTGATGTCCTCTCGATAGTAACCCTCGAACATCGAGGCCACGAAGCCCGGCGTGCAATAGCCGCACTGGGACCCGTACTGGCGCACCATGCATTCTTGAACCGGGTGCAGGGCGTCGGGAGCGCCAATACCCTCCACGGTGACCACCTCGCGGCCGGCCAGGCTGGGCAGCAGGGCGATGCAGCTATTGATGGCGCGATAGGTCGCCTTGCCAGTGGCGTCGCGGTCGACTACGGCCACCGTACAGGCCCCACAATCGCCTTCCGCGCAACCTTCTTTGCTGCCCGTGTAGCCGTGCGCGCGCAGATAGGCGAGCAAAGACTGATTGGTCGATTCGCCGGTGATACGGACCGGGCTTCCGTTTAAGGTAAATTCAAAGCTAGATTGCGCATTCAAACCATCAGTGTTTTTGTTGCATCCCCCTCCGCCTCCTGCCCACCTGTGGTGGCTATTCGACGGCCTGAGCCAGTCTGCGCAACAAGCATCGGTTCTGGCGGCTGGTCACGGGCGGCAAATCGCCCATCGTCAAAGGGTCAGTGGCCAGGCGACCGGCCTCGGTCAGTGTGTAACCGCGCACCCGACCCCCGGTCCCGGTCACGGGCATCAGCATGCCCTTGCGCACCAGGGCTTGCAAATGCCGCAAGGCTCCATGGGTCGAGGAGATTCCGAAATACTGGCAGACTTCCCTCAGTACCGGGGCGCAGTGGTGCGCTGTAAGGTAGCGACGGTAGTAAGACAGCACTTCGAGCTGTCGGCCGGTCACCGGTTCGGTACGATTCCTCCCGCTCAAAGGGTCTTTAAGTGTGAATGCGTATGTCATATTCACACGTATACCACACTCTTAGGAATGGTGCATAGGTGAACACTACCCCGAACGGGGCGAATTTTTAGCGCGGGCTGAGCACGAAAACGGGAATCTCTCGAACCCCGGCCGCAGCCTTCTCATAGTCCTTAAAATTGGGCATCAGGGCCGCCTGGGCGTCAAAGAGCCGCTTCCGCTCGGGGCCTTCAGCCAGGGCGGCGCGGACGGGAATGGTGTCATCGCCCACTTCGATCTGGGTATCGGGGTGGGCCAGCAGATTGTGATACCAGTCGGGATGGCTGGGAGCGCCGCCTTTGGAGGCAATGATCACGTAACGATCGCCATCCTGGCTGTAGACGAGAGGGGAAATGCGCTCGATTCCACTCTTGGCGCCTTTGTGATGCAGCAACACCATCGGGAAGCCTTCGAACATCCCCCCGACCTTGCCGTGATTGGCGCGAAACTCGGCCAACACCTTACTGTTCATTGCATCCAACTGAGCTTTATCCATGAAGGCCTCCAGAAATTGACGTATCCTGAAGCATAACCCGGGACCGGGCTCGGGCAGATCGGTCCAAGGACCCGATCAGGACTTTTTCAGCGGGCCCGGCTAAGCTACGGGTGAAATGCGAATCTCCTCTGGCTACCACCCCCAGGCTCTGACTTTTACGCGGGTCAAAGAACCCAACCTGATTCGCGATCTGGGGGTCAAACTCGGTCTGTGTGAGCCCACCGAAGAAGCCAGCCTCAACTCGGAAGTGTTTTGTCAGCGTTATTGCCAGGAAGTGCAGCAACTGGTGCCGACCCAGGTGGCTCCGGCCAATGTGGAGCAGGCCTTCCAGATGGCCCTGGGCGCCCTGCCCCCTTTGCAGGCCGCAGCCCTGGCGGGCCGGGTGGCTCAGGCCATGGTCAGCCCCGAAGCCGAATTGCGAGCGGCCGAAGCCCTGCGCACGAGAACCCACGCGGGTCTGACGCGCCAGGTTGAATCCGGCTGTCAGCAGGCTGGCCTGCCGATTCCCAGCAAAGTCTGGGTGATTCAGTCCGAAGAGCTGGATGCCTGCGCAACCTTTGGCGGTGTGGCCGTATCCAGCAGCTACTTGGACCCATCCCGCCAGGCCAGGCTGCACTTCGTGGTGGGGCACGAGCTCAGCCATGGCCGCAACCGGGACGACATCGCCATGATGGGTTTTGAGGCTCTGGAGCAGGCTGTTTCCCAGCCTCTGCTGAGCTACGCTCTGAAACAGGACCTGCGCAGTCTGCATCACCAGATGGAGTTGCGCAGCGACCAGGACGGCTGGGCATACGCCCGTGCTCAGCAAGTCGACCCCTCAGAACTTCGTTACCAGGTGGCCGAATTGCTTGACCAGCAACAAGAAAGCGACACCCATCCCTCCGGTAGGCAAAGGCTGCACGCCCTGAATCGAGCTTGAGGCCATGGAATTTGGGCCGGACATCGTCCGCGAAGATGACTTTTTGACGCCCGAGGAATGTGCTCAGATCTCGCAACAGGTGCTGAAACTTGAGCCCCATTGGGAAGCCCGTCTGGGTCCTTATCACTTTGCGACCCTGGGCTGCGCGGCCTATCTGGACGTGGACGAGAACCACTACCAGGAAAAGTCCACCAGTCTTAATCCTCTGCTGCGCCAAACTTTCGGGCATGTCTACGAGCGGGTTCGCCTCTATTTCACTCAACTATTGCAAGAAACAGCCTACTATGATGAGGCCTATTCCTATCCGGGCTTCCACCTCTTCCAATTCGAAGGCCACGAAAGCGCCAGCGATCATCCGGCCGAGCGTTCTCATTTTGACTACCAGTTCGCCAAAATTTTCCCCGATTTCGCCTCAACCTATCTGGCTCCACCGCTGACCTTTACCCTGCCCATCCAGGAACCGTCCTGCGGCTCCTCTCTGGAAATGTGGGACCTGCGCCCCGAGGGCCACGCTCGGATCAACTACGAGCACAAGGAGTACGCCCGCACCCACCCTTCGCGAACGGTGCACTATGCGGTCGGACGCATATTCACTCACGACGGTCTCAATCTTCACGCCATGGGTCGCATCGCGCCGGGCACGGTGGGGCGGCGTATCACCTTGCAAGGCCACGCCTATAAGACGCAACGAGGCTGGTTGCTCTACTGGTAACCACCTAGCAGGCTCCTTCCGGGTTGCGCGAAAGATGCACCCAGAATGATTGAAAAGTACTTTGAGGCTCATCAGCGCAAGGTCAGGGGGCACGAGTCGGCTCCCCAGCGTCAAATCTTGCTTTCCGGCAAGGGTCCTTCGGTGATGGACAGCCTCGAGCCGGTGGAGCGCGTCTTTCTGGAAGGGACCTCACCCGTCAGCCTGGCCCAATTGAGTCTGCGCACGGAAGAAGAAGCGGAGGACTTCTTGCGCAGCTACGGGGTGGACCCCGACTCGGCGGTGGACCGTCTCAAAATTCAAGAGATTCACGCCGAGGCGGTGGACTTCCTCAAGCGCTTGATCTGCCCGGCCCCGCGGCCGTGCGATACCGCCCTGGCTCTGCCTGCAGAAATGGAGGACCCCTCCAACATCACTCGGTTTCTAGTTGGGGCCTCTTCCCTACCCCAGTATCAGCCTTTACAGGTCTGGGCCTGCGCTGTTTTACGCGTCATGCACGCCATTGTCTACGCCAATCAAGTTTCGGCCGGACCCAATTCGGCCGAGATCCGGCGTCAAATTCTGGACCGTTTCCGCAGCCGGGTGCACAGCGACAGACGCGGCCGCCTGTGGCTGGGCCAGGGCTGGGACGCCGTGCCCCTGTGCTCCATTCAATATCGCGAAGAGAAAGCTCGAGACAGCGTCATCCTGAAGCTGCTGCACAAGCCGGATAACCTCCCCCAGAGCGTCCACGATCGGGTGGGTGTGCGCATGGTGACACCCACCAAAAACGAGGCACTGGCCGCCCTGCAGTACATCGCCCGCCATCATCTGGCCAATGTGGCCCATTTGACTCCGGGTCGCTCGCGCAACACCCTGCTGACGGCTGAATGGCAGAAGTCAAATCCCCATTCCAGTCCAGATTTCCGCTCCTTGCAATTCACCTGCCGTCAGTTGATCCGACTGGACAATCCGATGTATCTGGCTCAAAAGAAAATGCGCAAGGCCCTCCAGAAAAACCCCTGCCCCGAGCTGCAGGCGGCCCTGGCCGAGATCGAAGCGCATTCGATGGCGCCGCAAATTCGATTCCTGTTTCCCTACGAAATTCAAATTCTCGATCAGGAAAATGACCTGAAGACTCAGGTCGGCGAATCTTCCCACTCCAATTACCGGATGCGCCAGCTGCGAGCCGTGCGCCACCGAATCTTCCCGGCCAACCTGCTGGCTCCCTGAGTTCACAGAAGTTGAGGATGCTGCTCCAGCACCTGCACCACCAGTTCTCCGAAGAGTGAATTGGCCCAGGCAAACCAGGGGCGAGTGAACCGGGCGGGATCATCCACATCGAAACTCTCGTGCATAAAGCCCGTGCCAGCGTGGCTGGACTTGAGCAGCTGCAGACATCCACGAATTTCCTCGGCATCCTTTGAGGTCAGAGCCTGCATACAAATCCCGATGGGCCAGATGGAACGAGAAGGCGTGTGCGGACTCCCTAATCCGCGGGCCGCTTTTCCCTCATAAAAGTATGGATTGATGGGACTGAGAATCAGTTCTCGGGTCTGCAAGTAAATCGGGTCATCCAGTGAACAACAACCCAGGTAGGGCAAGGACAGCAAGCTGGGCACATTGGGATCATCCATAAAGAGATAACTGCTCAGCCCGTTGATTTCATAAGCATAAATCTGCTTCCCGTGGGCCGAATAGACGGCCTGGCTCAGGATCAACTGTCGCAACTGTTGGCCCAGCTGGGCAAAATCATCGGCCAGGGCCGATTGTCCAAGCTGTTTGAGCAGAGCGGACGTCTTCTGCAAGCCGGTAGCGGCCATCCAGTTGGACGGAATCAGGTAAGACAAGGTGGTGGCGTCATCCGAGGGACGGAAGCCGCTATGCAGCAATCCGTTGCGAGCGGTGGGATAACCCAGACCTTCCCAGAGGGTCTCCTGGGGAGCGCTGGAACGGCGCTGGAATCGGTAGGGCCCGTTATCCTTGAGCCGCTGCTGCTGACGGTAGGTACCCAAGATGGCCTGCATGGCCTGCACCCAACGCGGACCAAAGGGCTTGCTATCGCCACTGATCTCCCAATAACCGTGACTGAGACGCAGCACCGAGGCCAGCGAGTCCACTTCCCATTTCCGCTCGTGAATGCCGGCCTTCATTTCGGTGCGGTCCTCAGGGAAAGGCGTCGTCTGGCCTTTTTGGGTCAGAAAAGCGTTGGCATAGGGATCGAGCAGGACACACTCCGACTGGGTGGCGATCAATCCGCGAAACAGACGGGTCAGGGCGTCATCTCCAGGAGCCAGCGGAAGGTAGGGCCAGACCTGATTGGTGCTGTCCCGCAACCACATGGCGTCAATGTCTCCGGTAATCACCCAGAGCTGCCCCCCACTCTCGCGCACGGTCGTATCTAGAGTGTTGGGAAAGCAGTTCTGAAAGAGCCAGCCCAACTCCGTGTCGCGGATGCGCTCCCCCGCCTGGCGCAGATAGGCCTCTACCGCTGGAGACCGGAAACTTGGACGTTCCGGTCGCCTGGATGCCGGCAGAGCCGGCAAGAGCGGGGACAACCCCAGGGCTGCGGCCAGAGTCAAGAACTGACGTCGTTTCATGGAACTTTACTCACCTCTTTCAGGCCGTGCCTCTTCAAAACGAACCGGGCCTCAGACCTCCCTGGCGGAGGTGTGGTCGTCTGGCTCCAGCTGGTTCTGTTGGGAGGACGGTGTACAAGACAAAAGGCCGCAGGTGCGGCCCTTGAATTGATGATCCTGAGTCGTGAGCGAAGTCAGGAGCTAGTGCTTGCGACCCTGCCCGCCTTTTTCGGCGTTGCCAGCATTGCCTGCATTGCCTGCGTTGCCAGCATTACCACCGTGACCGTGGCCGTGGCGATGTCGGTGGTGGTGGGCCTTTCCACCGTTGCCGGCTTCCTCCGCGTTGCCCGCGTTACCGGCGTTGCCAGCGTTACCGGCGTTGCCCGCATCACCGGCGTTGCCCGCATTGCCCGCGTTGCCTGCATTCCCGGCGTCACCGGCGTCACCGGCGTTGCCGGCATTCCCCGCGTTGCCCGCATTCCCGGCATTGCCCGCGTTACCGGCA
>JAFEBA010000132.1:0-5159 GCA_018266105.1 bacterium | reverse complement strand
GGCATTGCCCGCGTTACCGGCATTACCGGCATTGCCCGCATTCCCGGCGTTGCCCGCATTCCCCGCGTTTCCGATGTTGCCGGTCTGATAAGGGTTGTTGCCGAGGGCGCCATTCCAGTTCTGACCCAGCTGGCTACCGGCTTGTAAGAGCTGCATCAGCAGTCCGATCAGTTGCTGAAGTTGCTCCATGGGATTGGCCTGGTTGATCTGACCGAAGCCGGGGGCTCCGACGGGCTGGTTGAAACCGACGCCACCGCCGTAAAAGGGTTGGTTGACGCCAAAGTTTCCGACACCACCGAATCCACCACCACCAGGAATTCCACCGCCGCCGTACGCCATACTCGCCTCCAACTAAAAATATCTGAGTGCAATCATAGCCTTGGGGGCGGCGGTCTGGAGGTTGGAGGGATTAGGAAACCTCCGCAAACTCGTTCAGAAAAATTGACACCCTTCCGGGCTTCTGGAGGCACAAAGTGCTCGGATGCGAAGGGCGGAGCCATGAATACTGAATTGTTTTCACCGGGTCCGCAACCCGGCCAGGTCCGAGCCGCGGATGGGCGGGTCCTGACTCCTCCGGCCGGGTGGGTCCTGGTGCCACCGGGCGATGCCGCTCTCACTCGCCGTTTGAAGGCGGCGGGACCGTGTTGGCTGGTGCAGGAGAAGAAAGGTCGCAAACTTTTCTCTCAGGGTCTGTGGACCGAGGCTGGCCAGGTGGAACGCATCCGCGAACAGCTAGAGCGGGAGCGCGCCAGTGAGAGCTTCGCTCGCAAGCAAGCGGCCGGACTGGAGCGGCGAGAGCGCGCTCAGGAGGCCTACGTGGAGGACTTCCAGGCGGCGGTCCTGGGCTTTCTGGCTTTCCATAGCCGTTATCTCGAGCTAGCCCAAGAAATGGCCGAGGCGATTACGAAACTGGCCACACCGGTCGGCAGCGGAACAGTCGCGCGCACGCAGAGAATTCCTGTGGAAGAAAGGGCCCAGGCAGCAGTGATTGCCTGGATGCGTCATCAGACCACCGGCTACGACAATATGGTCATCCCCCGAGTCAAGGGTAAGCGTCGCGAAGTCAGAAGAATGCTGGCGGCGCGTTCACAGCAACTGTTGCTTCGCTATCGACGGGGCGAGCCGGTTGCTCCCGATTGCCCGCTGCAGACCTGGGCCAGAACTACAGACCGGACAGGTCTTCGATCTTGATAGGCATGAAAGTTGTAGCGGGGCGATTGGTGTTCACGTCCAGATCCAGCTTCAACACGCGCTGAGCGCTGGGAGATTCAGTCGAGCCTACCAGGCCGTTGGAAATGATTCGAATAAACTGATAACCCGGAACAAAGCTGGTGTCGATACTGACCCGATATGCACCTACTCTTTTGTTGCCAATCAGAAGATCCTCGCTGTAGGTGAAGAGGGCCTGTTCTTGGGGTTTGCTGCCTGTATCGGGCTTAACAAGATTGCCATCACCGCGGGGTGGAAAGAGCGCATCCCGCTCCAGTTTGAGGCGGGCGTCTTCCAAACCGGATTGGGCCAGGCACAAGGCCATTGCGGCATCCTCGGCCGAGTGCACACCTCGATAGTTGGAGACCTGAGAACTCATCAATCCCATACCGGCCAGCAAGGCCACGCCCAACACCAGCAGAGCCACCACCAGCAGCATTCCGCGACGGCGCATCAAGGGTTCCTCCGGGTTCCGGGGCAAACCACCATGCCTTTAAGCCGGCGAAGCCGCGCCCCATCCATAAAAGTAAACACAATCAAGAGCAGTTCTTGACCTCCAAGATTGGGCCCGGCCGCCCACTGGCAATTGAGCCCGCTGAGACCCGTAGCCAGTTGCAGTCCATTGGCCAGCGGACCACCCACCGGCCCGGACTCGCGCAGAAGGGCTCCATCCGGGCTCAAGCGGTAGACGACCTGACGACGCAGTCCGTTGGCAAAAGGCGAGAAGGGAATCTCGACCGGGGGGGGCGGCAGGGGGTAGCCTTCGGGTAAAGGATAAGAGAGTGGTGCGGGACAGCGATCGGCATCGGCCGCGTAAACTTTGGTCAGGCTTAATTGAGTGCCGGGCAAGCCGGTCAGGGCATCAGACTCGCGAGCCTCCGTGATCATCCGGTCCAGAGCCACCTGAGTTACGCGCAGAGCTGAATCTTTGCTGGCCATGCGCCGGGTCAGTCGAAACGAATCCCGCAGCAGCAAAACAAACATGCCAAAAACCAGCGACACCAACAGGATGGTGATGAGGGTTTCGACCAGAGAGAAGCCTTGCTTGCGCATCAATCCTGCAACGTGATGGTGCCGCTTGCGGGCGCCGCCAGAGTATAGCCACGGAACTTGCAGGTGGCCCAGGCCCGGCAGGTGCCGGGCACGCTGTGAATGGGAGGGCCATCTGGTATCAAAATTTTGTGCTCAACTTTGACAGTGCTGGATGTGCCGGAACCCGTCCCAACAATCGTGCCGGCGGCATCACCAAGAGTGTTCCAGAAAAAGAAGACGTCCAGAATTTCATACCCCGAGTTGGTGTTCAAACTGGCCGTATAACTGGGAGAAGGCGGGTCGCCAACTTTCATGGTGACCGAGGGACCGGCCACGGAAACCGACATGTTGGTGACCAGCGGAGGAACGCTTCCATCGGGAATGGGAGCGATGGAAGGCTGACCAATCAAAGCGGTGAGAACCACGGGTTGAGCAAACATCCCTATCCCTGCTGCTTCAGGGTCACCATTGTTGACCATCACCACCACTTGCTTGCAGCTGCGCGTCATGCGGCGGCGTTCAGAACTGGCCTTAATACTTTCAAAACTCTCACAGGGTGAGTAGAGGGTGTGTTGCAGAACCTGCACTTTCCAACGAATTTCCGGATTCTCGTCATCCACCCCGGTCTGGTCATGCCAGTAGGGCCATTGGGCATCAAAGGGCACAGTGCCTACGGGCTGATGGACGGAACGACTCCAGGCGCGAATTTCTTCCAACTTATTGAGACCGATTCTCACCTTATTCTGTTGGGCCTCAACGATGTTGGAATAATGCATGGCGGTATGAAAGAGACGAAAAAGAACGGTGAATCCACCCAACAGAATGAACATGGCCACCACCGCTTCGGCGATGCTCAGGCCACGAGCATGACCTCTCCCACAGCGCCCAATACGCAACCAGGCAACCTGCCAAAGACCCTCGGATCGGGAGGATGTTTCCTCCAACCGAGCGGGAGGGACTAGCGCAGGTAGACGGGACATGTGCAGTTCCCCGCGGTCAGATCCTGTGAAATCGAGGTCACATCGGCGTCGTTGGTTGAGCCGCGAGGCAATCGGCAAATTCTCTTGAAATTGGTGTAATCGGTGGTTGGGCTGCGCACAACCAATAACGCCTCGCTACCTGCTCCGTTGCCGGCCAGATAAGAGGTGGGTTGAGTGTCGTGGAAACCCGGACTACCCATCGTATTCAAGGACCATCCCGGCGGATTGAGCTTGATCAAAGGATCACCCTGCACAGCGGCGCCGTCCACGGTTCGATAGATCAGGCCCGTAAAGGCTGAGACATTGGCGGACCAGGTTCCAAAGTGCAGGCTTTCGCCAAAGCTATTGGTTGGACCCGAGACAACGTGGCCGTCGCGAGCAATCTCGAACTCAAAAATAAAGGGATGATCGCCAGTCACCGGAGGACCGTCGGCAACCGGTGGAACAGCGGTGTGACCGTGGATGAGCTTGGTGTAAAGGAGCCTGTCATTCGGCATGCGGGAAACCCAGCAAAGTCGTTCCTCGCGAAAGACGTTGCGGTTGTAGTCCGACAAACCCGGGCTATTGGCGCCTTCAATGGCGGCTACGCCGTCGCCAGCCTGAAGCGGCGCTCCCAGGTTTGAGGGGGTGGTGGGAGGTGCCACCGGAGCGACGTGCAGCGTGTAGTTTGAGCCGTTCCAAACCTTGAAAGCCACGTGACTGCCGTCCGGGCTCAGGCAAGGAGCCTCACAGTAAAGCCCTTTAGTCACCTGAGTGCAGGTAATGCCATCGCGATCGGTCATAAAGATGTCCTGGCAGCCACTGGGTACGCCATCGCGGTTGTCGGAAAGGAACACGATGCGGTTTCCATTGTAGGATGCGGCCGGACTGAACTCTCGGTAGTTCTTGGGATCGGCAACGGTGGACGGAAAGATTCGAAAGGGGGACTTGCCCGAACCGTTGGCGTTCATGCGAAAGAGTGAGCGCTGAGCACCCTTTTGATAGGCAAAGAGCACCGCCCCATAGGGGTCGATCTGCACCTGATGCTGAATGCCAACCTTTTTCCAGGTCCCTGAGGCCTGGTCCTGGAGCATTAACTGAAGCCGGAAAACATCGCCCGGTTGGGCGTCTGCCGGCGGGTGCCACTGGTAGGAACTCTGATAGGCGGGTTTGATGGCGCTGCTGGAACCGTCCAGCACTGTGGCCTCAGGGTTGAAGTCCATGGCGGCTCCCCGATTGTTGTCCAGGGGAATAGAGAAGACGCCCGTGCCCCGACCACTGGGAGGAGCCACGTCCCAACGCAAAAAGAGACGCTCGCCGGACTGATTGACATCTTCAGCGTAGGCCGTCACAGTCGCATAACCATCAGGTGGGATCGTGGTCGGATTGCCGTCCACAGGTGCGGGCAGGGAACTGTCACCCTTGGAATCCCCTTTGGCGCGTCCGACTTGAGTCTGAAGGACTGGAACCGAAGGCGCGCCCGAACTGGGAAGGGTTCCAATCGTGTGCAGACTGGAGCCGGTCAGTCCGCTTTCCACGCGGATGGCTCCCCCACCGTTGATACAGACGGTATCGGTCTCTCCGGCTGCATTCAAAGTCGCGCCACTGTAAGCGACACCGGCTGAAACGGCGACATGATACTCACCGTTGAAGTGAGGCAGGCCGCCGCCCGCGCGCACTCCCCGCACCGTCCCATCCGGCATGAAGACCAGAGCGCTATCTTTCTTGCGGGCCGCCGGCAACCATTGATTGACATCAAAATTTGCCCACTTGGTCCCGGTGACGAGCGGAGTGGTGGACTCACTGCCTTCCCAGATTCCCATGAAGAGGGCGTAATTGGGGAAATCCCCAGCAAAGTTGTGAGAACGAGAAACGTGTGGGTTGGTCAGCCCCTCCAACTGGTAAAGCGAGGCACTGTGAGGGCGTCCCCCGTCGCAGGGAAACATCACCGCCACCGGA
>JAFEBA010000131.1 GCA_018266105.1 bacterium | reverse complement strand
GCCGATCACGTCGAGAAGGCAGAAGTAACCTGGCCGAGCGCCGGACGGGTGCAAATTGACCTCAAGGGAGGCCGCATTTTCCGGCACGCATCCTCAGACGAATCGACTGGAGTCGTTATTGAACTCCGTGTCGACGGGAAGTTCCATAGGCCGGAAGCACTGTAGCCAAAACCGCTGGTTACTGTAGATCGCTGCTCGGCTGCCGAGGGTAGCCCAGGGGAGCTGCGAATATCAGCGGCAATGAAGGGCAATTGCTAAGCCGCTACAGTCGTCCTTATTCCCTCCCTCTGTCCAAGAGCGAGGTTCAGCGCGCGTTGCGCCTGGGCTTAGGTCGCTTGCACCTCCATTCGCTGAACCACGGGCTGGAGGAACATCGTGAGCCGCTTTTTCACGCCTGCTTGAAGAATCTTGTCTATGATACTCAGTGCGAGGTGGAACGAGCCCCCTGGCTGGTCCAACTGCTGACACCGGAACGGGAGGTAGAGCTGGCGCATTTGCTGCTGCGTACCCTTCCCAGGACAAGGAGTTCTCGTAATCGTTCACAGCAGTGCGGTATCTGCCTTCATTTGGCTCGCAGGGGGCATTCTGAAGCTCGCCAGGCTCTCTATCTAGGCTTTCGAATCACACGTGACGGCGAAATTATTGGCGCTGACGAAATTATTGATCTGGATGGCCCCGATGGACTCAGATGGGTTAGCCAGCAAGCTCTGAAGTGTGGTTGGCTTGGCGACCGCCAAGGGACCCTGAGGAATTTTGTTTGGCAGTACGAAAGCCGGGCTGGTAATGGATCCGCACGTTCCGTCTTTGCTAGTTCTTCAGAGCTAGACCCTTATTGGCCTGGCGACCGGCCAGCAAGAGTTGCGGGAGAGGGAGACCGTGCCTGGCAGCGAGCCAACAAGGAATTTGCCGCGCTGTCCGCAGGCGAGGTAATCGCAAAGATCCACTCGAGCAAATCCCGCTATTATATCCAAGGACTGAAGGCCTGGGCGAAGGCGGCCAGCAGGGAGAAACAGAAAGAAATCGCCGACGCACTGATGGAGGAAAGCGACCCTCACCGCCTGGGTCATTTGTTGACCATATTTCACCACAAACCACTATCCAGCGCTCCCCTGCACGTCGGTCGACTCTTGGCGCTGGCTGACCACCGCGAGCAATCGGTGCGCTTCCGAGCGAATCAAGCCCTGGCAGAAGTCCGACACCCGGCGGTTCGAGATAGGGCAATCTCTCGGCTCAAGGCGAAAGACTGGTTCCACTCCGAGGTTCTTCCGCTCAAATCCAACTTGCTACCGGGCGACAGCCTTCTTTTTGATCGACATTTGAGAGTCAAGGGCAATAACTTCGAACATCACCGACTCATCGGGGACCTGGTCCATATCGTGCAGGCCAATCCGTGGCCTGAGCTGCTGAAGGTGATGCTCTTTGTCTACGAAACGTCGCCGTGCACCAACTGCCGCTACGATGTATACCAACTCATGAGCAAGCAGAGCATCGCTCCGGATTGGGTGACTGCCGAATGGCCCCACGATGCCAATCAGCACTGGGAGACTCCCGCGGAGTCTAGCAAGTTCTAGAACCGTGCCTGGGAAAGCAAGAGGCGTTCAGAGTTACCTTCTGAAAGGAAAAGGAGAATGAGAGCCAGGTAGAACCTTTCTTGGATGAAGCGCCTGTGCCTGGCAATCTTTACTGGCCTGCTGCTGCCAGCCTCGGCTCGTCCTTGCATGATGATGCGGGCACCTGACTTCAGTTTTTCACCGAATGGGCGATACGCCATCGTCACAAGTCCGGACGGAATTGTATTCATGGATGGCAGCAAGGAAATTTGGGAGCACTCGAACGAGTGGGGCACCAATGCGGCTGTTGCGGACGACGGCGGACTGGCCTTCTGTCACACTGGAGAGACTTGGACTCTTTTCAATTATCGAGGTGAGCGACTGGCGGTCATCCACAACTCACCCATGGAATGGGAGCTAGACCCGCCGCGCACTTGCTGGACCCATAACGATTCGCGTTACATAGAACTCTCTCAAGGTAATATCTATGAGGTCGGGCCCAATCAGTGGAGGAAAGCGGAAGAGCCCGCAGGTGTCCCAAATGAGGTGCGGAGGCACCGAGGGCGTCCGGTTTCCAATGAGGTCCTTGGACAATTTCTGAAAGCTCCGGTCACCGTTGGGATTCCGCCCAGTTTCAGACATCTGACCTCCCGACAAGTCGAGCAGCTCAGGCTGCGCCTAAAGGCTGGTGAGCCCAGGGCGGCTCTGGTTTTAGGTCTGGCTCGATGCCAAAAGGCCCGGGCCGAATTACTAAAGTCTTCCTTCGCACCGAATAGCGAACCGGCAGAGGAAGCTCAGCGAGCGGTGCTGCTGCTGGATGGACCCAAATCGGCCCAGGAGCTTGTGCCCGCGCTCCAAGGATGGACCAGCCCCTATTTAATGCGACTTTACGAGCAGGTACCCTGCCCTCAGGCAGTCCCCATGCTGCTCCGGCACCTCTCTCAAACCCGCGACTCCAGCCGCGCGGCTCTGGTGGCCCAGACCCGAGTCGACCTGGGCTATAATGTTTCAGACTGGCAAAGCTGGTTAGCCAGCAGGGACAAGACGAAGCTCGTGGACTTTGAGGAGCCCTCGGCCCCGCTTTGGAAAGCCATCCAGGGCCGCTCCGACCTGAGCCAAAGCCTGATGAAGCAACCCCGTCTCATCGCCCGTTTCGACCTTTGCGGGGATTGTGAAGACATAACGGTTCTTGGCGGTCGTCTGATTCGCCTTGAGGGGAATGCCCACAATCGTACGCTGGAATGGAGTCTCGTCGATGGCCGGGCACTGGCGACCCTGCCAGCCAGCTTGAGTGATAATGCCGAATTCAGGTGGAACTGGCAAAGGCGGCTTCTTTATTATCACTATTCGCACTACTGCGGCCTCTGGCACGGGCAGAGTGAAGTTTTTGCAGAAGACTCTGGAAAGTTTCCCGGAGGTACCCAATCGTTCGCGGGCAAACGACCGTCCTGGCTACCCAGCCAACTTTATGACCTTTGCTTTAGCCAGGATGGCTCCTACGTGCAGGGCTCACTCGGTGGAAAATTGTTACGTATCTCCATCGACGACGGGACTCACCAGTCTATGAAAGAACCCGCCGCGGGAGGGCTGACAAGTCCTGACGGCAATTTCTGGCTCGGGCGAGAAATGCTGATGGACAAGAAGAAAGGTCTGATTCACCGGCCTGCCCTACCATTCAGACACGCCTGCTTTAGCCCTGATAGCCAAACTTTGGTAGCCGATGTCGATGAGGACATTGCGCTTTTCGATGTCAAAAATTTCCGAATGATTCGTAAATTCCCCATTCCAGAGCGGGACGTAATGTCACGTCTTGCCTTCGACGACTCTGGCAGATACCTCACAGTTCTCGGTAACCAAGGTAGCGTGTGGGTCTACGACCTGCACTCTGAACCTCCAGATTTGACCTGCGACAGTCGCCTGGTTGCCGAATGCTGGACCGGTTACCGCCTCTCCGGTGGCGGCGCCCGCAAGTTAACTGAGGCCGAATACTGGGACAGGCGCCGGCGTTTGGCCGAAACTTCCGCCCCCGCGCCAAACCCCTACATCCCGCTCTGCGCGTCGATTTTCGGCATCGGCCTGCTTGGAATTGCCTTTTTGGTCACGGGCAGGGCGCCGATTCTGAAAAAAAGCCCCATTCATCGGGTTGAATCGACCGAATGAAACACTTTTGTCTGGTCCTGATTTTGATGACTGCTTTGGCTGTTGGCGCTGAAGAAATCAAACCCGCCCCCATCTTCGGCTGCATCGCTTCCTGGCAGGAAACCATGAAAGCCATTTGCCTTTACAAGGACAGGACCGGCACCTATCCCAAGAATCTGGCGACCCTGCACAATCGGCACATTCATTGCCCCGTCTCAGGCAAGGAATACTCCTACAAGATCGACTCTGATCGTCAAGGTTTCATCCTCTATTGTCCGGGCAACACCCATCACGCGGATGGCGCCCATCGCGACCATCCGTGGTTTTCTTATAAGAACGCAATGGAGATTCGCTGAGGCCAGCGCCTGCGGGTTAAGCACGAAATGCCAAATGCTTTCCGAATGTCGATGACGGCTCGAATCGTCGCTTTGCTCTCCCCACTGACTATACTACTGCTGGAGGAGCAGTAGTGCTCGGGTTTCTGCGCCCATGGAAGGCGGACTTCAGCAGATCTGCGCCAGCGGAGGTTTCAGTGCCGACGAACTGGCGAGTACACGCGGGGTTTGCTCATCCGGACTGGGATCCGTTAGTGGAGAATACGCTGCCGGACGGGTGGTTGAAGCATCTGTTGGGCCAAGTGGGCACACAGTTTCGTCTTGATCGCAGCCGCAACTTTTACCTGCTCAGTCCGTTTACGGCGCGCAAGGCCAGCTACCAGATGCAGTTTCTCGAGCTGACGCTGGGGCGATTGTCGCGTTTGTTAGGAGTGGAAAGCCGGGGCTTTCACGTCGTCTTGATCTGGCGAAATCCCGACGAATATTGGCGCTACGTCTCGCACTTCACCGGCAGCAGGGGCGGAAACGTCGGCATGTGCATCCGCGCCGGCTTGGTGCATATGGTGAGCTACGATCGAGACGTGGATATGCTCCAAGCCACTCTCGCCCACGAACTGGTTCACGATTTGTTGTCTGACGCTGAGATGCCCCTATGGCTAGAAGAGGGTCTCGCCCAGACTTTTGCTACAAGTGGCCTGCACGGCCTGGACAAGGGAGCAGACCGGCTGCGCCAGCTGGCGACCGCGGGGGGACTGAAAGATTTTTGGTCGGGCCAGGGCTTCGGGGCCGAGGAGGAACGCCAGAAGTTCTGCTATTCGCTGGCCGAAATTCTGACCCGACTACTTCTCGATGAAAAGAACTTCCATTCGTTCAGGGCCACGGCAAAACGCGCCGACTGCGGGCAAGAAGCCTGCCGTCAGGCCTTTGGTCGCAGCCTGGGCTCTTTTCTCGGCACTTTTCTGGGTCCCGGCGATTGGGAGCCGTCCGAGTCGAAAGTCCATGAACTCTGGGCACTGCTCCACGAGTCTCGCTGGGAACGAGCCATTGAGCTGGCTGGAGCCGACGAAGACCCTTTCTTGCGACTTGGCCCCCGTTGGCGGGAGGCGGTCGCAGACTTGGCAAGCCTTGGCCCGGAATTCAAATCTGCAGACGTGCTGGTGCGTGAATTTTGGCTGGGGCTGTGCACCGAGGAGGCCGACTGTGCAAGAGTCCTCGAGCAACTGGAATTACTGAAATATCCATCCGTCGATTGGCTACGAGCCTCCTGGCTCTACGCTCGAGGATTCTATCAAGAATCACTGGAATTCTATCCGCCTTCGGGATACCGAGGATTTGCAGCCTGGAAGCTTGGCGACCGGAAAACCGCCGAAGAAAGCGCCCACTCCCAAGATTTGGTGAGCACTCTGCTTCGAATCGAGCTGTATCTGGATGACAAGGATACGGAACGTGCGGAAATTCTCTTGACAAAATGCCGTGGGGAACATCCCCTCGACATTACCACCTGGCAACTTTCAGGGCGGGTAGCCGAGCTACGTGGCTTGGCCGAGGAAGCGAGACAGGCCTATCGCCGTTGCCTGGAGATCTTCGAACAGACGGGCCGAGCCTGGAAGCCAGAACGTGAGCGGGTGGAAATGGCGCGTCAACGGTTGCAAGCGTTAGGCGTCGGCATGGTGGCTCGACGCGACGGGGAAATAGGGTTCGACCCCTAGCCCGGGAGTGTTTATGAAGTTCGCCTCAGCTGCGGGAACCACAGCTCTTGCAGCTCAACTCCATACCCGGTGCTCCCTATCCATCCTAGTGATCTTTTGCCAGGCCTTTTGTTTCCGGCTGCGACAGGGCCTCCTGAGCCCGCCTGAGTTGAGACACTAAAACCGATATGTATTGAGACTTAAAAATCTTTTCAGGGGCCTGGTTGTCGCGTTCTTCGCACCCTGGAAATTTGACAATAACACGTGAACATCCGACACAATCGTGAAATGGAACTCGACCCCGTATCCCTTACCTTAGAAGAACTCATGCAGATGGACGCTCTGGCCCTGCATCACCTGGCCAAGAAATCGGCCGGGACCCTCACTCGCTACCAAGCCTTGCTTGGTCGACTTCTGCTGGCCATCGAACGCACCGGTGCTCATCTTGAGCACGGATGCTCGGGTGGTGTGCACTATGCGGTAATGCAGTTGGGGTTGCCGGTGAAGAAGGCACGGCTGTTGATCAGGGTGGCGCGGGAGCTGGAGGGGCTGCCCTATTTGCGTTATCTGGCCAATGCAGGCGAGATTGAATGGTCCAAATTGAGAGAGATCGTGCGAGTGGCCACGCCGGAGAGCGAACGGGACTGGGCCCAGCTCTGCTCGGACCGCACCTATGCCGAGATTGAGGACCTTGTCGCCCGCTCTCAGTGGGGAGAAATCCCTGACGACCAGCAGGTCAGGAACGGACCTCGCAGCGAGTTCCGCTGTCGTTTTGATCCCGATCAGATGGCGGTTTTAGAGCGAGGCCTGCAGGCCATGTGCCAGCAGGCCGGTCGGGCTCTGTCTATGGCGGAGGCGATTGAGATGCTGTTCGCCGAGAAGTTGTCTGAGCGCCCGGTGGACGACAAGCAGTTGGAGCGAGTCCGCCAGGCGGCGCTGAAAGATTTGCGTTGGACTGACGTGATCGGAGCTGAGACGGAGTCGGTTGGTGTGGAGATCGTCAACCCGAAATCCAGGGTTCCCAGCAAAGCACAGCGCCGCGCCATTCTTCGTCGGGACGGTTACTGCTGCGCGGTGCCTGGATGTCCGAATACGCTTTGGCTGGAAGTCCACCACATCATTTTTTATGCCGACGGCGGCCTGACCAAGCCCGAGAACCTGATTACGATTTGCTCGAAGTGCCACAAGAATGTGCACGAAGGGCGATTGAAGATTCTCGGGGACGCCCCGCGCGGGGCGCGCTTCTTGAACGAGTTCGGAAGGGACATTCGTCAGGAGCGAACCCTGGAGACAGCTTTCTGGCTCGACATCTGGTGCGGCTGGCGGGGAACGGAGTTCGACCGGCGTTATCTGCGGTTGCGCGAAGACCGGGCGCCTGCGGCGTGACAGGGTGAGCCGGAATTGCAGCGTAAACTGTAGGTCCAAGCACGGCAAGATGGATGTAAAAGCTGTTGCGGGCCCTGAACATGGCGAGCCATCCTCCGCCATTTTGACGAGAGGTGAATCTTGTTCTCTGCCAAGGCACCTTCGTCGAAGGACTTGACTGGAAAAGCCGAAGCCTGGCCCAAATGGTCTGGAGGGTTCATATGCGTCGTCAAGCCAAAGTGCTCACTCTCACCGCCGCCCTGCTGGTGGTTGGTTGCGGGAGTGATGAGAACGGTTTCAGCTACGGAACCTTCCCTCTCCCCACCAACTCCCCCGGGGTGGTCAGTTCGGTGGCGGTGGCGGATGCTTTTTCGACGCTGGGGAATTCGGTGCTGACGGGCTCGGTCACCGCCAACGATACGGTGAACGGGGCGACCGTGACTGCATTCCAAAACCCGAGCAACTCGGGCGGCACCGTGGCGATCACGGCCGGAGGACAGCTGACCTACACACCGCCGGCCAATGTCTCCAACGCCACCGACACTTTCACCTACACCCTGTCCAACAGTGTGGGCTCCTCCACTGCAACGGTCACCGTGACCATCGGGGCCCGGGGCTTCTTTGTCAAAAACGACGCACCGGCCGGAGGTAGCGGGACTCAGACCAGTCCTTTCAATACCCTGGCCGGAGCTGTTGCGGCCGCGACGGGAGTGAACGGCGCGGCCATCGTGGTCTTCCGCGGCGACGGTACCAGCACGGGCCTCAATACTCCGGCTACACTGTCGGCTAATCAGAGCCTCCGCGGACAGGACCCCGCCAACCCTCCCTTACTCACGGGACCCATCACCCTGACCAGCGGAAACACCCTGTCCGACCTGAGCTGCTCGGGCAGCGTGCCGGCCGTGATCAACGCCACCAATGCCAGCGCCGGCAACATCTCGGCCGTGAATATAACCACCAGCGGCAACAAGGCCGTTTTCCTGGGCAACTCCACCGGAACCTGGACCATCCAGAATTCCCGATTTGCCAACGCCAATCTGGGCGCCCTGGACGCCACCTGCTCCACCGGGACATTGACGTGGACAGTGCAGAATTGCACCTTTACCAATTGCTTCGGGAGCGTGGTGGGCAACCTGACCACCGGCGGCACGGCCATCCAGACGCTGACCGTGACCAACAACACCTTCAACAACGGCCGAGCCCAGGAGGTCGGTCTAACTGGCCTGACCACCGGGACCAATGTGACTCTGACCATGACCAACAACACCGTCAACGGCGGTGGAACCGCCCTGCGTGGCCTGGATATCCTCAGTGCCAACACATGTAACGTAACCGCCTCGGTGAAGAATAACGTGATCAACGGATGTACGGGCGATGCGATCCTTGTAAACGCTGTCGGTGCGTCCACATGCGCGGCTCGTATTAACAACAACACGATAACGGGGAACAATCTCGGGGGACTTTCAGATAGCTTGACTGCAGGAAATAACAATAGTGCCAGTCTTAGGTTAGCCCTGGATGGGAACACAGCCAACTCCTATTTGCTCAGAGGAGGCGCTGCGGTTCAGACTTTCGTTGAAAATCTAGCAACTCTGACGACACGCAACACAGGGACTTTCAATAGCCTGAATTTGGCGGATGGACCCTGTCCAGCTCCCTAAACCGGCGGGCGAGTTGGAGTAAACTCCATGCCGTCGCAGCGGTTAGCTGCATGCTCTCAGTCCTTAAAACTCGCTAACGGATTGTGCGAAAGACCACTTGCAGCGTCTCCCCTACCTTGAGGAATTTGTTCAGGTCCAAAGATAGTTTGCCCGCTGACATAATGCTCTCGGTCGGGGATTGCGCTTGAGTTCTAGCCGTATCCTGGAGCTTCTCCAAGAGTTTCCCGACAAGAAAGGGGTCATTAAAGTCCAACCCTGACTCGCTGAAGCTGTGTGCAATCGGCTGGTGATCAGGTCCCAAGACCGGCTGACCCGACGAATCCAGTTCCACCACCTCAAAGTCCCCGGGCTGAATCAGATCGGCTCCGGGATTTCTCGGGTCGTAACGGTCGATAAAATCGGTCGGAACAGCTGGACGCATTCCTCCGCGACCATCCGGCTTCGCCACCATTCGCACCAAGCGACCAGCCCCCCCGCGAGTCCCGCCGCCGACAAGCCCATAACTGGTCGCTGCCCTGCCCCAGCCCAGCTCAAACGCAAAATCCAGGCCGGCACTGTTGCCGAGCACATTCACGTTACTCATCTCCAGGACGCGGTCGGCGGAGCCGGCGCAGACCACGGCCCCGACCACGGTCAGGTCCGAGAGGTGCAGGTTGCCCTTGGAGGCGAGTAGTCCGACCAGTTTGGACCGCTGT
>JAFEBA010000130.1 GCA_018266105.1 bacterium | reverse complement strand
ATCTTGAGGCAAATCAGGCCCAACTGGTCGCCAGCCCCATTCCCCCTACTGCCGTCGAGCGGCCAACAGCTTGCTCAACGAGGCCACCGTGGAAGTGGTGGTGCTCTTTCCAATCTGATCGTGGTCGGCCACGATGACGATGCCGAATTACGCTTCTGGCGCAGATTGATCGAGGGCATCATTCTCTGGCAGGAATGAGCGGGAGCGAACCACAATCGTTTGACTTCGAGTCCGGCCGCACCAAAGCGATTTCCCAGGTCCATCCGAATTCCACGCTCCCACTGGGGAGCACTGTTGTTCACATCAGTGCGACGACCCCTCGCTCGCGCGGCACCCGCCAGGTCAAGGAAAGTGCAATCGAATACCATGGGTGGTTTTGTGGTGCACGCAGCGATAGGCCGGAGCCGCTGGATGGGCAGCGCAATTCTGCCTTCAGTCGGAGGCCAGAGCGGAACTCGAGGACCTGTTCGTGAGAACCCGGCCTGCGCTCACAAATGCGATCAGCAGAGCCAACTGCAGGCCAGCCTGGGTTGCGGCCAGAGGCTGAAGGGCCGGCGTCTTCTGGTAGAGCTGGACGAAGAACACGACCCAGTTCAGGTAAAGCGAGGCCAGTCCGCCAACGACATACATCTTGCGTCCACCCCGAAGGGCCGCGGCCAACAAAACGAGGGTGAGCACGGCGAAGACGTGGCCCGGTTTTACTCCGTCAAACGGAAAGAGGAAACCGGTCAGGCTGGTCAGCAGCGTGGTTGAGATGAAAAGACGATGAACGCCCTGGCTTGGCTGGTTGCGCAGTAGACCGCTCAGCCAGGGGAAACCAGCCCCCAAGGCCACCAGGCTGATGAATACGTGCAGAATGAGGACCATTTTCTTGAGTCTCCTTTGGCTTTTCTGTCCTCATTAAAGCGCGCCCGGCTTGAATCCGGGATGGGCACAAGTGACACAGATCGGGCCAAAATTGACAACCGCCCCCTAGTTGAGGCCGACCGCAAAACGTCGTCGATAGTAGCCCGGCGAGAGACCAATCAGTCGTTGGAAAATCTTACGAAATGCTCCGGGATCTTCGTATCCCACCTTCCAGGCTATCTGATTAACTGAGTCTTTAGAGAATTCGAGGGCCTCACGGGCCTTGCCCACACGCAGGCTTTGCAAATATTCGGTGGGCTTTAAACCGGTGGCTTTCTGGAAACGGCGCAGGAATGTGCGCTCGCTCATTTGAGTCCTTTCGGCTAAAGCGCTGACGCTGTGAGCTTCCGCGTAGTTTTGCTGCAACCAGTGTTGGATCTGCAGCACCAGCTCGTCCCCGTGGTTCAGGTTGGGCGTGAAGCTGTTATAGAACCTTTGTTCGCGACCGGCGGGATCGACCAGAAAGAAACGAGCCGTGTGCAGAGTCACGGTAGGACCGAGGAAGCGGTAGACCAGCTTGAGTCCGAGGTCGACCCAGGCCATCACACCACCGGCCGTGATCAGCTCGCCGTCCTCAATAATCAGTTTGTCGGAGTCGACTCTCAGCGCAGGATAGAGCTCCTGCAGGCGCTGGGCAAACATCCAGTGAGTGGTGACCGTGCGCCCATTCAGCAAACCGCTGCTGGCCAGCACGAAAGCTCCCCCGCAAACCGAGCAGAGGGTGACTCCACGGCCGTGCAATTTGTGAAGCCAGTCGGTGCTGTGCTCCATGCCGGGGAAGGGTGGAAGTCCGGCCATCGTGCCCGGGACGATCAGGGCGGCTAGATTGGCGGGTGAAGACAGGTCCTGCAGCGTCCAGTGGCTAACCCCTACTCGCGGGCCGCCGTGCTCTTGGGAAATTGTGCTGGCGACCGTGAAAAGGTCGGTCAGTCCGTGTAAGGCCGCCTGTTGCGCTCCTGGATAGTTAAAAATCCCGATCTCTGTCATTTTTGCCTCGATCCAAGTCAGTTTTGCCTATCCCGGCAGATGCTTGGATGCGGTTCAATCAGCGTATCCAATCACCTGGAGGAATAACAATGAGTTTCATCACCGCCAAGGATGGCGCCAAAATCTTCTACAAGGACTGGGGTCAGGGACGCCCGGTTGTTTTAAGTCACGGCTGGCCGCTCAATGCCGATGCCTGGGATGAACAACTTCATTTTCTGGCCAGCCAGGGGTTCAGAGCCATTGCCCACGATCGGCGCGGCCACGGCCGCTCCGATCAGACCTGGGAGGGCCACCATATGGACGGCTATGCCGACGACCTGGCGGCTTTGGTGGAGCAGCTTCAGTTGCAGCAGGCGGTGCACGTGGGCCACTCCACCGGTGGGGGCGAGGTGGTGCGCTACCTGGGGCGTCACGGCACCGGCAAAGCCGCCGGAGCCGTTCTGGTGGGCGCGGTGCCGCCCCTGATGCTCAAAACCGAGAGTAACCCCGAAGGCCTGCCGCTGGAAGCCTTCGATTCGATTCGCCAAGGGGTATCCAGGGACCGTTCGCAGTTTTACAAGGACCTGACCACCCCGTTTTTTGGCGGAAAGGCCAGTGCGGGCCAGGTGGAACAATTCTGGCTGATGAGCATGCAGGTGGGCCTAAAAGCTGCGCTGGACTGTATCAAGGCTTTTTCGGAAACCGACTTCCGCCCAGATCTCCAACGCCTGGATGTGCCCACCCTGTTCATCCACGGCGACGCCGACCAAATTGTGCCTATTGGAGCCGCCGCTCTGAACGCCCACAAGCTGGTCCCTGACTCTCAGCTCAAAGTTTATGCCGGCGGTGACCACGCCCTGGCCGTCACCCACCGCGATCGATTCCACGCCGACCTGCTCGAATTCTTGAAGGGACTGTAATACCGTGAAATTGCAAAATAAAGTCGCTATTGTAACTGGAGCTTCGAAAGGGATTGGAGCCAACATCGCTGAGAAGTTGGCCGCCGAAGGGGCCGCCGTGGTGGTCAACTATGCCTCCAGCCAGGCGGGGGCGCAAGCGGTGGTTGACAAGATCCTGGCTGCTGGCGGGCGTGCCGTGGCGGTGCGCGCGGATGTGTCCGAACCGACTGAGCAACTTGCTCTCTTCGAGGCGGCCGAGAAGGCCTTTGGAAAAGTGGATGTGCTGGTCAATAATGCCGGTATCTATGAGGTGGCTCCCCTGGAACAGGTCACGGCTGACCACTTTCACCGTCAATTCAACCTTAATGTTTTGGCCCCGCTGCTACTCTCTCAGCTGGCGGCCGCTCGCATGCAGGCTGGAAGTTCGATTATCAACGTAAGTTCCGTGGTCAGCACCCTATCTCCAGCCAACACGGTCGTCTACAACGCCACCAAGGCCGCTTTGGACGCCCTGACCCGCACCCTGGCCAAAGAGCTCGGAGCGCGGGGCATTCGCGTCAATTCTATTAATCCGGGGCTGGTGGAGACAGAGGGTCTGCACGCCAGCCCGCTGATCGGAGCGCGGGAAGCGCTGGCCGCCATCACGCCTTTGGGCCGCATAGGAAAACCCGAGGATATCGCGCCCGGGGTGGTTTTCCTGGCCAGCGATGATTCGGGTTGGATGACCGGTGATAACCTCTACATTGCAGGAGGTCTGCGCTAGCAGCTACCCCGAGCGGCCCTACAGCCGCTCAGGGGCGTGCAGCTGATTGCTCACTCAATCCAGGGTGCGTTCCATGTGGAATAGCCAGGTTCAGGCCAGCAGCGCTAGCGTGGATATGACTGAGCCGCCACAAGAGAGAGCACTCGGAACGAACTGCCAAACCATTGGCCGCTACAGACAGCCAAAGCACGATTCAGTAAGTTGATTAGATTTTTCGCAGGCTACAAGGTGAGCAAACTGGCCGAGACTTGATGGATGAGCAGAGAGTCGCCGATCCAGGCAGCGGTCGGCATTTCATTCTATATTTTCCGCCAGGGTCCGCGCTCCACCCAGTTCCAGGATGCTGGCTAACTGTTCTGAGCAGGGCAGATCGGATGCTCTCACCTGCTGGAGCAGGTCATGCACGATTCGCTCGCCACGCAGGTAGGTCAGGGCAAGTTCGCGCAGGGCCGTGTGGGGTAGGTCCTCCAAATAGCTGATTCCTTCCCGATAGACAATCTTGCCTGCCAGGCTACAGGCGACAATGCGCTGGCGGTATTCGCGGGGCACCCGCTCCAGCCGCCCGCCGGCCAGCCTCAGCAGGACGGGCGGCAGGTAAGCTTCCAGCACTTCTCGCGTGCCTCCGTGCCGATCCGTCAAGGGGTCCAGGCTGGCCTCAGCCACTGCTTCAGCGGTTCGCAACATGACCTGGCTCAAGCGCACCGACAGCTCGGGTAGACTTCGATCGGGTCGCCGCTTTTGTTCACGATAGAGTAACCTGGCCTCGGCTCTGGCCAGCTCCCGGAGACGCTGGATGACTTCGCTTACAAATTCGGCCTTGTGACTCAAGAATTCGCTCTCGGTTAGAAGCATACTGGCCAGGACTTCAAACGAGCTACAAATGACTCCGCATTTATTGGCTGAGCTGTCTTTGATGATCGAGACACCGGCGGCGGATAGGTGGCGTCGGGCCTCCTCGCTTAGAAAGAGGTTGGCTCCCTCGACGATCAGGCGACTGGTGGGCTTGCCATCTGCTCCCAGAAATGACCGCCAATTTTCGGCGTTCAGGCTACTCGGGCGGCCTCCGGCTGGAACGAAGACATCACTGTGCACGCGATTGTGCATGGTGTTGCGCAGGTTCAGACCCTCAGGCTCTTCAATGGAGACCACCCGCCCCCGAGATGACAACTTCTGTCGGTCAAAGGCCGCGATCGGCGCGACCTGCTTAAAAAGGCGCAGGAGTTCCGAGGCATCTAGGCCTTCGGGGTCTTCTGCTACACCGCTGCCGTCACTGATACCCACAATTCGGGCTGTATTTGGGTAGCGCGTCAGCAGAATCCGAATTTCATTACCGGCGACGTCCCCGTCCGGGCCTCCGGTGATCTTGACCGTGAAAGGCCGGGTTGTTGGGTCAAGGCCCAGCTGCCGCAAAGACTCTTCTAGAAAAACGGTCACGCCCTCGGATGTGATTCCAAATTCTTTGTGGTTGATGCCCGCGCCGGGTTTGGAGCTCATGAAGGCTGAGGGAAGAGGATGCTGGCGAAAGGCGGCGCGACGCGTGATCCATTCGATCGTCGCGACGGTCACATTCTCGTCCGGTCCTAAGTAGATCAACTCGGACGTGCCCAGGGTCAGGTCGAGAAGAGCGTCGGCAAAGGTCCGACCTGCGAAGGACGCGTCTTCTCCCGGCGAGACCAGGACCACGGCTTTGGCTCCGCCTTCGGGAATATCCTTATTCTTGAGGTGCTGGGCTCGTGCCAGGCTATAGGCTTCCTCAAAGAGACGCTCTGACTCGGCGCTGTGAGCTTCCAGGCTGCGTGGGCAGACCAGACGCATGCCGCCTCGAGCGACGTCCTGAAAGCGCACGTGGAAGCCCTCATAGCCACGACCTCGAATAAAGAAGGCAGCGTGGGGAGCGACTCTCTGGTCCTTTTCGAAGAGTTCGGGAAGCAGCCGGGCTGCGGTGGCCCTTCGACTTTCTTTGTTCAGGTTATGGCGGTCGAGATGTTCTAAAATTCTCAGGCATGTCTCAAAGAGGGTGCAGTCTTCTTCCCGTTGATATCCAGTTAAGGGCGGAAGATTGTTCGAGCCAAAGGCCGACACGACGGCGCTCAGCGGTTTCAAGTTGCGCAACGCCGATTGTGTCAGGCGCTCGCGCGTGAAACGGACGGGGTCGCGGTGGCAGAGCAACGAATGAGAAAGGGAAATCAGGAAATCAGCGATTTCGCATTCTCGAAGGCTCCACTGGGGAAGCTGAGTGGCCAGGCTGATCACGCTTTCATCCAGATAAAACAAACGCACCAGCTCCTGACTGAGAAGCTCCTGGGGGTGTTTTTGAGCTCCCCTGACGTTGAAACCAAAGTATCGCCCGTCCGGGAAACTGGTTACGTAAGCGCGCTCAATATCGATTCCCCGGGCGCCTAAATAGCGGGCAACCCTTTGGAAGTAAAGTCTGCCCTCGTTCGGCTCGGTGGCCAGGCGCAGGATATCCAGGTCTGAGTTGGCTTTCTCCCACTGCACCACCACATCGCCGCTGTTGCGCACCTCTTCCATCAAATGGAAGTGGATGGCCGCCAGGCCAGGGCTCACCGCTCGCAGGTATCCGGCCGCGCAGCCCTGCAGATGGTTCTGATAGCGGGCCTGCTTCTCGGGAGCAAATTCCTGGGCCAGACGCGCTTGCAGGGCGGCCATTTCCTGGCCCTCGAGATCGGCCTCTGCTTGCTCTCCCAGTTCGAAAATGTCCAGCACCCATTGTCCATCGTTGGAGGTGTAGGCACGCGCTGAAATTAAGTTTCGGTCTTTAGGCAGTCGGTCGAGCATTTCGCCGAGCTGGCCAGCGTAGCTTCTCCCGGTCAGAAAGGTCCAGGTATCTCCATTGTGGCTTCGCATCACAAGATCTTGCTCGACTCCTGAGGCCTGGCAGGCTGTCAGAACGTGGAGATGGGAGAGCTGAATGTCGGGCGCGGTTTCCGCAAAGTAGCGCGAAGGCATGGTTTCGCGAAAACGCGTCCAGACCGAATCGGCCGCGCTCTGCAGAGTTCGCGAGAAAGTTTCCTGTAGTTCTTGAGGTTCCATCGCCAGTGCTTGGATTGGTTGGCCCGGCTTCCTGCGCTGATTTGCTACATTTTGCGCGAACGCGCTCCCCGGCTGGAGGGCTAGAGCAGCTGAGACAGGGTGACCGGTTGAATCAGATCTCGCTCACTGACGGTGCCAAGGCAAATCCCGTCATCGACCACGTTCACCCAGCCTGTATTGAACACGGTCAGGAGCTGGGCGGCTTCCAACGCGGTTCGACGGCTTTCAAGTTGAAGAACTCTCACGGGCTGAAAGATAGGTCAGGCTTGTTGGGCTTGGGTTACGCCCGAGTAACTTATTTGTATGGCCGGACCATACACGCGGCTGGAGAGCCCATCCCCCATTTAACCACGGTCACCAGCGAGACGCAGCCTCGCTTCCGGCGAAATCATCGTTTTTGAAATCCGGCGGCTGAAGAATGCTTTCCCGATCCGAAAGCGAGACCAGCCGGGAACGCTCTACCTGCAGCTTGAGCTCTAAGTGCGAAAAATTCTCTCTCCCCGGATGGCCGGGGAGCGTGTAAACTGGTCGTAGATGCAGATCGGCCGACACGAATACAGCGTGCTTGCCTTTCACCAGGACGGAATGTTGCTGGTGCCGGGCTGGACGCCACATCTTTCATTGCGTCACGGAGAGTTAAGGTATGCCAGTTTTCAAGAAAGCGAATTGCCGTTCGAGCTGAGAGCGGCGGTGACGTCCGTGCGTCTGGGAGCTGACCCCTGGCGACCGCACAGCAGTGGATCGCTGGAGAGCTTGCTGAGCCAGTTTGCACAGCCTCAGGAGAACCCGCCTCTGTGGATACACAAGGCGCTGGCTCTGGTCTTTGAGCATTGCCGTGACCCTTTGAGTCTACCTGAACTGGCTGACGAGGTGGGGGTTTCGCCGGCTTATCTGACCACCCAGGTGCGGCGCTGGACCGGGCGCAGCCTGGGCCAGTGGTCGATTCGGGCGAGGCTGGATTATGCAGCCATGGCTTTGCGCCAGCCGGGTTCGACCGTGGCCAGAGTGGCGGAGGCCAGCGGCTTTTCCGACTTGTGCCACTTTCGTCGTCTGTATCGCCGCCAATTTCAACACAGTCCGAGGAGTCTATAGATGAGCGTTTTTGATCAGCAACGGGCCCGCACCTACGATGCCGGCGCCCGCACCGTGATGGCCGGCTACGAGGCCTTGCACGAAATGTCGCGGGACGCGCTGGCCGCCTGCCTTGAGCCGGAGCGGCCCGCCCGCGTGCTGCTGTTGGGAGTGGGCACTGGCTATGAGGCCGAGGAATTGAGCAAGCGGTTTCCCAACTGGCACCTGACCGGCGTGGATCCATCTGAGCCGATGCTGGCGGAAGCGAGAAAGCGCCTGGGTGACTCGTTGGAATTGCGTTTAGGTGTGCTGGAAGATTTTCCTGATTTAGCAGGGCTTGATGCCGTGTTAAGCATCGGTGTCTTGCACCACCTGAGCAATCGCCAGCAACAACAGGACTGGCTCATGGCAATCGGCCGAAGTCTGCGCCCGGGGGGAGTCTTTTTGACCGGCTGCCAGGTTGCCCCTTATTCCGAAACTTCACTACGAATGCGCGCATTGCAGGCTCGCTGGCGCTGGTCGGGCTACTCAGAAGACGAGGTACGCGAGCGAACCCAAATGTTCGTGACCCATACCCTGCCGCCAGACCGGGCCTTGCTGGAGCAGTGGTATGCAGCGGCAGGCCTTAGCTCACCAGAGGTCTTGTTTTCGACCGCTTTCTTTCAACTGCTAGGATCGCTGGCCTCTAAATAAGCGCGCGTTCAGGGCAGCGAACACAGGCCATTTTGCCCCATAAGGTGCGAAGAGACCAACCATGTACCCCAATCTGGCAGACCTCGTTCTCACCTTGACCCCAGCATCCAGGATCCCTATTCCAGCTCGCTGGCCCGCTTGGGGGAAGATGGGACCATGGTGGGAGTGGTGATCAAGGACGGCGTGACCCGGGACTTCGTCATCCAGGGAACGACTTAGGGAGGACCTGGGTAGCGATCAGCAAGCTTGCGTCGTCCTCACAGCTTGAGCTGCAGGACCCGCAGGAGAGCATTGCGATCCTTGACGCCGTATCGAGAAAAAAGCGCCCGAATCTCGCTTTTTACAGAACTGACGGAAAGGCTCATCCGATTGGAAATCTCCTGATTGCTCAGTCCCAGCAGCAGCGCTTGAAGAATGTCCCCCTCACGGTTCTCCACTTCAGGCCCTTTCAAAAAGGCCGGAGCAACCCTGGAATCGAGATACAGGCAACCGCGGCGGGCCACCAGGGTGGCGGCCACCAGCTCTTCGGCTTGGGCATCCTTGCTCACAAAAGCCCGCACTCCCAGCTTGAGGGCCATGCGCACCCTGGCCGGGTCCGTATTCATGCTCAGCACCATCAATGCCAGGCGAGGGTAAAGAGCTCGCAACCGCGAGGCCAGCTCCAGCCCGTCTTCCTGACCCAGATGCGCGTCGATCACCACCAGGTCCCAAAGGCTGGCGGCCGCCTGCTCCAAAGCCTCCTGGATGCAACCCGCCTCGCCCACCTCCGGCCAGTGGCAGCGCAGCAGGCGCGCCAACCCCGAACGCACCAGAGCGTGATCCTCGACCAGCAGGAGCCTCAACGCTCCTCCAGGGGCAGACGAAAATGGAGCACGCTGCCACCCACCGCCAGCCGCCGAAAGCGGGCCCAACCCCCCAGCAACTGGGCGCGCTGGCTGATGCCCATCAGTCCATAGCTACGCCGCGACGACGAATCCGGCCGACCCGGGCCATCATCGCACAGACTGGCC
>JAFEBA010000012.1 GCA_018266105.1 bacterium | reverse complement strand
TGGGATGACTGGGAAGCAGCCTGATCAGGCTTCAGCCCAGCCACACTCCGTTTTCTCAATCAAGACGAAATTCTTGGATGCTTCCCACAGTTTTCTACCGTCTGATCTCGTCCGGTTACCGGCTGAAGTCGCGGGTTAGGATTCAGGGCTACGGTCAGGAACTGAGCTGGTCTCTGTTGATTCTCCCGCCCGCTCCCGCAGAAGGATTTATGCGTTTGGCCAGCCGCTAGCGATGGACCGCGGTCAGGGGTTGCGCTCCTGGCGGGAGCGGAACCCCTTGTCCCGGGCGTGTTCCCACATCTCGTAGAGCGCCTGGCGACGCTCCTTTTCGGGGAGAAAGTTGATGCGAGCCATTTCCAATCCAAACGCCCGCACGTGAAACTCCCATTCTACGCGTCGTAGATTCTCTCGCTGCGCTTCAGTCAAACAAGTTTCCATAAATCGCCCTCACGTCCGGCAGGTAATCCAGCAAGGCGGGCTGTACCACGGCGGCCACGGCAGACCTGGCCTGATCTATATATTCCAGGAAACTGATGGAATGAAGGGGCCTGGCCGGCAAATACTGCTCGGCCAGCTCGCGTCGGATCGCTTGCTGCTGTAGCAAATCCAAATTGAGCAGGCCCGAGTCTTTCACTGCAGCGCTGTAAGGACGGACGGCTTTCTGATAAATCTGAATTCTCTGCCGATCCAACTGCTGGAGGTAAAGTTGTTCCGCCACCAGGGCGCCCGCCAGCCGAACATCTTCATTCATAGCCAACTCGAGAAGTGGCCTGCGTTTCACCAACTCCGCTGGAAAGGTTTCTGTGGCAAGCAGTTCCGTGAGCACGTCAGGATCTGCCAGGAACATCCAACCATTGGAATCTCCAGCGGCTAGCAGTTTGAGGCCCAAAGCTGTAGTCAGCGGCCAGTCTTTGGCGCGGGCTGTCCATTTCATCTCCGCTACGGTTGTGACGGAGGCGTAGGCGCCTGCGATCCCGTCCTGCCAGGGCTGACCTTGCCTGGGCGGCACACCAGATACATCTAAGAAGGCCAGGTCCTCCCAGTGAAAGTGGCAGGTCCAACCCCCCTGGAGCCACTTACTGTCGAGTGGTGGGCTGAGAGAGCCTCGAAAGTTTGGCGCGAAACCCTCGAATCGACTGTTGACTAAGTGCTCAGTCAGGCGCTCTGCGCCGTCGGGCTGGACCAGGATGTCGCAATCCTGGGTCGAGGGCGAGACGCCCCAGGCCACGCAAGCCATACCGCTGGTAACGGCGCAGGTGACGCCCTGTCCTCGGAGAGACTGTACCAGGTCCAGGTAAAAGCGTTCTAGGTCTGCGTAACTGGCCATCTTAGTTGGTTCAGGCTCCTCTTTGACGATCCTTTGAGCGGGAGGCGTCTATCAGCCTGGCGGCTGCTAGCGTGCGCAGGGAACCTGTGTGCTCGATGCCCATCAAGCCGATTTTGTTAGGCTTCGTAGGGATTTTCGGCCACGCAGATAGATCGCCGGGCGGAGGTCCTGAGCCATTCGCTGGCCGAGAAGCTGCCCGAGGGCGACTATCCCAGCTCGTAGTCACTCTGCCCAAGAAGATGGGCCTGCGCAAGCGGTTCCAGTTGGACACCCGGCTCCATCGTCAAATCGGACGCCTGGTCCACCGCGCATCACTGGCTGGATGGCCAGACAAGTTGGATGCCATCGCAACCGTCGAGAGGAGAGGGACCGGCCAGGCCCGGAATCATCATGGCCGTGCAATCCTCCTCGGGCAACTTGAATCCCAAACCGGAAAGCCGGGGAGCGAACCTGGGCTGTCGACCCAGAACTCTGTCCCCGTTGTCAAACGGGGATGAAACGGGCAGAAGCTTGGGTCCCAAGCTCCACAGCCCATCATTCAACAGCCCGAGCTGAACCACTTACGGCGTGTTTTCGACGACCATCCTTGGACCTAAATCCAAATCAGGCCCAATGGCTCTCGCTCGGACTCGGCGGCAATCTTCAGCAAACAACGGTCACCAGCCGATGGGCCAGGGAGCATTTCCTCCTGGATTTGGCTTTCCGACCCACTAAGTAACACTGGCTCGGCCCTATGGCCGAGCCCTTTTGATTTGCTTGCCGGTTGGGGGCTTAACGGCCGCCGCTGACGTCGAAAATGGCCCCGGTGGTGTAAGAGGCCTCAGGAGAGAGCAGCCAGAGCACCAGACCCGCGATCTCTTCTGGCTGCCCCGAGCGCCCCAAGGGAATCATCGGTCCGATGCGCTCGGCCCGGCCCGGCTCGCCGCCCGAAGCGTGAATCTCGGTATGGACGACCCCAGGACGCAAAGCGTTAACCAGAATGCCCTGGTCGGCTACCTCGCGGGCCAGTCCGATGGTCAGGGTATCCAGAGCCCCTTTGGAAGCGGCATAGTCCAGATACTCCCCGGGAGAACCTAGACGCGCGGCGATGGATGAGATATTCACGATCACTCCACCCGTTCCGCCGCGCTTTGTGGACATACGCCGCACCGCTTCGCGGCAGCACAGCATCGGGCCAAAGACATTGGTGGCGAAGACCCGCTGCAAGCGCTGCTCGTCGATGCCGAGCAGGTCCGTTTGCTGCTCCAGAATGCCAGCGTTGTTGACCAGACCATAAAGGGGCCCCAGCAAGTCCAGGCGCTCAAAGAGCCGAGTCACCTCCGACTCGCGACTGAGGTCGGCCTGCAGGGCCAGAGCATGCTCGCCCAACTCAGCCACCAGGGCTTCCGCCTCGGCCACTCGCCGCCGGTAATTAACCACCACGCCGAAGCCCCGCTGAGCCGCCAGGCGAGCGATGGCGGCGCCGATCCCTCGACTACCACCGGTGACCAAAATCCACTTCATCAGTCCACACTCGTTTCAATTTGGTAACAACTGGCCGACAAAAACGACAACCAGCCTTCCTAGACTCGCAGTATGAAAGCACTTCTCCTGCTCCTCCTGGCGGCCGGGACAGCCCTGGCCCAGCCCACCTGTTCCGGAACGCTCAAGGCGGTCAAATCGGACACGATCGAGGTCGAGGACTCCGCCGGGCACCGTTGGACCGGGCACCTGAGACCCGACTGCCAGAATCTGACCGGGGCCCCATTGAGCCGCCTCCGGGGTCAGAATCTGGTCTATCGAGTGCGTGGAGCCCTCGGACCGGATCGCGAGATCGAACTGGTGGGCAAATGGACCGACTCAACCAGCTACCAGTGCCCGGGAGTAAACCAGCCCTACTACACCCGCAGGGGAGATATGGTGGGCCCTGGGGGTGTGGGCGGCACACCTGACAACGGGCCCAATCTGGCCAAGATTCGCAATGTCGGCGCGGGGGCTCCCATGGGGGCCTTCCCTCACCAGAATATGCCCTAATCAGGTCCTTTTCAGGTCTGCCGTTTAGACTCCACGGGCTATGAAAGTTCAAGGAAGCCGGGTGGAGCGCTTTTTCCAGCGCACCGCCCAGTTTGTGGCGGGGGTGCTACAGGACCAGGTTGACAGCTGGAGTTCCGCCCACGCCGTCGAGCCGTCCCCCGGTCCAGCTCAGCAAGAGTATCGCATGAAGAAGATGCTCAGGCAGAACCAGCAGAGCTTCGGCAAGGATTCAGTCTACCTGGTTAGCAACCACGCCAGTCTGGCCAAACACTATCACCAGCAACTGCAGGGCATCCAGGCCGCCGACCATTACTCCAAGGCCCTGGAATTGTTCGAAAAAGAGCTGCAGGAACGCGGCGAAGTGGCCAGCCTGCACAAGTTGATCCCGGCCGGCCTGGGTGGTGGCCAGGACGCCGCCGTGCTCTATGAGCAGGCCGCCGACTTTTTTCAGCTCTATGGCGGCCCCCCTCGCTCCGTACCGTTGCTGGAGAGAGCCCGAGAGTTGATCGCCGACGCTCCCTTCACGCGTCGAGCCGAAATCGACCGCAAGCTGGCTCGAATCCACCTGGACTCCGGCCAACCCGACCAGGCCCAGAAGATTAACCAAGAAATCTGGAGCGAAGCGCTGAAGCACTACGAGGCCCATAGCCCGGAGCTGGCTCTGCACGCCGAGGAACTGGCGCGCAGCCTGCAGGGCCAGCGCAGCGAGGAATTCTGGGGGCTGAGCGTGGCCCTGCAGGGTCAGAACCGAACGAGCCCGGCCTTAAGCACCCTCTCCAAACAATACGCGGCTCTGGGATATCACGAACAGGCGCGTTCTCTGCGCGATCGGGCCGAGGTGCTGCAACTGGAAGATCGGGTCAGAACGGCTTCGCCTTCTCGGCAGCTCCAACAAGATTTGCAACGCTTAATGGTTTTGTACGAATCCCAGGAGGACGCCGGATCTGCCGAGCGAACACGCATCAAACTGACGCAGCTCGAAACTCGGCTGGCCCTGAAGGGTCCCCTAGGCTGGTAGGAACAACTTCAGAGAGCGAGAATTCAACGAAACCGAACTTTTCCCAAGGTAGGACACAGCGTGAACACTCTCGGCAACTCCGGCTTCAACATTAACAACCAGTTTGCGAACCAGTTGGGTCGCGGCGAAGGGAAAGTCGCTGAGAATCTACGCAACCAGAGTGGTGTAACCCACACCGCCAAGAAGACCACCGTCAAGAAGGGCGGAACCATCGCCGAAGAGGGTTCTCAGCTCAGCCCGGCCGCCCGCGAGGCCCTGAAGACCCAGGAGCAGCAGCATTCCGATCACGTGGCCGAGCACGGACACGAACTGGCCCACCAGTCCGGCCTGGACGTCCCGGCTGACGACCACGAGCAAGCGGAACTCCAGCGTAAGCGCGGCTACGACCGCGACCAGGAGACGCTGGCCGAAGGGCCCACGGCTGACGGCAAAAACTACGTGATGGCCGCACCTGACGGCACCAAGCAGGTGATGAAAGTCGAGGACCACGACTACCTGAAAAAAATGGACGACGCGGACTTCACCGACGCCCAGTTACTGGACGATATCCCGCCCAAGAACCTGGAAGCTGCCAACGCGGTCATGGACACGCAGATGGCCCAGGGAGTCAGCAAAGTCGCCGTCCTGAAGTCAGACCCCAAAATTGACGCCGTGGCCGAGACCATGGAAATCCAGCCGGCCCCGCCGCTGGCCGAGCCCATGGATATTCGCGATACCACCAATGATCCCAAAAATAAGCCCCTCCAGCTGGAGTTGCCTCTGGAAATGGAACAGATGGCCGCGCGCAAGGCCGCTGAAGACCTGGCCTCAGGCAACCATCAGGAGGAGGCCATGATCGCCGGCGGTCTCCCCGGAGGCGGGGCCAGCATCAATACCTCCGCTCCCAAGTCTGAGCCCAAGCCCGAGGCCCAGCCTCTCAGTCAGGCCCTGCAGGACGCTCACGTGGAAACCGCTCAGAACGAGAAGATCCTGGCCAAGCTCGACGCCGGTGCGTTGGAAGTGGGCGGCAAGACCGTTCCTCAAAAAGACGGTTATGAGGCCGTCCGCAACAACGCTCAGGATCGCTTCATGGCCGCCTATGAAGAGCTCCCCGGCATCGCTCAGCAGGCCATCCATAACAACATGGACAGCATCAAAAAAGAATTTCACGAAGACCCCACCAATACCACCCGCTATAATCGCGGCACGCTCGAGGAAAAGGCCGCCATTGAGTCGGGCTGGCTGGCCCAGGCGGCTGGCCAGTTCGCCGCCAATTCAGGTCTGTCTCTGGCTGCGGTGGGTGGCGATCGCAATATGAAGCTGGATGAAGCCAATCTCAAGCACCTGGGTGACGGCGCCCGGCACTATCAGCAGGCCGATGCCGCCTACAACAAGCTGGCCGCGGCCGACGCCCCCAAGCAGAGCCAGGCTCCCAACGGAGCGACCGGCGCCAACAAAGCTGAGGAAGTCAAAAACACTCAGGAAGCGCCCACCGTCATCAAAACCGACGGACCCTTCCCTACCGCCGAGATGCCGGCTACGGCCACCACCCAGAGCCTGAAGCAATTCTCCGATCCGCTGGTAGAAGCCCAGATGAAGATCGCCCGCAGCCAGCTAAACCCCGGCCAGAAGGCTGACCTGGAACAGCTCGAAGGCGATATCGCCAAGATTCGCGGCATCTATAAGGAGATGAACGCCAACCCCAACGACAAGGAACTTTGGGCCAAGTCTCAGAGCGAAGTGGCCGGAATTCAGAACCGAATTGGTCAGGTGGCTGGAAAATACCAGCAGCCCGGTGCCCTCCAGGTCACCATCGATCCCAAGGATGGTGAAGTCTACACGCACCTGAGCTGGAGCAACCCGCAGGTCAGCCCCGAGCTCCGGCAGCAGGGCTACCAGAACATGAACTATACGCTAATGTCGGCGCCCGGTAAGAACGACTACCAGCTCACGGCCCGCCCCTGCGACCAGTATGGCCGCAGCGACGGAACCTACGTGCAGTATCGAGTAGCCAGCGATGACCCCAAAAAATGGCAAGGCGTGGCCGCCGTGGTGGGCAATCAGTATGGCGTCAACGGATACCATGCCTGCACCACCGATGCCAATGACCCCACCCTGCGTACTCAACTGACTCCCAACGGTCAGGCTATGACCCCGGGTCAAACGGCTGCTATCAAACAGGCTCTTGGCGATCTCAATCTCAACTGGCCCGGCGGCGCCAGCGTGGATCCGCGCGCTCAGCAGCAACCGGGTCAGCCTCAGCAACCGGTCGCTCCCGGTTATATGGACTATATGCGCTATGCCGCACAACCCAATTACGGCTACTACCCTCAGGCCTGGCAACCGAACTACCCAACTATGCCTTACATGAACAGCTACCCCAATATGCCTTACCCTCCCGTAAACTACGGCGGTATGAACATGGGCGGCTGGGGCAGTTGGGGCGGCATGGGAATGGGCGGCTACGGCGGAAACTATGGTATGGGCGGAGGCGGCCTGTTCGGGATGGGCAACGGCATGGACTTCACCATGAAGATGTTCGCCGTTTCCAGCTTGATCAGCAGCATCTCCTACCCGCTGATGATGTTCTCGATGTTCTAACCCTGAAACTTGCTCAGATGGGCGGCCTTGGCTCCAAGTTCGTCATCGGTGTCAGCATAGCGCTCGGCCACCTCCTGGAACTCGGCTTGTAGTTCCAGGAAGGCCAGGATCACGTCCGGATCAAAGTGGCTTCCAGACCCTTCGTGCATGATCTTCACGGCTTGCTCGTGACTCATGCCGTCCTTGTACACTCGCTTGCTGATCAAAGCATCGTAGACGTCGGCCACGGCCATCAGCCGGGCGGAGATAGGGATGTCTTCTCCGGCCAGCCCCTGAGGGTAGCCGCTACCGTCCCATTTCTCCTGATGACTGTAGGCGATCTCTTTGGCGTGATGTAGGAAGGGCATCTCCAGGCCCAACTCGCGTTCGGCCTGCAGGATGGCGTCGCGACCCAGAGTGGTGTGGGTCTTCATAATCTCCATCTCGTCCGGCTCAAAGCGGCCGGGCTTGAGTAGGATGCGGTCGGGCACGCCCACCTTGCCGATATCGTGAAGAGGCGCGGACTTGTAGAGCATATCGATGTTGCGGTCATCCCCGAGAAAGTGCTCAAAACGGGGATGATCTCGAAGCTTCTCCGCCAGCAGTCGCACATAATGCTTGGTGCGGCGAATATGGTTGCCCGTATCGCTGTCGCGCGTTTCAGCAAGCGAGGCCATGGCATGGATGGTTACATCCTGGATCGCGACCACCTCGGCCGTTCGCCGCTCCACTTCTTCCTCGAGAGTAATGTTGTGAGCCTTCAGAGCGTCGCTCATCTGCTTGAGCTTCAGATGCGTCCTGACCCGAGCCAGCACCACAGGCGGACTGATGGGCTTGCTGATGTAGTCCACCGCCCCTAACGAAAAGCCCAGAGTCTCGTCTCCGACCTCACTTTTGGCGGTCAGGAAAATCACCGGAATGTCCCGGGTGGCCTCTTCCGCTTTGAGGCGCCGGCAAACCTCATAGCCGTCCATTTCAGGCATCATGACGTCGAGCAAGATCAGATCAAGGCTGGTGTCCGAGGCTGCAATACGCAAGGCTTTCTGGCCGTGGTTGGCCACCTTCACCAGGCACTCATCTTTGAGCAGGGCACTCATGAGGGCCAGGTTGTCGGGAGTATCATCCACAATCAGAACGGTCGGCCTAGACATCAGCACCTCCACGAGACAAAAGCAAAATCGTCACGTCGTCGTTGGGCTCGGCCCCATCCGCAAAACGCGCCACCGCCTGTTTACACTCTTCCATCAGCCCCGATCGGCCGGAAGAGCAGACTTCCAGCAACCGCTGCTCGCCAAACTGCTCCTGGGCCGGATTGTTGGCTTCATTCACCCCGTCCGACACCAGCATCAACTGCTGACCCGCTTCCAAGACGAGATGGTGAAGCGGATAATCCCCGTCCTCCATTAAGCCCAGAGCCGGACCACAGGCCAACTCCAGCAGACGGGCCCGGCCGCCCGGCGAGATCAAGACCGGGGCCTCATGCCCGCCGTGGGCGTAGACCAGCTCGCCTGTGTCCAACTGAACGACCCCAACCCCCAGGGTGACGAACATACAGGCGTCGTTATCTTTACACAGGGCATCGTTTAGCTCTTTGAGCATCTGGGCCGGGTCCTGACAGTTCGAGGCCAGCCAGCGCAACAACGTCAGCACGCGCACCATAAACAGGGCCGAGGCAACCCCTTTGTCGGAAACATCTCCCACCGCAAAGAGCAGGCGGTTCGGACCCAGCCGCAGGTAGTCGTAGAGGTCGCCACCTATCGAACGAGCGGGCTCAAGATAGGCATTCACCTCCCAGCCGGCCAACTGGAAGCGCGCGGGAGGCAGCATGGAGCGCTGCAAGCGCAGGGCTAACTTCAAATCCCGCTCGACAACCTGATGAGCCAGGCGGGTGGCCAGCAATTCCTCGGTGCGTCGTTGAACTTCGCTTTCCAGGAACTGGTTCTGGTCGCGCAAGAAATCGGAGACACGCTTCAGGGTCAGCTGAGTGCGCACGCGGGCCAGCACTATCGGCGGGCTGATCGGTTTGGTGATATAGTCGACCGCGCCCAAAGAGAAACCCAAGGTTTCATCCGCCACTTCACTTTTGGCGGTCAGAAAGACGACGGGGATATGGCGTGTCCTCTCTTCGGCCTTGAGACGCCGGCAAACCTCGTAGCCGTCCATTTCCGGCATNNGCATCATGACGTCGAGCAGGATCAAGTCCGGAGGGCGTTCCGAATTTGCGATGCGCAGCGCGCGCTCTCCACCGGGGGCGACCTTCACCTGATAGTCTTCTTTGAGCAAAGAGCTCATCAGCGACAAATTGTCCGGGGTGTCGTCCACCACCAGAATCGTGGCTCTCTCACTCATATCGGCCCGCCAATTGTTCCAGGGCCTTCTCGAAATCGAATTGCTTGATGGCCTGATCCAGTCGGTTGAAGACCTCTGGCTCAAGAGCCTGGCGCAGCAAATCTAAATTTTCCTCGAGACAATCCGCAGCTTCACTATCGTCACTGCGTAGGAGCTGACCGAGCCGAGACAAAACTTCCTGGACCCTGACCGGGTCTGGAGGCGGCGCCCCATTGGCCACGGCTTCGACCGGCAAAGCCTCACGCAGTTCATTCAGCAGACTTTCAAGCGCATCGCGGAAGTCCGCAAGCGGCAGCCTGAGTTCTTCCTGGCTGGCGCCCGAGGCAATTCGTTTTTCCAAGACTTCGGCTCGGGCCTGCAGTTCCGAGGCTCCGATGTTTCCGCTCACCCCGCGGGTCGTGTGCACCAGACGCTCGGCGCTGGCGCGGTCACCGGCCTGCAGAGCCTTGTCCAATTCGGCCAGAGTGGAGCTCTGATTGCTCAAAAATTTGCGCAACATGTTGAGGTAAAGCTGCTTCTTGCCCAGCACTCGGCGCAGCCCTTGGGATGAATCCAGGCCGGACACCTTGGGCAGGCCCACCTCCTCCTGAGCCGCAGGGAGAGGTTGCTGATGCCGCACCTGGTGACGTGGCTTCACCCAGCGCAGAAGCGATCGGAACAGCTCCTCGGGTTCGATCGGCTTGGCTACGTGATCGTTCATGCCGGCCTGGGCACAACGCTCGCGATCCTGAGGCATGGCATTGGCGGTCATAGCCACCACCGGTAAGTTGGCGAAACGCTCTTGCTGACGCAGCCGCTGAGTGGCCACGATGCCGTCCATCACCGGCATCT
>JAFEBA010000129.1 GCA_018266105.1 bacterium | reverse complement strand
TCTGGAGGCGATCAGGGCCTGGGTGGCTTTAGGGTCCAGCTCGTGCAGGGCCAGGCAGCCATAGAGGGCTTCGTTGCGAACCTCCGGGTCGCTGTCCTGGAGGTGGGCCTGCATCAGCTTGAACACTTGCTGCCGGAATTCCGGTGCCATGGTCTGCCCGTTGTGGCCTTGAAGCAAGGCTTCTTGATGGGCCCAGGAAACCGCCTGCAGTCGGACCTGGGGCCGGGAATCTTCGGCCAGGGCCAGCAGTCGCGCGCGCAAGGGAGCGGTCATCGCCTTCATGGAATCCTGCTCACCAAATTCGGCCCACATTTTGTGAGCCAGCAGGGGGTCGGGGTCGCTCAAAAGCGGAACGCACTTCTCAAAATCCGCCGTGGGCGTGGTGCTGGCCACCAGAAACCGGCCCAGCAGTTCGGCCACCTGGGCCCGCTGTTCGGGGTTGCGCTCTTGCTTGACCCAGTCCAGAAGCAGGGCGCGGCAGCGTGCGCGAGCCTTTTCGTCCTCGCAAGAGTAGGCCCACTCTTGCAGAGGTTCCAGGGCTCGCACACGAGTCTTGGGCGACTCCAATAACTTCAGGCATTGGGCCATGGGCAGCGGCCCGGCCCAGACGGAGCCGGCACCAGCCAGCAGAGCGGCCACAAGCACGGATTGCAGAGAACATTTTGCCATTCAGGCCGGTTCACTTTGCAGCCTAATTTTCCCGCAGGTGGATCCAGGCGCTCGGGAAAATCTCATATCCATGTCTGAGCCCTCGGTGGAGGCCTATCTCAATCAAGAGCTCGGTGAGGCCAGTACGGATTCTTCTGGGACTTTCACCCTGAGCCCGGCCGAGACGTTGCGCAAACTGGCAGACTTTCAGTTGCCGGGCAAGCAGACCTGGGCCGTCAAGGTGGTCCAGGCCGCAGTAGCCGGCGGGCCCAGCAAAATCAGTTTGAGATTGATGCAACGCGAAGCGGTTTTCACACTGAGCGGGCCTCTGAGCTGGGATATTGCCGAACTGGAGAGGGGCTTTCATAACCCGGAACCCGGTCCTGACCGAAGTTTGTGGCATCTCCGGCAGGGACTTTGGAATGTGGGTCTGCGTGGCCGCCGACCTTTCTGGTTGCAAGCTGCGGGCTGGAAGCAGCGGCTGGTCTGGAATGGTCAGGCTCTGGCTCGGGAAGAGGCCAAGCCACTGAACTCTACCGTGCTTTCGGTGCGTCATCTCAATCGGGAAGAGAAGACGGGTCTGGCCTACCTTTTGAGCTCGGACACGGCCACACACAATGCCGAAATCCTTCAGGAAATGGTGACTCGCTGCTTCACCTGTCCCGTGCCCCTGGACGTGGACGCATTGCGCCTGGATGCGCTGCAGTCCTGTCCGGACCAGGGCAGCGCCAGCAGTTCTTTTCTGCTGCAGATCGGTTTTGCCGAGCTGGATTTGCCGGCTCTGACCACTCCGCCCCACACCTTTGCTGGTTTGGAGGCGGGTCACGAGCTACCGGCTCAGGCCTCGCTCTTTCTTTTGCTGACCGCTCATCTCTTGAAGCGGGCCGGAGAGCACGGCTTCAGCGTGGCCCGGCAGCCCAGCCAGGTCTACTGGGTGCTGGATGGAGTGGTGGTGGAAAGCCAGGCTCTCTCGCTGGCCTCGCGGGCCTGCTCGTGTGCCCTGATCGCCTCAGCTGAGGGTCTGGGCCTGGACGTCAGTGGTTTTGGATTGCTGCATACCGCCGCCTATCGGGAGCGGTTACGCCGGCTCTACCTCGGCTCCAATCCGTTCATTCAGGCGGGCAGAGCAGATTTCACCGAGCAACTGCTGCGTCAGAGGGTTCAGGACCGCAAGGTGTCCGCTACCGTGCTGGCGGTTGGGGTGGGTCTGCTGTGGGTGGCTCCTCCCTTTGGAGTGATGGCCCTGGGTCTGTGTGCGGCCGGGTTTTTACTGGGCCAGCCCAGCGAAGCCTTCACCGCTCCGCAAGCCGAGCTGAAAGAGTTACAGCAGGAGTGGCAGGCCAAGGCTTCGGCCTAAGCCCTTCAGGCGAAGTGGCTGCGGTAGGCCCCGGGAGTGACGCCGAAGTGCTGACGAAAGAGCCGGCAAAGGGCGCTGACGTCGTGCAGACCCGCTTGTTGTGCTACTGATTTGAGGGGCAGTTCCGGGTTTTGCAGCAAAGTGCGGGCCCGCTCCAGGCGTAAGCGTTGGAGCAGGCTGTTGGGAGTGGCTCCAAAGTCGGACAGGCATCGACGGTGAAAATTGCGTTCGCTCATGGCCATGGCTTCAGCCATCTCGGTTGCTGAAACATGCGATTGCAATCGAGACTCAAGCCAGCCTGGTAGCTCTGAAAGCATTGATTTGCTGCAGCGGTGCTGCAGATCGAGGGGGGCCGAGAACTGAGCCTGGCCGCCCGGCCTCACCAGAAAGAGCACCATCTCGCGCGCCACGGCCATGGCCAGAGTGCGGCCGTGGTCTCGTTCCAGCAGGGCCAGAGCCAGGTCGATTCCGGCCGTGACCCCGGCTGAAGACCAGATGGGGCCATCCTCAATGTAAAGAACATCGGATTCAACCGTGATTTGGGGATAGAGTCGGGCCAGTGGCGCCAGGCCACGCCAGTGGGTTGTGGCCCGACGCCCGTTCAGCAGACCGGCTTCGGCTAGCAAAAAAGCCCCGGAGCATACCGAGCAGATGCGCCGGCTGTGGTGTGCTTGACGGCGCAGAAAGTTGAGCAGACGCGGCAGCTGTAGAGCGGCCCCCAGAGCCGGGCGGTCGGCACCCGGCACGAACAGCATGTCCAGCCCCGGATCGGGCCGCCCGAGGGGAGCGCAGGCCAGTTGCATTCCGTTGGAAGCCCGAGGTCGCGGGTCAGGGGAGCGATACTCCAGCTGGTAGAGGGGGCTGCCCGAAATCGCGTTGGCGTTCGCGAAAACATCGGCTGGACCCACAGCGTCGGTGGCCGCGAAAGCCTCATAAAGCACGAATAACACCCGTCGGGTCATGGCAGTATCTAACCATGGAATGTCATTGCTGCCAAGCCAGGTGACCCTCTAAGCTACACCCATGAATATCGTTGCACTGGCTTACCCAGGATTTACTCTGCTCGATCTGATCGGGCCTTATACCACCTTGGCGGAGCTACCCCGAGCTCGGGCCGCCATCTACTGGAAGCAGCCCGGGGAAATTCTCACCGACTCAGGCATCACCATCATGGCTCAACGAGGCTTTGAGGAGGTTCCAGAACAGACCGCTGTGCTTTTAGTCCCTGGAGGAGGCGCTGGTTGCAGGGCTTTGCTGCAAGATCAGGAGGTTCTGCAGTGGTTGGCTCGGGTGGGCCGCTCGGCTGAGTGGGTGACCAGTGTCTGCACCGGTTCCTTGCTGCTGGGGGCAGCTGGCCTGCTGGAGGGTTACCGGGCCACCTCTCATTGGTCGGCGCGCGAGGACCTGTGCCATTTCGGCGCTATTCCCAGTCAGGGGCGGTATGTGCGTGACCGCAATCGCTTGACCGGCGGTGGGGTCACGGCCGGCATCGACTTCGGGCTGGCACTGGCGGCCGAACTGGCCGGCGAAGAAACGGCTCGGGCCATCGCTTTGGGCATCGAGTATGCGCCGGCTCCTCCCTTTGAAGCAGGAACTCCAGAGCAGGCAGGACCGGAAACGGTGGCCCGGGTGCTGGCGAAAATCAACTCCCGTTAGGCCAGGGCCAGACGCAGGCCGGCCAGTTGCTCCTCGGTGCCGCTGACCATCAGGAGCAGTTTGCCAGCCAGCAGGGCCCCGGCGCGTTCTTCAATGGCTGATTTCTCAATGCCCAGGGCTTGCAGAAATTGAATCAGGGGGCTGCAGTCGGGCTGAGGGTTTTCCAGGGCCCGGGCCACGGCATTGGTGGCCGGGCCCACCACCACAAGAGTTCCCGAGTTGGCAATTCCGAACAGGCCGGAGCGAGTGGCCTGACCCAGGCGCTCGCTCCAGGCCAGCCGGGTTTGATTCCAGGCACCCAGGCGGTCGCCCAGGGTGTATTTGGAGGCGACTCCCGGCTCGGGAATCGGATCAATCCGTAAGACGGAGACCAGACTCAGGTCGCACTTCTGCTTGACCATGTTTTCCAGGATATTTTCGAGTTTTTCCTGGCTGTCAAAAATCGTTTCCAGGCACTGAATTTTGCTCACGTTTCCTCCCGTGGCGTTCGGCTCCGCGTGATTCGAGGGAACCGTGTGGACTGCGGTTTTCACAAAACGGCTGACCACAGTGAACGCTGAAAAAGGACAGAGAGACGTCCACAGCACAGTTAAAGAGCGGGCTCAGGAAACCTTCTCCAGGCCAGATGCAGGCAATCCTGACCAGATCAGGAAGTACAAGCCAGCGGCTCACGGGCCGGGAAGGACGTGACCTGATATGTGGGCTCTGCTGAAGCAAATGCTTTTTCCATGGCGTGCGAATCGATCCAAGGATCGCAGAAGCGAGCGTCGCCATCGTGTCAACTATGAGGGCAAACTTAGCCTTCGCGGTGTGTCTGAGCCTGTCGCACTTGAAGATGCCACTGTAGGCGGGACGCGCCTGCGTTCCGGGCGCAAGCTGGTGGCGGGTCAAGCCGTGGTCGTGGTCTTTCCATGCGGTCCTCGTGACGCCATTTGCCGCTGGTGCCGTTCGGACGGGGCCGGTTGGGTGGCGGGGTTGCAGTTTAGTCAAGAACTGGTTTCGAAGGAGTCAGCCTGAAAAATGCCCCCAATTACTCTGTCCATTAATCGTAAATCGGGAAAATACGAGGGACTCGGCGCAGTGCCATTTTCAAACAAGGCTACAGTGCGCGAGCGCGAGCTGTCAGATGCCGGGAAGCCCGGTCCAGAAATTCCGCTGGCGGATCCAATTTATCGTCGGCTTACCGTGTATTTTGTGAGCGGTCACCGCTATGTCGTAGACCTTGGAAAATCTTTTTTCGATCATCACGGTGTGGACATTCAGGACTCGGCGGCCAGTGAAAAACTGTTGGAGTCGCGCCTGAACAACGCTGAGGTCTTTCGGCGTTCAATCCGAGATTTCTCGAAACAACTGCCGGTCGTGTACGAATACGGCGCGCTGGGTCACAAGGGCATGCCTGTGTTGGTTGGCCACCAGGCTCCCGCTAAAAGGGAAAGTGCCTGGGAAACCCGGATCCTTCCGGAAGGTTTGCTCTAAGCAAACCCTCAACCGCGGCTCGATGTCAGAAATGTGCGAGCTGCGGCCAGCAGGTAACCGACCAGCAGCCCCGGCAAGCTGCCATAGACAAAGCCCAGGGCCAGAACTTTGGGCAGATTGTTGCTGGGGGGCAGAAAGCCCAGAGCCTTCATCCCCTGGCTGAAGCCAAGCGCCAGGCCGCTCATGAGCAGCGCCCCGGCCGCCCCCATTGCCAGGAACGAGAGCAGGCTGCAGGTCACCAGTCGACGGCGACCCGCCGCCACGTCCTCCAGTCGGCCTTCCAGAACCTTCCACAGCAGGCCGGGGAAGAAGCCCATAAACCCAAGCCCCAGGGCCAACTCCAGAGGGTCGCCAGACGGTCCGACTGCGCCCAGAATTGCCCCGCAGAGCCCGCTGAGGCTGACGCACAGGATGATGGGGTTGATACTTTTCATTGGCTTGAATTCGATAGAAACGTTACGTCCCTCCTGCTTCGGCTCAGGGCCCCGGTCCAAAGAAAACCCCACCTTTGTATTTGCAGGACCGGCTCCAGGCGGCTATTCTGGGTGAATGGGAAAAAAGATATTCATTGGATGCCTGGCCGTGGCCATTTTAGGATTTCTTACCGTGGCCGGAATCGGCTACTGGTTTTACAAGAGTTTTACCGGTCGGACCCCGGAGCAGGTGGTTCAGCTTGCGCAAGAACTTGCGCCGGGCTCCCATGTTCCCCAGGGATTCGCGCCCGGGCTCAGCATGGATTTGGCCGGCTTAAAGATGGTGGACTTTGAGAACAATACCACCCGGCAACATCTTTCTCTGATCCAGATCCCGGTGAAAGCCGACCAACCGGTTCCGACGCGTGAGGAACTTGTGCCGTCCCTGAAGGTGACGCTGAGCCAGGAGGATCGTAAGCGCTTCAAGGTTTCGTCGCAGGAGTCGGCCGTGGAACTGAAGGGCGAGAAGGACAGCTTCCCATTCTTCAAGCGCCTGGTGACGGAACGCGGCGAGTCCAAGTGGGAATGGTGTACGCTGGCCTGGGGCGCGACCGACCATCAGCACGCCATCATGATTCAGGCCTCATCTCCCCAGAACGCGCCGGAGGACAAGTTTTTGCGAGACTACGTGCAGACTCTGCAACTGACGCCCTACTGTCAAAGCAAGTAGTCAGCGCCGGGCCTCACGGAGTCTGGCTTTCAGGCTGAGTTGATAGAGCATCTTGGAAGAAGGGACATCCCAGATTTCCAAGGTGTTTTTTTGCCAGAGAGCCACCCTTTTCAAATCGGGCGAAACGGCAATGCCCTCTGATTTCTTGGCCCATTTGTGGGGAGCCTCCGGGGCGTTCAGGTCCCAGCTCCAAATGCCCTGGGAGTTGTGCATCAGCAGATGGGTCTCGGCGTCATCCACCCAGGCAAAACCGCCGGGGCAGAGGAAGCGCCTCACTTCCTGCTCGGGCTTGAGGTAACTCCTCATGGAGAAGCCATCAGCAACGCGCGCAAAGAAGTGGGTGTTGCCCAGGGCCAGACCGGAGGGGTCGAGGTCGTTGAGAACTTGGGAAGGCATCGAGTCTTCGGCCAGATTCCACAGTTGCACGCCTGAACCGGTGTAGGCCATGGCCCAGTGACCATCGGGTGAAAAGCAGGCGGTTCCATAGCTGGAGCTGGAGTCGGCTGGAGGCAGCTGGCTGAAAGAGCTGCTCTTGACTCCCTGGTCGGTGCGGCGAAAGAGACTCATCTCTGAATCTAAGTAGCGGGTGCTGGTGCTGGTGCAGGAGGCCAGCTGGCCCTGAGCGGACAACGCCAATCCGACCAACCCATAGGTTGATTCCGCGGTGGCCGAATTTTTCAAGTGCGGTAGACTCCACCAGCGCAGGCTGTGGTCGGTGCTACCAGTCAGAGCGTAGTCGCCGGAAACAGCCAGTTGCGTGACCACGTTGTCCTCATTGTGGCCCGAATCGGGGCTGAAGGAGACGAAGACGCTGGAGTCACCCGGCACTCTGAGGGCTTTCAATACCAGCCCGGAGGCCCCGTCGTGAACGCGCAAGCGACGATTGCCTCCGACGGTCACGAGGTACTTGCCGCCAGCCGACCAGCCGGCCCGCGTGATTCCCCCTTCTTCCGCGCTGACCGGCAAAGCCAGGGCCAACAGTGTAAGCGCTATGATTGCTAATTTCATGGTTTCTCTTTTGTGTCTGCTCTTGGGGTCTCCTGTGGCCAGGTAACCAGGTTGAGGATGCGAAAGTTTGACAAGGGAGAGTGGTCGCTATGGATATTTTAGCTCGATTTACGCGTTCCATGCGTGGACAGACCGGCGAGTGGGTCCTGAATGTCTTGCATCCACTTACATTCTACTTACTGCTCCTCCTGATCGCCGTTGTTTGTCTCGGTTCGGCCTGGGCAGCCTGGCTGGGGGTGTCTCGTTTTGTGGGCCCGGCCATTTTTTCGCCGGCGGTTGCGTTTTTTGTGTTGAGAGCGGTGTCTGGAGTCAAGATCTCGGCAGAACCCGGGTTTCTTCGTACACGCCGGACCGGACTGACCTTCCCTTCGGAACAGGTTATTCCGTCTCAGGAGCTGGCCCGGGCTTTTGTGCAGGAAGTGGGAACCTACAGGGACGGGCCCATTTACCAACTTTGGGCCGAGCTCCGCAGCGGTGCCAAGGTGACCCTTTGTGCCAATGAAATGGTAGAATACAATTCTTTGAGCGAAGTTGCTCAGGATATCAACGACTACTACGGATTAAAGGTCTAGCTTACTTGAGCAGGGTGGCGAAACTTTCCACCCAGCGAGCGGTTCTGGCTCCGGCCTGGGGGTGTCCGATTTTCAGGGCCTGGTAGCAAGCGCTACCCACCCGATAGACTTCGGCCAGGATGCTGGATTGGGTCTTGAGCAGGCGCAGGCGCTGCAGGACTGGCAGCAGTTGGTCAGGCCTCCCCGTCCGATAAAGGGCGCGCAATTGCTCACGCCAGAGATCGCGTTCCCTCTCCAGCAATTTGCGGGCTTTCACCAGAGGGCTTTCCCTTTTCAGAACCGGCTTGAGTGGCCTGGGCTTGGCCTCATATTTGCGCTCTCGCGTCAGCTTGGAACGGCTCGCCTGGGCCAAAGGGCTGCCGGCTTTGGGACCACCCAGGCCAGCCCTCGGGCGGGTCGTTTCCGGGACCGGGGTGGGAGCCATCAGCAGGGGGCGGCTTTTGGGTCGGACTGCCGGCTGGGGCCAGCTCCAGCTGGCGGGACTGAGTCCGGCCAAACGCTGGCCGCCCAGGGCCAGCGGTGAGATCTCGGTCAGTAGCCCATACTCTCGGCACAGCCCTTCACAAATCTGACGTAGTTGTAAAGCTCTGGGTCCGACGGTGAGTTTGGATTCGTCCAACAGTTCCTGCACCTTCTGACTGGCCCAGAGCAAACCCAGGGCCGGATTCTGGCAGGTGCAGCTGGTGGCCAGCTGGCTCCAGGCTCGGCCGTCGGGTGCGATGCCGCTGACCTGCAGCCCACCCTGTCCCGTTTTTCGTCCCAGCAGAGACAGTGGTCTGGAAGTCAGGTGGGGCAGGGGAGTCGGGGTGATCGAAGCCGATTGTCCTCCCAGCCCGTGATCGGTCAGCCCAGGACTGCGCAGCCAGATTCGCCCCGCGTCTCCCCCCCGCGTGAGAGCCCCCAGGCGGCGCAGAAAGGACCAGTTGACCTGTGGTCCCAGGCCCAGGCCAAGAAAGGGCGGCGGGTCCGTGGCGGCACAAACCCTGGCGTAGAGTTCTGGCTCATTGCCCACCGGCCCGCAGGCAATCAGAACCACCCTTCGCTCTCGCCGGCGGGGCAGGCTCAATACACGGTCCAACAGGCTGGACAGGTCGGCCTGCCCGCCCGGCTGGCAGCGCGCCAGCCAGGCGCAGGCCTGCTCCACCTCCGAACGCTCTCGGAAGTCCCCCTGCTCAAATCCCTGGATTTCGCGCTGAAAGGTCACCAGCGCAAACTGCTCGCTTTGTCCCAGGTCCATCAATAGCTGCCGCACCAGCTGTTGAGCCAGGGCGAAACGCGCCGGGGTGCTGTTCTCGGACCCATCCACCAAAATGATCAGGTCTCTCTCCACTGAGGATGGGCCCGCGGGTGGAAGCAGGTCGAGTAGAAAGTGCTGGGCCGTCTGATGCAGGATGGCTTTGGGGCGCTCCCCACGGTCGTCCTGACCCACCACCAGGTCGGCCTGACCCAGCCTGGCCGTGGCCTCCAATCTCACGTCCCCGTTTGCCAGAGCCTGGCTCTGGCAGGGCAGATTGCAGACCAGACGCCCCCTCGCTCCCTCGAGTAGAATCTGAATCTGAACTTGCGATGGCTCGACCGGACCCAGCATCGGGCTGATCGTCAGCGGAAAGTGAAACTCCAGCTCCGGCATCAGTTCGCCATAGAACAGCTCCAGGGCCACACTCTGGCCTGGCTCAAGCAAGCCAATTCCGGCCGAAAAAACGGGGGCCGTTTCGCATTCAAAGAGCGACCCCAGCATGGCCGGTCGATGATTTTCGGATACCTGAGGACCCAGGTCGATCCGTGATTCCAGTATTCTGTCTCCCGCCTGGACCCGAAAACGCGAAAGGGAACCGCGCAACGGAAACAAGTAGCAGAACTCGACTGCCACATCGTACGGGTTCACGAAGACTTGGCGTAGCTCCACTGCCGCCAGTGATCCTGTCAATCGAGCGTTCATCTTCGTGGTCGTGGCGCGAGCCAAAACAGGTTTCTTGTCAATAAATCCCAGCATACAACCGGGTCCCAGGGGAATCTGCCGGGCCGGTCCTTGAAGAAGTTTGTTTACAGTCATACTGTTAATGTAAATGGGCCACCCCTGGCCGTCTGAGAAATTTTCCCACAAGCCCGACTGGACCGACCGCCAACGACGAAGCATCCAGCATTCAGACTGCTACTCGCGGCGCAGCGCCGCAGGCCCAGGATTTGATTTGGCCCCTGCTTTGGGACGATTCGGCTCTCGACGTCAGCGGCTATTGGATCGAGGGGCTTTTCCTTAAGAACGATGTGACCGCAATCGCCACCGCTTCGTAAAGCAGCCCGTTAAGACTCTGGCAGAGGCGGTCACGGCCGCTAGCGGCAACATGTGCGCGCAGAGCTTGGTCTTCCGTGGCAGGCAACAGCACAAGGTGAGAAATATCGGCTGTTGAGCCGGTTTTGAATGCCGCTCTGGACATCCTGGGCATTCTCAACTGAGTCCAAGTCCAGATGATACTTGGCGTTGAGGGTCTGCGGATTCAGGTTGTACTTCAGACCATCAGTCCCCTGTCGGCCACAGCGCGCACAGCGAATCCTGGCCAGGTTCGAATCTCCAGGCACTTGCTTGACGCGTTGGCCCTGGATGGGTCTTGAGGGTCAGCCCTTGAAATTTGTTCGCCTGGCAAGGGATTTCATCCTGAAGAACCAGGGCAAACAATTGGAGACTCCCGCGAAACCGACCGGTTGTTGGTGGTTGACCCATTGGGGCCCTTCGGGCGGGCCGCTGACGAGGGGAACCGGCTTAGCTTTGATTTCGGGCCGTAAATCTTGGAGGAACCAATGTGTAACCTGCCCCATGTAGGTCCTCCGGGTTAGGGGAGCGGCTGTTCGGCCGTCCGAGTTCGGAGCACCTGTAGACTTTATAACTCGATTGTGGCGGTGCTTCTGTGAGTTTTTACCACTCGACCGCGTCCACTCAGCTGGCGGCAGCCAGAGTTCCGGCGGGTCCACGATAACGGCGGTCCTGCTCCTCCCCCTGCCAGCCGCACCAGATGTCGAGCCAGTAGGGCACGTCCAGTTGCCTCTCTTCGCGGACGTCCCGACCACGGTCGTTTAGGAAGCGCAACCCGTGCGGGGCGCTTCCCTGAATATGCAGGCGGCCCTGGTGGACATTGCTGTGGCAGCGTGTACACAAGGTAATCAGGTTTTCGGGCACGGTCAGGCCGCCGTGGGCGTAGAAAGTGACGTGGTGAGTATCCAGCCAGATGCTGTTTTCGCATCCAGGAACCGCGCAGCAGTAGCGGTCTCGGCGTAGCAACTTTCGGCGCTGGAGCGGGGTGGGAACTCGCGATTTGGGGTTGACGATCTCGACCTGCTGGTTGGCCGGGCAGGCTTCAGCTTCGGCGTTAATGACGTCGAGCCAACCCAGGTCGCGGATGGCCTCCTCGCGCACTCGCTCCAGCTTTTCCTCATCGACCGAATGCTCGGCTAATTTCTCGGCGAATAGCAATTCAATCGCTTCGGCCATCGGCAGCGCCCGCCCCAGTTGCTGGCACATCAACTGAAGACCGCGCTCCAACACCGCCATCTGGTCAGGTTCGAAACGGCAGCGTAGCTCCGAGCGCGGGCCTGGTCTGACGGGCCGGTCCGGGGGAATTTCTCCGCGTTGCGAACGCGAGACCAGGTCCTCGATTTCGGCATAGGTGCGCCGCGCGCAGAGGTCAGCCCAGTCTTGCTCGGTGTCGGCCGTTGCCACGCGTACAACCTCACGGAGTTTGGACCATTCAATCCGGCCATGGTCGCACAGGTAGCGCAAATAGGGCAAATCCTCCAATTGCCTGGCGACCTGCAATAGTCGGCGCGCTTCCTTAGAGGGCAGACCTAACTGCGCCACGCCATAGTGCACGGCGCTGGAACATCCCAGCTCCAGAAAGGCACCCGTGCGTGTGATGGCCAGCAGCAGTCGCCCCAGCAGAGCCCGGTAGCGCGTGACCGACCCCGCCGACTTGCGCGCCAGTTGATGTAAAGCATGCGAATCCATACGTAGCATTTCCTCTAGAGTGAGGGAGAGCGGATCAATTTCCATAACTAAAGACTACCCTATGTTCACTGGTTTTTGTCAAGTATCAGGCTGGACTGCGGATGGACTGGTTGAGCCGTTCTGAGAAGACTTATCTGTCGTAAGATTTCGAGTGTTTTTGTATAAAACATGGTCTATGGTCGGCTTGCTAAAGACTGCTGGTGACAGATAAAGCTTCTCGCGGTGGCAGGGATTGCCGGCGAGGACGCCTGCGCCTCCCAGGGGGTCCTGCCGGGGCTGACCGGTGCGGGTCAGGGTGTCTGCGAGCTAGCGTGGCGGAGGGAGGCCGCAGCAATGCGGTCCTGCCGGGGATGACCCGTGCGGGTCGGGGGGCTGTAAGCGAGCATGGCGGTGGAGGCTTCCGCTCCAAACTGTTCCTGAGGGAGATCGTTCGTGCGACCGCGGTGCAAGTATCAGGACGGATTGAGCCCGTACCATCGGGGTTTCCGCCGGAGGTGTTCCCTGAGGTTGTGTTCCGCGAGTAACCGTGGCTTAGGAAGCTTGTCCCTCGGCGGTTCCTGTCAGAGTCGGAGTCCCCCGCAATCAAGTGAGCCAGGGGCCCGCGCCAATGCGGTCCTGAAAGAGATGACCCGTGCGGGTCAGGGTGGGGTGCAAGCCAGTGTGGCGGAGGGAGGCCGCGCCAATGCGGTCCTGTAAGAGATGACCCGTGCGGGTCAGGGTGTCTGCGAGCTAGCGTGGCCGAGGGAGGCCGCAGCAATGCGGTCCTGCCGGGGATGACCCGTGCGGGTCGCGGTCGTCAGCAATCAATAGGACGGAGGAAGCCGCCCCTCTCGGGGGCCGTCGAAGGTGTTCCCTGAGGTTGTGTTCCGCGAGTAACCGTGGCTTAGGAAGCTTGTCCCTCGGCGGTTCCTGTCAGAGTCGGAGTCTCCAAGCAATCAAGTGAGCCAGGGGCTCGCGCCAATGCGGTCCTGTCAGAGATGACCCGTGCGGGTCAGGG
>JAFEBA010000128.1 GCA_018266105.1 bacterium | reverse complement strand
GCGGCCGCCAGCGGCCCGCTTTCCATTTTATGCTGAGGCCGGGCCCGAGCTGGCTCGGCCTTCCATTGCACCGGCCTGGGTCGTTGGGGTGTGGCGCCCGCACTTCCCACCGTCGACGGATACGCGAATTCGGCCACCTGACCGTTGCCCGGCAGCACCACCTCTACTTTGTCGGCCATCATCTCCGCCAGTGCCGCCCGGGCCGCCAGTTCGCCGTGCACCAGGTAACACTGACGCGGCCCCAACCGGTCCACCAGGGTCGCAATCTGACCCGCATCGGCGTGGGCCGACAAGTTATACTTGGCAATCTTGCATTCAAACCGGACCTGGCGGTCCATCAGACGCAGCTCCGGCTCGGCTGCATGCGCCAGCGCCAACACCTTGCCGCCGGGACTTTCCTCGTCCTGATAGCCCGTAATAAAAATGCAGCAGAGCTCTCCCACCACCAGCTCGCGCTCCCCCTGCCCCACCGCTCACGCCGGCGAGCCCTCGTAAAAAAACGGATTGCCCTCCCGTTCCACCTGGCGACAGAGCCGCTCGCTGAGAAACTCCGGGTAAAGCGAATAGATCTGGCAAACATTGCGCACCATGCCATCCACAAAGATGGGAAATCGGGCGATTCGACCGGCCTGCTGCTCGCGCAGCAAGATCAGCAGCACCTCCTGCGCCCGCCCCAACGCAAAAGCCGGGATCAGAACCTTACCGCCCTCCCCCACCACATGAGGCCTCACCCTGGGCAGAGTCAGCCCATCCACCGTTCGCTACGGATCCACCGAATAGTCTCCGGTGAAGAAAACTCGCCCCACGACGGTTTCCAGCGTGACCGAGCAAGCACCCAAAACATGGCCAGACAGCAAAAAGGTGGCCAGGATCGAACTTTCCATGGCTCCGGCTGGCCGGAGGCTCTTCGCGCAAACCGAACCGCCACAACCTTTTCCGCCTCTGTAGGACTCCAACAAGCACTACTGGAGGTATTTTCGAACCCTGGATGGCAAGGAATGCTGGATTCGCGCCAATTCCAAATTTATCCGACCGGTACCCGGACCGGATCCAAGCCCATAAGGATCGGGGGAAGGCCAGCCCGAAGCGCGAACGCTGGCCCGTGAAAACCTGGCATTTCTTCTGGCTCCTGCCCGCCCTGGCCCAGGCCCGGCCGATCAGCTTCAGCGATGGACACTGCATTATTCTCTTCCCAACCGGTTACCGGAGTCAGGGCCCACGCCTGGCCGCTCAACTGGATGGGCGGCACTATAGCCTGACCCGCTCCCCTCTCAAAGGCCTGGATCCAGCGCAACAACTGGCCTCAGTGCGTCGAGAACAGGTGGCCCGACATGCCTCGGTCCAACTGATCAAGCTGGGCGGGCGGGACGGGCTGGAGGTTCGCGCCCCTCACCGATTGGCCCGAATAGCCGTCTATGAGCAAACGGTGTATCAAGCCGAAGTCACCTTCCCCGAGGACCAGCCGGTCCGACCTGTGCGCGAATTCGTCGGTTCTTTGCGTTTTCTCTCCCGACTGGCCACTCCGTATACTAGCCAGCGGATGGCTCGCTATGATGCTCAGGTCAAAAATGTGCCAGTGCAAAAATGCGCCGAACAGCTGCTGGAAATCTCCAGCTTGCTAACTGGCTTCAAGATCAAAAACCAGAGGTTCCCGTCTGATCTCAACTCACTGAAAAGGGCCGTCACTCGTGGCTATGGCTATCGCCGCCAGGGCGGCCACTACCTGCTCTATTGCCAGGCCCACCGCCACTCGGGTCTGCCCGAGCACTATCCTCGCACGGACGACTCGCTGCACACGATGCTCGGTCCAGGCAGACCCTACACCCCTGGTTACTGATTTACGACCTTTCCACTCGATAGACACGTTCAATCAGTTGACGCAATGCGACCCCATCGGTGGGTTGCTCATAGACCTGACAAGAAAGAGCGTAGCTGTCTGGGTCCGCGGTTTGCAACCACTGAAGAGCGGCTTTTGGCCCGGGATAGCGTTTCTTTCGGACCTGGAAGTAATCCGACAGCGCCGCTACCTGTAATTCACAGCGGCGGTAGTAACCGTGCACATCCCCAAACTCACATCTCTCCAGCTGTTTCAGAGACCAGGCTCGGGTCGCTTCAATTTCGAACTTGGGGGCTGGCTGAAAGGGAGTCTCCAGGAATTTTTCCAGGCGAGCCAACAGTCGCCGACCGTAGTCCCCCTCACTCCAGAGGATTCGAGCGTTCTTCCAGGCCCATTGCTGCTCGGAAAACTTCTTGAGATCCTTTTCCGAATAGACAAAGAGATCCCAGTAGGCACCGTCCACCTTGCCCGCTTGGCGAGTCCGAGGGCCACGAGCCCGCACCCCGGCCACATCATAGTCGCTGGTAGGGGTCTCTTCACCTCGCGCTCTGGATCCGTAAAGGATGACCGTATGGCAACGGTGCTTTGCGCGTAAATGCTCGACGATGGCCTGAAGGACGGGGTCAGATGTGCTCAACCTCGCTGCTCAGCCAGAAAGCGCCCCAATAGCGCCCCTGTAGCCACTCCCGCCACCCCTAGCACCAGACCGGTCAGCGGTGAAGTGTGGGCCAGCCCTCCGGCCACACCGCCGACCAACGCACCCGGAAGCGCGCCCATCTGGGCTCCGCGGAAGCCGTTCCATTCGTTGTGATCCCAGGGATTGGAGGTGGCGATCAAACTGCCTATCAGCGCGCCCACCAGAGCTCCACCGGCTGCGCCTACAGCAACCGAAGCCGCCCCGGGCAAGAATCCGTGGCTAGCCCCGGCCCACACGCCCAGCGCTCCCCCCAGGCCGGCCCCGGCCGCTCCGGCCAGAGAACCCGAAATAAAGGACTCCTGGGGTTCCTGAGGATCGGGTTTCTGGCCCTGGACCCCCAGCCGCAGCCCTGGAAGGGTCGGCGGTGAAGTGAGTTTGGGAAATACTTGAATCTGCATGGTCGCTCCTGTGCTCTATCTTTGCAACAGACTATGCCATCAAAGACCTGTCGAGAATGAACGCCTCGTGAACATCGCAACGAGCAGCAGACTACGGGAGCCAGCGCACCACCAGCCAGGTCGGCAGGGGCCGTCCCTGTCCCCTTTGCCAGTCACCCACGCGCATGGCCGTGGAGCTTCCGCAATCCAGGAACATGGCCTGACGCGCACCCAACTTCTGGAGCAGAGAGGCAAAATCAGACAGGCTCAGTCCGCCCCCCTCCAGACCGGCCGCTACCAGCCAGACCTGTCCCTGCGAGTCCAGGCCCAATCCCGTCCGGGGCACGGCCTGCTCAGGGCGCAGGCCGGACAGTTGATCGAAGCCCTCCAATGGAAGTTGAAGGGCCGGCCGTCCGTCTTGCAAGAGCTGGCCTCCCCCTCCCAAGAGGCAGGTCAGTCCACGCTCCGCCAGTTGCTCCGCACTCCGTCCCTGGCTATGGCCGATCTTCACGCGGCCATCGCTATAAACGGCAAGAAAGGCGCGGTTCAGCTCGGAGACCGGCCTTCCCACCCCGGCGTAAGGCCGTTTGAAGGTCGGCGTCCAGCGCTTGCGCCCCTGCTCATAGATCAAGGGCCCGGCCGGCTGACAGTACTTGAGTGAGAAAAAGGTGCCGTTGAGAGCGATGCTGCAATCCTTGGGAAGATTCTCTAGAGTCACGTAGCCGGCGCCCCAACCCTGGGCGGCGCGGCCCGCGGTATACAAGTCAATCTGCCGAGATCTCGGGTCCACACGAACGGCTGAATACGAGCACCCCCTGAAAGTGCCATGTTCGCGGGGCTGAGCCAGAACAGCCGAGGCGAGAATCCAGAACAAGAGCCCGACCCATTTCACCATCCAGCTGTTCGCAACCAGGGCTACTGGTCCTGGCCGTTTGAGCTATTTTTCGGTCTTCTCAGCTAATCTGCAGCTATGCAGATCCAGTCTGGTTCCAAGTTGCGCGCAATGTCACCGATGTCCCCGCGCCAGAATCTGGCTCGCCCCCCGGCGGGGCCCGACCAAGTCAGCCTCTCAGGCGAGGTATTCTCGACTGATCCAAGGCCCGGGAATCGAATCGGTAAGGGACTTTTGACGGCCCTTGGACTGGCGGGAGTGGCCTCCGGGCTGGCCGGTTGCAGTCAGCAGCCGCCTGACCAGGCCCAGGTTCAGACTCAAAGCACCAAACTTTCCTACAACTTCATGTCGGTGGAACAAGAAAAACAACTGGGAGACCAGGTGGCCGCTCAGGTCGAAAAGGAAACCCCCGTCTGGCACGACGCCGAAGCGCAGGCTCGAATCGAGCGCATCGGTCACTTGCTGACAAGAGATTCGTCACGCACCGATATCACCTACGATTTCAAACTGCTGGACACTCCGTCCATCAACGCAATGGCCTTACCCGGTGGTCATGTCTACGTCACCCGCGGACTCTACGAGAACTATAAGGACGACGGTGAATTAATGTTCGTGATGGGCCACGAATTTGGTCACGTCGAGCAACGCCATTCCATCAAGCAATTGGAAAAGGCCAGTCTGGTGGATCTGCTGGGACGCGCCCTCAGCCACGGTCACGGGGACACCGGTCGAGTGTTGGTGGGATTGGGCGAAAAATTGCTGGCCAACCAGTTCAGTCAGGCGGATGAGTCCGAAGCCGACAAGATCGGTCAGGCCCACCTGCTGCATCTGGGAGTGGATCCGGAAAAAGCCGTCTCGGCGATGCAACGCCTCTCCGACCTGACTCATTCGGGTGGTCAGTCCCGTATCAGCGCCAAAATCTTCAGCGATCATCCGCCCACCGCCGACCGAATCGAAGCTTTGCGTCAAAACGCCATTGCCCTGAAGGCTAAATAAGCGGCTGAAGGCAAGATTCGGCCTTCTGGCAAAGCCGATTGGCCATGAGTTATCTACACAGTTATGCGCCCGGCGAGCAAGAGCGCCTTCGGCGTCAAGCCGAATTAATTCAGCCCCTGCTATATCAAGGCTGGGAACAGCTGGGTCAACCCTCGAACATTCTGGAAATCGGTTGTGGCTCCGGGGCTCAGCTCACCTTTCTACAACAGCGCTACCCCAAGGCCCGATTGGTCGGGCTGGATCGCTCTCCCGAGCAACTTGAGACAGCGCGCCAGCGCACCCAGGGTGTGGAGCTGGTTCTGAGTCAGGCCGAAACCATGCCCTTCCAGGACTCCAGCTTCGATCTGGTCTGCCTTTACTGGGTGCTGGAGCACGTGGCTGACCCCGAGCCGATCCTGAGCGAAATCAACCGGATTCTACGACCCGGCGGCTGGGTCTGCCTGTCCGAGGTACACAATCCCTCGATGTATTTTTACCCCGAATGCCCACGCGCCCTGGAGTTCTGGAAAGCCTACAACCGTCGACAGAAAGAGCTCGGAGGCAACCCTGAAATCGGAGTCCAACTCCCCTACCTGGCTCGTGAGCAAGGCTGGGAAATGGCCAGCTTCCGCACCTTCGCGCCCAATCTCTACGGGCACACCACGGAGCGGACTGAGAGAGAGCAGATCGTACAGTTCTGGCTGGACCTGATGGCTTCCGCCCTGGAGCAACTGAAAGGGCAAGCCCACCCGGCCTTCCCAGAAGTTGAGCTGGAGCTGAGAGCTCTGGTGGACAACCCTCGGGCGGTCATCGACTATCAGGCTCGCCAGATGCTGGCGCGCAAGCCCTGAATCAGGTCCGGTCGCGGTAGTCTTGTAAAGTCGTAATCAACATTCCACCGGCCAGCGGGGCCAGCGCCCAGACGCCGGCTCCGGCTGCACCGGCAATATGCCCGGCAGCCAGCAGAGCGTGTCCGGTGGCTTTACCCAGGCGGCTGTGACTGACTTCGTGGCTTTGGTCCATGGAGCCAAATACGTAGCCTATAGCCATGGCCCCGTGTGCGGCGCCGACGGCGTAGCCAGCCGCCTGAAAGGTCTGGGGAAAAGAGTTGGTGGCGTAACCCAGGCCCATGGAAGCATCCAAAAGATCGGTTCCAATCGTCATCGGACTGAGGGTCAGCTGATCGATTACGTCGCCGATCGGACTTTCCTTGCCGCCCTTGCTGGCGGTCAATCTTCCGGTCTGAAAGTTGGGAAGCTGTTGAATTCTCATGACAAGATCCTTTCTAGACGCCGTATCTGGCCGCGTTGCGATAGTCGGAGACGGTGTTGAGCAACACGCCAGCCCCGAGCAAGGGTAAGGACCAACCGCCAGCGCCGTTGGCGCCCAGGATGTGTCCCCCGGCGATCAGAGCATCGCCAGCGGCTGTGCTGAGACGGTGCTGAAGAGTCAAACCCGAGGTATCCATGGAGCCGAACAGATGAACCACCGCGCGTGCACCGTGCAGAGCCGCCATACCAAAACCCAGAGGTCCGACCGCAGGATTGGAACTCGCCGGATAAGCCACGCCCATTCCCAGGTCGGCCAGATTCAGACCCAGTTGAGCCGCACTGACCTGCTGGCTGAAAGCCATCAGACCGCTGGTGGCTTTCTGTGCTTTGTCTTTCACGTCGGACCTCGGGGCTTCGGGCCGGGAATCCGAGCGAATCAGTTTTTCGCCCACCCAGGCTCCGGCTTTCTGCACCCCCTTTGCCAGTTCGAAGCCACCCTTGCCGCCGATCACGGCTCCGGCTCCGGCTCCAATCAAGGCGCCAATCCCGGCCGCACCGGTGATGGCGGCCAGAGTGACGTTGTGGGCCAGCAGACCTTGCACCAGATTGTGAGTGGAGGCCACCGAAGCACCCAAAATCGCACCACCGGCTCCTCCAGCCAGCAATCCCATTCCACCGATCCCCATGGCCATCATCTTGGTGGCACCGCTCATGTTGTTCAGGTCCAGCACGGGAGGTTTGGGTGCGCTCGCGGGAGCAGGAGCGGGAGCGGCCGGAGTAGCGCCTTCCATGTGGCCCCAGACTCCTTGAGCGAAGCCCACCGGTGCGCCCAGTAGCGCGCCCACCGGTTTTCCGATGGCGCTTCCCAGGCTGCCACCGATTCCCCAGGCGCCGGCCGCCATCGCCGCTCCACCTAGAACAATTCCGGTCTTGGCCGCCAGGCCGGCGGTTGTAAAGGTCGTGCCCAGGAAGCTCAATGCTCCGCTACTTCCCAGCGAGGCCACCACCGGGCCAGCCCCCAGTCCGAGGGCGGAGCCAACCACCGCTCCTCCCAGCACGCCGGCGTAAAGACTGCCAGTGGCCAGCGTCAGCGCACCAGCGCCACCCAAAACGGTGGAGGTGGCATTTCCCCAGCGGACAGCATTGCGAACCGCTTCGCGGCCGCCGGAATGAACAAAGGACTCTTTAGGAGGGTCGGGTGGCTGAGAAGGTGGCTGAGGCAGGGTCGGAAGGGTTACGCTCGTCGGAACCTGCGGGGAGGCGTTTAGAATTTTCATAAGTCGCTCCAACTTTTTATCTTTGTTTATCTGGCGGGAACCTAACCGGTAGGCCTGAAAGAACTCTGAAGTCGTGTCGGATCAGGAAAATCTTGGAGTCAAGCTGCACTGGGGTAAGGACCAGATCGCCTTTGCGGTGGTCAAGCACAACCAAACCCTATTGCAAACCCCTCAGCTGCAAGCCTATGGTCAGGCTGTCCATCTCTGCCAGGAAGGTGATTGGGAAGGCGGCCTGAGTCTCTATGAGCAGGTCCTCTCCAATCTGACCCAGGACGAGCTCTTACTGGCTCAGCTGGCCTGCTGGGGCCGCTCCTCGGCCCTCCAGCAACTGGACCGTCACGAAGAGTCCTGGGAGGGCCTGAGCACTCTCTTTGGGCCCGGTCGTCACTGGGTCACACCACTTCCCCTTCTGCTTAACTGGCTGCAGACGGCCATCGTGGTCGCCGCCCATTGCCAGCAGAGCCAGATTTCGGGAATGCTGCTCAAGCTCTGGCACGCCCTATCTCAAGCCCATCCAGATTGGGGTCTGCAACAACGCTTTGAAGAACTCTTGACAGAAGCCTATTCGATCCAGGCGGAGCAGGACCAGGAAGCAGCCGTGGACTGGCTGGACGCTCTGCTGCAGGGCTGGGAAAACGAACCGGCAGTACGCCGGCTGCTGGTGGATGGTCTGTGCGATCTGCTGGAGTTTGAAGAGGCCCTGGAGGAGGCCGAAGCCCTGCAAGAACTGGAAGACGGGGAGTACTGGGCCGAACGTATTCAGGACCTGCGCGAGCAGGCGGTGGACCCGTATAATCTGGCCCGCCGCGGGGATCGGGCTGGCCTGAAGGCACTGGGCAAAGTCAATCAGTTGGGCAAGAGCGGCCGCAACGCCCTGATGGGGGCGGTGGTGGCCAACGATCTGGAGCTGGCCGAATGGCTGCTGGAGCGCAATGCCAATCCCAACTTGATCGCCAGCGATGGCTGGACCCCCCTGCTGCTGGCGGCCGACCACGATTTCGTGGAAATGGCAGCTCTCTTGCTGCGCTGGAAAGCCGAACTGGGAGCCACCAATGAGTTCGACCAAACGGGCCTGCATGTAGCCGCCTGGCAAAACCATCTGGAGATGGCGCAATTTTTGCTAGAACGGGGAATTGAGGTCGGCTATGGCGACGAAGATGGCAACACAGCCCTGCACCTGGCGGCCGGCGAACCGGTGCCGGAGATGCTGAAGCTACTGGCCCCGGTGATTGGAGTGAACACGCCCAATGAAGGCACCGGCGCCACCGCCCTCATGGTGGCGGCCGAGGCCGATCTGGTGGAGAACCTGGAAGTGCTTTTAGGTCTGGGCGCCGACCCCAACCTGAAGGACAGTGAAGGCCGCCGAGCTTTGGATTACGCCAAAGTAGCCGAAGCCAAAGAGGCAGCCCGATTCCTAAAGAAACTGTAACGCCTCAAAACCCAGGCGCCCACTGAGGTTAGCTACACTTAGAACAGCAGCCGCAATCGCAGGCGCTGGAGGGGACACGCACCAGCTTGCCGTCTCGCACCACCGCCAGGTAAGGCTTACCGTCATCCCGAGTAAACAGCATACCGCGACGCTCGTCCTCCAGGATCTGAGACTTGCGCTGCAAGTATGCAATGCCCTCCATCTCGTCCTGAACCGTCTCCGAGGTGACGCCCGAATGGTGGAATTCGCTGAGTTTGCCCTGGGCGTCGAAGACCAGCGTGACGCCGCCGTTGACGTCGGTCGTGAGACCTTCGAGGCCCGGCACGGTCACGGGCACATTGCGCTGGTAAAGCAGGTTCACGACCTGCTCGCCCTTCTGATTGATCGACATGGATGCGGTGGAGAGTTGCACACCTTGGGGAAGACCCAACTGAGCCGCCCGGGCGTTCACGAAAGCAGCCGCCTCGGATTTCGACCCAAAGTCATGATCAACTGTTAACTTCGGCAGGTTCTGACGACGGTCGGCCTCGCTCTGCAAATCCTTGGGAGAGATGATTTTGCGGTCCAGGAAGACCTTCTTGAATCCCTCGCCGAGGTGGCCATTGTTGGTCTCCTTGTCGGCCTGGATCAACTGCAGTCCCATATCCTTGAACCGGCCGCGGCTGGCTGGAGCGTGGTCAACGGCCCGCGCGAAGAGCGGCCCCAGAGTGTCGGCGGCATACTTGAGTGCCTGAGCGGGGGCCATGTTCTGGGCCAGACCATCTTCGTAGGTCACCTTCAGACAGTCATAGAACGCTCCCGCCCACAGGCGTCCAAAACTATGGATCTCACCGCCGAGATGCTCATCATCGCCGCGGCCATCGCCCAGCGTCTCGGGCTTCACGTAGGTGAAAGAGTTCTGGGCGTTGCGTAGCCAGGCCCGGTCATCGTCGCTTGGATCATCGTTGGCCAGGCGGCGAGCCTTACCGAACTCCTCGGCCAGCCATGCCAGAGCGTTGGGCTTGCTCAGATCGCCTCCGGTCTGTTGGATAATCTTGTCGCGCATCTCGGCATCCTGCAGAGTGGCCAGCATGGCGCTGCAGTCACCGAAGGCCTCATGAAAAGCTCCGGTCTCGCGATCATTGGTTCCCAGGTAACCAGGCTTCATTCCATCCAGAATGCCGTGGCCCGTTTCGTGAGCCACCACATCCAGAGAGTTCGCTGTTTTGACCGTGGTGTTGAGCTGGGGGGAATCCTGGAAAAAGAAGTTGGTGGAGCCTTCCCAGCGCGAATAGTAGGCGTTCATTCCTTCTTTCTTGTGCGGAACCACGTCCAGGATAGGACTGCCAAAGGACCATTCAATAGGACCTTTACGATAATTTTGCCACATATCCAGCGTATTGCTGGTCACCACTTGAGCATTCACCTGGGAATCACCGTCGCTCCCGGGCTGCATCATGAAATTGCCGGCTTGATCCGGGGTGGCTTTGGGGCGAAGGTCGGTGATCTGAACACGACCATTGGCCAGTTCGGTCCCAACCGTTTGTCGTGGTATCTCGCGAACAACCGCCTGAGCCACCCAGGGGTCCTGCAGATAGGCGGTAACTTTGACCGTGTCTGCCGGCGGCGGTGTCGTTTCAGCGGGAGGCTGCTGCGTCGGCGGCTGATTTTTGATAGCCACTGGACGGCTGAATTGAGAGGCGGCAGCGCAAAGTACCACGAGTTTGAAACTCCTTTGTGTATAAGACCCCATCGCATGATAGGCGGCAGGAGTGGCCAGGGGGTAATCGTTTTGTTACAGGCCGGCCAAAGTATTATAAAGCTCCAACATGGTCTTGCTCTCCCTTTCCCAGTTCCAGCGCCGCCTACATGCTTCGTGGGCCCTCGCACCTTTGGCCTCACGATCTGGATCGTTCCAAAGTTCCAAGATGCCCCGTGCGATGTCGCTGGGACTGAACGGATCAAACAAGCAACCGATCTGTTCGCCCTGGATAAAGTTCTTTAAGTCGGGAAGATCCGCAGCTGCGATGGGCAGACCGGCCAGCATAAACTCGAACAGTTTGTTAGGTGTGTTGAGGTAATGATTGAGACAGGTGGGCAAAAAGGGAATCACACCCAGGTCCGCCTCGGCCGCGCGCTCGATCATCTCCTCGGGAGCACAGCGCGGCAGAATCACCACATTGTCAAGCCCTTGGGCCAAGTGCTCCAGGCCGGACTGAGCCGAGCCGAACCCGCGCAGACCAATCACCACCTCGTTCTGGTAGCGAGCGGAAGCGATCAGTTGCTCCAGACCCCGGTCAATACCGAAGACCCCTTGATAGATGGCCATCGGCCGACCCTGACGTGCTTTGCGCGGGGGCCGCGGTTGATATTCCTGACAGTTGTGCAGCACCAAAACTTCACGCCCCAGTTTGCGCTCCAGCACTTCCGCGAACGGACGGCTGACGGTGAGCAGGGCCTGGCAGTGGGGCACCAGCCGAGCTTCGAGTTGGTCCCAGTAGCGCACAGTGGCCTGGGAACGAATGAACGGTTGGTCCGTCCATAACTCATGCTGATCCAGAATTAACCTGGCACCGCAGGCCCGGGCCGTGTCGTAGGCGGCCTGGAGCGCGTCCAGATCCTGTGCGTGGCACAGATCAGGTTTCCAGGTGCTGGCTTCACGGGCCCAAACTTGGTTGATGCGAGCCACATAGTTGAGATAGTCTTCCTCCCCCGGCAAGAAGCCCTCTGGCAAATTGCGCGGCGGCGGGGGCGGGCAAGGCCGTACGGGCGGACGATCGACCGGCATTTCGGGCAAAGGCTGGCTGGAGGGCTTGGGGGGCTTGGGTCGCTTCAGCTTGCGCAGCAACTGATCATCGAAGAAGCGAGTGGTCCGGCTGCGCTGATCTTCTCTACAGATCAAATATCCAGCTCGCTCTTCCCTTTGCGGCAAACCCGGCTCCAGAAAGCAATAAACCCTTACCTCAAAGCCGTTCTGAGCCAGCAGGCGAGCCTGCCGATGAGTGCGGAGATCGCCGTTGGCGGTGTTGAAGACGAAAAGGGCGACCTTTTTCATGCCTTGGTGACGAGCTGATCCTCAAGCACCAGGTGGGTGAGGTCCGAACCGGTAAGCACCTCGAAAGCATCGCAAGCACCCATAACAATCGGCAATCCGTGCAAATTGAAGGAGGTGTTCAAAACCACTCCCTTGCCCCGGATCGCCTTAAAGTGCTCGATCAACTGATAGAACTCGGGGTTACTCTTGGGATTCACGATTTGCGCGCGCGAGGTCTGGTCGTAAGCGTGAACCCCGGCCTGATACTCGTCGCGGTGTTCGGTGGAATCGAAGGTGTGCATCATAAATGGTGACAGCCGGGGCGGCAACGAATGCGGCAGGTGCAGATAGCGGGCCGCGTCGGGCAGCAAAATGGCGGGCGCAAAAGGCATCCAGAAATCGCGTTGCTTGATCATCTTGTTGATCACCGGAATGATCCGCAAGTCGGAGGGGTCCGCGGTGATGGTGCGATTACCCAGGGCGCGTGCTCCAAACTCCATGGCTCCGCGAGCTCGAGCCACCACTGTGCCCCCGGCGATCAACTGAGCGATGGTCTTGTCCGGTTCCTCCAGCTTCTGCAGCTTGAGTCCGGGGTACTTCTGTCGGGCCAGCTCCAGGTCGTAGTCGGCCTTAGGACCCAGGCAAAAGGTCTCAAACTGAATGCCGGAGCCATGATCGGCCGCGCGCTCGGCGTGATAGGCCCAGACCGCGCCGAAGGGCAAGGTCTCGTCTCCGCAGGAGGGAAAGACGTCGAAATAGCTGACCTCCGGCAAAGCCGCCAGGCGCTGGTTGGCCTTGACATTCATAAACACGCCACCGGCGCAAACCACCCTGGGAATGCCGGTCTTGCGGACCAATTTGCTGATCCACTCGACCAGCATTTCTTCGGTAAAAAACTGCAGCGCCCCGGCCAGGTTATCAAAGCGCACGCGTTGGAAGTCGCGGGCCAGGAAGGGAGCGCAGTGTCCGGTTCCGACCGGTAGCTTGCAATGGAAGCGGAGCTCATCCACTTCGAGATACTGATGGAACTGGTCGATCCACTTCTGGCAGTAGTCCCGTTTGGCATAGGCAGCCAGGCCCATGAGCTTATACTCGTGCTCGTGGGGGGTCATGCCCATAAAATGAGTGACCCGCGAATAAAGGTTGCCTAACGAGTGACCATAAGGAGTGGCCGCCAGCAAGTTCAGGCGTCCCTCTTCGCCTACGTAAACGTGAGCGCAGGCGTCGTCTCCCCCACCATCCAGCGTAACCACCAGGTGAGGGTCCTTGGGGTTTTGTCGCAGGCCGAAGTAGGCACTGGCGGCGTGGTTCAGGTGGTGATGGGTGCGCACCAGCGGCCGCTGGCCCAGGCCGTGATCGGCTAGAAAGCCCTCCACCTTAAGGTTGGTGGGATCAGGGGGCTCCGCTTTCTTGCGCTCAGGAGTGAGACGGGTATGCTTGATCTTCTCCCAGGTTCCCGGCTTTTTGGTCAACTCCTCAATGCTCTGCTCGGCATTACGCTGGTAGTTGGCATGGAACTCTTCCTTGGTGAAACCGGGACTCTTCAGATTCGAAAGGCAGACGGCCTCGATATCTTGGGGGTGCAGACCCAGATGCTTGAGGGTGAAATCCAGAGCCTGATGGGGAAAGCCAACATGCTCTTTCTTCCGATTGATGCGCTCTTCCTGAAGTGCGAAACGAATCTGACCGTTATCGCAAACCACCACCGAGCTGTTGATGCCTTCGTTGATCCCGAGAATAACCACAGAGTTTGGCTTGGGTGGTTGGTTTGGGAAATCCTGCTAGCCAGCCGCCAGCCAGCCTCGCCTAGTGCACCTCGCGCCAGTAAAGTTTGCGAGCGGCTCTCGGCGCCAATGGCGGCCCGTTGGTGGGCGAAGCCAGCAAAGGGTCCTGCTCAAACGAGCGCCGCTTGGGTGGGATGTAGGAGTTCTTGATCACCCAGGGAGTGACTCCAGGCGTGTTGGCGTCGGAATTGTCAAACCTGGCCATCCTGGCGTTGCGGGCGTGGCTGATGGTGCCTCGAAACTTCAAAGTCACCTGCTGGAGGTTTTCCAGCAAATCGTCACCATCTGGATAAGCCACCTTCAAGCCCGCATGGGAAGGGTCGGCCGAATCGGGTATTTGCTTGACTCCCATCTTGTGGCCGGTGAGCGGGTGAGTGAACTCTCCAGGCACATAGTAAGGGTTGGCCGGATCGTTGACCCAGGCCCGCTCATCCGCGCTGGGCACCCCATCCATGCGGGCCGCATTCAGTTCCAGCACATCGGGGTCATCACCCGCAAAGAGCGGCGGATCGTGGGCCTCGGGCGGTCCAGGCCCGATCACGGTTCCTGGATCTGGATAACTGTAGGAGGCGGCATCTGAGAAACTGCTGGTGAGCGGATAGATGCGATCGGTGGTCAGCAAAGAAGCGGCTTGATGCTGGCCCGGTCCTGAACCGTCCGGGTTGTCCTTATTAAAATCACCCTTGGTGTAAATGGTGGCCTGCGAGGCCACCGTCAACTTGCCCGGAAGCTTTTGGGCGTTGACCAGACGAATCGGCACCTCACTGTAAATAATTCCGTTGGCCGGCAAGGTGTGGGCGGCCGCCATGGCGGCTATATCCAGTTCTTTAACCGTGACCTCGCGGTTCTCACTCTGGTTGTAGAAGGTTTTGTTGCTGATCCCGGCGGTGCTGAAAGAGCTATCGATATGCATTCCCGCCCGCTGATCGTAATAACCGTTGGGCTCCAGGGCTCCGCGCTGAGGCATGGTTTGCTTCTTAGCCCCCAGCTCGCTATCGGTGACTGTGCCCTGGTATTTAGACACAGCCGTGCTGCGCCAGTTGGTATTGTAGCTATCGAAGGCATTCCCCTGGCCGGCCGCCCCCTGGTCCCTGCCCTCCATCCAGGTTGGCCCCAAGCCGATGGCCGAGTTACTGATATGCACGTTGCCGCCGGGGTCGGGGTTGCCCAAATTGTCTTGAAAGCGGATGATGCGCTTGGCGCTGCTAATCTCGCTGGCGTCGATATCCAGGTTGGCCGGCTGCACCTTCTCCAGCATCACTCGATGAATGCCCAGAAGGGGAATATCGATGCGAAATCCCTCGGTCGACCAGGGACGCAGATAGAGGTTCCCGTTGGCGTGGATTTTACCGGTCACTTTGTGCTGTTCGGCCCGGCTGAAGTCCGAACTATCTCCGTTGTCAAACACCATGTAGTCATACAGCAGCGAGAGATTGCCGCCCATCTCCTGGGTGGAAACCACGCTGTCCACGGTGGCTTCGCACTGGATCTTCCAGCTATTGGGCGTGGGCAGCCAGACCTTAAATCGATAGGTCTCGTAGTTTCCACTGCGGGTATAAGACTTGCTGATCGGGTCGCCCGGATTCCAGCTCCAGCGGTACCATCCGTGATCGAGACTGAGGTCGCTGGTTCCGTAGGGCTTTAAAGGGTCGGTGGAGATCGTCACACCATCGCTCTCGTGGGTATGACCGCAATTGTTGTTGAGGCCGAAAATTTGAAAGGCCGTGGCCATGCCCGCCTGACAAAGGTAGAAGGACTTGTTTTTGCGGATGGCCAGGGTGGTCTGGCTGCTCTGACTGATCAAGCTGGAGCTGAGCGTGAACATCAAGATCAGCGCGGCCGGGATCATGGCCAGCATGGCCGCCAAAAGGAAACCGCGCTTCATACGTTATTCCTCAGAGTGAAGAAAGCATCGTAACGCTCTGTGACCGGATTGCCGCGCTGAGGATTGACCAGAAACTGAGTCACCACCTGAACCCCCGCGGCGTTGGGAGTGACCTTGAGATTGAAACCGGCGGATCCGGGCGCCAGGTAGCAGTCAAAGACACGGCTGGTACCCTGAGGCAGAGAGCCCGGCAGAAGTCCCCCTGGGGTATTGGGAGGGGTGGAGCGAACCGATTTAAATCGATGGTAAAGGATCTCGCGCGCCTGGGGATTGTTGGCGTCGTATTGAGAACGTAGCCGAGGAGTGAGCAGGCAAACAGTGTATTCGGTATCGGCGCTATCGTCGCTGGGAATGGCGAAAAGAAGAGAGCTGCCGCTGGCCCCGGCCGAGGGAACAACCACGTGCTCCCCCATCAAAGTGCCGTTGTAACCGAGAAAAAGATAGCTGGCCGAGCGCAGATCGCGGCGCAACTGCAGGTAAAAATGACGAACCTGCTGGCGCGTGCCCAACCCGTCGCGCAGCCGTAGATTGTTCTGCCACAAGTAGCGAACGGTCGCTTCTGCCGTAATCATCAGGCCCAGCATCAAACTGCCGGCGATCAGCACCTCGGCCACGCTAAAGCCTCTTTTCACGGCTGCTCCAGGGCCGTTCCCAAACAGACGGCCAATCCCAAGTTGGGGCGAGCGGTATCGATGGCTGCCGGGCTACCCTGAGAGTCGTGGTAATAGAGAAGCAAAGTAACCTTCTTCAGTCCGCTCATTGCGGAGCTGACATCCACCGCATAGACATAATCCGGGTCGTTGGCGGGCCGCAGGCTCTGGCTGGCCAGCTTCTGAAAGCCGTCCTCGCTGCGCGCCAACATGACCAGTTCTTCCATCAGGCCCTCACTCAGCGTATTGACCTGGCTCAGAGACTTATCCTGATGACTGAGCTGATTGCAACGAATCAATAGTGCCAGAACACCCAGCGAAAAAACCGCGAAAATGAAGGTGCCGAGGGCGACTTCGGAGAGAGTGGCTCCCCTATGAGCCCGGCCGACCAACGGTGCCATCTTGACCTATCACCAGTCCTGTTTCTTGTTGCCAGAGCAGCACCGCTTGCTTCACGAACGCTCCGTGAGAGCCATACATTTCACTCAAACTCTCGGCGCTGATGGGGGCCCAGCTCACGGCCGCAGCGTCGCTGCCTTTCCTTAAATCTAGCTGACTGGCTTCCTCAGCCGTCAGGTGAAGATGAAAAGCCTGTGTTTCCATCCAGGCGTTATCTGTATTCCGTGGATCGTCTACATATCCCTGATAGACGGGGGTGGCTCGCTCAAACATTTGCTGCAGCTGAGCCTCCTGCATCGTCGTGCCACCGTGCTCTTCCTTGCCGAGGGTTTCTTCACAAAGCTCGCGAGCCAGCGTGCCGGACACTTTCTCGCCAGGGTCCACCATGCCGCCCGGGATGGCCACCTGATGGAGATCTTCGCGTACGATGGCGATCATTTCCAGCTTGCCGGTCTCAGGATTGATGCGGGTTACGATGGGGTCAGCGGCGAAGTTCGCGCCGAACTTGCCCAGCAACCCGCGACCGTGGATGCCGGTCGGTCCGCGGGGGTTGAGGGGCTCTCCGTTCGGGCCCTTCAATTGCTGAGATTCGTAGCTTTGGAGCTCGCGCTTACCTAAGGCTTCCTGCATATCGGCCGGATCGGCCCAGGCAGGCTGAGTGGCCAAAATGGGGGCCTCGTAAAAGGTGGGGTGGTAATTCTCGTCCGCTTGCGACCAGCTTTGAGGTGGGTTGCCACGCGAAGGGTAATCTTTACCGGGTTGGGTCCGAGCCTTGGTATGACCCCAACCAGGTTGAAGCTCCCAAATCACGGCCCCAGGCTGCAGCAGGCGCTGCTCATCGCTGATGGTTGGAAGTTCTCTGGGAGTCACGGCTGTTTCCAGTTCAGGTACTTTGACCGGCTCCTCGGGGATCTGAGCCAGGGTCGGAAACTGAGGGCGGCCAGGCAGACCCGCGGTAACGCTACCCGTCAGTCCGTCACTTGGACCCGACTGCTCCTGCTTGAGAGCAGGGGCTGGTCGGAGGCCACCTGGAGCCTGAACGCCAAGCAGAGGGTTTATGTTTCCGATACTGTTCACGTCATACTCCTCGGGTGCTCAAATCTTCCCAAAACGAGCTAAAATATTCCTAATCCACGGCACCACCGGTTGGCTCGTCGCCAACTTCGCGGCCCAGCTCCAAAAGCTTGCTCAGAGTATTAAGGTTCCGTCCAGTACCGGCCTGCAGTCCGGGCGCCTTCAACCTTGAGCGTCCCAGTCCAAGCGGGTAGTGCACGTAGACTTCACGTTTGCCCACGGTAAGTTGCTCCCCATCGGGGGCGATCACTTCCGAAAGCTCAGGCGCACAATCAAAAAACACCACCAACAGCCTGGACTTCTCCGCCCCAGGATAGGGATTACCCTTCAGCAGCCCAGACATCTCGTCTAGGGTTCGCACGAACACCGCGTGGGGCCGGCCCAATTCCGCCAGCAGCAGGTCCTCTAAGCGGGTTTTGACCTGAGCCGCACTCAGGTCGCTCTGCAGGACCAGATTGCCGCTCTGTATATAGCTCCTGACCTGGCCAAAACCGGCCTGCTCACAGATTTCACGCAAGCGAGACATGGCCAGCTTGCCCGTGCCCCCCACGTTGATAGACCGGATCAATGCAATGTAGGTCTTCATGACTTTCCCTTTCCCGAGCGGCAACCGGCTTACTCCTAAGAGGCTCGACCAGGACTTTTCTGGGTTTTCTCCTATATCCCCGGATGCAAGCAAACCCGACAGAACGCCTACAACGAGCTCTGGCCCAGGCCAGGCAGGTGCTGGGGGGGCAAAACCCCGGCGGCAAGCAGGCCCTGCGCCAGGAGCTGGCCGGGATCAGCCAGGCCGTGGAAGGCATCATGGCCATCTGGGACAAGATGCCCAAGCAAATGGTGGACCTGCAATCGGTGGACGCCAACTTTTACTCGGCTGGGGAAACCTACCTGGACTGCTGCGAGAAGCTCAACGAAGCGTTAGACCGTGAAGACGCCTCGCTTCTGAATGAAGTCGAGCAGCTTTTGGCTAAGGCCGGGCGTCAACTGATCACCGCAAACGAGAAGGCCCAAAACGAGCTGCAAAAACTTCAGAAACCCAACAGCTGAGCGGGCTCGCTTTAGCAAGTCTGAACAGCTTTCAGGTTTAACCCTCGGCCCTGCAAGTGCATGCTGAATGCTGATTCATTGGGGGCTCGGAGGATTATCGTGTCTGGACCGCTTACTTATGCCGCTCTCTGTCCGGCAACCACAGGCAAGAAAGCCTGGTTGCAACTGGAAGACGGGACCCGCTTTGCCGGACTGGCCGCTGGGGCCAGCGGCTTCAGGTTAGGCGAGGTCGTATTTTCGACTGGAATGACGGGCTATCAGGAGTTGCTAACCGACCCCTCGTATAGCGGTCAGATCCTGGTTTCCACCGTCTCTCACGTGGGCAACGTGGGGGTCTGCCAGCGGGATAACGAATCGCATCGCTGCTGGCTGCAAGGCTACGTGGTTCAAGACATGAGTTCGTTTTACAGCAACTGGCGCGCCCAGAAAGGGCTGCCCGAATGGCTGCGCGAGCAAGAAGTGGTCGCCATCAGCGGCCTGGACACCCGAGCCCTGGTACGCCATCTGCGTTCGCAAGGCGTGATGCGGGGAGTGCTCTGGCACGAGGGCACACTGGAGAATGTCGAAGAAAAGCTGGCGGCCTGGCCCAAAATGGAGGGCAGCAACCTGGTGGACAGCGTCAGTCCCGCCGCCGTTCAGTTCTATGGCCAGAGCGAAGGACGCCCTCGCATCGTAGCCTTAGACTGCGGCATGAAAGAGGAAATGCTCCAGCTACTGCTGCTTCAAGGTTTCGAAGTGGTGCGCGTGCCGGCTCGCACCACAGCCGCCCAAATCTTGGAATTCAAACCCAGCGGGGTATTCCTCTCGAACGGCCCCGGCGATCCCGCCGCCCTGCCGGGGATCGTAGACTGCGTGAAAGATTTGCTGGGCCGAGTGCCCATGTTCGGCATCTGCCTGGGCCACCAACTGCTCGGACTGGCCCTGGGAGCGCGCACCTACAAGCTGAAATACGGTCACCGCGGCTGCAACCAGCCGGTTCTACATATCCCCAGCGGACGAGTGGAAGTCACCACGCAAAACCACGGTTTTGCCGTTGACGAAAGTACGCTCCCGGGCAAGGCCACCCTCACCCACAAGAACTTGAACGACGGCACCTGCGAGGGTCTAGAGTGTAGTGAAGCTCGCGCCTTCTCGGTCCAATACCACCCCGAGAACGCCCCCGGCCCCCACGACTCTCGCTACCTATTCGACAAATATCGGTCCCTGATTGGAGTTCTCCAGCATGCCTAAGCGCAGCGATCTCAAGACTATTCTGGTGCTCGGCTCGGGCGGCATCGTCATCGGCCAGGCCTGTGAATTCGACTATTCCGGCACTCAGGCCATCAAAGCGCTACGCCAGGACGGCTATCGAGTGGTGCTGGTCAACAGCAATCCAGCCACCATCATGACCGACCCGGAACTGGCTGACCGCACCTACATCGAGCCCCTGACCGTACCCGCCGTGAGCGCCATCGTAGAAAAGGAACGCCCATGCGCAGTACTTCCCACCGTGGGCGGCCAGACGGCCCTCAATCTGACGCTGGACCTGGCTGAAGCCGGAGTCTGGGAGAAGTTCAATGTGGAAGTGCTGGGTGCTCCCCTGGACGCGATTCGTCTGGCCGAAGATCGTCAGCGCTTCCGCCAGGCCATGCTGGAGATCGGAGTGGATGTGCCGGAAAGCGTCACCGTACAGAACGTGGACGACGCCCTGGCCTTCGCCGGCAAGGTGGGCTACCCGGTGATCGTGCGCCCCTCTTTCACGCTCGGCGGCAGTGGCGGCGGGATGGCCTTCAGTGTGGATGAACTGAAAGCCATCTGCACCAACGGACTGCGCGAAAGCCCAGTCACCCAGGTACTGGTTGAACAGTCCGTGCTGGGCTGGAAAGAGTTCGAACTGGAAGTCATCCGCGATAAGGCGGATAACTTCATCGTGGTCTGCTCCATCGAGAACCTTGATCCCATGGGGGTGCACACGGGCGACAGCATCACCGTAGCCCCCGCCCAGACCCTGGCCGACCGCGAATACCAGGCCATGCGCAACTGCGCCCGCCAGATCATGAACAAGGTTGGCGTGGCCACCGGCGGCTCCAACGTGCAGTTCGGGGTCTGCCCCAACACCGGACGCCTGGTGGTGATCGAAATGAACCCGCGCGTCAGCCGCTCCTCGGCACTGGCCTCCAAAGCCACCGGTTTTCCGATTGCCAAGGTGGCCGCAAAACTGGCAGTGGGCTACACCCTGGACGAAATTCAGAACGATATCACCGGCACCACCCCCTGTTCCTTCGAGCCGTCGATCGATTACGTGGTGGTCAAAATCCCCCGCTGGGATTTCGCCAAATTCCCTGGCGCCAATTCGACCTTGGGCCCGCAAATGAAGTCCGTGGGCGAGGTGATGGCTCTCGGTCGCAACTTCTGCGAGTCCCTGCAAAAAGCGCTCTCCTCACTGGAAATCGGTTTGGACGGCCTGACTCCGGCCCCTAAGGACACGGGCCTGCAGCCCAATCCCTATCGCCTGCTGGCCCTGGCCGACGAGATCCGGCACGGCGCCACCGAGGCGGACATCCTGGAAAAGACCTCGGTGGATCCCTGGTTCGTCTACCAAATTTCGCGAATTGTGGAGCTGGAAAAGCGAATCGAATCTCAGGAGCTCAACCACGAGTTGATGACTGAAGCCAAAGCCCTTGGATTCTCGGACGTCGCCCTGGCGCGTCTGAAGAAGACCTCGGAAAAGGAAATGCGCAAGCTTCGGCATTCCTTGGGAATTCGGCCCCATTACCAGAGCGTGGACACCTGCGCGGCCGAATTCCCCGCCACCACGCCCTACCTTTACTCGAGCTATCAGGCCAGCGTGAGCGAAGCTGAACCCAGCCAGCGTAAGAAAGTCATCATTCTGGGCAGCGGCCCCAACCGCATTGGTCAGGGCATTGAATTCGATTACTGCTGCGTGCACGCTTCCTGGGCCCTACGTGAAATGGGCATCGAGAGCATCATGATCAACTGCAACCCGGAAACGGTTAGCACCGATTATGACACCTCCGACCGCCTCTATTTCGAGCCTCTGGTGGTCGAGCACGTGCTGGAGATCATTCACCGGGAGGCTTCTCGGGGCGAGCTTCTGGGGGTGATTGTGCAGCTGGGAGGCCAGACTCCGCTCAAGCTGGTGCAGCCGCTGGTAGACGAGGGAGTCAAACTTCTGGGTACTTCTGCCGATTCGATCGCCTGGGCAGAGGATCGCCAACGCTTCTCGGAGTTGATTGAGCAACTAGAACTCACTCAGCCTCGCTCGGCCACCGCCACGACCCTGGAGGGCGTGGAGGAGTGCGCCAACAAGCTGGGCTACCCGCTTTTGCTCAGACCTTCATATGTGCTGGGCGGTCGCGCCATGGCCATCGTCGAGCAACCCGACCAGCTGCATCCCTTGGCACTGGCCGCTATCGAAGTTTCTCAGGGTCACCCGGTGCTGGTCGACCAGTTCCTGGAAGACGCTGTGGAGGTCGACGTAGACTGCCTGGGCGACGGCGAGCAGGTGGTTATCGCAGGCGTACTGCAGCACATCGAGGAGGCCGGGGTGCATTCGGGCGATTCAGCCTGCGTGATCCCTCCCTACAAGGTCAGCCTTTTCCATTTGCAGTTGATCCGCGACGCCGTCCATTCCCTGGGTAAAGCTCTGAAGGTGCGCGGGCTGATGAACGTTCAGCTGGCCATTCAAGAAGATCAGGTCTTCGTACTGGAAGTCAATCCGCGCGCCTCGCGCACGCTGCCCTTCCTGGCCAAAGCCACTCGCAATCCACTGGCGCGCATGAGCACTCGCCTGATGCTGGGCGAGTCCTTAAAACAGGTCGGCTTCGAGGTCGAACCCCAGGTGGACGGCTTCTACGTTAAGGAAGCCCTGCTGCCTTTCCGCAAATTCCCGGGCAGTGACCCCAAGCTCGGACCGGAAATGCGCTCGACCGGCGAGGTCATGGGACAGGACCGCGATTTCGGCTGGGCTTTCGCCAAGAGTCAAATCGCGGCCGGATGCCCGCTTCCCGTCGAAGGTTCGGTTCTCATCACCGTCAACGACTACGACAAAGCCACGGCCATCAAAGTGGCTCGAGAACTTCATCGGATGGGCTTCTCGCTGGTCGCCACTCCCGGCACCGCTGCCGCCTTCCGCCGCGTGCAACTGCCTGTGAAAGAGGTGGACCCGATTTTACCGGATCGTCCCAATATGCTGGGCGAGATCTCGGCGGGGCGGGTGCAGTTGGTGATCAACACCCCGGGACCGGGTGAGCACAGCTACGGCGACGGCCAGAGCATTCGAGCGGCTGTGGTGGAACAGGGAATCCCCTTGATCACTACCATGTCGGCGGCCCAGGCAGCCATCAGCGGAATCAAGTCCCTGCGCGAAGGCCAGTGGAGGGTCAGGGCTTTACAACTGAATTAAGCTCTTTCAGCTTCACGCCGGCGTATAGGTCATCTGCCGTATCCATTTTACCGTCAACTCCGGCACTGCGGATGCCAAACTGGTCGGGATCAGAGTCCACCCGGTAATAGTGGCCCCAAAAGTCACAGCCCTTGGGGTAAGGCTTGTTGTCTTTGAAGAAAGGAATCAAGTAGCCCATCGGGTCGGGCGGCAAAGCCGCATTGCTCAGGTAATACTGACGCAAAAGGCGCAGATGTGTGCTCATCTCCAGCTCAGTCTTGATGCGATTGGCCTGATTTTGAGTCTGATGAATCAGTCGGCGTCGCCATAAATCCAACAATTTGTCGCCGCCGACCAGCAGGCTGCATGCAGCCAGCATCAGGAATGTGGCCAGGTGCACCGGTCGGGCCGCCCGAGGCGCGGGCTTTTTCACGGCGGGGCCGCCGGGACCAGCCTGCCAGTCCCGACGATACTCCTCGATGCGGTCGTTGACGTTAACCAATGATGTAAGTGGGCTCAATCACCGGCTTGCCTTCGGTCCAGACCACCACGCCCTTGTAAGGTTCTCCGTCCGCCTTGAAAAGGTTCAACTTGGACGGGTCCTGGTTAGGCAAGGTCATCAAGATTTCGCCGTTGGCAATCAGCCGGGCCATTCGACTGGAGAGCTGGTCCCTTTCTTGTTGATTCTCGGTCAAACCGCGCCCCTCTTCGCCGCTGACCGTGTGACTGACTTCCATTCCCTGAAACGGGCCGAAACGGTCGCCCGCCAGCGTCACGCTGACAGAGTGTGAGCCAGAAAGATCCTGGTCGGTCAATGAGGCTCCCTTGAGCAAGATCCGACGCTGATCCATAACGTCGGCTATTAAGCTGCTGTATTTACCCTGATTGAGCTGATTCTCGGACTTGAGCAAAGCCTGGGCCATCTCCTTGAAGCGGAAAGAGCCGTCGGGAGCCATGCCCGGCGAAAGCAGTCGGCCCTGCATCTTCAAAAGTTCGCTGCCGCCATTGCGCAGGGCGGTTTGAACATCCTGACCTTGGGCCAGGTTGTCCTGCACGATTCCGGTCAACACATCGTACATAGCACCCGTCCATAGGCGAGACAGGCTATGCACCTCACTAGAAAGCTGATCGTGGGGGGCGTGACTTGGCAGTGTATCCGGGTCGACCCAGGTGAATCGGTTGATGGCATTGCGCGTCCAGGGCCCACCGGTGGCGTCGTGGCCTACTTTGTGGTTGATCGCCAGTCCGAGTTGCTCACCCAGGGCGGCAGCGCAGTTTTGCCGGCGCAGGTCGCCACCCGTCTGCCGGGCCACGAGCTCGATGACGCGGTCATTCTGCAAGGCCAGGGCCAGAGCTCCCACATCCCCCATGGACTCATGAAAAGCTCCCGGGTCAGGGTCCCAGGCGCCCAGATAAGCGGGCCGCTTGGCGTCCAAAATGGCGTGAAATGCTTCGTGGCCGGTGACTTCGCTGGAGCGTCCGGAATAGATGGTTTCACCAGTCAGAGCATCGGTGTCATGGAAAAAGAACAGGCCTCCGCGAGCGCGGGCATAGTAGGCATTGAGGTCCTGACCGGCGTCCGGGTTGACGGCCAGTTTAGGACGACGGGTGGCCCATTGAATGGACTCTCCCCAGCAGGACTCGGTGCTGCTGACGGCGTTGGCCACGGCCGAAAAGGCATTGGCGGCGGTCAATCTTTCGTCACTGTCAGGGTAAACGAAATTCCCTTCTGAGTTGGGCTCCAATTTTGCGTTCAGTACAACCCTGTCGGTTGAAAGATCGGTGCCCAGTCCGGCCACGGTCGTTGTACCCGCGGCCAGGACGGTCGAATCTTGAGGATTGCTGGAAAACAGACGGGGTGTGGGCGTAGAGCGTACGAGCACGAAAAAAAGGCATCCTTTCCCTGTTGGACCCCTGACATCTGACTTCTCCAGTCTAGGGGCAACAAGGAAAGGATGCCGTCCCGGTTTTGTTACAAGTTCACCAGCTCTTGAGACTCGCCACAAAGGCTCGACTGGCCAACAGCACTTCCTGACGGCGCCGTTCCACCAGAAAAGCCAGGCTGACCAACAGCAGTCCGCCCACCACCGCCCATTGATGCCAGGGCAGATTGGAGGCAAACATCACGGCCTGAATCGCCACTTCACTGAGCAAAGCCAGCCCGCCCCAGGCCATCAGATTGGGCCGCTGTGTGAACAGCAACATGACGGCCAACGTGCCGGTCCACAAGGCATGTTCCCCCGACCCCAGGCTGAGTAACAGGGGCGGCGCCAGCAAGGTGGCGAGGCCCAGCGGACGGTGCGTGCGCAACATCCAAAGGCCCAGAGGCACGGTAAAGAACTCTGGAGTGGCCACACTGTTGTGGAATAGCACGGCCACATAGGCATGATAGAGTAAACCGAAGCATTCGTGTGCTCGCTTCTGAAACCCGAAGGCACCCGCTCCCAGAGCCAGTGTTCCGCACAGAGGAACCAGTTCACCGCCCGCCAGGCAACCCAGCCAGGCCAGGTAACCCAGAGGCCTCAGACTGCGGGGCTGCACCAGACACCAAAGGAAGAGCTCGGCGGAGAAAACCAACCACTGATGAGTCACTTCGGCCCCGCAGAAAGCAGCCCATACAGCGACGACCTGAGCCATTTGAGACTGCTTGCGATAGAGCAGCAGTCCCACCACCAACCACGGGTTGAGGGCTGCCTGCCAGCCGCCCTGCCAAAAACTGATGGCCAGCAAGCACAGGCCCGTCAGCCCTTCGATACTGGGAAGCGGTTTCTCAAGTTTACGATTGACCAGGAAGAAGAGCAGCCATTCCAACCAGAGGGCCGGGGTCAGGTGCTCGGGGAATGCCTGCAGGTAAATTACCTTCAGCGCCAGCCAGGCGGGAACCAGCAGGCTGGCCTGACTCCAGCGAAGACTCAGGGCCAACAAGGCCGAGCATTGTAGTGCAAGCAACCCAAGATTGGCGCCCGCCAGTCCGTGCAGCACCACGCAGGGCAAAGCAAGCAGCGTGCTGGCCTGAGCCAATCTCAGATCCTTCTTGTAGGTCGCCCCACCCAGCCAGAGCAGAGCGGGGAAAAGTTGCAAGTGAACCGGCCCCATAACGGCCACACAGGCACTCCACAGCAAGCCAGCTTCAGCGTATCCAGGAAGAGCCATCAACAGGGCGCTTGCCACCAGGCCGGCTGTCAGACCGCTCGTTCCGAGGTGGTCAAAGCATGCCAGAGCCGTAACCAAACAAAGACCGGCCTGAAAGTTGCTGGCTTTCTTCCGGGGCATAGCGAATCCGACGCCGTAGAAAATGAGCGCGGTGGTGGCCGAGGACCAGTAACCCACAGCCAGATAGCCAAACTGCATGGTAGAGAAGACCCAACCCGCCACGGCAGCCGAAACCAGCAACGGTTGAGCATAGGGAGTCTTGCGCAGAGCCAGCCCACCCAGTGCCAGCGCGGCCACAAAGGCTGTGAAGGCCAGCCCCAGATTGGGCTGCGAGCTGTGGCCGAACCAGATGGGTAGCCAGGTTCCATAAGCCAGCGCAGCCGTCACCATCGAGACATAAAGGGCCTTGGACTCCTTCTCGAAAACCGCGCACAGCGCGATTGTGGCCGACACCCCCAGGTAAACCCAGGGCGTGAAAGCATCGGCCCCGGCCATCTGCAAGACCGCATTCAGCGGCACCAGCAACAAAGCCGTGCCCGCCGCAGTGAAAGCCCAGGGTCGCAAGTAATCGTGAGGCACCTTATAACGCAGTAGGGTGACTACAATCTGGGTTGCCAGCAACACAGCCACCATCCAGGGCCTGTAGGTCGCGATGTGGGTCAAACCCAGAAGGGTGAAGTAGGAGTAGAGTGCGCACAGAGCGGCGGCATAGGCCCAGACCGGTCGGTTGTGGGCGTAGGCGGCATAAGCATAAAAGGCCGTGCCCAGAACGCCGGTCAGCATCTGCAGCGCGTCCGCCTGAAAAGGGTGAGCCAGCATCGGCAACCCGACGAAAAGCAAGAGGATGGCGGCCGGTAAGGTCAGGGCCAGAGTTTGATTACGCCTGAAGTAGAGAGCCCCCTGGAGCAATGCTGCCAGACCGACGGTCGAGGTCGGCCATTCCAGCAGAGAACTGAGCCAGGCCGCGCAGAGCAGGCTGACCAGAGAGGCGCCCACCATCGCTCGAGTGGTGTTAAGCACCAGAGCGCAGGTGGTGAAGTAGGTAATCGCCAGCAGAAACAAAGTTGTGGCCGTACCCGCTTCCAGTTGTCCGCGGGTAAAAGCCGAGAGCAAACCCAGCAGGGAAAGTCCGTGGGCCACCTTGATCCAGTGGGGATTGTCCCGCTCCATTTTGAGCAACACGGCGGCGCCGGCGAAACTGAGCAATCCCAGCGGCAGGCCTCCGCCCAGGGCCCAGCCGGTCAGAGCCCAGCACAAACCGGAAAGGTAGACGCAGATGGGCTCCTTGGCGTGGCGCCGGTTGACCACAAAACCGATCAGGAAGGCCGGGGCCCTCCAGACCTCCAGGAAAAGCAGTCCGACCGGCAACATGGCTCCACCCAAAACCGTAAACATACGGCTGGATACGGGCAAAACCTCTTCCAGACGACGGGCCAGCCAGAAGAACAAGACCGGCAGCAAGGTCAGCAGCAACGCCATCGCCTGACGGCCCCAGCCGTCCCAGTTGCTGCCCAGAATGCCGACTCCTGCGGCTAACAGCAGCACTCCACCTAAGGCGTAGAGCAATCGGATCTTCTTTTCCGAGAAGGCTCCCATCAGCATCTGCATGGCCAAGTCGGCTTCACTGGGGGTATGGGTTTCGACCGGCAACTGAGGGAGTTCGACCTGGTGGTCGAGCAGAGCCTGAAACGCAGCCTGCTTCTCGGCACTTGTGGCTGAGCGCTGGCGCGGGGGGGGCGGAGGTGCCACCGGGGGGTCGACCTGGGTGACCACCTGCAAGGCCGCAACCTGTTCGTCGGGAATATCAGGGGCTTCCATTCGTTCAGGAAGGCCTTCGACCATCAGGCTATCCACAGAGGCCCGAGCCACGACCGCGGGAGATTCCACAATAGGAGTGCTCGGCAGCTCTCGAAGTGTTTTCAGACGCCTGCGGTAGTTTTCCTCAGCCTCGTTCTTCCACCAGTCCGGGACGGACTTCCAGCGCCTTAGCTCACGGATCAGGTACTCCACCCGCTCGCGAGCGCGAGTGCGCTGCTCCGTCTCCGGCCGCAGAAACTCTCCGCATAAAGCGCAAACCGAAGCATCCGCCCGGGACTCTTCGGTTCCGCAGTTCCAACAACGAAGTGTCACGGCGTCCTCCTTTCAGATAACACCACTCTACAACTTATCAGTGTTATTTTATAGACAGTCATGTAAATTTCTATAGACAATTTATTCACTTTATCGAATTTTGTTTGCCAGAAAGCTGTTGAAGAACCAGCTGACCACACTGAAGGCATCGCCTTTAGAGGCCTTGGAGCTATGTCCACCCCGAACCTGATCAGCGACCAGGTCGTCACCCTTCAAGCCACGGGTCTTATAGATCTGAGTGACTTTGGCCAGTTCCCCTTGATCGAACCAGATGCCGCGACAATCCCGGCAGACATCCACCGAGATTCCACCCACAAGCGGGCGCTCCATGCCTTTTCGACAGCGCGGGCAACGACGGGCTGAGGCCGAAATTTCGTAGGTATGATGAATGGATTCGCCCCCGACGGGCGTGAAGCGCTTGACCAGTTCGCGGCTCTTGTAAAACGTCTCCAGCTCGCCGGCGTCAAACCAGATGCCCAGACACTCCGGACAGCTGTCCACTTCAAGCTTGGTCTCAGGATCTTGGGTCGTTTCCATTGGTTGTTTTTTACAGGCAGGACAGAACATAGGAGTGAGTTCTGGTTCTCCGATCTGAGAACCTGGTAACAGTCCGTTCAAACGAGAAAGCTTTGAGCTGGCATACTGTTGGAGCCATGATTCAGAACGCTCCCAAGAAATGGACCGTGCTGCTCTACTCCGCAGCCGACAACAATCTGCACCCCTACATGGTGGACGATGTGGCCGAACTGGAAACGGTCGGCTCGGATGCGCAGACCGACGTGGTCGTGCAAATCGACCACGGTCGCGAGGGCGGAGGCGCCGAGCGTTACCACATCGAGAAGACCAAGGATGGCCATGGTCCCGTGCTCTCACCGGTATTGGAGCAAAAGGGCCAGGTCAACATGTCCTCGGCTTATACCCTCTCGGACGCGATTCAGTGGGCCATGAAGAACTACCCCTCGGAGCATTTTATGCTGGTTATCTCAGACCACGGCAACGCTTGGAAAGGCTGTGCCCAGGACGATTCCGCGCGCGGCTGGATGAGCGTCCCCGAGCTGAAAGCCGGACTGGCACACGCTCAACAGGCCACCGGTAAGAAAATCGACGTCCTGGGCTTTGATTGCTGCCTGATGGCCAACTTGGAAACCGCTTATCAGGTGCGCGATCAGGCCTCCTACATGGTGGCCTCGGAGATGACCGAAGGAGCCGATGGATGGCCCTACAACCCCATTCTAACGCCCGATACCCTGCGCTCGGTGCGCCTGGATATGTCTCCACGCGAACTGGCCAGCATGCTGGTGGACAAATCGGGAACGACTGAATCGGTCCACACTCTTTCAGCGATTGATCTGAGCAAAGTGGGCGCCATTGCCCAGCCTATGGCGGAACTGCGCCAGGCTTTGGTGGAAACCCCCACCACCCAGGCTGAGCTCCGGGCCATCTGGAAGGATACCGTGCGCTTTTACGGTTATCGCGACGCCGGAGATTGGGCTCGCCAACTCCAAGATCGAGTGGCAGACCCGACTGTCAAAGAGAAAGCAGGCGCAGCCCTTGCCGCCATCCAGGATGCCGTGATCTCCGAGGACCATCACGGGCCCTACGCCGGAGCCACCGGAATGACACTCCAGGTGCATAAGTCCAGCGATCTGTCTTACCGCAACCTGGAATTCGAGAAAGATGTGAAATGGTCCCAGGCTCAGGAGCGGGTGGGCCCGGTGGACGATCCCAAATCGGCACACTTTGAAGAATAGGCAACAAACCGTTTACAGATTTCTTTCAGAGGCGAGGGATATCCTGAGCATATGAGCCAACATGCGCCAAACTGCAGACAGTGCGAACACTTCCAGGTAACCTGGGATAACAACACGCCTCTGGGCTGCAAGAAATTTGGATTCAAAACCAAGCAATTACCAAGCGTTGAAGTGCTGGCCATCTCGGGGCGCCAGTGCACCTACTTTGAATGCAAGGAAGGCCTCCTACGCTTTCAGCGCCCGGCCGTCTTACCCGACCACTGCACCTTCTCCATCACCGGCTGAGACTTCAGGAATCACGCCCGTTTCAAGCAACTGCTGAAACTGCTGCTCATTCAGGATCGGGATTTTCAAATCCCGGGCCTTGGTGATCTTGGCCGCCCCCGGTCCCTCTCCCAGAACCACAGCATGGGTCTTCTTTGAAACACTACCAGGGGATTTGCCCCCGCGCTCTTTGATGGCTTCCTCGGCACCTTCGCGCGAAAAATTCTCCAGAGTTCCGGTGACGACGATCGACATTCCACTGAGCGTCTGCGCCAGAGTGGAGGCCTTGGGACCTTCAAAGTTGACTCCGGCCGAGCGCAACCTCTCGATCAACTGGCGATTGTCCTCGTGTTGAAAGAACTCATGAACGCTCTGAGCTATCACCGTGCCGATACCCTCCACCGAGCCAATCTCATCAACTGAGGCCCGCAGAATGTTGTCCAGGTGATGCATTCCCTTGGCCAGCACGCGCGCCCCGGTGGCGCCCAAATGGCGAATTCCCAGTCCGCTCAACAGATTGGACAGAGGCCTCTGCTTGGAGGCTTCGATACCGGACCTGAGATTGTTGATGGAGACTTCTCCAAAGCCCTCGATCAGCTTGATGCGGTCGTAGTCCAGGTTGTAGATGTCTCCTATGTCCCTGAGCAGCTCCAACTGACGGAACAACTGCACAGTGCGCTCACCCAGGTTCTCAATGTCCATGCAGCCGCGGCTGGCGAAGTGGACGATGCGCTGCTCGAGCTGTTTGGGACACTCAGCGCTGGTGCAAAAAGTATCGCTCTCTCCCTCGCTGCGGCTGAGCTCCCCGCCGCACTCGGGACAGTTCTTGGGGAACTCCCAGGGCGGCAGGCCTTCTGGCCGCTTACTCAGCACCGGGCCCACCACTTCCGGAATGACGTCCCCAGCCTTGCGCACGATCACCACGTCTCCCGGGCGCACATCCTTAAGAGCCACCTGGTCCTGATTGTGCAGGGTTGCCAGACGCACGGTGCTGCCGCCAACAAAGACTGGCTCCAGCACGGCGAAGGGGGTTGCTTTGCCGGAGCGACCGATGGAAACCATAATGTCCTTAAGCAACGTGTTACGTTCTTCGGGAGGAAACTTGAACGCCACGGCCCAGCGCGGGGCCTTGGAGGTGAAACCCAGTTCCTGGCGCTGAGCCAGGTCATTGATCTTAACCACCACCCCGTCGATCTCATAGTCATTGGAATGGCGATTGACCTGCCAGTGCTGGCAGAAGTCGTAAACCTCAGACAGGCTGTGTAAAATCTTGCTGGTGGGATTGACGGGCAGGCCTTGCTCGCGCAGGTAAGCCAGAGTCTCGGCGTGATCTTTAAAGTTGACCGGCGCCTGAGCCAGCTGATAAGCAAAAAAGCTGAGGTTGCGACTGGCTGTAATCTGCGGGTCCTTCTGGCGCAGAGAGCCGGCCGCGGCGTTCCTGGGATTAGCAAAAATGCGCTCTCCCCTTAACATCTGCTCTTCGTTCAGCTGCTTGAAGGAGCTGACCGGCATGTAAATCTCTCCGCGAGCCTCCACCAGGGGCGGGGCGTCCTTGAGACGGTGAGGAACCCCCTTGATCTGCAAGACATTGAGGGTAATGTCCTCACCCACCCTGCCGTCACCTCGGGTGGCGGCCCGAGTCAGGTGGCCGTCGGTATAAACTAATGAAACCGCCAGTCCGTCCATCTTCAGCTCGCAAGAATACTCGACATTGGTGTCGATATACCGCTCCAGACGCTTACCCCAGGCTGCCAGTTCCTCAAAGGACATGGCATTGTCCAACGACATCATCGGGGTAAGGTGCTCCACCGGAGTGAACAGGTCTGAGGGAGTAAAGCCGACCTGCTGGCTGGGCGAGTCCTCGGTCACCAGTTCTGGGTAGTCGAGTTCAATCTGTTTGAGTTCACGAACCAGTTCGTCGTACTCTACATCCGAGATTTCGGGCGCATCCTGCTGATGATAGAGCTGATTGTGGTAAGCGATGAGTGCGCGCAGTTCTTCTGCGCGAGTGGCGGCGAGCATGATCTAGAGCCTTTCGGGAAGGTAAGCCACGGCGTACTGACCGAGCAAGTTGGCCCACACCAACTGCAAATAGACCTGGGAGGGAAACGTCACCAGAATCAGCGGCCAGAAGGCCGCTTGAGCCATTTGAAAGAGCACGCTTACTCCCCAGACCAGGACGCAGCAGAGCAGGTAGTCACCGAAGCCTTTGCCGATGTCCTGAAGGATGCCTTTCAAACTGACGGCATGCAAGGGACTGGCCCCCAGGGCCAAACGCAAGGTAGCCATGGGCGAGACCAGCAACACGAAAATCCAATAAACAAGGGCCAGTAGCAGGCAAATCAGTCCGGCACCGGACCCCAGGAGCGCCATCAAAAAAGCGCCCAAGGTATGGTGGCTAGAAAAATTACCAATGGTTCCGGCCAGGCTCGTCAGCGCAAGACTAACCAGCACCAGAGCCGGAGTGGCGAACCAAATTCCCAGCATATCCATGCCGCCGCCGTCTCGAAGCAGGGACTTGAGACCGGTCCATGGAGGCAGTTGTTGATTGCCCTGCATAACCTGCTTGCGACAACGAAGCATATATCCCGCCAGACAGGTAAACGGAATGGAACCGACCAGCACACAGATGGCCAGAATGCTCAAAGTCAATCCCAGGCCCTGATGAGCACTTAGCTTCAGAGTTCCGCCCAGGCCCAGCCCCATGAGAATGGGAGGGACCAACACAGCCAGGCTGACAGGTAGCACCAACCAGGCGGCCAGCAAACGCTTAAAGCCGGTGGTGGGATAGAGAAACCCTTGCATCAGATTGATTTGAAAGATTCTGCTGCCCATTCCCCTCTATTCGTCCGCCCGGTCGGGATTCCCGCGTGCCTCGGAGTTTATGAAATCTGGTGTTCAGAAAGTCTCAAAGCACCAGGGAACATTGAACGAAGTCGAATTTCGCAGCATGCCTTACCGTAAAGTTGTCGCCGAAGAAATGGCGAATTTTTTATCTGCTTTATCCCACCACGACCGTGTGCGCATCGCCCTGGAACTCCAGGAAGGCGAGCGAGAAGTGAGCGCCCTGCGAGAAGCGCTGGGAATCTCTCCCTCCCGCCTCAGCCAACACTTAGGCCTGATGAAGAGCCACCATATTGTCCGCGAGCGCAAGGAAGGCCGGCGTGTTTTCTACCACCTCGAACAAGTTGGACTGGGCCGCTGGTTGCTAGAAGGAATGAGCTTCATACAGCAAGAGAGCCAGCGCCTGGGCGAAGTGGTGGCCGCCCTTCAACAGGTGACAGCGCTGAAAGAGGGCTGAGTTCTTAGCGACCCGAACGGGCCAGCTATGGTGAAAAGACTCTTACTCTTACTTTGCTTAGCTTCGGCCGCCTGGGCCGACCCGTTTTCAGCGGTCGGTCGCTGGCGTATTTATCACACCGATGGTTCCCCCATCATCGTCACCCTCTACCCGAACCATTCCGCTCGCAACGACTGGGAAAACGGCACCCGCGGGTATTGGAAGTGGGTCAACGGGAAGCTGGTCATGCGCTGGAAAGACGGTTGGCGTGACGTCATCGCCCTGAAGGAGGGTCGTTTTGAAAAACTTGGCTACGCCCCAGGAAACCACGACGAAACCGCCCCCAGCAATCGGACTGCCGCTTACCAGCTGGACGGCCTAGGGAAGTAGCAGCACGTTGGCGGTCTGGGACCAACTGGTGTAGGTACGAATGGAAGCACTCACGCCGGCAGAAAATCCGAGAATCGAGATCAACATCGCACCCGCCAGCACAGTCTTCTTCCAGTGCTTGCTGGCTCTGCGTCCAGCAGGGACCGGAGACGGAGCAGGCTGTCGAAGCTCGACTTCGGAGTGGCCGGTTTTGATGCGGTGCACGGCTAGTTCCACGTGAAGGCTAAACTGAGCGCCGCAGCTGCAAGTCTTGGACACGATTGTCAGGCTCCCTTAGTCTTTGTCTTATTCCCAGTCTAAGAGCCTCCGGGCCCAGCCGCATCCCGCAGGATGTTGCTGGGCCTTTGAATTTGTAAACAAATCGAGCTGTTTCGTAGCCACTTCCTTAACAAGTCCCCTCCCTCAGAAAAAGTATTAAGATGAACCCACAAACCGGTTGACAGCCCCTGGTCACCATGCTAACCTACGCCTCGCCCCACCGAGGGAACAACCTCCGGTCGGCGGCCAAAGCCTGTAAATCAGGTGTCTTTGAAAACTGAAGAAGATATTAGAAGCGAATGCAATCTCGTTGGTGATCCTTGGAGAGTGGAAGTCTTTGACTTCCGAATCCACCGATTACTGCGAATGAT
>JAFEBA010000127.1 GCA_018266105.1 bacterium | reverse complement strand
GGGGTTAATTCCGAAGTTGCACATTGTTTTTTGCCTCCCGTTAATCGTTCTCTGAATTCAGAGTAAGCGGGGAGGGAGCAAAACCGAGCGGAGAAATGTCAGCGATTTGCAACCTTTGTAACAAGAACCTGAACCAGTGTTACAAAACCGTTAACAACAGGTCAGAGAAAGGGGGGATGACCCTCTATCGGTCTCTTCACTCCCCCGGTCCATGTTGTCTAGGGGTGCATAAAAAATTTTTCCGCCAGGAGCCAACCCGACCTCGGGGAATGGGATTGGGATGAAAAAGGCTCTTTCTTTCCTGGTATTCCTGGCTCTGACTCTGAGCGCACAGGCCAATCCGATGCGCTTCGGCACCACCACCTCTCCCGCGTCCTTTAAAGTAGACCTGCCCGGCTCGTGGGCGCTGAGTAAGATTCCCGGCTGCTGGGAAGACCTGCTCGGGTCCCGACTGCAAGCCGTGATCGCTGAGAACAGCGAGAAGACCATCGAAAATACCTATCCGGATTGGAAGAAGCGTTGGGTCAAGAGCGGCTATGAAGTCTATGAGGTCAAGCTTCAGGGAAATCCCGCCATGATCGCCAAGACCAAAGACAGCTGCATGGGCATTATTTTGCGCAAGGGCTACCAGATCAATCTGATGCTCAACGTCTCCAACCCGGAGATCAAGATGGACGACCTGCTGGAACAGCTGGCCAAGACTTTTCAGTGGCTCAATCCCTGAAGGCGATCGGGCTTATGGCCTGGCTGGCTTGGGGTGCATTTGCCCAGCCAGTGCAAATCCTGGAGCTCGGCGAGCCCCTGACCCCGGAGGAACAAACCTATGTTCTGAACGGGTTGAACTGGATGATCCAGATTTATGAGGAACAAGGCCTGCATCCGCGCCACGACCTGCGCGCCAGGCTATTTTCCAGCTATCCTGAGTTTTCCAACTATCAGCTCAGCCATCGGAACTTTAACGACGGCTCCAAGCCCTCACCGACCGCCTACTACTCCATCGGGGGAGATGAACTGGTAACCTGGCGCACCCGGACTCTCAAGTCCCTCTTCATTCACGAAGCCCAGCACGCGCTGCTGCGCTCCGACTTCCCTCATCCTCCCAAATGGGCCAACGAGGGCATCTCAGAATGTTTCGAAGGGTTTGATTTCACCCAGGGCGATCCGCTCTTTCTGCCCCAACGGCCTCGACTGCGCAAGGTCAAGCGCTATCTCACTTCCGACTTTGGCCATCAGGTCCTCAGCGTGCTGGACCTGAGCGACCGCGAGTTCAACCAGACGGCCACAGATCGGGGCCTGGACAGCTACACTCGGGCCTGGGCTCTGATTTTTTACCTCTGGAGTAAAACTGGTTCGCGTGGGCTGGGCGAGCTTTTGCGTGGCCTGAAACAAGGTGAGCCGGCCCAGGACATCCTGAGCCGGCTCCTGCCGGGAGATTTGGAAGCCGAATTACTTACTTTTTACCTTCAGCTGGAACTGCCGCCGGACCGTTCTGGCCCCATTTCTCCACCGCGTTGGCCAAAGGGGAACCCTTCACCAACTGAGTGAACACGTCGGCGACACTTCTGCCACCCAGGATGGCCAGCGGAGACATGCTTTCGGCCAGTTTGCCAGCCAGATGCTGATCGGAGAAGCTTTGGAGAGCGGCCACCAGATCGGGGGAAACCGCCCCCGCCTTGGCAACGGTGGCCTCAACCTCGCCACGTAGTTCGGCCAATCGCTGTTCCAACTGGGCCTGGCTGTAAGCAATCTCCTGCTCTTGCTGCCGGGCCTGACGGGCCAGGTGTGAGGCTTGCAAAGCGTCCAGCACGCTCTGCTTCTCGTGGTCGGCCTTGAGCTTTTGACTTTCCTGAAGAATCTGAGCATTGATGCGGGCCTGCTCTACCTCCAGATTGGCGTTCACCTGTTGGCGCTGGAGCTCAAGTTGGGTGCGCGCCGTGGCGAAGCGCAGGGTCTCAATCTCCTGGCGGATTTCCTCACTCCGCCGGGTGGTCTCCAGTTGACGCTGCTCGTCGGCCAGTGTGATGGCCTGCCGCACCGCCTGATGCTGAGCTTCGGTCAACATCTGACCGATGGATTCGTCGCCGATGGTGACGTCGAGTACGTCCACATCGTAGACCCGCATTCCGTTCTCTGGGAAGTTCCGCCCGCGCCGTTCCTGAGGCCCCCCCAGGATGGCGTCGCGCACAACCTCGATGGCTTTCGAGTAGAACTCCTCCAGCCCTAACTGCTTGATGGTGGCGCGCAGAATTGAGCGCAGGTGATCGCACAGAAATTTGACGTAGTTCTCCACCTGAAACCAGCGGTCTGGCTCGCCTTCAAAGTTCACCCGGTAACTCAGCGAAAGCGTCACGTGACAAAGGTCCTTGGTTTCAGCCTCAATCACGTCACTGACCTTATTGTTGAGAACCCGCAGATAAGCCGTGCGCAGGGCTCCCTCCTCGCGCTTGGGAGTGCCTGTGGAAAGTTGAAGCGCTTCCAAAGTTTCGTCATACTCCAAGATCACGCTCTGAGGGCCCACCACCACCCGCCGCGTGCCGGTTTTACTCACCACCATCACAGCGTAGCCGGTCCAGACGTCGATGGTCACGGCGCCTTCATAGTTGACGTTGAGGGTGACCGAGCGGGGCGGACTGAAACGCTGGCTGCGAGTGAAGTCGTCCGAGACCAGGCCTTCAGCGCTGGCCTCTTCCTTGCGGGCCGGCTGAGCCACCGGGCCGCGGGCCCGCTCACGGGCCGCCAGCTCGGGAGCGTTGCCGGCCAGGCGGGCATTGTATTGCAGCACAGTCTGATTGTCGGGATAGAAGAGGTCACATTCGGCCGGGCTGAGCACCCGCCGGGCGATCACCTCCTTGCGGGGGTCGGGCAAAAACATGGCTGGGCCACGCTGCAAGGTGACCGCTCCACTCAGGCGATTGAGCACATAGCTGGCCTGACCGGCCGGAATAGCCACGGCATAAGTCAGCTCGGTGCGCTGATCGCCATAACGAATGATGGCGTGCTCGGGCCTTGGGAAATAAATCATCTGGTCGCGACCGGTCAGAAAGAGCTCCTCCCCCACCTTGCGCTCGGTGCCGTCCTCTTCGGTATAGGGAGCGATCACCTTGAGATAGATGCCACTGATCTCATTGAGTTCAATTGCCTTGAACTTGCGCGAGCCGCCCTTTTCAACGAAACGTTCTGTGGGCTCAGGAAACACCACGTCGGGTCCCTTGATGTAGCGCTTGTTTCCGTCTTCATCCAACAGGATGCAGTATTCCAAACGCTCCAGAGTCACGGCATCGCGCACGAAGTTGCCGCTTTCATCGGTCAGAACTTCGATGCCGGTGGGCGGAATATAAAAGCTGACTTCGGTGCCTTTGATCAGCAGCAATTTCCCCAAGGTGAGCTCGGGCACGTCGCGCTTGACTTCTTCTTCGGGGGTGTCGCCCTTCTGCAGCTTGATGACGGCCCGACCCCAGTTTTCGCGGGCCGCGTCTTCGTTGTAGACCTGCACCAGTAGATACTGATTGGAACGCAACAGGTGACCGCGCACTACCCGAGCCACCTGACCCGGCCACAGGGGGAAAGTGGCCGGACCAGGGATATTGACTTTGCGGCCCAGGGTGAGGCGCACCAACGTATTGGGCCCGGACTTGGCATACTCTTCGTCGCCCTCGCGAGCCGGATTTTCCAGCACGATGTACCAGCCTTCCTCGGCGTAAGGAAAGGCGGTGATAGACTCCTCCAGTGTGCAGCGCCGGTAGCGCCGGCTGTGTTCTTCAAAAATCACGGGCCGGTCGGTATTGGCCAGGCTCGTCTTGTGAGGGCCCACATAAGCAATGACGTTGCCTTTGGTCTCGTCCAGGATGAAAGCAAATTCATTGGGAGCCAAGACCAGATCTCGCTCACGTACATTATCAGCCATGTTCAACCTCCTCCGTTTTGGAGCTTGAGCATAGAGGCAAAGTCTGCGTCAGGCTGTGACCTGAGTCACGAGCAGAGGGCGGAAAGTTTTGGACCCTTGGATGAATCGTTTCCGAATTGGCTTGGTAGGCTGCCAGCATCCAGGCGTGCGTGCAGGCTCACCACGGGTGTGGCTTTCATCGCAGCGCCATTGTCAGGTCGGTCTCTTCACCCTATAAAGCGTTTACCAGTTGGGTGCACCGGCCCGCGTGAGCTGCTCCTGAGTAGGCCAGTAGCCTCGCGAGATGGTCACGCATTTGCTGTCTTTACGTTCTGCCTTGACGCGGGCAGGCTGATTGCGCATCAACCGTGCCTGAGCTTCGATGGTTCCGTCTGCCAGATGCTTGCTGCTGCCGCATAAGATGTGTTCCAAGCGCCAGAGAGCCAGACTCTGAGAACTCAGGAAGGGGCTGTTTAGCCAGGGCTTGATGCTCTCGGCCTGGTTAGGCAAAGCAAGAATCTTGTCCATCTGAGCCACTTCCATCGGCTTTGGAGCCTGTTTGGGCTGAGCCACGAACAAGGCGGTAGGAAGCATGCGTTGCAGGCGCTCCTTGGAGAGATACTGGGAAAAGTCATGGCTGGTCGGCACGTCCTGATTGTCTAACATTAAGGTGCGATTGCCCATCAAGGTGTCCCATTGGCCTTCGGTCATTCTTGGAATGGCCGAGCCGCCCGCGTAGCCACGGCTGAACTTACGGACCAGCAAGGCTTTATCCCGATCACCCGTGTAACTGGAGATGGTCATCCAGTGCATTCCCACCCGCGGACTCTTTGATGAAAAGCTCATTCCGCTCTTGTACCAGACATCGTAGTCCAGGTCAGATCCCATCAGTCCCCAGAAATTGGTTTTCAAAGGCCGCTTGGGGGCGTAGGCGGGGGCAAAGTCCTTGGCGTCATCTTTGTAGGTCAATTCCGGGTAGATGGCGGCTGCGCTAACCTCGCAACCCAGACTGTGAGAGAGCACGTCCACCTTGGTCCCCGGAGACTGCTGCTCGATCGCCAGGAGCAGCTGGCGCAGGGGCACGTGCCCGACCGTGCGAGCTCGACTGATGGCGGTAAAGTAGGCGTCCTCGGTCTGCCAGGGCACCTGATCACCCGGGATGGCTGACTCCCATTCTACTCCCAGCACGGCCGAGCGCACACCGCGGGCGTCAAAGATCTCTTTGATCTGATCGGAGACCTTGGCATAGTCTTCCTTGGTGTCGTCCTTCGGAATCCCAAATCCGTGCACCATGACCACCAGATGCTGCGGCTTTTGGGCCAGGATAGGGGCAATCGAATGCTCGACCTGAGCCGGGCTAAGCGCCTCGCCCTTCCCCAGCCAGACCGGACTGTAGCGGCCTGGCCCCTCAGTCTTATCCTGAGCCAGGGCTGGAAGGCAGCCGAGCAGCAAAATCAAAGAAGTTTTTATTAGTCGCATCGTGGGACTCCTCATTCAATGTCTCCGGCGAGATTAACGCCAGATCTCCCGGGTCCAACAGTGACCGAGGTGGTGTCTGAAACGGGACCGAAGTCCCTGATCCGGACGATCTGCGCGTGCTAACCTTGTGCAATGGCTTCCGATCAACACGAACTCAAACTGGTTTTCCCGGCTTTGATGCTGGCACTTGCATTGGCGGCCCTGGATCAGAACATCGTGGGCACGGCCCTGCCTCTGATCGTCAGTGACCTGGGCGGATTATCCCATATCTCCTGGGTGGTCACGGCTTTTTTGCTGGCCTCCACGGCCACCACCCCGCTCTACGGCAAGCTCAGCGATCTTTTCGGACGGCGCCCTCTCTTTCTGGCGGCCATCAGCATCTTTCTGTTGGGATCGGTCCTGTGCGGACTGGCCCAGAGCATGCTTGAGTTAATCCTCTTCCGCGGCATCCAGGGTCTGGGAGCGGGTGGATTGATGACCCTGGCTCAAACCACCATCGCCGACCTGATTCCCCCCCGCGAGCGGGGGCGCTACCAGGGCATCTTCGGGGCCGTGTTTGCCGCATGTAGCGTGGCCGGGCCCCTGCTGGGCGGCTTGATCACCGACGCGCTCTCCTGGCGCTGGGTCTTTTACGTCAATTTGCCGGTGGGCGCGGCCGCCCTGGCCTTGATCTGGATCGGCCTTAAGCCTCGCCCACACGACCGTCGACCTAGTATCGACTACGCTGGCGCCACCCTTCTGACCGGCGCCACCAGTTGTATTCTGCTGGTTTTAAGCTGGGGGGGCTCTCTCTATCCGTGGTATTCCCAGGTGATTCTGGGCCTGGCGGCGTCCACCGTGTTTCTGATCCTGGGACTGATCTGGCGGGAGCAGAGGGCCGCGGAGCCGATCCTGGCCCCACGCCTGTTTCGCAACCGAGTCTTTCAAATTGGGGCCAGCGTCATCTCCCTGAATGCGGCCGCACTATTTGGCGCGATGATCTTCTTGCCTCTTTTCTTCCAGCTGGTGATGGGTCAGACGCCTTCCCGGTCGGGCCTGTTGATGGCCCCGTTGATGGGAGGCGTGATCCTTTCCTCAGTGGTTAGCGGCCGCATCGTCAGCCGCACTGGCCGCTACAAGCTGCTCACCATCGGCGGCCTGGCCGTGGCCTGCGCCAGCCTGCTCTGGCTGGCCTGGTGTGCTCGCCACGCCCAACAGCCCGGGCAGATGGTGATCGGTCTGGTCACACTGGGTATGTCTCTAGGGCTGGTCATGCCAAACCTGACGGTGGCCATTCAAAACGCGGTTGAAATGCGTGACCTGGGCTCAGCCACCTCAAGCTCGGCCTACTTTCGATCGCTGGGAGGCTCCGTGGGAGCGGCCATTGCCGGCGCCCTGCTGAACCTGGGTCTGGCCAGAAGCTTTACGGCCGGCGGTGTGGACCTGGGCATACTGGACCGAGGAATCGCCGAGATGCTTAAATTGCCCGCAGCACAGTTCCAGGTGGTGATGCAAGGTTATCGGGAGGCCATTGGATCCAATCTGGAGGCTTGCGCGGCCGTGGCTGCCCTGGCCTGCGCTCTGACCTGGTTTCTGCCCGAACTACCGCTGCGGGGCGCGGACCCCGCCCGAACCGGAGAGTAGGAGCACTTCCAGACTTCCAAGCCCCGTGGCCTCCGAAGCATTCGAGACTGGGAGCTGATGGGCAGCAAATGGCGTCCGGCGCCTTGCTGGTCTGCACTCAAGCTCGGCCTGGAAAAGCGACTCAAATATCCCGGCATCAGCGCATCAATGGGGCCAGAGGTGCGGCCGCCAGCGTCAGCGCCCCCACCGCCAGAGCTCCAGCCGGACCGAAAAGGATAGCCCCCACCGCCGCGGGTACCGACAGGATAACGGCCACATTGGTGGCCAGGTTGCTGTAGAAAAGCGCTTTGGTTTTGGGATCGTCGTAGTCCAGGTCGCGAGGAGTGCCTTCGCAGGCGGGCATGGTATCAGACCAGTTGAACACGTGGCGCTCGAAGGTTTCAGTGTTCATGATCCGATCGCTCCCCGCCTGCAGGGCAAAAACCTCAAGGCCTTTAGCAACCCCAGTCAGAGGAGCCCCCACCAGGCTACCGACGGCCCCGCCCACTCCCGCGTAGAGTCCCGCTCCAGCGGCGTAGACCCAGCCATCTTCCTTCCAAAAGTCCTGGATCTGTTCCAGCCTGCTCTGCTGGCCTGAATCAGCAGGCCGGGCCGGAACCGACCCGCTCGGGATCGTTTTGTGGTTGGCATTGATGGTGGCGTTCATGATTGCGAGTCTCCTTTTCTGTGACCATTGCAAGATGACACGGCAACCTTGCTGCTGCGTGAAGCGCGCGTGAACAGGACCTTCCAAATCTAAACAAATCAAGCACACCTCGCCAGCTTGGCTGTTCGGCTGACCCAGCTTTAACCTGACTTTTACAAACTGCGCCCGGCTCCTGAACTAAGCTCCGGGAGTGAAACTTCAACCCGGCAGCTCAACACTTCGCCATCGCCCCGCCCCGCGTCCAACCTTGCCCGGCCGCGGCGAAAATGACGTCCAATCGCCGGCTGAGTCGTTCTCCTGGAGCCGCGCTCTGCTACTGGGAACCTCCGCCTTGGGAAGCGGACTGGGGCTGGCAAGCCCCGCCATGGCTCAGGTTCAAATACAAACACCACCTCAGCCAGGCTCGCTCTATCTATCCGACTTCTTCGAGCAGCCCAATCCCGACGTGCTTTCCCACGGTGAAACGGTGGCCCGATCAGCCGCCCAGTGGGGCCACCAGGGAGCGGTGGTGCGCCAGGAGGTCCGCGAGAACCCTTTAACCAGGAAGGCTCATCGCTTCGACGTGTATCTGGACCAGCGCCAGTTCACGCCCGAGGAGATGAAGCAGTTTCTGGCCGACTATACCACTCAATGTCAGGTCGGCCAGATGCAGACCGCCATTTCTGACCTGAAGATGTGGTTGGATCAGGGAGTTCATCACTCGGCCATCAATCTTTCCCGCGGCTGTGGTCAGGCACAGGTGGCTGAAGCCGTTTATCAACGGGTGTCCCCTGCTTTTGGCTTCGACCCCGTGGCTCAGGTCAAGGCCCGTCAGCGATTGTCCAAGATGGCTCCAGCACTGGGAACCTCACTGGAGGAGATGATCAGTCCCGATCGTCAGGTGGCCCAAAGGGCTCGCCTCACATTCCAGCAAAACCTGGTCGATCTCATCGATCAAACCTCCCGCCAGAGCGATCTCTTAGCCCAGACTCAGGCCGAGTATGACGGAGTGGTCGAGCGCCTGGCCGAGCAAAAAGTCTCGGTCGTGGTGGCCGCCGCCAACTCGGGCAAGGTGCTCGAAGACATGGCTCGAGACGCCGACAACCAGAAGGTCCAGGTCGCTCCTAATTTCTGGAACAATCGCCTGGCCAGCGAGAAAACGGTGGCGGTCGGTGCCACCTCCGGTTCCAGAGTGGCCGACTACACCAACTACGACACAGGCATCGACTTCTATGCGGACGGCGATGCCCGCGTTCTACCGGAACACCCCGATCAACTGGTGAACTACGGAACCTCTTTTGCTACGCCCCGGGTGGCCTCGCTGCTGGCCGCTGTGCACAAAAAGAATCCCGACTGGAGCAATGCCCAGGCCGAGAATTTCCTGCGCCAGAAGCTGAGCAACCAGAGCCTGGATTGGGCTGGCCACACGCCCGCTCCCAACCTGAGCAAGGACGTAGCTCAGGAGTATTTGCTGAGTCGATAATGTTGAGCACTCCCCTGGCCAGGCTGTCGACTCTGCCGATGCGCCCGCAGTCGCGCCCGCAACCTCCCACCAAGCCCGAGTTTCGGGTCGAGCGCGACCAGTTCCGCCCGGTTTCAAGCGCCCTGGCCGCAGGGGTGATTGGCCTCGTGCAGCTGATGCCCGCGGCGGCCCAGGCCGTCCCTGCTCAAGCCGGGCTGGAAGAAAGCCTGAGAGTGGTGGATGGGCGGTTGCTCCAACTGGCCCGCCAGCAGGGTGTCACATTTCAGGTCGTGGAGCCGGGCGACGATCTGCTACAACTGGGAGTCGTGCGTTCCCAACCCCATGAGTTAATCGGGCAGCAGCTCGGTGCCATCAAGACCTTCTCGGATGAGCTGGCGACCCAACTGAGCCTGCGCTATGACGCTCCCCTGCGTGAGCTGGAACCGCACCTGAAGGGCAAGCCGGGCGGCTGGTCAATGGGGGGAGACCCATTGACCTCCGAGGTATCCAGACTGCGCGAGCAGCGCGAACGCTTCGCCATCGAAAAAATCGTAGAGTCCGGCCTGCCCGTCAAGCTGTTTTCCTTGCCCATACCTGCCGGTGCCGACGATTTCGTGGCTGGAGCCCTGCGCCAACGCAGCCAACGACCGATTTCTCTGGAGCAGATGGCCCGTCATCACGGTGCCAGCACTCCTCAACAGGTGGACGAATTCGCGGGTTGGGTTCGAGACATCAATGGGGAACGCTTCAAACAAGCGGTTTCATCCGCAGATTGGAAAACCACCCCGGTCGACCATCAGAGCCTGTCGTTGCTGGTTCCCGACCTGTGGTATCAGCAGTTCGGCAATCAGCAGGTGTTGCTGGACGGGCACGACCGGGCCAGCCTGAACCAGTGGGCCGGACCGGATGGAAGAGTCCTGGCCAGCACCAGCGGAGTGCGCGGCCAGTTCTTCTTCCCCGTCAACAAAGTGGTTCTGCGCGCCGGGGCGGCCCAGGGAGCCACGCCCGTCCACGAGTTGGGGCATGTTCTGGAGCGCATTCTCGAGCAACGCGATCCGGCATTCTATGGTCCCTGGCACGACCAGCTGGAACAGGCCTGGCAGAACTCACGGCTCAACACCCAACCTGTGTCAGGATATTCCCAAACCAACCCGGGCGAGTTCGTAGCGGAAGGGTTCGCATTTTACACCCTTGAACCCATACTGCTGAAAGAGAAAGACCCTGCTTTGTTCGGTCTGATCGATCAAATGGTGCAGCGCCTCATTTCTTTTCAGACGGCTCCCGCCGACAGGCCAGCGGACCACTTTGGTTCAGGCCAGCCAGCTGCGAAACCGAGTGAAGCTGCCCAGGGGCTGCAGAGAGCGCCAAACACAAGCAGCGGCCGGCCGGTAGGGAGATAGGCCCAGGTAAGCGACCAGGAGCGTCCCCCACTGCACCACCAGACTGACCCACACCGAGCCCAGGGCTCCGTATCGTGGAACCGCCCAAAAATTGAGGGCAAAGCTGACCATCAGGCTGAGCGCCTTGAGGGCCAGCTCTAGCTTCTGAAGTCCGCAGGCGTAGGCGTATGCGGTGCGGCAGTGACCCAGATGGAGAGCCGGTAAAGCCGCCAGAGCGTAGCTGGATAGGCGGGCCGCTTCCGCATAGCGATGGCCGTACATCCACAACACCAGAGGCTGAACCAGCAAGGCCAGAGGCAGACACAAAGCCAGGCTGGTCCACCAGGCCAGATCGGTATAGCGTTGGAGTTGGGCGGGCAGATTGGCGGGGGCCTGAGCCGCCAGAATGGGTAGATAGACCACAAAAAGGGCCACCGAGCCCGCCTGCAGGGCCTCCAGGATGCGGGTGGCGACGGCATACTGGCCCAACTGGGAAGGATCGGGTAGCAGACTGCCCAGCAAGAGCTGGTCCACGCGGGCGTAGGCCGCCGTAAGCAGGGCCGCCGCCCAGATTGGCCAGGCCTGGCGAAAAATCAAGCCGACTTGGGTCGGAGAATAGCGAAAAGGCTTGAGGAATGGTCTGCCAGTCCCCAGGTAAAGGGTTGCTGCCAGGACGAGTTTGGCCGCCTGCTCAACGAAATAGCTCCAGATTAGCTGCGTCATCGTGCCCGCGCTGTAGACCACCGCCAGACGTAGTCCCAAGCCGACCATGGTACCGCCGAAATCAATCAGCACGTATTGAGAAAAACGCCCGGTGGCCTTGCACCAGATCGAATAGAGCTCATGGTCACTCAGTTGATAGGCGGCCACCGCCAGGGTGATCAGCAGGCCGGTTTGGTAATTGTGCGGATGCTGGATCTGGGAGAGACTGTAGGCCAGTCCGGTCAGGGTCATCAACAAGGCGGCCACCTGACGCAACAGCCAGCCCCCGCCGAAAAGCCGGTCGTCTCTCTCGCGCTGGTAAAGAGGCACCAGTGCATCCGGCAGACCTACGTTGACAAAAACGCGTGCCAGAGCGGCATAACTGAGAATGTAAGTGTAGACACCGAGCTGCTCGGGCCCCAGATAGCGGGCCACCATCACCTGCACCGGGAAGGCCAGCAGCAGGATGGCGAAGGTATTGATCGCCAGCAGCGCTCCTCCGCGTAGTTCGAAAGGCAGTCTCAAGGGGAGGGCGTTTCTGCAAGCCGCCCGGACCTCCTGGAGAGGCCCGCGGCCTCCTCAGGACAAGGAATCCAGCAAGCGGATGCAAAGGTCGGCTCTCGCATGCGGTTGATCTCTTATCGGTTCTGGTTGGGATGTTGGGCGCTCTGGCTGTGCCTGATTTTAACCTGCTTGGCCCAGGAACCCGGCAAAAATAGCGACGCCCAGACCATGGAGAACGTGCTCAAACAGCTTACTCCCGAACAGTTGCAGCAGCTGCGTCAACGCCTGGGAGTTCCGAACCCGTCCCCTTCCGCCTCTCCCGCCCCAAGCGCCACGCCGGCTGCCAACCCCACACCCACTGCTTCTCCCGAACCGCTGCCCCAGGAGACGGGGGCGGGGTCGCGCGTGATCGACAGTCTGGAACGCGCCAAAGCCGAACGCCGAGAAGAGAAGTTTAAGGAACTACAGCGCTTCGGTTGGTCTTTCTTTCAGCGCTCGCGAGAGGAGCTGACCAGCAGCGACGAGCCTGCCATCCCGGAAGACTACCAACTCGTCCCCGGCGACCAGATGAGCGTGACCGCCTATAACGTAAAGGGCGGCGAGAACACCGGACTGGTGGAAGTGGATGAGAAGGGACAGGTCTTCATCCCTGGAGCCGGAGTCCTGCCCGTGGAAGGCCTGAACAAGCGCCAGTTTGACGCCCGCATCAGCCAGGCCGTCACCTCCCGATTTCCCAATATGCGCATCACCACGACCTTCGTCAAGATTCGACGCATCCGCGTCTTCGTGCTGGGCGAGAGCGTGCGCCCGGGCGGTTATTTGATGAGCCCTAGCGCCACCGTTCTCGACGCTCTGCTCCAGGCGGGAGGCCCTTCTAGCTCAGGCAGTTATCGAAAAATTCAGTTGGAGCGGAGTGGCCGCCGCCTGGCCACTTTCGATCTCTACGATCTCCTTTTGCACGGAGCCACCGGCAGCCCCCGCTTGCGTCACGGTGACCGCATTTTTGTGCCTCTGACTGGCCCGGAAGTGGCACTGGCCGGAGAGGTACAGAGGCCGGCTCGATATGAGCTGAAGAACGAAAGGACCCTGCTGGATGTGGTCAAGCTGGCCGGCGGACTGCGCCCGCAGGCCTACGCCACCACCCTTAAGCTGGAAAGGGTGGCCGCCAACCACACCCGCAAGATCCTGGATATTCCCTACCGGCAGGCCTCTTCCACGCCCATCCAGGCGGGGGATTTCGTCTACGTCAATCCTGTTCTGGACGACCTCGCCAACGGCGTCTACGTAGACGGTTCGGTGCGCCGGCCGGGCTGGTATCAACTGAGTCCAGGAATGACTGTGTCGGCCCTGATTCGCCAGGCCGAAGGGTTGAAGGACGGCAGTTATGCCGGTCAAGCCGAACTCTTTCGCCTGGAATCGCGTTCTCAGCCGCTCAAGATGATCGGATTTGACCTGCAAAAGGCGTTGGCTGGCGACCCCACCCAGGACCTTTCGCTCAAGGCCGAGGATCGTCTGGTTATTTACTCGCGCCAGGAGGCCCTGGTGGACAAGGAGCGCGTGCGCATTCAGGGTGAGGTAAAATCCCCGGGCGAATACGCGCGCTTTGGGCAAATGCGGGTCCGTGACCTGTTGACAGTGGCCGGTGGAGTCACACCCGAAGCATCCATGCAGGCCGAAATCGCACGACCCGCCGAAAATGGTCGTCTGGTTCTTATCCCCGTCCGCCTGGACGAAGTGCTGACCTCGGCAGACAGCCCGGCCAACATCGCGGTGCGGGATCTGGACGTGCTCCTGGTACGCAAGGAGCTGCGCCAGAAACGCTGGCCGGCTTCGGTTACTTTGATTGGCGAGTTTGTAAAGCCGGGTGAGTACGCAGTCGATCCCGACCGAGAAAGTCTGGAAGACGTGGTACGGCGCGCGGGCGGCCCAACCGAGCTGGCCTACCCGCGGGCAGCAGTATTCACACGAAAACTTCCCGAGGTGCTGGCTAAAGACCGGATGAAGCTGGCCCAGGATGTGTTCGCCGATCTGCAGGAGGTCGCCAAGGAAATCGCCACTGTGGAAAACATGCGCTTAAGCCGTCGACTACCTGGTGTGGGCGCATCCCAGGTGGACTTTTCCCAATTCTCCAGCGCCGCCGTTTTGCCACCGCGGACTCTCAATTCGGTGCTCTCGACCGGCCGGGTGCCCATCGATCTCTCCCAAATCCTGTCCAACCACCAGGGCGACCCGCGAGTCAAGGACGGCGACGTACTCTTTCTGCCGCAAAAGCCTGAAATGGTGATCGTATCCGGAGCCGTGGTTCTACCTTCCCCCATGGTCTGGAGAGCGGGGGCCTCTCCTCTGGCCTACATTGAAGAAGCGGGCGGCTTTCACGAGGATGCCGCCGAAGACAAAGTGCTGGTGTTGCGCGTCAATGGTTCGGTGGTGCGGGCCGACCGGATCGACCAGGTCGAACCCGGTGACCTGATCATGGTTCCCCCCCGCGCCCTGGTGGCGCGTCCTGATGCATTCGAACAGTTTCTCAGCGTGCTTCAGGTCATGTCCAACGGTGCTTTTCTGTGGAACCTGTTTCGCTGAACCCGCCTCAGGCGGAGATCTCAATGGGCCGGCTGCTCCAGTTCTGGCGGCGCTGGGCGCTGTTCTCAATCTTCTGGACGCTGCTGGTGGGTGCCAGCATTGGTGCCGCCGTATTTGCCTGGCCGCGTTACTATGCCAGCCACTTTTCAGTGTTCGTGACCGGTCCGTTTGGAGCGGGCGCCAGCGCCCAGGTCCAGATGCAGGTGGCGGCGCTCTTTGGTTTGAGCTCGGGAGGCACCGAGTACGTCCTGGCCGTGCTCAACAGCGATGAGGTCCAGCTCAAGGTGATCGAAAAATTGCGCTTGCGCGAAGACAAGGATTTCTGGTGGGGTGTGCTGCTGAACGACTTCACCAAAGAAAAGGCTCTGGAACAGCTACACTCGCTGTTACACATCAGCGGTCCCCAGGCGCCCCTACAAGGTCCTGTGACTCTCAGCGTGCGGACCATTTCCCCACAACTATCCTACGACATTACTCGGGAACTGCTGGCATTGCTCAATGAGCGGCTCGAGCGCGAAACCAAGGGGCGTTCGGTTTTTCTCGAGGAACAGCTCAACAACAGCAAACTGGAGTTAGATCGAGCCGAAAAGGCCCTCAAAGAGTTCGCCGAAAAAGAGAACATCACCGTGGCACTGGAAGAGGAGAGCAAGGAAGAGCTCACCGCCCAGGTCGGCCTGCGCACTCAAAAAATCCTCTCCGAAGTGGAGATCAAGGCTCTAAGGGGGCGACTCAATGCTCCCGGTGACGTCAAAGTCCAGATGGTGCTGCAATCTGAGCTGGCCGGCCTGGAGGCCAAGCTGGCGCAACTGGACGAAGTGTTGGCTACTCGCGAGGCCGTTTTCAAAAAACTGCCACGCAAAACCAAACGCTATATGGATCTGGTGCGGGATGTCAAAAGCCGGGAAAAGATCTTCGAAGTCTACCTGGAGCACTACGAGCTGGCCCGCCTCTACGATGTGGGCAAGTCGGAAACTCGCCCCTATCGCATCGTGGACGTCCCCTACCTGGCGACCCGACCGGTCAAACGCTACGGCCTCTATAAGACGCTGGCGGGCCTGGCGGCGGGATTGCTGCTGGCGCTGGCCTGGGCGGTGAGTCGCGAGGCGCTGGCCATGGCTCAACAGGAGGCGGCGCGTCTGGAACCCTTGCCCTCGCAACGAAGCAAACCGAAGAAGCCGGCGGGTGAGCCGCAACTATGAGCAAGCTGCCGGTGCTGGGCCTGGGCCTCAACGCCATTGACTACGCCGGGGTGGTGGAGAAGGTTCTGGAGGCGGCCGCTCAAGGGCGTCCCTTTACAGTTTCGGCCACGGCCGTGCACGGCCTCATTTGTGCCGTGCTGGATGCCCGACAGCGCTACCGAATGCAGCGTTTCGATCTGGTCGTCCCAGATGGCCAGCCGCTGGTCTGGGCTCTCAATCATCTACACCGGGCCGGACTGATCGACCGGGTCTATGGCCCTGAGCTCACTTTACGCCTGTGTGAAGAGGCCGCTCGCAGACAGCTGCCCCTTTATCTCTACGGTAGTCGCGCCGAAGTACTCGGCCCCCTGCAAGGCAACCTCCTGCGACGTTTCCCCAATTTGATTGTGGCGGGTTCCAGTCCGTCCCTATTCCGGCGCACCAGCGCGGAGGAGAAGACGGCTATCGTTGAGCGCATTCGGGCCAGTGGCGCCCGCTGGGTGCTGCTGGGACTGGGCTGCCCGCGCCAGGAGGTGTGGGCCTATGAATATCGCCAGGCGCTCGGGATGCCGATTGTGGCGGTGGGAGCGGCTTTTGATTTTCATGCGGGCACACTGGCTCAGGCCCCGGCCTGGATGCAAAAGCGCGGACTGGAGTGGTGCTTTCGACTGGTCCATGAACCGCGTCGGCTATGGAAGAGATACTTGACCACCAATCCCCTCTTCCTTGGGCTGCTGCTTTTGCAGATCTTGCTGGGCAATGGCTTTCTGACCGGGGAGGGGCTTGCCCCCGAAAGGGAGTGCCTCTTCGGGTAGTCTGAGGGCCAGGTGCATGTAAAGCAGAGTTGCGATTTCCGCGCTTGGAAAACAGGTAATCTCGGTCAACCCGGTGAGTATGTTGAAGGTGCTGACCACCAGAGCGCCCTGCACAAGATAAGCGGGCGCCCGCAGGGCGCGAGCGTGGTAGAGAGCCAGCGAGCCCAGATAGACCAGCGCTCCTCCCACTCCCAGGTCGGCCAACAGCTCCAGCAAGATGTTATGGGCATGGGGCACCTCCCAGCCTTCGAACAGGGTAACCAGTCCTCCGTAGGTCGACTTCTGAAAGAAGGCGCCGTAGCCAAACCCTGTCCATGGACGGCGAGCAACGAAATAAAGCACCGTGCCCCACATGTTGACGCGGCCCGTGAGCAGGGTGTTCCAATTGAAGCTCAGGAAGAGAGCCACCAGCAGAGGGCTCAGAGGTAACAAAATCCCTGTAAGCGCCAGCATTGCCCCACCCAGGCCCAGACGCAGCGAGCGGTTGGCACGTTGCGTCAAGGTGACGGCCGTCAGGCACAGGACCACCCCGACCAGCACCAGCAGGGCCGTGCGTGAACCCGCCAGCTTCAGAACCAGCAGCCCCAGCAAAAGGTCGAACAGCACCAGTAGCAACCCGGCTCTGCGGGTGAGTCCGGAAGCCCAGGCGGTGAGCGCCAGGGAGGCCAGCAAACTACCGATACGGGCCGAAAAGTTCTTGTGGCCGAAGAGCCCGCGGAAGAGACCCTGATGCAAACCCACGTGAAAGCCGAGGCTGGGACGAGCCAGCGCGAAGGCCAAGGAGAGCAGCAGGCTCAGGCGCAGAGCGGCACGGCTGAGCGAGAGCATCTGGGGCCACGTGTAGCGTCCGGCCAGATAGCAGGCCGTATAGTACGTGGCGAGTATTTGCAGTCCACGCCTCAAAGTCTCTCCGGGAAGCAGGCTCCAACCGTAGGATCCAAAAACGAGCGCCAGAAAAGCCACCAGAAAGGGTTCGCGCAAGAAGAAGACGCGAATCAAGGCCAGGGGCTTGCGCAGACTGAAGAATAGACAGGGGATGACGGCCACGCACCAGAGAGCGGCGAAGACGGTCGGGCGCCCCACGTGCCCGACGAACGCGCAGGAGTAAAGGCACAGCGCCAACAGCGTATGGAGCTTCTCCAGTTTAGAGAGCCCCTCGGCAACGCAGCACCACCAGGGGGGTGCGAGCCAGAATCTTTAAATCGTTGAGTAGAGAAAACTCTCGAATGTAAAGAGTATCCCAGGGCTCATGGGAGGCCAGATCGCCATCCGAACGTTCATGAACCTGCCACAGGCCAGTCAAGCCCGGGGGCACCAGCTGACGTAGCTCTTGAAAATCCAAACTGAAAGCTTCCAGATGGTATGCAGGCAGAGGACGAGGCCCCACAAAGCTCATTTCACCACGCCAAACATTGAGCAACTGAGGTAACTCGTCCAGGCTGGTGCGACGCAAAAAGGAACCGAGCAGGGGAATCACCCGCGGGTCGTTCCTGAGCTTAAAGTTTTGATTCCACTCAGCACGGGTGTGCTGGCAGTTCTGTAATCGCTCGGCCAGCAGAGCTTCCGCGTTTTCGTGCATGGTGCGCATTTTCCAGACCTCGATGGGGCGACCCCGAAAACCAACTCGGGTCTGACGGTAGAGAGCGGGCCCACCGGTCAGCAGACGAGTCAAACCAGCGAAAACCCCAACCAAGAGCAGGGCGGGCAAAGAGAGAAGAACACATAAAAAAAGGTCGATCATTCGCTTATACTTGAGCGTTCGCGAACAGATCGAGGTCGTCCCTGGAGATGGGCCGGCCGTTTGGGACGGGCGAATACATTCCTGGATCATTGGGCGCCCTCAAATTTGCTCTGAGAGCGGAATCACCTGCGCTAGTCCTGCAACAGGTGGCGCTGAAAAGCGGCGATACGTTCCTCACAAATGCCCAGCACTCCGGGCTGGCTGCTGGCCTCCAGGCCCTTTTGTATGGCCTCAAAGAGGCTTTGATCTTCGCGCAGAATCCAGTGAGTAATGCGTCCTTTCAGTCGGCCCCAGGCGCCCGCCAAAATTTCTTTCCAGGCCCCCTGCCCCCGCCGACTGAACTGGAGCACCACCGCCCGAGAACGGGTCGGGCCGCAAGGAAGCAGGCACTGGCACAGACTGATGGCGTCTGTAAAAGAGAATAGCAGGTTGGGAAAAATGTGCACCTGAGTGTAGGCGTCGCTGCGCGCCCCTTGCAACCATTCCACCACCGTGCCCTCGCAACGCTGAAAGGCCAGGTCAAGCCGGCTATGGGCGAAAGGCAGGCGCGTGCTGAAGCTGCTGCCATTAGCAAAAAACTGGTGCTGGCTGCGCTGGCTCCCCGGGTCCTCGCCGAAGGAATGGGGATGGACGCAGGGCACGTGATAGCTCTCCAGAGAGTTTTCCACTGGCACCTTCCAGTTGGCCTGGTAGTCCGGATTCCAGCTCAAATAAAGATTCCAGTCTGGTCCGAAAGCCTGTTGGCAAATTTCGTAGTAAGGACCCAGGTGCTGCTCCAGTCCGGGGGCTTCTCGGTCCAAACACACAAAAACAAGCTGACCCACGGTTTCCAACCTGTAGCCGGGCAACTGTGGAGGTGGGTCAGGAAAGGGCACAAAGTTCTGCGGAGCGGGAATTTTACAAGGGCGGCCCTGAGAAGAATACTCCCAACCGTGATACTGACAACGCATGGTCGGGCTGTGGCCCCGACTTCTCGAACTGATCAGACAATGTCGGTGAGCGCAGACGTTGGAAAGGGCGCGCAGTTGGCCACGGAAGTTGCGCACCATCAGCGGGTGTCCCAACAGATTGCAGGTGAGAAAATCCCCTGGGCGGGCCAGGTCATGAGTGCTGCCCACCAGATGCCAGGCGCGCTCGAGGATCTGGCAATCCTTTTGGTGAGCCTCGGGCCGCCAGTATGCCTCCGGGGTCAACGCATGGGGTGATGGACCCTGGCTTTGATACACGGGCTCAGGTTCTCGGCCAGGCCGAGCCGGCCTGCTTTTCCAGGAGCAAGCAAATTCGCTCCAGGACCTGCTCGGCAGGGTCCAGGCGGGCTGGACCGGCGGGAGGCAAGAGATCCAGTTGCTGGCGCAGGCGAGTCGGAGTCAGCCGATACAAAGGCAAGCAGCGCGCCTGGCCCAGACGCACCAAACGTCTGGCGTTGTCAAACTGGTCGTGAGCCAGAGGCAAGACTAGCTGGGGCAAGCCGGCAGCCAGAGCCTCAGCGCTGGTGCCGATGCCGCCGTGATGCAAGAAGACGCTTGCCCTGCGCAGCAACGGTGAGAGAGGCGCAAACCCGGCCAGCAGCACATTCGGGTCACCGCCCAGGGGCTCCAGGTCTGGGCCGAGCAAAACCAGACGCTGCTGGCGACGTCGCGCTTCCTGCCGTATCCATGCCAGCTGTCGATGAAATCCGCGTGCTGCGCTACCCAGCGTGGCCACCCAGGGGGGAGGGCCTGCCTGCAAAAATCGCTCGACCGACGCGGGTAGGGACGAGCTTTGCAGGCTGCGAGGAAAGCCAGCGCACTGGAAACCGGCCGGCCAGTCGGCCGGAGGTGGAGCATACCAATCGGGAAAGAGTCCCAACGACCCCTGGGGCGACACCATCCACTCCAGCAGCCGCAAAGGTGGACGAAAACCTAGACGACGAAAGGTTGGGCCGAGCTTGTACCAGGCCAGCAGGTCGCTCGCCCAAAAGATTGCCTCACGCAGCCACCGAGAGGGCCGATCGCAGCCCAGAAAATCGGCGCCCGAGATGGCCGAGGGAGAGAGGCGGGAACGCAGCCCCGCAGGGTCGCGCCAGGCGGTGATGTGGCGGGCTCCCGTGCGCTCACAAGCCAGACGGGCCGCTGGAGAGCTACTGTAGTCGCTGACGACCAGCAGCTGCTCAGGAGGCTGGGCGCCGACCCAGCTCAAAATCGGCAGGATGGAGGGTTCCATCAGGTACTCCAACAGAGGTGAGAAAAAGCGACGGTGATCCCACATGGCCGGATGTTCGAGCCATTTCTGCATTTGGGGGGTGCTTAGAGTGGGCACAAGTTGTAAATTGCGCCGGGCTGCCTGGGAGGCGTAAGGCGCCGGGGCAAGCACAACCACTCGATGGCCCCGGCTTTGCAAGGCGCCGGCGATTTCCAGAAAAGGAGCCACGTCTCCCCAAGTGCCGGCACAGCACAGGGCGAAAATCACGAGCCGTGGATGCCGGCTCCGCCGTCGACCACCAGTGTCTGGCCCTGAACGAGGTCGCTGAGCGGGCTGCACAGGAACAGAACGGCATTGGCCACGTCATCGGCCTGCAAGGGGCGACCGCCCACCATCATCCGCGAGGTATGGGCCCGAAAAGCCTCTGTCCCAAGCATCCGGGTGGAGTCGGTCTCGACCAGCCCGGCCAGCACCACATTCAGATTCACCTTCTGCTGAATCTCCAGAGCCAGGTGGCGGGTCAAAGCCTCCAGAGCGGCTTTGGATGCGCCGATCAAACCGTAATGGCTCAAGGCCTGGTCTGAGCCGTGACTGGAAATGGCCACCACCTTGGCCCGCCCCTGGCTGCGCTCCAGCAAGGGCAGCGCCCCGCGCACCAGATGCAGCATCGCCATGACATTGGTGCCCATCACCGAGTTGAATTGCTGAGTGGAGGTGCTCAGCAACGGACGGAAGGCGCCGGTGGCCACGTTGCTGACCAAGATATCCAGTTGGGCGAATTGATTTTGCACAAAGGCCAGCATGGCCTCGATGTCTTCGGGCTCGGAGACATCCGCCTTGACCAGGGCCGCCCGACGGCCCATTTGCCGCACTTCCTCGGCTAACTGACGAGCCTCGACGCCCGAATTGAGGTAGTTGAGGACAAGGTCGCAGCCGGCCTGGGCCAGACGCAGCGCGCAAGCGCGCCCGATGCCACGAGAAGAACCGGTAACCAGGGCGACTCTACCGCCTAGATCGATCACGCCTGGGCCATCTCCTTGTTCCGGGACAGGCAAGCCATCTCGAAATCCCGTCCAAAGACCAGCGCCTCGCCATTGTTACCCCACACCTGAAACTCGTAGCGGTCGTGCTGAAGCCGAACATAGACCTCGCAGTGCTCTCCAGCCCGAGGCAGACGGCCCAACCAAAGATCACCAAGCCTCACCGGCACGGCCTGAGAGGCCTGGCGGGCGTGCCAGGCAAGCACTCCGCAAGCGTAAAAGCAGGCGTCCAACAGGCCCGAAGGAACACGCCACCCCGCCAAGCAACGCCTGGATCCTGCCAGCTCCATCAACGGCGGCGCGGTCATGCGGCCCCACAGCTGCTCATCTTCGAGAAGGTAGTACCGTAGAGCCCTTAGAGAAAGACCGTGCACCATATCCGAGCCCGGCGGATGGTAGAAGACTTCGTTCCAGACGGCCGTCTGGGGCGGTCGCACCCGCCTCAACTCCGGCATCGGCTGCCGGTCGACCTGAGCTCGGGCGATCAAACGCTGGGGGTCCACCATCTCGCCCGAACGGGTCATCACCTCAGCGCTCAAGCGGCAGGCTCCATCCCGCTGGCTCAGGCGCACGCGGCGCGGTTGGCCTTCAAAGAACTTGAGGGGAGTGACAGCCTCGACCTCACTAAAATGGCAGGCACCCTGGCTGCTCAGGCCGGCGCACTCCCAGAGTAACTGGAGGCTGACAGCCAGTGGCAGGACCGGCTGATTCTGCATGCAGTGGTCCCGTAAAAAAACCTCACGCTCCGGGTCCAGCCACATTTCCAGACCTTGCCCGAGTAGAGGCTTGCCTTCCTGGTCCAGCTCAGAGTCAAAGAAAAACTGACGATGATAGCGGCGATTGGTGATCAGCACTTCGGGCTCGGGGGCGCCGGCCTGTAACTCGCTTAAGAGATGCTCCAGGCCCTCGCCAGCCGGCATAAACTGCATGTCGATCTTTTTGAGACCCAGTTCTGTCTCGGCTTTGACGGCCATGCCGACCTCGCCCCAAGCGTGCCAATGCACCGCCACCGCCCGTACCTCAGGGCGCTGCTGGCGGTACCACACCAGAGTCTTAGCCAGCATCTCATTGGCCAGGGAGTAATCGGCGTGACCGTTCGCTCCAAAGCGACCGCTAATCGAACCAAAACCGACCACGTAGTCCAGCTCGTCCTGACGGGTCAAGCGGAGCAAATTGAGGGTTCCGTCGACCTTGGCACGCAGGCACTCTTCCACCCGCTCGGGTTGCTTATCCTCAAAATGTGCGTCGCGGCTGACCCCGGCACCGTGCAGAATGCCTTTGATGGGTCCGCACCTGCGAATCTCGGCCAGGACCCGCTCCAGAGCCTCGAGGTCGCTCAGATCGCAAGCGTAGTAGCGCGGTTCCAACCCTTGCTGACGCAGGCGGCGAAGGTTACCGAGCAGTTCCAGGCCTTTCTCCACTTCCTCCCAATAGCGCACCGAATTTCGGCCAAGCCGCCGAGCCTCGTCCATAACCTCCAAACGCAGTTCGCGACGCTGCTCAGGCCACATCGCCTGCCAGTGGTCGGGCAGCTGGGGCAAGGGGGCACGACCGATCAGGTGCAAATTCAGGCCGAAGCGTCGGGCCATTTCGCCGGCCAGATAAGCGGTGATGCCCCGTGCGCCTCCCGTGCAGACCCAATGCCCGCGCAACGGTGGTGCGGCCAAGGCTTGTACGGGAACTTCCTCGGCCCAGAGCAAGGCTCGCTGGCCCTCCAGAGTGCCGATTTCCCGATCGTAGCCGGGCTCGGCCAGCTCCCGCCACAGGCGCTCGAGGATCATCTGATGCTCCTCCCCGGGGGCTGTATCCAGAATTTTTATGGCGATGGAGCGATATCCCGCCACCCAACTCTCGATGCCGATCGACTTGAGCAGACCGCTGAGAGCACCGCTCTCCAGCGCTTCGAGCGGCGCACTCAAGCCCAGGCTTCCCCCCATACGGGTAATAGCCACCAGGCTGGCCCGGTCCATCAGCCCGGCCGCTTTGATCTGCGCCAGCCAACGCTGACAAAACCAGAAAGGAAAGGTCAAACCGGGTCCGCGTCGCTCTTCCAACCAGTTCCAGCCCGCTTCCGCCTGGCTGTCAAAAGGGGTCACCAGGAAGCAATGCGGCGAGACAGGCAGATCCTTTGGAGCGGCCTGAGGGTCCACCAGCAACGTCTGCACACCCTCAGCCTGCAAGCGCCTTTGCAGTTCGTCGGCCAGAGGGTTGCGTCCAACGATCAGGGCCGGTCCGTACCAACCGGGCCGATCGGGCGAACCCGACGGAAGCGGCACAGGACGTAAGCGCAATGCGTAGCGCCGGGTGACCTGCTGGCGGGGCAAAAGCTCACCCCAACGCAGCTGGTAGGCGAAGACCCCGCTCTCGTGTACACCTGCTCCCCGGGCCAGACCGCTCAGGTAGGCGGCCTGCTCAGGCGCAAGGTGCTGACGGACCTGCTCCTGAGTCTGGCCGGGCGCCGGCAGCAGGGCCGCCTGGCGTAACTTTTCCCGAATGCTCTGACGATGCTGGCGGCCCACTTCCTCGGCCTCGGCCACAGTGGCCGGCTGCGCGGCAGAGGTTGCGAGCGGAGTTGGCACTGGGGCCGGTGAGGATTTCTGCTGGCTCTGGCCGGTTTCCACGAAGGTCACGATCTGTTCAACCGTCCGCAAATCCGCCAGGGTCTGCTCACTGGCCTGGAAAGGAAAAGTGCCCTTCAGCTCACCCCAGAGCTGGGTGCGCTTGATGCTGTCAATGCCGAGGTCGGCCTCCAAATCCCAATGCACGTCGATGGCCTGGGCCGAGAAGCCGGTGAGATCGACCAGATAATCCATGACAAAGCGCCGCACAGGCGAGTCTCCGGCCCCTGGTCGACTGGCCGGGACGGCCACTTCAGGTCGGCTGCGGCGTTGCAGGCGCACCTGAGTGGCGTCAAATTCAAACAGCGCGCCCGGTTCAGGAGGCCTGCGGGCGGTCGGCAAGATCTCTCGTCCCAGGCAACTGAGAGCGGCGCGGGCGCGCTCGAGCTGTCGAGTGAGGCTGCGCTGTGGGTGATCGCAAGCCAGCAGAAAAGCCGTTCGCTGGCCCAGATTCGCTTTCAAAAGTTGAGTGAGAACCTGACCCGGGCCGACTTCTAAGAACAGGCGAACGCCGTCGGCATAAAGTTGGGCCTGTAAATCCATCCAGCGCACCGGCTTGACCAACTGTTCCAGGAGGTTTTCCCGAATCTCCTCGGCAGTATAGCTTGGCCGATTGCTAACGTTACTATAGACCAGCAAAGAGGGCGGACGCAGAGCCAGAGTCTGCAAGTAGGCTGACAACGATGTCCGGGCGCTCTCGACCAGGGGGGTATGCAGGGCACCCGGCACGCGCAGACGTCGACAGGCCACCCGATCTTGCTCCAATTGCAACTGCAGCTGCTCCAGGTGCTGGATCCGTCCGCCTGCCACCGTTTGATTGGGGCCGTTCAGATGGGTGATATGGAGAGGCAGACCCAGCCGATCCAGCTGCAACTGTAGATCCTTTGCAGACAGGCGAGTGGAGAGCAGACCGCCGTCCGGGCTGGCATCCAAAAGGGCTTGAGCGCGCACCACCGTCAGTTGAAGGGCATCTTCCAAGGTCAACACGTCAGCCGCTACCAGCGCCGGGATTTCCCCGAAACTATGACCGCACAGGCAATCGGGCCTCAGGCCGTCCTCCAGGGCGGCCTGGTAGAAGGCCAGATCGGCCACCAGCACGGCCAGCTGAGTGGTGATGGGGTCGTCGTGAAGAGCCGGGCTTTGCAACCGGGCTGTCAAGTCCGGCCGGGCTCTTTCGGCCTGCTCCAGCAAGCGTCGGGCCGCGGGCGAAGTGGCCAGCAGCCGGTCGAGCATGCCCATGCGTTGCGAACCCTGGCCGGGAAAGACGAAAACCAGCCGCGGTCGCACCTGACAGCTCGCCAGGTAGATCCCATGTTCTTGCAGATGGGCTCGGCCGGCAGCGTCCCAGGGGCGCTCTCGGGCCAGCTCAAGAAGATTGGGAGCGGGGTCGACAATCAGGAGGCGGGCCCCATCCTCGCCGCTGAACTGGCCGGGAGCCCCGGTCCAATTCAAAAAATTCTGACGCAACTGGTCCAAATCGGTTGCCCCCATTCGCAGGGGCTGGCCGGCCGCCAGAGCAACGGGCGGGCCCTGAACCAGCAGGTTGCAGGCCGGACTCTTCAACCAGCCAGAAGCGCCGTCCAGACTGGTGGCGACCAAAGAGGCGACCCCCTGGGCCGACTGCAGATGTCCGGTCAACCGGCTGAGAGCGTCCTGCTCAGGGAATTGGGGCAGGGGCAGGCGGGCCTTGACCTGTGCCTCCTGCACAACCCCGAGCACCGGGTTGCCGTCGCGATGCGCCTCATCCAGGCGCTTGAGCAAGACGACGGCAGCCCCTTCACCGGGGAAAAAGCCGGGCACATCCGCCGATCCTTCCGCCTGCAGGGATTCCAGCGCCACCCGATTCAGCGCCCGCTGTCCGCCAGCACAAAGCACGGTGGAGACCGCCCTCTGGCGCAACAGGTCACAGGCCAGCTTGATCGCCAGGTGGGAGGAGCTCTCGCCGCAATCCAGCGCCAACGCCCCCCCCATCAGGTTATAGGCCTTGGAAAGACGCGAGGCCAGTGTGCTGCTGGTGAAGCCACCCGTTTCATCAAACAGAGCCGGATAGGCATCAAAGAAGCCTGATTCAAATTGAGCCAGCAGCGGTTGCTCGGCTTCGCTGAGGCAGCTTTCCAAAGCCTGGCGGATTTCGGGAAAGCGCAGGCCGAGAGCCAGCTGGTCGGCGAATTCCCCGCCGAAGGCACTACCCACGATAACCGCGGTCTGCTCAGGCTCCCAGAGGCCTGAAACTTCCTGCAATGCCTGATCGGCCGCACTGAGCAGCATGAACTGAAGCGGGTTACCGGTTTTGTAATAACGCGGCGCAATCTTGTGGCGAACACAATCAAAGGGAACTTCGCCGACGTAGCCGGCCTGAAATCCCTCCGGGGCCGCTGGCCAGCGGTCGGCAGGGGGTGGCTGGCGCTGAACTGCACCTTCCTGTAGCAACCGCCGCAACTGATTCAAGTCGTGGGCTCCGGGCAAAATCACACCCCGCCCAATCACGGCAATGGGGGAACAGGGCTCAGGCTGAGGGATAACGGCCGGAGCCGTCTGCTGGACCACCACATGCACATTCAGACCCCCGATACCAAAGGCGCTGACCGCCGCACAGCGTGGCCTTTGCTCGGGCTGAGGCCAGGGCCGGGGCCGGTGAACGATCTCGAAAGGGCAATGGGTCCAGTCCAGCGCCTGGTTTGGCTGGTTGACATGCAGAGTGGACGGGATGAGGCCGTGCTCCATGGCCAGAACAACTTTGAGCAGGCTGGCCAGGCCGGCGCTCTCCAAAGTGTGACCCAAGTTGGACTTAAGACTGCCAATGGGCAGCTTTTGGGCAAGATGGGGAGCGAAAAACTGGCTGAGCGACTCCATTTCTGTGGCGTCTCCCACCTGGGTGCTGGTGGCGTGGGCTTCAACATACTGCACCTGACCGGGCTGAAGGACCTGACCGTAGGCGCGCTCCAGGGCGGCTTTCTGGCCGGCGGGATTAGGAGCCCACAGGCTCTTGCCGCGGCCATCACTGCTCATTCCCAGGCCCTGGATGACTGCGTGGACTTGATCACCGTCAGCCTGAGCCTGGTCGAGAGTCTTGAGCACCATGGCCACATAACCCTCGGAACTGACCAGTCCATCGGCCCCCTGGTCAAAGGGACGAGAGCCGGTGGCGCTGCAGGATTGGGCCTGAGAAAAAAGCAGCAGGCTCTCCAGCTTGTTCTGTGAGGCTCCCCCAACAATAACGGCCTCCACTTCCTGGGAACGCAGAGCCGAAATTCCCAGGGCCAGAGCCACCAGCGAAGAAGCGCAAGCAGCGTCAATGACTGCGGCCGGGCCGTCCAGTCCCAACTCGCGGGCCAACAGGGTAGCCGCCCAGTGGGGACTCAGGAAGGGCTCCCCCCCGGGCTGGCGATGCGGCCGCCCCTGGCGCAGACGGGTCACAAATTGCTCTTTCAACTCCTGACGGCGAGACGGTTGCAAAGGCAGTTGCTCCAACAGTTCGGCCACTTCTTCAGCCAGGGTGGCAAGCGTCAAGTGGCTGGCCTGCGAGCTGCCGGCAGAATGCCCAACATAAACCCCCCAGCGCCGGCCGGACAGTTTTTCTCGATCGTAGCCCGCGTGCAAGCAAGCCTCTTCAGCAACCTGAGCAAAAAGGCGATGACAGGAGTCATACTCGTCCGCGGGCGGATGCGGACCGGGCACCAGTCCGCCCACGGTTGAATAGGTGCGGCCGACTTTCCCGGGTGAGGGATCATAGTAGAGCGAGCGATTCACCAGTTGGTCTGGCAATTCCTCAATGGCGCTCCTTCCATTGAGAAGCAACTCCCAGAAAGATTCGAGATTCGAAGCTCCGGGCAGTCGGCAGCTCATGCCGACGATCGCGATCGAAAGGGGATGGGAACCGGTCAAGGCTGGAGCACCTGAGCCAGGCACGTTCGGACCTTGTCGAACTCTTCGCCCTCGAGCAGAAGCTGACCCGAATACAGTGCCGCTTCGAGGCTCAACCGCCCCTGTCGCAGCAAATGAAAAGTGCGACCTGAGCAGAAGGCATTGGCCAGACCAGGTTGGTCGGGCGCACCCCCAAGTGCCCATCGGCCCTGACCGGCAATCTCCAGGGTCACAGGGTAGGAGCAGGGCGGCAACTGGGCCACAAGTTGATCCACAGGTTGCTCTTCCTCGACGAGAAAAGCCCGTTCGATGGGGTAGCGTACCAACACCGCCAGGTCCAGCGCGGGGCAGTCGCTGGCATACTGGCCCGGCACGAACTCGGGATGGTTGCAAAAGTAGGAGGCGTAGGCTTCCAGCAAACCATTGCTCTCCAGCGAATCGGAACCGATGAAAGCAGCCGAAGGAGCGCAGTCCAACAAGGCCTGGTAAAGATCGGCCCAGCGAGTGGGCCGGGGGTGGGTTAGGTGAAAGCAGTGCAGGCCCTGGGCAGGACGGAGCAGATGGTGCAGGATCGCCTGTGCGACCCAGTCAGCCGTGACCAGGTTGATGCTATCTTCTCGTCGGAGATGGAGTAAACTCAAAAACTGGTCGAGCCCAACGCCTTGTTGCACTTTCAGCCAGCCGGCCAGCAGCAAGGCGTAGGCGCCTTGAAAGCCAGGAGTGAAACCTGTGGCAGCCTCGCCCAGAACGACCGAGGGACGGTAGATGTTTCTGACGGGAATGTCCTCGGTCTGCCGCACCAGCACTTCGGACAGGAACTTACTGCGCTCGTAGTCGTTGGAAAAGCTCTGGCCTTCGTCGAGCTCCTCCTGGCACACCGGTCCGCGCCGCTGGCCGCAGACGTAGGCGGTAGAGACGTGATGAAACTCCTGGATTTTCAATTGACGACACAAATGCAGCAGGTGTCGCGTCCCGTCCAGATTGGTCCGATAAGGTTCGCCCGTCCCGTCGGCGTGAAATTTGACAGCGCCCGCGCAGTTCAACACACGGCCGCAGTGGTTGGCCAGCCATTTGCGAGCCTCAGGCTGCAGGCCCAAGTCGACCTGACCCAGATCCCCCTCCAAAACCGTGACCTGACCGGAGGCTTCCAGTCGCACCAGATGCCGCTCAAGACGTTCCCGGGCCTTGGGTCCGCGCGCCAGAACGGCGACCGACAGGCCCTGGCCCAGCAACTCGCGCAAGATAAAGCTGCCGATGAGGCCGGTGGCGCCAGTGAGCAGGATACATGACATGGGTTGGCCAGATTTTAGGCCTGGAGGAAGGTTCCTGTTGCCTGTCCCCTTAAGTGCGCCGCCATGCTCTTTCCCCTGGCGCTGACCCCTTTTGAGAAGGCGATGCTGCTCTTCGAAGGCAATAGCTTTCGAGTCGAGTGGGCGATTGAAGGGTCTCTCCGGCCAGAGGTGGTCACCACGGCCCTGAACCGGGCCCTCCTGCGCCATCCGCTCTTAACCTGTCGGCTAGACAATCGCAAAAAAAATTGGATGGAATCGAGAGAACCCCTGGCCCTGCTGGAGGAACTACCGCCCCAGCCCATGGACCTTGAGCGTGAGCCCGGACTGAGGGTAGCCTTCCACCCGCAGAGGCTGCGGGCCGAGTTTCATCACGCCGTTTGTGACGGCGCGGGCGCCCAGATGCTGCTGCGCGATTTCAGTCAAGCTTATGACGAAGCCGTGGGCGGACGACCACAGCCTTGGGCACCCGTCGAACCCGAAAGACTGGTCGCTCGGGGGCGGGCACTGGGACCGGAACGCACCAGTTCAATCTGGCAGAGCCTGAAATTCGCCGCCCAATTTTTGTGCACGCGTCCGTTCCGACCGTTTGAGGGAAAAGGCCCGACCCGTGATCCCAGCTGGGGGTGGGTCGACCTGGCCGCCAGCCAGGCCTGGGTGCGGCGCCACGGAGGAAGTCTGAACGATCTGGCCTTACATTGTCTCTTTACCACTCTGGAAAAGCACTGGCCCAAGGCTAAAAAGCGCTTGATGATGCCAATGAATACTCGGCGGGCGGCCGATTTCCGCAGCGGGGCCTGCAATGGAACGAGCTTCGCGTTCGTCAGCCAGCGGGCCTATGCCGAGCTCTGCGGCGAGACCGAATTCATCAAACAGTTTCGTCCGGATCTGCTCACCCTGCTGGCCTTTGGGGCGCTTGACCGGGTGAGACTGATGCCGCTGCTTCGGTGGCTTCCGCCCCAATTTTCCACAGCCATTCTGACCAACATGGGCAAGGTCTACCTGACCCGCCCCCACTTTCCAAGCCTGGCGGGCAAACTCAAGGTCGGCGACGTGCTGGTGGAGAGAGTGCTGGGAGCGCCGCCGCTGCAGTCACGCACGGGAGTGGCCGTGGGTTTGACCCAGTTGAACGACCGAATTTTTGTGGCCATGCGCTACGGCGGTGAGCTTGACCAGGAACAAAACTTGCTCGAGGACTATGTTCAGGGCTGGCGGAGCCTGATTTCGCAGCCAGGCCCTCGATTCCAGGCGAACCTTCCCTCAGGGTAGAAAGCTTCCCTATGTCGCCCCTGCGCCGTTTATCTTACCTGATCAGGTCTCGTTTGAAGAGATGGTTCCCGCGGCCTTACCGCTGGCTTCGCCGCTTCCTCAGCCCCTACTGGTGGCCCATTCCCCAGCTCTGGCGCAGCTGCGCGGGCCGCGTCAGCTCAGGTCCTTTTCAGGGCATGCTTTACCTGCCCGAAGTCGAGGGAAGCCGATTGGCCCCGAAGCTTCTGGGGAGCTATGAATGCGAGTTGCATCCGGTGATCGAGAAAATCTTAGAGGCTCGTCCCTCTCTTGTCGTGGATATCGGCTGCGGGGAGGGGTATTATGCGGTGGGTTTGGCCCGAGCTCTACCTGAAGCCCGAGTCGTCGCCTACGATATTTCGGCTGAGGCCCGAAGGCTGTGTTCCCAACTGGCTGCTTTGAACCAGGTCGGCCTGGAGATCCGCGGCCACTGCGACCTCAATGAACTGAGCCAGTTCGATCTGAAGGGAGCCCTGATCTTCTGCGATTGCGAGGGAGCCGAGCTCGAACTGCTCCGTCCTGACCGGCTGCCGGGGCTGGCGCAGGCCACTGTGGTGGTGGAAACGCACGACTGCATCCTCCCGGGCATCACCGCTCAGTTGCAGGCACGCTTCAAAACCACCCACCAATTGGAGTGGTTGCCCGTGCAGGCCAGGCGAGCGGAGGACTACCCGATTCTAGCCACTCTCTCTCCCTTGCTCCAACGCTTTGCCCTGGCCGAGCGCTCAGAAGAGCAGGCCTGGGGCTACTTTGTCCCGGACCCCGACCAAGCCGTAAGCTCGTGAACGTCCTTTATCTGAGCGCGCTCTACCCTCCCTCCATTGGAGGAGCCCAAACCTACATGCACCAGATTGCTCTGCAACTGGTAAAGTCGGGCCATCGCCTGCGCGCGATTTGCCTGAGTGACAGAAATCGCCAGGACTGGTTGCGTCTGGCGACCGTCTTCTGCGAAAAAGATGGACATTATGAGCAGGACGGGATTCCCGTCCACCGACTCGGCTATGACCGGCGGACGCGCCGCGCGATGTTGCCCTGGGCCTTACTCTACTATCCGACTCTTACCGCAACCGCAGGCCGGCTGGCTGACCTGATCGCTCCCCACCTGGAAAGAGTGCTCGGTCGGCCGGATTTGATTCATGCTTCGCGGATCGGCCGGGAATTCTTGATCCAGGCCGGCCTGAAACTGGCTCGACAGAGAGATATTCCTTTTGTATTGACCCCTCACCACCACCCGCGCTGGAAAGGACCTCTTTATTGGAACTATGACCGACTGTATCGCTCCGCTGACGCCCTTTTGGTCAATACACGCTACGAAAAGCAGTTGCTGGTCGAGCAGAAAGGCCTCCGCCCCGAACGAGTCCATCTGGCTGGAGTAGGGCCGGTGCTTTCCCCACAATGGAACGCCGAGAAGTTTCGCACGGCCCACAATTTGCAAGCAGAGTTTGTGCTCTTTCTAGGGCAACAATACGAATACAAGGGGATCCGAGCGTTACTGCAAGCCGCTTCGCTGGTCTGGAATAAACGACCAGAAGTCAAATTTGTCTTCGCCGGACCTCACACCAACGACTCTCGCCAGTTGTTTCGAGGGGTGAACGATGGCCGCATCGTCAACCTGGGCGCACTCGACCTGGTGAGCAAAACTTCCGCCCTGGCCGCCTGCGATTTGCTCTGCTTACCTTCGCGCCAGGAGAGCTTTGGGGCGGTTTTCGTGGAAGCCTGGTGCCTGCAGAAGCCGGTGCTGGGTGGGCGCATCCCGGCGATCGCCGAGGTCATCGATGAAGGCGTCAATGGCTTGCTCTGCGACCAGAATGCTGCGGCGCTGGCTGAACGCATTCTTTATTTGCTGGACCGTCCCGGCCTGCGGCAATCCATGGGCGCGGCCGGGCAGCAAAAGGTGGCAGAATACTTTACTTGGGAGAAAATCGCCGCCCGGGTGGAGGCGGTCTATGCTCAATTAGGTGTCCGCCAGGGCAATTCAAGTTGGGCATAGAGGCGTTCTTCCGTGCTGCGATTGGCAGCCCCCAGACGAGCGGCCCGCTGCGGCTGAGTCATAAACCCCTGAAGTGCCTGTTTCCAGGGCTCCACCTGCAAAGGCAAGCGCAACCAGTCGGGTCGCAGCCCGCCCGAGGGCGTGTGTTCCGAAGTCACCACCGCCAGACCAGCGCAAGCGGCCTCAATCGGAGCCACCCCCCAGGTCTCTTCTCGGCTCGGGAACACGAAGACCTGTCCCTGGCTGAGCAGTTGCTGCACCTCTTGGGCTGAGCATTGCCCTCGCAGACAAATGCGAGGATGGCTGGGCCTGGAGGCCGACATCAGCCAGGGTCCAACCAGGTCCAGTTGCCAGTCCCCGGGCAGGTCGGCGAAGACTTCGAGCAGGAAGTCCGTTCCCTTTCGTTCCTCCAGGCTTCCCACATAAACAAAACGGGTGCACTGGCTCTCAGCCACAGCGGCGGGAACAAAAAGGTAAGGATTGGCCGCCAACCACGGGCGCCGAAAAATGGGAGTTGGCGTGCCCAGGCTCTGGAGGTAGTCCTGCCCTGCCGGCGACTGAGTGATAGCCTGCTCCGCTCGACCCAGGGCCCAGGCTCGAACGCGCTGTCGATTTCGATCGCCGGCCAGATTAACCCCAGGAGTCGACCCCTCCCAGAGCAGGCTGAGGCGGCGGCACAATCCCAGAGTTCGCCATATGCAAGCCAGCAAGGTCCAGCCCGAGAAGCCGTAGCATACGATGTGCTCCGGCCGGAGCCTGAGCAATTCAAGCAACAACTGCCAGATCGGCGTGGGGTGACGCTGGCTCCATCCACCGTAATACATGGGACGAGCATGACGGCGACCGGGGCCCAACAACTGGATCCAGTCCGCCCAGGGAACCGCCCCCGTGAGGGTTCCGACTCGGACCTGCAAATCGGGCTCGCGCGTTTTCCAACCATCCAGAATGTCCCGCCAGTAAGCGTTGATTTCCGGGTTAAGAAAGAGCGTGCCGCTCACAACCGAAGAGACCATTCACAGGATCCAGTTCCAGCTACGATAGACTCGCCTGATAGGCGAGGCCCAGCAGGGCGTAAAGAACCTCGTCCTCCAGCTCTCCATCCAGGCCTTCTTCCAGGCGGTCGAGCTGGCTGATGAGCAAAGGGTCGTCCAGATCGGCCTGGAGGTTGGCTTCAAATTCGGCCGCTCGCGCGCGCAAATCCGGAGTGCTCAAGGTCCCCTGCAGCCAACCGTGGCCCGCCCGCAACAAAAGAGCGGCCGGGCCGGGTCGGGAACTCAGGTCCTTAAGCTGTTCCAGCAGTTGGTTACGATCTTCGGGTTGGTTGTCGTCGGCCTCTTGCTGCGGCAGCAGCTCCTCGTCTTCCACCACTAGCCGTTGGGCAAGAAGACTCGGAACTGAGAGCCGTAGTTCGTGATCTGGTTGCGGATGACATCGCTGGCCTCACGGCCATTGCCCAGGGCGATGGAAATATGGCCATGCGGATGGCCTTGCTTACGATCCCAGACCACGATCGCTCCCGGAGGTAGGTTACGCAACTGCTCGCGCGGGATGCGAACTTCTCGAAAACGTGGATTGCGTGCCAGCTGGTCGGCACCCTGATAGGCTGACAGGCCGTCCAGGTTCACCCCCTGACGGTTGAGCGCCATGCGTACGCCGCGTTTACAATTGCCGCCACGCCCGGCCACACCGCTCTGAGCGATCTGCTGAGCGTCGGCCGCCAGACGGTTGCCGAAAGCCGACGGTCCGCCAAAACCACCAGGTCCAAGCGGGGGCGCGTTGTTCACGCCGCCGAAAGTAGGACCTCCGAAACACCCGGGGCCTCGGCCGAAACCAGGGGCCTGAGGGGTGAACCCGCCTCCGAAGGGAACTCCGGGCGGAGAAAACCCTCCGGGAAATCCCCCGCATCCGCCCGGAAAACCAAAGCCGTTGCCCATCTGGTTACCAAATCCGCCGAACGGGTCGCCCATGCCGGGCATTCCCATGCCCATCCCGGGGCACCCGCCTCCCCCCATGGCTCCCATCATCTGCATCATTTGCTGCATCATCTGCATCATGGTCATCATCATCATGAGCATTTGTTGCTGGCCACCCATGGGGCCCATCGCGCCAAAGCCAGGATTGAAACCAACACCCATGGGAGAGCCGAACTGCGCTGCGAACATTCTCGAACCTCGTTATCCTGAATTCTTGTATCTAGAATACGTCAAGAGCGAGCTGTCGTCCCGGGCCGGCCATTAGCGACTTGTAACAATCGTAACGAAATTGTTAAAGGTTTGCATGAAGCTGAAGCAAACCAGTTTGGCATGATCTCCCTACCCCACCTGGGTGGCACTTCCCTCACGCCACTGGCCAGTTTTAATGCCTTCGCCTTATCCTTGGCGGCTTATCGTCATGGTGAACTGGAAGAGGAATTGCTGGCCAGGGACTTCGCCAGCTTCCAAACCGAGATGAGTCAAATCTCGACCGTCTTCCGCAGCGAGGTTCGTTTTCAGGAACTTCAAGGACCCTGGCTGGACTGGATTGAGTCGGCTCTGGAGCGTTTGGAATGTGCCGAAGATCAAGCCTATCTTCTGAGCGAAGCGGACTGGGGTCAGGCCCGGGTGGAAACAGCAGCCAGGGCGTTGAACGAACTTTTTGAGGCTTTTGCGGAACTGCGCAAACTGGAGGAGGCCCGACCTCGTCTGGCTGCTTCACCCTACATCCACGAACTGTTGCGCTGCCTGGAGCTCTACGATCGGGGCATGCTCTCGGCCGCCCTGGTTCACGAGCGCCTGGCCGGGGTCACGCACCACTTCCAATCCCTGGCCGAGCAAATGCGCCAGAGTCCCGTCCGGCTTCCGGCCGTTGAACAACTGCTCGACCTGCTCGAGATTCAGGAAGAAGCTTTGCAGTCACTGGCCGACCCGCTGTTGAACGGACTGGCTGTACCTCAACAACCGCGCAAGATTCTGCAAGATTGTGCGGCCCAGGCTCTGATCATCCACACCGAGGTTCAGGCCCTGGCCGGCACTCCCGCCTCCTGGTGCGATGGCTGTCTGGGTCTGGTTCGGGTGACCCGGGAAGGTCGCTGCCAGGAGTGCGGACACGGGCTGCTCCGTCGCGAGGAAGGCCTGGGGCTGCTCGACCTGGCCCAGCGGGCCTGCCTGGAGAACAGACCTGAGGACTGGGAGGCGTTGCCATCTTTAACTCAGCAAGCTCAGACCCAGGCTTCGGAGCTGCTCAAAAAGGCCCGAGCACTGCCGGAGTCTCAACCGGAACTGGAGGAAGCAATCCAGCAAATGCAGGAAGCCCTCGGCCAGGTCCGGGATTGTCTGGCGAGCCGAGACGGCCCCGCCCTGGAACGGTTTCTGCCCGCGCTTCGCGAGCGCCTGGAACGAGCCGCCGAGTTGCAACGGAAGGTTTTGGACGAAGCCAGGACGGGTCGCCCCTCAGCCTGACTTGGAGCGCGAGCGGAGCTCCACCGGCAACCCGCCTCCGGGTTTGAGGGTGATGCCGGCCACAGGTTCAGGCATTCGGTCCAGCATGCGGAAATCCCAATGTTTGAGCACGCAAGCCAGGACCAATACCGACTCCATACGGGCGAAATGCTCCCCGATGCAGACCCGGTTGCCGCCCCCGAAGGGAAAGTAGGCAAACTTGGGGATCGACTCGGCGTTGCGCCAGCGTTCCGGCAAAAAGCGGTCCGGCTCCGGAAAGAACTGGGCCTGGCGTTGGGCCACCGCTGAACAAAGGATGAAGACCGCCCCCGGCTCGATGGCCTCTCCTCCGATCTCGACCTTCTCTCGCGCCATGCGTCCGATCACCCAGGCGGGAGGATAAAGTCGGAGAGCTTCCTGGGTCACCCAGCGGCACTTCTCCAAGGCCGACAGGTCCTCCAGGCCCACCCGGTCGATCTCTTCGCGCACCTGCTCCAGCCAGTCGGGATGCTGATGCAGCAGAGCCAGAATCCAGGAGAGCGCGTTGGCGGTCGTCTCATGGCCGGCCAAAAAAATCGTCATGCATTCGTCGCGCAACTGCTCGTCCGACATCGGCACTCCATTGTCGGTGGCCGACATCAGCATGGAGAGAAAGTCTCCCCGATCTTCACCATCGCGACGCTGCTCGATCAGTTCATAAATGATCGAGTCAAGCTGGCGCTTGGCCCGATCGAACTTGCGGTTGGCGGCCAGGGGCAGGTGAACCATCAAGGGCATCAGAGGAATCAGGCCCACGTTAAAGCTCTGCAGGCTGTCATTCATAGCCTGGGCCACCAAGGGAGTGCGATCGCCGATGCTGTCACCGAACATGGTGCGAGTGATGATATCCAGAGTAATGGCCATCATTTCCCCACTCAGGTCCAGAAACTGCCCGTCACGCCAGCCTTTCAGGTGTTCCTGAGTGGTCTCCAGAATGACCCGAGCGTATCCCTGCATTCGGTTCTTGGCGAAGGCCGGCTGCACCAGACGCCTCTGCTTTAGATGCAACTCGCGTCCAGCCGTGAGCAGGCCGTTGCCCAACAATCGCTTGGTCATTTCCAGGCCGCGGCTCTTGGAAAATTTGAGACCTTCGGTGACCAGAACGTCACGCACAAGGTCGGGATCGATGGTCAAATACAGGCGACGATCACCGGTATGCACAAAAACGTATTGCCCGTGCCGGGCATGCATGCTCTGCAGAAAGCCCAGTGGGTCCCGCGACATCCGCCAGATGAAGAGGGGAGCGGCGATCTTCAGTCGGGCGGTCAGGCGAGACATTCTCAGTCCTTAGGAGTGAATGCGAAGGTTACCTTTTGTTGGTCCAACTCCTTGACATTGCTCACCTGAATCACCGTCACCGGGGACTCATTGCAGCCGGACAGATAGATTTCTTCGAGCATATCTTCGCCCTGGGAAACTTCAGCGTAGCCTGTAAGCATCCCGATGAAACAACGTCCGTCCACAGTCACCACGCGAGTGAGTTTACCTACTTCAAAATCAGCCATAGAGGAAGCCTTCTCTTGCCGGAGTGGCTTTCCTATTTAAGCAGGCGAGCAATGTAGCGTGGGGCGGGCGATCCGAAAGCCAGGATGCGGTCGTGGAGGGTCAGCCAGCTGTCGCCAGGATGAGTCCTGCGATACAGGTTGACGAGGTCGTTCACCTCGCAGTTCCCCACAAAATAGGTGGAAAGCTGGGCGCTGGTTAGACAGGCGCGGCGCCACTTGGCGGCTGCCTCCCCCTCCTCCTGAAAGCCCTCCCGCATCAGCCAATTGACCGCTTCCTGCTCGTTCAACTGCCCGGCGTGGACCTTCTGATCCAGTAAGGCGTTGAGAATCAAGCGCAGTCGCATCTTGAGCTGCTGCATGTGCACGGCGGAACCACCGTATCCGTTAGCCACCATCAGCTGTTCTGCGTAGGTCGCCCAGCCCTCTACAAAGGTGCCGCTCTGCAATACCGCACGCACCCGAGTGGGAGCCTGAAAATGATTGGCGTGCATGAGCTGCAAGAAGTGACCGGGCATGGCCTCATGCACGGTCAGATCATCCAGCATGGCTCGGTTGTATTCTCGATAAAAACTGAGAGAACGTTCGTTGCTCCAGTCAGAGGGGGTGGGCGCAATGGCGTAATAGGTGGAGTTACCGCTCTTCTCCAGCGGCCCCGGGGAATCGCAATAAGCGATCGCCACGCCGCGGTTAAACTCGGGCATTTCAATGATCTGGCAGGGTTCTTCGGGCAAACTGACCAGCTGGTGCTGGCGCACAAACTCGGTGGCCTTTTTCAAGGAGTCTCCCGCCAGTGGAACGATGGTGCGGCTGTCAGGATGGTCCTGGGCCAATCGGGTCAGGACCGCCCGACAAACCTCCGCGTCGGTCAGTCGCTCAGCCGAGCGTCCGGTCATTTGTCGATAAAGCGGGCGGGCAACGGCCGTCATCTCGGCGTGAGTGCGAACCAGCTCGCGCTCGGCTCGGGCCTGAAGCTCCTCCGCCGTCAGCGAAGACTCCAAGGTGTAAAAGAGCTTCTTTCGCCAACGCTCGCGCCCCAGCCGAAAGTCACGGTGAGAACGAGGCAAAAGGTCTTTCTCGAGCCAGCTGCCATAATCGCGCAGGGCGCCGATGGCCACCCTTCTGGCGACTTCCACCCGGGCGCGCTTTTCAGGAGCCTTGCGCAAGAACTCCTCCAGGTCGTGTTCTAAGAACGCGATCGTTCCATTGTTTTGCGCGATCGCGGTCTGACAATGGATGGGCGTGGGGTTGTCCAGTTGAACACGAGCCTGAGCTAAGTAAGCCGGAAGCCCTTCCAGGCGCAAGGCCAGGGCCTCGAGTCGTTGCGGAAGGGGCGCGTAATCACGAGCCACGATCGCAAACAAGGCCGGCCCCGGATTATACACCAGAGGGTTCCATTGCCATTCCTTCAGCTCGGTGGTGGCCCAGATTTGCCCTTTCAGGTAGTGCACGAGCATGTCACGATCAACCGCGTTTTCGCGACCCAGTTCGGCGTTCTGCAGCTCGTCCAGGCGGCCTAACAGCTCGCGATCGAAGGCCAGCAAGCGCTCCAAACCAGCCGCGGAGACGTCGCTCCACTCGCCGTCATAGCGGTGGTCCCCGAGCATGGTGGCCGTCTCGGGGTTATAGCGGAGATAGCCCTCAAGAAAATCATCGGCCACCCTCACAAAACGGTCGTCCGCGGGTTGGGCCCACACCGCCCCGGCCAGGGCCAGGGCGACAAGCAACCTTTTAAGCACGCTGAAGCTCCTTTACCAGACGTAGCAGGGCGTAGAGCATGTCCTCGCCCTCGTCGTGACTCAAAGAATCTCTCAGATCCCTCAGGATTTCGGCCCAGGGCCCACGGTGGAGCTGGAGGTTGGCTTCCAGCAAGTTAGTCGCGGCCAACATCACTTCGGTGCTCTCCTCTTCGTCCAGCCAGCGCATGGCCTCGCCCAAAAAGCTCTGCAAGAAAGGCAGCTTGGGAGCCCGCTTCAGCAACTCGCGCCGCAGCTCGGCCACCCCGACATCACCCTCATCGTCGCCTTGCTGAGTGGGGAGTGCGTCCTCCTCACCCTGACCGTCGTATTCTGGCCAATCCTGGTCGCTCAAAAGGGGTGCCCCGTCTGCTGACACAAAAAGCTCAGCAATGGCGAGCTCCGTCGCGTGAAGTCTTGAAAGAAAGCCAGCGGATCGCCGGTTGGGTCGAATTTCTCCAGGGCTACGAAATCTTTGCGCATCAAATCCTCTTGCTGTGGATGGCCAACCCATTCCTTCTGGGGTCGTTTGAGACTCTCGCCGGCCAGCTCCAGTCCCCGTTTTGCCTCGGCCCAGGCCTCGGGGCGTTGCAGGATGGCCAGCCGAATGCTCTGCATTTGGTCCTTCTCAGGCCGCCAGATACCGGCTCCCCCAAAACACTCTCCCGGCTCCAAATGAAAATAGTAACCGGGACAGTGAGCATTCTTCCCATCTTCGTGGCGGAAGTGAATGCCCACGTGCGTCTTGTAAGGACTTTTATCCGCCGAAAAGCGAACGTCGCGGTGGATGCGAAAAAGAGTTCCCTCAGCCAGGTAGGGGCTGAGCTGAGCCAACCAGGGGCACATTTCGGCGATAAAGCGGCGAGCGGGCGCAACCACCTCGGCTTCATAGCGAGGCCTGTTGGCCTGGAACCATTGGCGATTGTTGTTGGCGCGCAGTTCGCGCACGAACTCAAGGGTAGCGGCGAACACCGAGGTCTTGCCTAGGGAGCCAGCACGCTTTGGCGCATCTCCTCAAGCGCTTCACCGGAAACGCCCAACTTGTGACTCAGGTCTTTTAGAAGGTTGAGCTCTTCCAGGCTTGTCTCGCCGTCTTCAAGCGAGACTGAGAGGAGGAAGCGCAAGAATGTTTCGCGGTCTTCGCCTTCCGGCAGGGCCTCCTGGAGCTCGGAGTCGCTGGGCAGCGGCGGGGCGCCTTTGAGCATCTCGTCGCGTTGGGCCGGCGGGACCTGGAGCTGGTCCATGACCTTGTCGATCCACTCGACTTCGCCCTCGGCCAGTGAACCATCAGCCCAGGCCAACGCCACCAGCGTCTTCAGCAATGTAAAGTCTTGATCGGTCATGGTCATCGAGTCTTGGCTGCTCATCCCCGGCTGTTCCTCTTCCAGCTCAGTACCCCTTCAGGGGGTTGAAAGTTGCTCATTCTTGGCGGCCCGTCGAACGCTCCAACTGAGGTAGGGTTCCAGCTTGCCCTCACCGATATCCCGGCAGCTCAGCGGACCCGTGTGCTCAATGGAAGACAGTTCGAAACTCCAGTTCTCCGGTTCGGGCCAGTAGGCTCTGCAACCCTCGGGGGTTTCCTCCAGCCAGAGCGGCCAGCTCCCACGTTGCTGAAAGAGATAGGCTTCCATGACCTGCAGCCGGGGAGCATAAGCCGCGTTTCCCCTCAAGGTCTTCAGATCGCAAACAGGATGATGCAGATCGATCCTGCCGTAGACACGCCAGCTGGGGAGATGCCACAAGGTGGGAGCGAAGCGGTGACCACCGATGTGGCTGACCTCCCAGACCTGGGATTCACCCGAGTTGCGCAGGGCCTGAGCCAGCCTTGGGCCCAGCGAACCGCAGCAAGCGTCGCGACTTCCGTGGGTGCAGACCAACCAGAGCGGGCCTTCTTCCAGACCACTGACCTTGCCCCGTTCCCAACCAAAGCATCGAACTTGCCCCTCCTGGGAGTGGCGTGCCAGAAGAGTAAAGGGGACCTTCTGGTCTCTCCAATCATCCAAACGCTGCTGCCATTCAGAGGGGAGGTTGAGCCCCTGCTGCACCTTAGAAGGCCAGGGACGGGGCTTATCCACCAGCACCAACCAGCGGCTGGTGCTGGCGCTCCCCAGTAAGGGTTGATCCAGACAGAGGTCCAGGCAGCGAGCCAAAGCCACGGGTTAGCTGAGGGGGCTGTCGTTTTCCGGCCGGGGCTGATTCCGACCGGCCGAGATGTCGCGCTGGCGACCCTTAACTCGCCAGGCGGTGAAACCCACGAAAGCGATTTCTAGGGCGCTATAGACGGCCACGTATTGACCTCCGCCGGTTCCAAATCCGTAGCTGTGCAGGCCCGCGCCGAGCACGAAGTTAACCCCGTACCACGCCATCAAGACGCCCTGGAAAGCCAGCACAGACCAGGCGGCAATGCCAAAGGCGCCGATCCAATTGGTAAAACGGGCGTGCAGAATCGCCAGGTAGCCTAGCAAAGCGATCAAGGCCCAGACTTCCTTCGGGTCCCAGCCCCAAAAACGCCCCCAGGAATAGTTCGCCCAGACTCCACCGAGCAGAGTGCCGGCCGCCAATAGCACCACCCCGACCTGGATGGCCTTGTAGAGGGCGGTGTGCAGAGCGTTCAGTTCTTCCTTCTGGTCGGGACCGCTCAGGTGCTTCCACAGGACCATATGACCCAGGCCCATCGAGAGCAAGAATGCGGCATAGCCCAGCGTAATGGTCAGCACGTGAATGGTCAGCCAGAAGTTGCTACGCAGCACCGGCATCAAGGGACGGATGGAGGGGTCAAGCACAGCCGGCAACTGGTCGGCCATCGCCAGGCAGACCACGGCGCCCGTGGCGGCCGCCATCAGGTAGCTGCGCTGCCGATAAAGCAGTTCAAAAATCAGAGCAAAGGTGATGGCACCGAAAGCGACCCAGATCACCGACTCGTACATATTGGTCACGGGTGGACGGCCACCGATGGTGCAGCGCAGGTAAAACCCGTACGCGTGCAGGGCCCAACCGCCGGCCGCTCCGCTGACGCCCAGCCAATAAAGGGAGGTGCCGCGGGTGGTCAGGAGCAGGCACACCAGGCTGAAGAGATACAACATCCAGGCCTTGCGGAAAGCGTGGAACTGGTTGTAGTGCACTTCGCGGGCCAGAGCTGTACCGTCCGGATAGGGGCCCACAGCCTGCAGAGCGGCAGCCAGGTCATTCACGGCCTTGTCCTCGCCGCTCTTCTTGACCAGGGCGGTATGAAAGGCGGTGATGGCTTGCTTGAGTTCGGGAGGCGCGTTCTCGGCGTTTTCCACTTCGTAGAAGCTGGGCCATTGCGAAGTCAAGCCCTCGGGCGAGGGGACCATGGTCCAACTGGCGCCTTTGGAAATCATCTCCAGATAAGCCATCTTGCCCACCAGGTCGTTCATCGCCGAAAGCCGGTTGGGGACCTTATCGCCTGGCTTGAGCTTGTGAAGCTCTTCGCGGGCCTTGACGAACTCAGGATTGGCGTTGAGTTCGGAAGCAGTGAAGTAGCGCTGATCGACCGGCAATCCCAACTTCTGGTGCCAGTCCTTGTTGCGAAATTCCACCACCGGAAGATTCGCAACCTGGTCACCCAGGGCGTACCACTGCAGCATAGTGACGACCGGGTCGCGCTTTTCGAACTCGGCCTTCCCGGTAATGTAACGAACCGTCTCCAGCGCAAAGGTATCAAAGGGCTTGAGACGCCCTCCCTGTTGCACCGCCAGAAAACGGAACCGATCAGCCCAGCCGGGCACCTCTTCTGCCCAGCCGCTCAGGGGGAGCAGCAGCAGACACAGCCATACAAACCATCTAGACATAGCGAAAAACCTCATTCAGCAGCCCCCCGGCGGCCCAAATTCACCTTGTAGGGGCGAGTGATGAACATGATGGCGATACCCAGAACGACCATGATCGAACCTACATACTTCATGATGATGCCCGGGTCTTTGGCAACCGTGAAGATCGAATAGGTGGGCTGACCGGGTACCTGCGAGTAACTGCTCTGGAAGAACTTGTAGCCGCCTTTGACCAACGGCTCGTTCATCTGAATCAGATAGGTCTGGCCCTCGACCTCGACCGAGCTCTTGAAGGCGGCCGGACTGTTGCTGCCCGGATCCATTTCCATCTGGAAATCTTTCAGGCGCACCGGAAAGTCCAGGTCCAGAGTGCGATAGGCGTAACCCAACACCAGCTCCGAGCCGGAGTCGGTGTGCACCTGAATCACGTCTCCACGCTCCAACCAGCGCAACTGATTCTCTTTTGCCCCAAGAAGGCGCAAGCGGATGGCTGGCGGTGGAGCGTTCTGCTCCTGACCCTTCTCCACTTCCACCGATACAAATTCTCGTACCTCAACCGCCCTGGGAATCAGCTTGCTGACTTCGAACTGGAGGTTCATCCAGCCGGTAGCCTGGGCCTTGCCCAATTCGACGGGCATGGCCGCTTTGGCGTCCACCTTGGCCCAGAGTCTGCCGGACGGCTCATAGATAAAGCTCAAGACATGCTGGTCGGGGACTTGCTCCCAGTTGTAGAGAAGCTTCAGAGGCAAGGCCTCGCCTTTGGAAGCGGTGCGCGTATTCAGATCCGGCAGTCGCGAAAACAACAGCCAGTCCTGGGAATTGCCCTTGGCGTCGGCGACGCGCAGATCCAGGCAGGGGTTAACCGGGCGGTCGCTCTCGGAAACCAGCTCCCCTTTCTGCACCACCGCGTGGGGCAGGTAGCGACGCAAGGTGACGGTGTATTCACCCAGGGAGAAGGGCTTGTCGAGACTCAACTCGGAAACGTTCACCTGCAGAGGTTGGCCGGCCACCAGCAACTGCAGTTCGCCCCTCTGGCTGGACCCCGGCTTGAGGAGTTGCTTGAGCTGAGCCTCGTCGCCAGCGCGCAGCAACTGAATCTTGGCCGGTCCCAGTTGCACATCGCCCTTGCCGGCCGTCAGCCATTGTTGCTGATTGACGCGGTCGTTGAAGATGCGCATTTCGATGGCCGGCACTCCCTGGGCCGCCTCCTGATAGAAGACGTTCTCACGGGCGTGATGCAGGTATTCCACGACCTCGGCGGTGACGCCCTCACCCAGGGCCACTCGCTGGGGTCGCTCCTGGCTGGGCGGAGTCCAGCGAAATTCCGCGGGAATCTCATTCAGCTTCTGGCTGGGCCGACCGACGAAGAAGACCGGGTCATTGAGCATGATGCGCTTGGACGTCTGGCCTTCCTGAATGATCATCGAGGCGTCCACCCCCCCAACCATGGTCAGAGCGGCGGCCGCCAGCAAAACCAGGATTCCCAGGTGAGTGACCACAAAGCCCAGTTGCTTTTTGCTCCAGGGATAGCGAATGGCGGTCGAGCAGAAAATATTGGTAAAGAAGATTCCCAGGAACACCGCGAAAAGCGGGCTTTTGTAGACCAGATGCTGGGCCGTCTGAGTGTCGTAGGCGGATTCGTAATAGGTGGCCGAAGCCAGAATCACCACGAAGAAGACGAAGAGGATGACAGCCAGCTTGAGGGAGGCCAGGAACTTAAATAATTTGTTGCGCTTCACATTGCACCGTCACCGGGGCGATGTGAACGCGCCGGCCTATTTCTTTTTAGGCTTCTTCCCGGTTTTCTTAGGAGCTATGCTTGCAGAAGCAGATTTTTTCCCGGCCGGCACCGCCAAAATCCCGTCCACTTCCTTACTCAGCTCTTCGGCATATCCCGGCTGACCTTGAGCCTGAGCCAGGCGCTGCACCTCTTGGAGCTGCTGGCGGCTACCCTCAACGTCACCCAGGTGAGCCAGAGTCAGGGCCAGATTGCCCCGCGCGGCCAGCAATTCCGGCTCCAGGGCCAGAGCCCGTTCGAAGTGATGCACGGCCGTTTCGTGCTGACGCAGCTCATAGTGAGCCAGGGCCAGATTAAAGTGTCCCTCGGCGTAGTCGGGCATTTGCTCGAGCGCCTGTTGCAACTGAGCAACCGCGTCTTCAAAACGACGCAGGCGAGCCAGCACGATGCCCAAATTGTTGCGGGAATAGACATCCCGAGGGTCGGAAGCCAAAGCCGCATGGAAACGTTCGGCCGCTTCCTCGAAGCGCTCCAGCGCGGTCAATACCAGACCCAGGTTGCTGAGCGTATAGCCATCGCCGGGCTCACTGGCAAGGGCCTGCTCGAAAGCCTGCAAAGCCTTGTCGGTCTCACCCAACTGATAGCGAGTCAAAGCCAGATGGTTGAGGGCGTAGACATCCTGTGGGTCGGCCTGCACGGCTTGCTGAAAGCGATCTCCGGCCTCGGCCAGGCGTCCCAACTGGGACAGCGCCAGCCCCCAGTGAGTCAAAGCGTAAGCATCCCTCTCGTCCTGAGAGACAGCGTAGGCAAAATGCTCGATGGCTTCGTCGTAGCGACCTAGGGAGGAAAGCGAGAAGCCCAGGTTGTTGCGGGCCAAAACATCGCCTGGGTCAACCTCGACGGCCCGCACCAGAACTTCCACGGCTTCCTGCATGTGTCCCGACCGAATCAAACACAGTCCCAGGTTGTTGAGGGCGTAACTGTCGCGATCGTCGGCCACCAGGCTGCGACGAAACTCCTGTTCGGCCTCCCCCACCCGGCCCAGACTCAGCAGGGCCCGCCCCAGATTGTTGCGCGCGTAGGAGTCGTGAGGAGAGAGCTCCAGTGCGCGACTGTAGTAGCTGACGGCCTCTTGCCACATTCCCTGCTGGGCGTGGACTCGACCCAGGTTGTGATAGGCAACCGCGTCGTCCGGATGCTCTTCCAGTACGGCCCGGAATTGGGCCACGGCCGAGCTCTGGTCCCCCTGCTTGGCCATAATGCGACCGAGATTGTTGCGCGCGTAGGCATCACCAGAATCGATCTGCAGGGCCAACTCAAACTCACGGCGGGCCTCGTCGATGCGGTCAGTGCGCTCCATCAGCTTACCCAGATTGTTGTGGGCGTAGAGGTCGGTGCGATCCAGCTCAAGCGCGCGACGGAAGCAGTTCTCAGCATCCTCCAGACGGTTCTGGCGCGCATAGACCTGGCCCAAATTGTTGTGAGCGTAAACGTCGTCGGCGTTGAGCTGCAATGCCTGCAAGTAGTAGGACTCTGCCTGCTCCAGTTGACCCAAGCGCGAGTACATCAAGCCCAGATTGTAATAGGCCTGCGAATAATCGGGGGAGAGCTCCAGGGCTTTTTCCCAGCATTCAATCGCCTTGCCATATTGAGCCTGACGCGCATAGACCAGACCCAGGTTGTTATGGGCGTAAGGATCGTCCGGCCGGTGTTCGAGGGCCTGCCGATACTGATCGGCTGCCTGACGGAACTTACCCTGACCCAGATAATACATCCCCAGGAAGTAGCGAGCGGCCGAATGGGCCGGGTCGATCTCCACCACCTTGCGCCAGTGCTTGGCCGCTTTACCCTGCTCGCCCTGCCGGGCCAGAGCCACCCCCAGATCGAACTGCACATCGGCTCGGTCCGGGTGCTCTTTTTCCAGAGCCCTCAATTCCTCCACCGTGGCCACGGCTTGATGTTCGCCACTGGTTGCGGCAGCTTTCGGGGAACGGGTACGGCGCTTGGTCATGTGCCGCCTTTCGCGTAAAAAGTTGGCGGTCCTACTTGGCCAGAGCGTTTTGCAACAGGTTGCGCACCTTTTCCAGGTCGGCCGCATCTCCACGCACAAAGAGCACATTCAGGCGCTCGTCCTGGATGACTTCCACCTCGCTCACCAGCCTCTGCACGGCGCCCGCCATTTCACGCACGGACTTATCTGATTTGAGCGGAAAATAGTCGCTGACGATATTGGCAGGCCGGCTGGCGGTCTCAGGCACGCTGGGCTGAGTATTGGTGGTGGGCATCAAGGTCGCCCCGCCCCCACTGTTATCGCCGAACACCCGAACCCGGTTGCCTTCAAACTTGACTTCAAAAAGCTCGCTCTGGCGACCCAAAACTCGGGTCAGAGCCTGGGAGAGAGGCACATCTTTGAAAGTCTCGGTGACCGGCTTGCCCTTCACTTCAGGTCCAATCTGGGCTTCCAGACCGGCTGCCTGAGCCATCTCTCGGATGGCCGAAGCCAGCTCCTTGTTGTTAAAGCTGACCGAGATGGTGCGCTGATCGACGTTATTGCGAGCTGGCGGGGGCGTGGGCGGAACCGTGGGATTGCTGTTGGTGGCCACCGGCCGAGGATTGGGCCTGGGCGGCGTAGGATTGGAGCGAACCGGAGGCAGAGCCGAGAAAGCCGTGGCGGTGCTGGCGGGAGTGCCACTGGCGCCTGGCAACCTGGGCGGCTCGCTGGAACTGGCCATTTCGTTGCTGGAAATCCGGAGGGTCCAGGTCTTCTTATCGGCACTACTGATCCAGCTCATCTTGGGATTCTGCAGGGCAAACAGGGTCACGGTGACGCTGCCGGTCCCCGGCTTGACCTCGACCTTTTGCAGGACGCCCCGGTCGATGTTGGATACCGCTTTGCCCTGCCATTCAACCTTGGGCACAGTGATCTCTAATCGGTGAGGGTTCTCCCGCCACTTCTGTGAGACACTCTCAAAGGGCCGGTCTTGAGTCAGGCGCAACTCGACCCGCTCACTGGATTTGTGCACATCTACACCCAGCTTGGGATCAGCCCATGCCAGCGGGCTCAGTGCCAAAGAAAACAACAATCCGGCAGTCAGTCGGTTCACAGCGGTTACCTCCGCAAATCGTAATCAGAGCAGCGCTTTTAGTTACTGGATTCGCCAGGAACGACCACGGGCACCATCTGCCCGTCAGGCGTCTGCACGCCGTCGATAGACTCCAAGCGCAGGAAATTATTCGCATCTTCGCGAGCCGAAAATTCGATCACCATTCCGGGCACGATGGAGGGGGGCAAGAACTTGCCCGGCTGCAGAAAAACCCTGAGGTACTCAGCCTTTTGGTTGACCAACACGAAATGGTTGGACTGCACGTATCCGACCGTGCCTTTGAAGTGCCCCGGCGGGTCAATGATGTCTCTGATCAGATCGGCGTGAGCCTGTCCCATCAGGGTCAAAAGCATCAGAAGGCGAACAAACATTTTCATAGCCGCCCTGATTTCCGCCAGCACAACGGAAACCCTCTTCCTTATCTGTAGGGAGTCACTCGACTGGGAGAAACCCATTCATCCGGATAGTCCTGAGCCAGACCCATCCAGTGGACCAACACGCCGCGACTGCCCTGCTCCACAACCCGGGCCTTCCAATGGGAGCCATCGGCAAAAACGCTGACATAGGCGCCCTCCCCCGCCTTGAGAGGCCGGGCAGTACGCACCCAGGGGGTGGTATCCGGGAATAGAGGAGAGCCGGTGCCGCCCGCCTTCTGATTCTCGGCGAACTGCATATCTCGCTCAACTTGCGCGGACATCTCGGCCAGGCTGATCACTCCATCCCCGTTGAAATCACAGCGAGGATCCCCCTCCAACGCGTCCAGCAAGCAGTCCGTGAAAGTCCAGTTGCCAGTGCTGCTCAGGCGAGCAGTGGACGAAGAGAGCGCGAAGAAGCCGATATTGCTGACGTTGCGACGGGCCGCCAGACGCATGGCGCCCGAGTGACAGCAGTCAGCCGAAAGAAAAATTCGACTGCCTTTGAACAGGCGGTTCACGTCCCGCTCGATTCCGCGCAAACCCCAGAGCGTGTCCACATCATAACCATCGTAGGGGACCATCCAAAAAGTCCGGTCGGCCTCATCACGGTAACCGTGCCCGGCATAATAGAGCACCAGAGTGTCGCCCGGTCGACACTTACCCAGAATCGTCATAAAGGCGTCGTGGATCCCCTGACGAGTGGCGTCGCGGTCCAAAAGCAGGGTGACATGATCAGCCGGAACACCCAGGCGTTGATAGGCCAGCGCAAGACGCACGTCGCGTCGGTTGGTCTTGGGAAAGCTGGGATAGACGTCCGATCGAGCCCACTCCAGGCAGCCCACCACAAAGACCCAGGTATGATTAGGGTCCAGGCCTTCAGCCGGAGTCGGGCCCGGCTGCGCCCAGGTCCACCGGCTCAGCATCAGCAGAACCAGCAGCAGCTTCCTAATCACGAAGAACCCAGGCGGCCGCAATCTGGGCACCCGCTTTCACATTGGTTATGTCGCTATCCGAAACGCGCACCAGCGGGTCGGCCACGCCGCTGCCGAACATATAGGGGTCGAAGTCGAAACGAAATTCTTGGAAATCCCAACCGTTTTCCAACGGCACGGGAAACTCGGCGCGGGGAATATGCACACGTCGCTGAGCCACATAGCGATCTTTGACGGCCTCTTCGATGGCCCTTTCCCAGGCCAGTTCATCCATTTCCCAGCCCAAATAGAGTCCCTGACCGCCATAGCCGTCGGCCGGCTTCAAAATGGTCTGCTCCCGCTCTTTGCGCAGACGATCCAACAGAGGCCCGTCTTCCACGATGGTGGTCCAGGGCACCAACGAGCGCAAGAAAGTCAGGTCGGACTTGTTCAGCAGTGACTCAAACTCGGGGCGATGCACCCATGAAAGCAGACTCTTGACCGTAAGCGGCTTACAGGCAAAGGAATTGACCACGCACACGGCCTCCTCGCGATAGGCATTGAGAAAAGGACGGGCCGCCTCGGCGTGAGCCAGCAGATCCTCTACCAGCACTCTTCGGTAGACCAGGTCGATCACTTTACCGTCGTAGTCGCGCAGCTTGCCATCTTTATACTCCAGCTCGCGCGGATCGCAGATCACGGTCTCGTAGCCCAGACGACTGTAGCGCTGCTTCAGCAATTCAAACTCGGCGGCGGTGTTGACGGTCACCCAGTCGACCACGGCGATGCGGGGCTTGCCCTTGCCACCCCACTGCTCCCAGGACTTGAGCAGGAGCGGTAGGTCCCGGCTGTCGGTGTCCAGATAGCGTCCCGGAAACTTTCTGGCCAGCGCCTTCCACAGGGAAGTCTTCTTGAGCAATCGCACGCACTCGTCCATGAAGGCCGCGCCACCAGGGCTGTCCACATTCAGCTCGACAATCTGATAAGCAATTCGGCCATCCTGGAAAAACTCCAAAAAACCGTCCACACGCGAAATGTACTCCCCCGCCTTGAGCCGACTGGGCCACTGGATCAAGGTCTGCTCGGTGCGGTGAATACCCAGCCGGTCCAACCATTCGGTTGTGCGCAGCGGGGCCTCCAGTTTGGCCAGGATGCGCACCAGCCGGCGCATCTGGTCCTGTAGCGGCTTAAGGTGCACCTGGCGCAGTAAAGCCGGCGCGATACAGATGGGTAGAGGCTTACCTTGGAAAAGAATGCCGCGCTGGGTCAGACCCTTCTCAATTTCGGCGTATTCCTGGCGGTTGCCGGCAGGGTCCGCTTCCAGATGCTGACGAATAAAGTCGAATGCTGCTCTACAATAAGGGTCTGGAATCATATGCGCTCGCGTTCCGCGCGACCTGTCGAATTGCCTGCAGTTTTACGCTGCTTCTGATGCTGGCCTGTCCGGCTCAGGCCCAGTTGCCCCCGCCGGATTGGCGCACCCTCAACCCGGAGCAGCGGGCCTTCCTGATGGACGCCTTTCAGATGGACCCCAATCTGCGCCAAACCTTCTCCGACGCGGTGCCGGACGACATCAAACAGAACATGCTGAACTCCCTGTGGAGCGTGCTGACTCCAGAAAAGCGAGTGCAGATCGCCCTCTACGCGCATATCGAAAAGCCCTGGGGCAGCCAGTCCGAGACCACTTCCAAGGTATTGGCTCCTCAGTTTGCCCACCTGAGCAAGATGCAAAAATTCCGCCTCTACGAAGCCGCACATTGGGACGCCACTCAGCGGGGTATTTTCGAAGCACTTCCGAACGAGCTTCGCCAGGGTGCCTTTGAGGCTCTTTGGTCCTACCTGGATCCGAAAGCCCGCCAACGTATTCTAGCCCCCTGAGGAAGGTCAATCCTTGAAAAAGCTGCTTGTCTCGTGTCTGCTGCTGGCTTCCTGTACAGCCGCCTGGGCCGATAAACTCTACGTGCGTAACCGTCCCTTTGACGGCTACGTGATCGGCACGCTGAGCAATCTTTCCGCCCTGGAAGTGGATGTTCGCGACATCGCCAGAGCCCTGGCCTACGACCTGGACGAGGTGGACGGGAACTGGGTTCTGCGGCCCGCGGGCAGCACTTCTGTGCCCAATCTGACCCACGGCGCCCGGAAACTCTATGCCGGCGAGCGAGAAATTCCCTATCGCCAGGACGTGGAACGCAAACTGGTCAAGCTGGCCGACCTGGCTGAAGCCCTGGGAGCCCGAGTGATGCGCCACCCCGAGCTGGGCACGATCGACTTTGACGTCATCAAAGGACAGCAAGAGACAGGCTATGACCCAAAACAGTTCCATCTGATTTACTATGGCGCGGACTGGGCGCCGGCGGCCAAGCTCTTCAAACCGGTGGTGGTCGAGTTTGACCTTAAGCAAATCGTTCCGGTCATTTATGTGGACTGTACACAGCCACGCTCCACACCCTACAAGAACTTCATCCGCTACTTCAACGGCGACAAGATCCCTTACACGGTGCTGCTCGGACCCAATGGTAAGGTGGTCAAGACCTGGACCGGTTATCAGGATATCGGGCCCTGGACGACCGAGCTACAGCAACTGACCGGTCAAAAATTCTAGTGAAGCTGGGCCGCCTTGAGCATCGAGGCGGCCCCCAGCAAGTTGCCCAGCCCCACGCAAACATTGGTGAGCAACATCACCAGCAGGATCCGCGTAACCCGATTTTGATACATCAGCTTGAGAGTCAGCGACTGCTCGGATAGGGTTTCGAAATCAGCCACGGTCGGTTTGCGCAGCCCGGCCTCCACCAGGCCGGTCATCCAACCGGTAGCGATGAGTGGATGCAGCGCTCCAATAGGAGCAAACAGAAAGCCACTGATCAGGGTCAGTGGGTGAGACAGGGCCAACAGGCAGCCCAGCGCCCCGGCACAGGCCGTCATCAAAGCCCAGCTACCTAACATGCGCAGAGCCACGCCCTGGCCCCAGTGCAGGAACCCGTAAATGATGGCCACCACAATGGCCACAGGGATGAGCCAGCCAAGCACCTTGGAGAATCGACTCGGGGGCGGAACAAACTCCAGAGGCGCCACATCGCTGACCTCACCCAGATAGCGGGCGATGCCCTGAACGTGACCGGCCCCCACCACCGCCAGCACGCGCTCACCCGGGGCCGAAAATATCTTGGCGGCCAGATAGCGGTCGCGCTCATCCACCAGGGTCTCCCCCACCTCCGGCAGGTGGAGTGAGAGCTCCTTGAGTGCCTCTTCCAGAGCATCACTCCGCTTCAGGCGTTCAACCTCTTCTTTGCTGATCTCGGTGCTCTCAAAAACCCCGAACAAAGAAGTGAAAAACAGCTTGCTCAGGCTCCACCAACTCAGTCTTCGCCAGGTGCGGCGCAGAGTCGTGCCCACGTCCCGGTCGGCCAGTACCGTGGGGATATCCAGCTCATGGCTGGTCTCCATGGCCTGCATCATCTCGGCCCCAGGTTTGACCCCCAGCTGCTTGCCGATCTTTTTCTGGAAGCTGGCCAGCAGCAACTGAGCCAGCAGCAGGTTGCCCTTGCCCTTTTTAATGACATCCACGATATCGGTGTTGCGCCAGCGGTCAGGGTTGAGCAGGGTCTGATAACGCGAAGCGCAGAGTTCCACCGCCACCGAGTCCGGTTTTAACTCGTGTAGAGTCTGCTTGACCAGATCCACGCTGGCCTGACTCACGTGGGCGGTGCCCAGCAAATAAAATTTTCGTCCGTCTTTTTCGACCAGACGGATATCCGGATGTTCCACTATTGAATCCACTCCGCCAGGCGCGCCGGTGCAATGTTGCCACCGCTCAGCACCACCCAGGTTCCCTCTTGCTCGGGTATTTGCCCGCTGTGATAGGCGGCTAACCCCGCCGCTCCACCTGGCTCGACCACCAGTTTGGCTTCCTCAGCCAAATATCTGACCGTGGCCCGGATCGCTTCTTCACTGACTTCCACCATATCGTCCACCCATTGCTGGGCCAGCTCCCAGGGTAAATCTCCGGGGCGATTGGCGGTGAGGGCGTCGCATTCGGTCACCACGGTATCCAGCCGTTTCAGCTCGCCGTTGCGCAGCGAATCCACCATTGCGTTGGCGCCCTTGGGCTGCACACCCACAATCCGAACCAACGGATTGATTTGCTTCAGCGCCAGCGAAGTGGCCACCAGCAGACCCCCCGTGCTGGCAGGAACGATCACCTGACGCGGCTGAGCCGGAGCCAGATCAAGTCCAAGAGTGGCGTGACCCACCAGCACTTGCGGATCGGTCAAGTGATCGACGATATGGATTCCATCCTGGGCCAGACCGTGCAGAGCCTCCGTCCTTTCTTCGGTGGAATCACCGCTGAAGACCACCTGGCCGCCCCAATCCCGAACGCGTTGAACTTTCCAAGGATGGCTGCGGCGCATCATGACGGCGGTGACCGGCACGCCATAATGGCGCCCGGCCCAGGCCAGCGCCACCGCAAAGTTGCCCGAGGATGCCAGAGCCAGGCCTTTTGGACCCAATCCGTCCTTCAGCAGGTTGAGGAGATGACAGATGGCCCGCACCTTGTAGGCGCCGGTGACCTGCAGATTTTCGCACATCAGACCCACCCCATCCAGTCGGCGCAAAGGCGGAGCGATCACTTCGCTGGGGAGAGACCGGCGAACCCGCTCCAAAATCGGGAGGGTGGCCCATTCAGGCGCGTCATACTTCATCTGTCGGTTCCTTAACAAGTTATTCATCAGGCTGTCAAAAAACTTGGTTAAGACAGTCTTAACACAGCATCCAAGGAGCGAATATAAAGATGAGAATCGCAGCCCAGAACCACACCTCTTATACCAGAAGCAACCGCCGGAGCAACAGCCCGGATGAAGTTTCCCCCGAGTTTCCCCAGCGCCGCACCACCCCCGGCCCTGACGACGCACACGACCCGGACCAGTGCGGCCGCGGCTCGGAAGGCGGCAGCGCCCGCTATTGGGACGTCGACAACAATTCCTATGAGGGCGGCGGCTCGCTGGTCCTCTTCTAGTTCCCCGTAGACAAATTCAAAAGGAAAAGCGTTGGTTCTGGCAGGCCGGATCCGACGCTTTTTTGATCTAGCGGCCTCCGGCGCCCAGAGTCGCCCTGAATTGTGCCGGGCTTTAAGCCTTGCCAAAGCCGCGGCCAAAATGCTATCCTAAACATCTCATGCAAGTGGCCGGACTTTGCTTTTCCCCGTCCCGCCAGGCAGCTCTCTCGAGCTGTCCGTGTTGTTGTTGCTGTTGTTGTTGCTAATCATCCCCCACCGACGCACACCGCAACTTTTTTCACAACACCGAGGGCAGCATGCACAAAGTTCGAGTCGCAATCTTAGTTCGTAGCAATTACTGGCACTTTCCATCTGGACCGGTCAACGGCTCCACCCATCGAAGCGTTCCGGACATTATGCGCGCCCTGAGGCGCGCCGGGGCGGAGCCGCTGCTGGTCTACCAGGATGCTCAGGCCCAGCCCCAACAGTGGGATGCTCTCGTTATTCCAGGCGGCAATGATCTACACCCCGGATGGTATGGACAGGCCCCTCATAGCAGTGTGGACCTCTCCACCGTCGACATTGAGTTTGACCGGTTTCAGCTGCATTGGACGCGCTGGGCCCTGGAAAACGACAAACCGCTGCTGGGAATCTGCCGCGGAATGCAGGTTCTGAACGTAGCTAGCGGTGGTGACTTGATTCAGAATGTCGAGCACCATTCCGCGCCCGAGCTGGCCAACGATCCCGGCCGTCGGCGCGAACCCGCCCACGGCATCGCGGTGGCTCCCGATTCTCGGATGCGCCAGATTCTGGGAGACGATTATGTGCGGGTCAACTCCATTCATCATCAGGCTTTGAACCGGATCGGCTCGGGTTTTCGGGCTGTGGCCTGGGCTCCAGATGGAGTGATCGAAGCGATTGAAGGCGGACTGCAGCGCGGTGTTCAATTCCATCCCGAAGATATGCAGGAGAACGCCCCCTTCCAGGCCTTGTTCGAGTCCCTGGTCGAGGATGCGGTGAGTACGAGGACTAATCAGCGCCACGGGTAATACATACGGCATAGAGTGCGAGGAGACGAACAATAGTGGCAACCGCGATGGACATCGTTCACTGCTTCAAGCCGGCCGAACATCTGGACCAAGCGATTTATCGGGACCTGCTCAAGAGCCGCCAGAAAGGCTCGGACGAGCTTCGTTTCGTCAGTCTGCTGGGGGCCAAGGAAGAGGCCACCCTGGTTTACGAAGTGTTGCGCCTTCCCCAACGCCAGGTCCAGTCGGAATATAGCTCGCTGGGCAAAGTGGCCCTGACCGCGCTCCTCTTCACTCGCGCCCTGCTTACGGGAAAATCCGCCCACTGGGCCGGAGCCATCAGCGCCGGTGCCTTTACCCTGATCGACGGCGAGGAAACTCTACAGCGAGCCAAAGGTGCGCTGCAGCGTATCGGTCGGGCCGGAAGCCTGGGCAAATGCACTTTGCGCCTGACTCCCAACGAAGCCGTGCTGGTTTATGAAGGCCAGCAGGTCCACATTTCGCTGGCTCCCATGCGCCAGGTTGTACTGCGTCCCGTTCGGGGTGCGGCCGACACTCAAGAAATCTACTACTGCATTCATATCGACCTGCAGGACGGTCGGGTCTTGCCGGTGATTCGCTCCACCCAGGCGGTGGAGGCCCGGCGGCTGGCGCACCAGCTGGCCAAGGCTCTCCACCTCACCATCAGTTCGCAATACGTGGACGTAATGCAGGTGCCTAACGGCTATAGTTGGGAAATGGGCCCCCAGCTGGCCGAGCCGGCTCTGAACTGACAATCTGCACAAAGTCCTGGCTCGGATCAGCGTAGTCGACGTGATAGCACATCAGAGTCCCCGCACAGCCTGGAGTGACCAGGTACTGAGCCATATCCATACCGCCTTCCCCCAGATGAGCCGAGAGCACATCCTGAAAGCCCGAGTGCTGAACGCTGGTGCGTTGCAGGTGCCGACCCGACTGGTCGCAGGAATAGCTGGTGCTCTGCACTCCCTGTGGCGTGTTTAAAAGCACTCGGCCCTCGATGGGATCGAGGTCTCCCGGTCGGTTATCGGCCTGCATGGCGAAACGAAGGCCCTCATCCACCACATCCAGGACGGCCCGGCGCTGGTCATCGGCCATGCCGTGTTTGACCACGTTAGCCAGCTGGCGATGTTTCTCGAAGTGCTTGAACTGAAAGGTGAGCGGTGTAACGTGCATTGGAGTCCTCCCGTGTGTGCTTGCTAAGACAAGCCTACAAGAGCTTTCAGGAGCAAAGGTTACACCAGTTTGTCCGTTCTATGTGCAAAATAATTCGCCTCAAATGAGCGACATGCGCACGTGCAGCAGTCGGTCCTTATCGAAGCCCAATGCCAGATCGGTGGCCGGTTCGCCGGGATGAGCGGCGTAATTCCAAGTTTCCAGAACCTCGCCGTGGCGGACCCGGCCTGGCTCTCCGAGGACGGAGCGCACATTGGCTCGCGAACAGCCCATTGGAAGCGCGGGATCCAGTGCCCAACGGGTTTCGCTCGACTTTCCGGACTCGATTGAAAGCTGGATTCCCCCGAGCCGTCCGCCCTGCCAGTACAGGTCCAGAACCCCGGCCGGGGACTCATAAAACCAGTTACTGGCCTCCTGTCGGGACGGCTCCCCCAAGACTCCCCGAACCTGCCCGGGGGAGTCGCCCAGATGAAGCCCGGCAAACTGATAGGCTGCCAGAGGATGGACGGGAGCGGGTGGGCTTTGGCGAGGCTGGAACCAGAACGCACCGGTAGCGATAGCGGCGGTCAGAATAAACAGGTCAAGTTTACGCATAGCCTGTGCTGTCGAAAGGAACGAAGCTTTATTCCCTTAGCCCATTCTTGAATAGGCGATCAAGCCGCACAGAAGCAGTGAAAGCACATAAGTGCCGCCGGCGCCCAGGCGACGCAGCGGATTGGGGCGACGCAGGCTGAAAAAGAGAATACTGGCGGCGTGAGCCACTCGAACCAGCACCACGGCCGGTCCCAGCCAGAGCCACCAACTCGGCATCTTTTCGCCATACATTGCAATCTGAGCACAAACCAGCAGCAGGATACACAGAATCGGACCGTATTCACAGCAGTTCCGGTGGGCTACGATGGCTCGATACAGGCTGTTCTCCGGGTCTTCGTCACACCCGTGCGACTTCTTGAGTATCATTCGATTCAAACTGCAGTTGAACGCCAGTAAAATCTGCAACAGGGCCAGACAAGCCACGGAAACATAAGTGTAAGCCATCAGCGCACCTTCAGCCAGACCAGCCGCTCCCCTTCCGCACCCGCGCGAAGAGCCAGGCCAAAACGCGAGACGCCCCCGCGCAGCAAGCGTTGTGCCACTTCTTGTGTCAGAAGGCGGCGTTCCAAGGAATTGTCCGGCTCACCAGCGGGGCTGACCAGCAGAAAACCTTCACGATCGAGATTCATGTTGTCCAGTTGGCCTCGGCAAGAGCTCATCAGGGTGGGATCTTGCCTCCACCCGGTTGATTGCACCACCGCCTGGGTCAGGCGCTCCAGCAGTGGGCGAACGCGGGACGGGACGGAAGGTACCACCGCTACATTGGCGCCGGCGCTGTAAGCCAGCGGCGGGATGTAGCTGTAGGAGTCGGTGATACGCTCCAGCGGCAAGGGGTGAGTCCCCAACATTGCGTTCACAAAAGCGGGAGTCTCGCTATTGTGGCGTCCCGCCAACGTGCGCAGGGCCACCAGTGCAAAGGCCGGGTCATATCCGGCCCGAGCCATCATAGCCGTGCCCAGGCGGTCAGCCTCGGACTCATCGGCCTGAGAAAAACGACTGTCCAGCACCTGGTCGACCAGCCCCGCCAGTTGAGCCGACTGCTGATTGACGCGGCCGCCGCTCAAGCCCACCAGAACGGCCAGCAGACCCACTTTACGCATTTGTTCATTCTCCATCTGCTTGATGGAGTGGCGCTGGACCACGTGAGTGATTTCATGGCCCAATACGAAGGCGATCTCACCGTCGCTCATACCCCGCATGAGGGAACGAGTCGCATAGACAAACCCGCCTGGCAGAGCCATTGCATTAAACTCATCGGTAGCCAGGACCTTGAACTGAAACTGAAGGTCATTGCGTCCGCAGACCCGCGCCAGGGACTGCCCGATGGTCTGCAGACGACGGTTCAACTCGGGCGAGTTGTCGATCCCCGACTCGGCTTCGATCTTCTGAGCGGCCTGGCGTCCCAAAGCCACTTCCTGCTGGGTTGAGACCTCTGCCCAGGCTACCCCCATCAGCAACAGAAACAATAAGAGGCGCATCAATTCTTGCTTTTCACCATCTGATTCAGGCGGTCATCGGCCTGGCGGATACGCGCCGTGAGCACCTTGATAATCTCAAAGGCCATTTCCGGCATCTGCTCCACCAGATCCTTCAGTTGCTCACCTTTCAGTACCAGCAACCGCGAGTTGCGCTCCACCACCACGCTGGCGCTGCGAGGCTCATCATCCAGAATCGCCATTTCGCCGAAGTAATTAACGCCTTCCAGTCGCGTCAGCAGCAGTTCCTGACCGCTGCCGCGCGCTTTCACGATCTTTACGCTGCCATCCAGCAGGATGTAAAGTTCGGCGCCCAGCTGACCTTCTTCAAAGACCACCTCGCCGGCCAGGTACTCCACTTCTTCCAGGCGCTGATCGATGGCCGCCAATTGCTCCAGATTCATCTGGGCAAACAGCGGCACTTTGCGCAGCACAAGTATTCGTTCCACTTTTTCCTCCTCGGCCCGCTGCCAGGTTTTCTCGGCCCTCACCCATTCCACTGCCTGGCTGAGCCAGGGGTCATAGGCCACCCACTGGCTGGCGCAAAAGGCGTCCCACTCGGCCTGGCGGACCAGCGTCGCGGGCAGATCAATCATTTTATCGCGAAGTTCGCCGCTCTCCAAAAGCAGAACTAGCAGATGCGCGGCTTCGCGGTCACCCAGGTTGGACAAAACCTCTAAAGCGTCGGCGCGAGCCCGCAGATTGGTAAAGCGCAGCACTTTCTCCACGCTACGAATCACCTTAGGGGTCTCGATTCCGGCCAGAATTTCAAAAATGAGTTTTCGACTTCGCTCGCAGGCGTTGTCCAGACATAGTCTGAGATAGTCCGCCTGCACCGGAGCGCACTCAGGTAGAGTGACCAGGGTGCAGACCCACAACTGATACACCTGAGAGCGCAACATCAGGGTCAACCGTTCCCGACTCTCACGTCGGCCGCTCTGACTTAAGCAATTCACGGCCGCTCGGGCGGTGTTGCCAGAGGCCGAATCCAGGTAGGTCGAGAGAATCGGTCCCAGATCCAGGGGACAGCCCGACAAGACGGCAATGCAGCGGTCGCGACTGGCCTTGGATGTCTCCTCCAGGTGGCGACTGATGCGCTGCCAGACTTCCGGCTGATTGGGAATCAGCTCCTGGTGACTGTGCAGAAGCTGCAGTGCCGCCCGACGCACAGGAGCCTCCCGCCGGTCCAGCGCCTGCAGGCCGGCTGTGACCCAGGCCCGCCGCCGCTCCGGCTCTTCTCCGTGGAAGTCAGCCAGACGCAACAGGGCGGCCCGAGCCACCCGCGAGGAGGGATGGTCGCAGCGAGAAACCAGTTCCTGACTCAAATGCAGCGGGGTGCAGCGCAGCGCGGCCACCACCGTCGGTGGGTCACCGTCGGCCAGCATACCCAACAGGCAGAGGTTGGCCTCAGCCGCCTCTTTGCCTTTGGGCAGGCCCAGGAGTAGAGAAGCAGCCAGCGCCCGCACTTCACTCTGAGGGTCCTGCATACAGGCCACCAACCAGCTCGGCACCAAGCCGGGCTTCAAATCCCCCACCGCCCGCAAGGCCGCCAGGCGAAGCTCCGCCTCAGGCCGGGCCGCGCATTCCTGAAGCAGCCTCCAGTCGCGTGGCCAACCCGGCTGTGCCAGAGCCTGCAAACAGGTCCGCCGCAACCAGACCGGGACCTGGTTCTCGCTGGCAGCCACCTCGGCCAGGGCTCCCCAGGCGGTGCGGCTGGCCAGGGTCTGAGCCAGCCTTAAAATGGCCGGATCTGGACTGTCAGAGGCTTCCCGGCAGAGATTCTGCCAGAGTGCCGTCAGTCGCTGCAGTTCCGAGGCGGCCAGTCCCCCACTCAGCTCCTCGACATCCAATCGGCCGGCCTGCACCTCGTCGATCATCGTGCGCAGGTAAGAACTGCGCACCGCCCAGTTGGCCACAAAGTATAGCGCGGCCGCACTAAAGCCAAACAGATACATCCAGGATGCCGGCCTGGCTCCAGACCCGACCGCCCAGAGAATAACTCCGGCCAGAGCCATGGCCGCGTAGGTCACCAGGCCTTCCAGGAAAGCCCGAACCCTTCCACGAGAACGGGCCGGCAGGGCATTGTAGACCAGACTACGGATCGGACTGGCCACAGCGTTCTCCAGACTCTCTCGAGTGGCCCTCAAGATCACGGCCGTGTAGAGACTGGGCGAGATACAAATGGCGGCGAAGCTGGCGCAGGTCATGGCCGAGTGGACCTGGTTAGCGTTGGCCACCCCCAGAGTCCGAATCAGCCACGGGGTCACGGCCATTTCCACCAGAATTTCCAAACCGTTGGTTACGCCCAACAGTCGGCTCAAAAAGTCAGCCAGTTGCTCTGAGTCCGGATAGGCCGCCAGAATGATACTGGAGTAAAGGTACTGCCCCAAGAAAGCGGCCAGAATCATCGAAGCACAGGAAAGCACCAACTGCTGGCCCAGCCGCGATTGGCGCAGGTAATTGGCGGCATTGCGCATCTCGCTGATACTGGTCTCATCCGCCTCTTCCAACTCCAGCGGACCCCAGCGCCGCAACATGCGACGGCTCAAACGGAGAAGCAGCAGCGCCAGAATGAGAAAGCCTGGCCAGAACAACAATTGTTGCTCGGCTGTCAGGAACGGACCGCTGGCGCTGACCAGAAGCGCACCCAGCATGCCGCCCAGGCTGGCTCCCACCACAAAAAGCGGGAACAGTCGCTTGGAAGCCAGAGTGTCGAAAAAGTCTCCAGTGAAAGTCCAGTAGTGATTGGTGAGAATACACTGGCTCAAGTAGAAAAGACTGACCAGGGCAAAATAGAGCCCGGGGATTCCTCGTGATAAGCCGGACCAGGCCAGCAACACTAGCAGTGCCAGGCCCGCCAGCAGGCGAATGAAATAGCGGTCATTCTTTGCCCGGTGCACGCCCAACGCGTAGAGCAAACTACCCAGCACGGTGGTGACGGCGGCGATGAAGAAGCTCAGAGGCAGCGCCGCCGGGCCGTGGTGGGCCAGCAGCAGAGACTCACTCAACACCAGCCCGACCGTCTGAGCCAGGTTCAACAGCAGCGAGAGCAGCAAGAAAAAGCCGAAACGCGCCATTTCGGGCGCCCGTACCTGGGGAAAGAGCCAGCGGATCATTGGTGAGGGGCGAGGTCGGCCAGGCGAGCGATCACCTCATTGGCCGTCTGATACCTCTGCTTTGGGTCCTTCGCCAGGAGCTTCATGACGATCGCGTCCAGGTCGGCTTTGGCCAAACCCTGCTCGGCCAGACTGGGGATGGGCGATTTCAGGTGCATCATGACGGTCTTCTCCGGGCTTTCACCTAGAAAAGGCGGCCGGCCGGCGATCATCTCATAAAGCACACATCCGAGGGCATAAAGATCCGATCGCTCATCCGCGTTACCCGTGTCCTGAGTGCGCTCCGGGGCCATATATTCCGGGGTTCCGAAGGCCAGCCCGCGGGCCTTTTTGGCCTTCGGCCCTCGATCGCTGACGGCCGAGATGCCAAAGTCCATCACCTTGATACTGCGCCGACTGGTGACAAAGATATTGCGAGGAGAAATATCGCGGTGGATCACGCCGCGCGCGTGAGCCCAACTCAAAGCGTCGGCCACGCCGCGAGCCACCCCAACCGCCTCGGTTGCGGACAGGGGGCCCGCCTCCAGAATCTGGTCGAGCTCCTGCCCTTCTAAATACTCCATCACAAAGTAAGGGATTTTGGAAATACCGCCGGCGCGATAGGTTCCGGCATCCAGCACCTTGACAATGGAAGGATGACGTAGATCAATGCCGATTTGGGCCTCACGCTCAAAGGTGGAGACGAACTTCTTATTACGCAATGGCCCTCGATGGGGAATCTTGATGGCCACATTGATTCCCTGAGGATCAGTGCCATTGTATACGGTTGCGGTGCCGCCATCCGCCAGCAACACTCCCAGTGAAAACTCACCCACCTTGCCATCTCGAGGCAACGGAGCGGGATCACCCCAATCCTTGGGGATTCGAACCCGCATGCGCCGACTGATGATGGTACCCACCAGCACCACCCCCAGAGCCACCCCGCCCACGGCCGGAACGAAAGCTCCCGATGAGGTCGGATCAGCCGGGCGCTTTGTAGCCGTCTGCTTCCTGGCCAAAATTCAGGTCAACTCTCGGTAACATCGTCCACCACGGACGTCCGTCGACCCAGGCGCAGCGTGAGCCCTTCAAAAAGTTGTATTGTGTTGTCGAGACGCAAAGTGGCTTCCTGGCCGGCCCGCACTTCTTGACCCTGGACCACGGCCATCAAGCCCGCCTGCCGATGCTGATAGCGCAATGCCGTTTCGCTGACGACCAGGCGGCCGGTCAGCGGAACCAGACGCTCGTCGTCGATTTTAATGTCACAGTTGGGTCCGTTGCCAATCAGGTTGACGGTACGACGCAGAGGCAGTTCACGGGCCCCGTAAAACAGGCTGTAGCTGTTGATGCGGGCTTGCAAGGGCAAGAACTCATATCGGACCACCGTTCGGCCCAGACGGAAACAGTCGCCGGAAGCCAATTCCTGATGATTGGAAGGCGTCAATTCCTCACCGTTCAGGGGCAGGGTCAATTCGCTGTCCAGATTGGTCAGAACCATGGCGTCATCCTTGTAGGCCAGTTCGCAGTGCACCGCCCCGCGGTCGGTCAATTCCACCAGAGTCTTCTGGCCAATTCGACCCAGCGTAATGGGCCGCTCCATCTTGCGATGATCGACCCAGAAGTGGGTGCCTTTCAGGGGGCCGGCCATGAAGCGCAAAAGATGCTGTTCCCCGCGATTCCAGAGGCGATCTCCCTCGTGGAAGAGGCCTCCCTGCAGGGGACTGACCTGTTCGCCAGCGAGTAGACGCGTACGCAAGTCATTGGCCTGGTCACCAGGCACCAGAATGACCGCAACTCCGCCCACCAGCAACAGGCTCTGGGTGGTCAAAAGGTTGCCAAACTCCGGACCGGGATGGCGCTGGCGCACCACCCCGCCCAGCGGAATGTCGAGCAAAACCGGTCTGGTGCCGGTTTCGGCGCAGGTCACATGAATTTCTGGGGGCTTGTAGAGCAGCAGGCAACGGGTAGAGGCCGCACCATGCACATTCAGGGTGGGCTCAAAAGTCTGAACGGCGCCCGGCTCCTGCAAAATCAGGGTCTCCTGCTGGATGGGATGCAGTCGACCGGCGTCGTTGCCGTTCAAGATCAGAAGTTGATAAGCACTTTGCGCGGCCTCGCTGGAGGCCACCGGACGAGGGGGCGGGATGCGCACTGGAGCGGCAGCCTCGGGTGCCTCGTTGGCCTTGGGAATCAGACGCAACTGGACCACCAGGCTGCCCATCTTGATTTTGTCGCCCACGTGGATGTATTGGGTCCCCTGCACCACCTTGCCGTTAATCAGAGTGTGGTTGGTGGTGGAACGATGGGTCAACAGAAAGCGATTGCGCTTGGCGTCCCAACTCAGGGTAGCGTGAATGCCCGAAACGGTCGGGTCAGGGAAGCTAATTCGCGAAGGGGACTCGTGCTTGGAATACGGATCCTTTCGACCAAGTTCGATTTGATCGGCCAGCAGCGGAAACAAATCGCCCTTTCCCTGGCCCTCGACCACCAAAAATTCTAGTTCTGCGCTCATAGGTTCACGTGGGTGTTTTCCATGAATGCTACGCCCACCTTTTTGAAGAGCGCACTGTTCGGGCGATCGGACTCCACATCCCGGAAATCGGCGGAGTGTAGACATGGTCGAGTTGAGCCAGGGCTTCAGCGTCCAGACCCTGTTCGATGGCCAACCCTAAAGTTTGTAGAGTGGATGAGACCTCGCCGCTGCCCACGGCCTGAGCCCCAAGCAACTTTCCCGTGCGCTCACAAAAACCGAGACACAGCTGCAGACGACCCGCCTGGGGCCAGTAACCCGCCCTCAAAGGACCATCACTCAGATAGCGCTGCGAACCCAGCTCGCCCACCCATCCAACCTGCAAATCAAAGACTTTCACAGCCGCACACGAGAGACAGCCGGGGAAAGGTCGAGCCCGCCCAACCGCTGCCGCGCCTGCGGCCTGACCCATCAAGGCAGCCGGTCGAGCCAGTGGCAGATAGACAGAACCAGACCCCGTCCGGCTTGGAATCTCGCAGCAATCGCCGGCCGCCCAGACCCGAGCGCGACTGGTGCGCCCCTGTCGATCCACGCGCACTCCTCCGTGGAGACCGCGCTCCAGCGGCAGACCCTCCAGCAAAGCGTGACGGGGCGAGATTCCCCCGGCCACCAGGGCCAGATCGCATTCCAGGCGAGTGCCATCCTCAAGCAACCCGGCCACCGCCAGCTCTCGCCCCTCCCACCCGACCAATCGATGCTGACGAAGCTCGACCCCGTGGCGCGCCAGCTCGCGCAGCAGCGTATCCTGAAGCGGAGCGACCAGATTCAAGATGGGTGTGCCGGGGTCCAATAAAGTCACTTGCTTGCCCGCGAAGCGGGCAGCTTCGGCCAGCTCCAAGCCCAGGTAGCCGGCTCCCACCACCAGCACCTTCCTGGTTTCCGCCCGCTCCAGCCAGGCTCTGGCCTTCAGACTGGTGGTGAGATCACGCGGCGAAATGACGTTGGGCAGATGGCCACCGGGGAAGTCGAAGTTCCCGCCCGGCGTTAGCAGCAGATTCTCGAAGGCCAGACTGCCACTTTGACCTCTGGCCAGGTCCCGGAAATGCAGCCGCTGATTGGAAAGGTCGACCGACTCCAGGCGGCACTCGGTCATCAGGCGTAATCCGCGCTCTTCCAGCTGCTCCCGGCTGTGCAAAACGAGTTGCGCCGGATCTTGAATCTGCCCGCCAACAAGGTAGGGCAGACTACACGTGCCCACCGAGAGAATCGGAGACTGATCCAGGACCAAAACACGGCCGGGCTGCCAACGGGCAGCCTCCACCGCCGCGGCCAATCCAGCCGCGCCACCTCCAACCACTACCAGGGCCGGTTCTCGCCAGGTCACCGGCCGGGATTAGGCGGTATTACTTCTTGTCCTTCTTGCCAAACAACCCGGAGAACCAGTTGGCAATCCGCTTGAACAGGCCAGGCTTGACTGGAGGCGCTGTGGCAGCCGCTACAGCCTTGAAAAAGTCGGGCGGCGGACCCAATTCGTCCTCGTCATCCTCATCTTCCAGCAGCACGGGGGCGACCGGTTCAGACACAGGAGCGGCCGCCTCAACGGCGACCGGAGCGAGCTCGTCCGCCACCATTTCGACGGGCACAGCCTGGCTGATGGCCTCATAGTCGGAAGCGTCTAAATC
>JAFEBA010000126.1:10533-11050 GCA_018266105.1 bacterium | reverse complement strand
GGGTGGCCAGCGCTTCGCCTTCCAGGTCCTCAGAGATGATGACCAGCGGGCGCTGCGACTGAATCACGCGCTCGAGCAGGGGGAGCAGGTCCTGCAGGCTGCTGATCTTCTTCTCAGAGATGAGGATGAAGGGCTCGTCGAAGACGGCTTCCATCTTCTCGGAGTCGGTCACGAAGTAAGGCGAGATGTAGCCCTTGTCGAACTGCATGCCTTCCACGTGGTCGAGCTCGGTCTGCATGGTCTTGGACTCTTCGACGGTGATGACGCCGTCTTTGCCCACTTTGTGCATCGCGTCGGCCAGCAGTTCGCCAATGAACTGATCGTTGTTGGCGGCGATAGAGCCGACCTGGGTGGTCTTCTCCTTGGTTTCAACCGGGATGGACTTGGCCTTGATTTCGGCCACCAGGTGCTCGACGGCCTTGTCGATGCCGCGCTTGAGGAACATCGGGTTGGAGCCGGCGGTCACGTGCTTCATGCCTTCGTGCAGCATCGCCTGAGCCAGAACGGTGGCGGTGGT
>JAFEBA010000126.1:0-10461 GCA_018266105.1 bacterium | reverse complement strand
ACGGTCACGCCGTCCTTGGTGATGGTGGGGGAGCCGAACTTCTTATCGAGCAGGACGTTGCGGCCACGCGGTCCGAGGGTTACCTTGACGGCGTTGGCCAGCTTGTTGGCACCGGCTTCGAGTTTCTTGCGGGCATCTTCACTGTAAAGAATCTGTTTAGCGGACATGTTTGATCTCCTAAAACTAAATGTAGCGGGGGTTGACTAGGGAAGGATGGCGAGGATTTCGGATTCCTTGATGATCAGGAACTCTTCGCCTTCGAGCTTGACTTCGGTGCCGCTGTACTTACCGTACAGAACCTTGTCGCCCGCTTTCACGTTCATCGGGATGGTCTTGCCGTCGTCGGTCACTTTGCCGTTTCCGACCGCCACGACTTCACCCTGTTGGGGTTTCTCCTTGGCGGTGTCGGGCAGGTAGATGCCGCTCTTGGTTCGCTCCTCTTGGGGCAGGGCGCGGACAATCACGCGCTCGCCGAGAGGACGAAGGTTCAACTCGGTTTTGGTAGCCATTTTTTGCTCCTCCTTGATTTGAAACCACAAGTTCTTGGCGCGCTGGCGCTCAAGTGACAGTGGTAATGCACAAACCGTATCCTAGGCTGTCTATGTTAGAGGGGAGGAAGACGACTGTTAGATTTATGTTAGAGCGGGAAAGAGGCGCTTATGCAATTGCTTGAACTGACTCAAGGACTGATGTCCATCCCCTCTGTCTCAGCCAACCGCGGAGAATGCCACCGCGCACTGGATTGGACCATTGCCAAAATTGGCGATCTGAATGGTCTCTATCGCCATGATTTCGAGTACCAGGGATTTCGCAGCGTGATTTTTTCCACTCGTCCCGAGCGGCGCAGCGGGCTGGTGTTGAACGCTCATCTGGACGTAGTACCTGCGCACCAGCATCAGTTTACGCCCGAAATGAGGGGTCAACAGCTCTGGGGCCGAGGCAGCTATGATATGAAGGGAGCGGCCGCAGTTTATCTCCAGCTCGTCAGAGATCTCGCCGCTCAGACGGCCGACGAACGCCCGAATGTGCAAGTTCAGTTCGTCACCGACGAGGAGATCGGGGGCCATCGTGGGGCGGAGCGTCTGGTTCCGGAAGGCTTCGTGGGAGACTTCGTGATCGCCGGAGAGCCCACCAATCTCAACATCTGCTATGCTGCCAAGGGGGTCTATTGGGTCACCGTGCATTTGTCCGGGAGCCCCGGGCACGCCGCGATGCCCTGGCAAACTCAGAATCCGATGGTCGCCTTGTCGGCCGGGTTAGCCGGCCTTCTTCAAAAGTATCCACAGCCGCAGGAAGCGGTCTGGCGAACCACCGCCACGCCCACGGGGATTCTGGCCCAGTCCAGCCACAACCGGGTACCCGACAAAGTCAGCTTAAAGATCGACATCCGCCGGGTTCCCGAGCATAGCCAGGACGACATTCGAGCCGACCTGCTTCACTTTTTCCCAGGAGCGGAAATCGAAATAATTCAGGACAGCTACGCCCACTTCGTTGAGCCTTCCAATTCCTGGTGCCGGGCATTGGCTGATTTTCAGGAGGAGTCAATCGGAAGACGCCCAGAGTTCTATCGCGAACATTTTGCCTCAGATGCTCGTTATTGGACCCACGCCGGGATTCCAGCGGTCTGCTGGGGTCCTAGCGGGGCCAATATGCACGCTGATAACGAGTACCTGGAGGCGGATAGCCTGGAAGTCTACTACTTGATGATGAAGGAGTGGCTCGGGCGCTTTCGTTAGGCTATTTCTTGCCGCCGCCAGCGTTTCCGCCCCCACCAGCGTTACCGCCGCCGCCAGCGTTTCCGGAGCCGCCCGCTCCCTGGGAGCCACCACCGGGGCCCCCGCCATTGCTGGCGTTGCCTTTGGAATCGCTTTTGGACTCAGACTTGGCCTCCGATTTGGCCTCCGTCTTGCATTCGGCTTTGGTTTCCGTCTTGGAGTCGACCTTGCAGTCTTTTTGAGTCTTATCGTTGGGGTCGCAGCATGAGGGTTGAGCCTTGTCCAGGGCGCCAAGCAGCCCGCCGTCTTTTATCGAGGAGGTCACCGACGAAGGTGCACAGCATGCGGAAGGCGCGGCCGGACTGCTCTTGGCGGCGGTGCTGGCCGCCTCGGTCTTGGCCGCGGCCTGAGCCTGGCTTGAACTTGAGGACACTGAAGCTGCTGCCGAAGCCGATTCATTGCCGTGGCTTTCACTATGTCCCCCTTGGAGAAGCAGCAGGGGGTCTTCGCAGAAGCTGGCCGCCAGGGCTGCCGAGCCGGACCAATCAGACGTCTGCGTCTCAGGTGGGCTGCACAGATTGGCGTCGCTGCAGTTTGCCGCTACGGCACTGCTATTCTCACCGCTAGAAACGGCTGCGGCGGCAGAGACGCCGTTATTGGTGTAGGTTGCGGCCAGAGAGTAATTTTGAATGAACATCGATCGGACTCCCCATTCCATGGATTTAGCATGATTATCCCATGTAAGGTGGATGAAGTTAAGTGATCCAGGACATGGACAGGTTGAAAAGTTGCCTTTCAGGGTCTTTTCAGTCAGTGGATTTAGTCTCCAAGAACACATATAGACCGAAAGAGGGACTTTCCCATGATGATCCAAAGCGGTTGCCCGTTTCACCGCACCAAACCCGCACCCCAGCCCCAGCCCAAGCCCGACGGACAAGCTCCGCAACAGCCGGTGGATAGTACCGACCCGGCCGGCTTGGGTCAAAAATTGGACAACCCCAAAGCGGGGCTGATTCCCTGCCCCTGGTGGCGCACCGTCATCAACAATGACATGGTCAAGGTCGACCACGACGGCAACGTCTCGTTCAAAGACCTGCGTCAGGCCCTAAAACAAACCGGTGTCACTTTTGGTCTGCGCGAAGTGGCGATCCTGGGCGTGAAACGCGTTGCCTGTCATATGGCTGGCGTCCCCACCGGCGGAATCACCGGCTTCATGAACGTTCTGAACATGGACCGAATCAATGTTTTCGACCTCCCCAAGAGCGAGTTGATGCACAATGGTGACTCGGGCACCCTGCGCAACGGCTTTAACCAGGCCAACCTGGAACGGCTCATCAGTTATAGCTCGGACGGCCAACGCATTACGGCTAAAGATCTGGCCGATGCCAACCAGAAGCAGATGGAAGCGGACCCCGGTGAAGCCGGGCGCAAGTTCGGCATCGCCGAATACTCGATTTTGCTGAACATCTTCGGGAAGAAAGACGAAAGTGGCGAGAAGTTCCTGACCAAGGAAGATGTCACGAAGATCTTCAAGAACAACCAGTTTCCCGACGGCTGGGAGAAGAACAAAGTGGGCTTCTGGGCCTTTGGCAGCAGCTTCAAAGAGATGTCTGATCGCCAGAAAGAAGCCAGGTAGCTGGAACTCCAGCCTCTTGTAAAAGCCAGTGCAAACTGGCTTTTTTTGTGTCATCGCGGAAGCGTAGAAAGGCTTGGAAGGCAACGGGCCGAGTGGTAATGTCTGACCCATGAGTCAATTCTCTTTGCGGGATAAACTCCGCTACCGTTGGGACAACCTGATGTCCCGGGGCCCGGGGGCGATGATCGCCGTACTGGCTTTCTGCACTACTTTGGGCGTGGTGGCCGCGGCCGCCTTCGTCACTTTGTTAGGCCTTCACTCTGAAGGTCGAGACCCTTCGGGCCTGGGTGAGAACGTCTGGATTGCCTTGATGCGGACTTTAGACCCGAGCAACCTGGCCGGCGATACCGGATGGGGTTATCGAGCCGTCATGCTGGTCATCAGTCTGGTGGGCATCTTTGTGCTCTCGGCTTTGATTTCCATCCTGTCCTCCGGTCTCCAGGTGCGGATCGACGAGCTGCGCAAGGGCCGTTCGTTGGTCGTCGAGCGAAATCACGTGATCATCCTGGGCTGGTCGGCCAAGATCTTTACCATTCTCAGTGAATTGCTGCTGAGCAATCACAGTCGTCAGGATGCCTGCATCGTGATTCTGGCCGAGCGCGATAAGGTCGCCATGGAGGATGAGCTGCGACTGAAGCTGCCCAAGCGGGGACGCACCCGGATCGTGTGCCGGGCCGGCAATCCGACCGACCCCATGGACCTTGACATCGTGAGTCCGCAAACCTCCAAGGCCATCGTGGTGATGGCGCCGGACGGCCCCAATCCGGATGCGGAGACCGTAAAAACCATCCTGGCTCTAACCAACCGCCGCCGCGGTAAGAAGCAAAAGCCCTATCATATCGTGGCCGAGCTGCGTGATTCCGCCAATCTGAAGCTGGCCAAGCTGGTGGGGAAGGAGGAAGTGGAGTTCGTGGCCGCCGACGATCTGGTGGCGCGTTTGACTGTCCAGGCCTGCCGACAGCTGGGACTCTCCCTGGTCTATACCGAGTTGATGGACTTCGGTGGCGGGGAAATGTACTTCCACGAGAACCACAAAATGGCTGGTCAGACCTATGCTGATGTCATTCTCAGCTATCCCCACTGCGCTGTGGTGGGTCTGCAAACTGAAAACGGCACGGTGACCGTGAATCCGCCTAAGGACTATCGATTATCCTCGGGCGACAAGGTGGTGGTGCTGGCCGAAGACGAGCACCACATCCGCACTGGCGCTCGACCCACCAGTCTGGGTTCAGCTATCGTACGCGAACAGTTTCCGGCTGATCGCAAGCCGGAAAAGATCTTGCTGCTGGGCTGGAACGATAAGGCTCCCATTATTATTCGCGAGTTGGATCGTTACATGCCAAAAGGGTCCGCGCTCACGGTGGTGTCCACTTACGACGTCTCCAAGCCCTTTGACGAAGAAGTGCCGATGCTCAACAACCTGACCACCGAGTACTGGACCTCGTCCACCAGCGACCGCACCATTCTGGACGGTCTGGACCTGACTCAGTATCAACACGCTCTGGTCCTGGCCTATAGCAACCATCTTGATCAGCAGGAGTGCGACGCTCAGACGCTGATGACGCTGCTCAACCTTCGGGACATTTGTGACGAAGAGAATCATCGCTGCGGTTTGCTCTCGGAGATGCTGGACATTCGCAATCGCGAGCTGGCTCAGGTGACGCGGGCCGACGATTTCGTGGTCAGCGACCGTCTGGTCAGTCTGGTGCTCAGCCAGGTGACCGAGAACAAGCACATCATGCGCATCTTCGACGACCTCTTCCATATCGAAGGTTCGGAGCCGTTCCTGAAGCCGGCCGAGCACTACGTGCAGCTGGGGGTGGACGTGGATTTCTATCAGGTGGCTCAGTCAGCGATTCTGAAGAACGAAACCGCTCTGGGCTATCGACTGAAGAGTTTGAACTACGAGCCTGAACAGCATTACGGACTGCGTTTAAATCCTCTCAAGAGTCAGATGGTGCGTTTCAGCGCGGGGGATCAAGTCATCGTTCTGGCTGAAACCGACGTCTGAGACCGTTGGGGGGACATCTCCCCCTGGCGAGAAGGCTCAAGAGATGAGTGTATTTGGTCCGGCCACCACGGCCTGGTTTGAAAGCAACTTCTCTGAAGCCACTTCCGTTCAGAAACAAGGATGGCCCCTTATCGCCAGTGGCCGCAACGCCTTGCTGCTCGCCCCCACCGGCAGTGGTAAGACGTTGGCGGCCTTTTTGGCTTGTTTGGATCGCCTGATCGAACGTCCCGATCGCGAACCGGTCACCCGGGTGCTCTATGTCAGCCCACTCAAGGCTCTGGTCTATGACATTGAGCGCAATCTGCGCGCGCCTCTGGCCGGCATTGTGCAGTATGCCGATCGTCTGGGTCGGCCCAGTCGTAGGCCCACCATTTCCGTCCGAACGGGCGACACCTCGACCAAGGATCGAGCCTCCCAGTTACGACATCCAGCTGAAATCATGGTCACCACTCCTGAATCGCTCTACCTCATGCTGGGCAGTCAGATGGCCCAAACTTTGAAGCATCTGGAGACCGTCATCGTCGATGAGATTCATTCATTGGCGCCGACCAAGCGTGGGGCCCATCTTTCCCTGAGTTTGGAGCGGCTGGCCGAGCTGTGCGAGAAAGAGCCTCAGCGAATCGGCCTTTCGGCGACGGTGGAGCCGGTCGATACGGTGGCCCGCTTCCTGGGTGGTGTGCGACCGGTCGAGGTGGTCAACACCCTGGAGCCGCCGCGCCTGGATTTGCAGATCGTCGTACCGGTCGAGGACATGGAGAACCCATCGAGCCCCGCAGTTGAGAGCGGCGGCTCGATTTTGGGCCAGATGATGGCTGAAGAGAAGCTCAAGCAAGGTGGGGGAATGGGTCACGGCATGGCCGCCGAGGGCAGCGGCACTTTGTGGTCTTCCATCTATCCTCAATTGTTGCAGTTGATCGCTCAACATCGCAGCACCATCATTTTCGTCAACAGCCGAGGACTCTGCGAACGGTTGGCCCTGCGCCTGAACGAACTGGCTGAAGCTGAGGTGGTGCGCTCTCACCATGGCTCGGTTTCACACGAAGAACGCATGCAGATCGAGGAGATGCTCAAAGGAGGCCAGCTCAAGGCGCTGGTGGCTACCAGCTCGCTTGAACTGGGGATTGATATGGGGGCGGTCGACCTGGTGGTCATGGTGGAGTCTCCTGGTTCGGTGGCCCGGGGGTTGCAGCGTGTGGGTCGAGCCGGCCATGGCGTGGGTCAGGTCAGCATCGGGCGCATCTTTCCCAAGCACCGGGGCGATCTGTTGGAGTGTGCCGTGGTCGCTCAGCGAATGCGCGAAGGCCGTCTGGAGCCACTGCAGATTCCCGAGAATCCTCTGGACGTACTGGCTCAGCAGTTGGTGGCCATGGTCAGCCAGCGCGATTACTCTCTCCAGGAATTGTATCAGATCTTGCTGCGCAGTCCTAACTACGCCCGGCTTTCGCGAGAGATGCTGGTGGAGGTGCTGGACATGCTTTCCGGACGCTATCCCAGTCACGACTTCGCCGATCTCAAGCCGCGCCTCACTTGGGATCGCGATAGCGACCAGTTGACCGCGCGAAAAGGCTCGCGAACTCTGGCCATGGTGAACGGCGGAACGATTCCCGACCGGGGACTCTACCGGGTGATCATGGGACACGGTGGGCCACGGGTGGGCGAACTGGATGAGGAGATGGTGCACGAGGTGCGGGCCGGCCAGAATTTCCTGCTGGGCGCCACCACCTGGCGCATTGAGGAGATCACCCGCGATACGGTCTACGTCAGCCCCGCGCCCGGAGAACCCGGACGCATGCCCTTCTGGCGCGGAGATGGACCGGGGCGTCCGATCGAGGTCGGTCAGGCCATTGGTGCCTTTTTGCGCGGTATGGACGGCCGTTCCGATGCCGAGTCTGTTTTGCAAAGCGACTTCGGCCTGGACCGACTGGCTGCCGCCAATCTGGTGCGCTATATCGAAGAACAGAAGCAAGCGACCAACACTTTACCCACCGACCGCGCTATAACCGTGGAACGCTTCCGAGACGAGATCGGGGACTGGCGGGTGTGTATCCTGTCTTCCTTTGGCTCGCGGGTGCATGCCCCCTGGGCTCTGGCTTTGGAGGCCAAACTGGGCGCTCAAGTTGGCTTTGAAGTCCAGGCCCTGTGGACCGATGATGGCATTGTCTTGCGCTTCGCCGATGTGGATGAGCTTCCCGAACTGCCTGAACTGGCGTTGGATCCGGAGGAGGTTCAGGATCTGCTGGTGGAGCAGGTGGGCCACTCGGCCATGTTTGGCGCTCAGTTCCGCGAGAACGCGGGTCGCGCTTTACTGCTGCCGCGAAAGATGCCCGGCCAGCGCACACCTCTCTGGGCTCAGCGATTGCGGGCTCAGAATCTGCTGGCGGTGGCCCGCCAATTTCCCAGCTTCCCGATTGTGTTGGAAACCTATCGCAGCTGCCTACAGGACACTTTTGACCTGCCGGCCCTGAAAGAACTGCTGCGCTCCATCCGCTCGCGCAAAATTCGCATGCAGTGGGTCGAAACGGCCAGTCCCTCGCCTTTTGCTCGTTCGCTGGTCTTCTCTTATGTAGCTGCCTATTTATACCAGGGGGATGCTCCGCTGGCCGAGCGTAAAGCTCAGGCGCTGACGCTGGACCGCAATCTGCTGGCCGAGTTGCTCGGGAACGAAGAATTGCGAGAACTTTTGGACGCCTCCGTGTTGGACGAACTGGAGGCCGAGTTGCAGCGGCTGACGCCCGAGCGCCAGGCCCGTCACCCCGACGACCTGCACAATCTGTTGCGCCATCTAGGTGACCTGACTCCGGAGGAGCTGGCGGAGCGCTGCAGCCATGACCCGGAACCGTGGCTACAGGAGTTGGAGCGAGCCCGCCGGGTTGTGCGCCTTCGGCTGTGCGGTCAGTTGCGCTGGGTGGCAGTGGAGGATGTGGCGCTCTATCGCGATGGTCTGGGTGTCCAGCCGCCGAACGGTTTACCTCAGGCTTTCTTGGAGGAAGCCCCCCACCCGCTGGAGTCGCTGCTGGCTCGCTACGCTCGTACTCATGGACCCTTCGTTTTGCGAGCCGTTTGCCAGCGCTTTGGTCTGCTGCCGGCCTATGTTCAACCGATTTTGGAGGCACTGGTACACCGCCAGCAGCTGCAGTTCGGTGATTTCCGGCCGGGTGGAGTGGAGCGAGAATGGTGCGATCCGGAATTCCTGCGGCGCTGGCGGCGGCGTACCCTGGCCCGCCTGCGCGGCCAGGTGGCACCGGTCGAGAGCGCCGCTCTGGCACGTTTTCTGCATCGCTGGCAGACTTCGGGTTCACGCCTGATCGAAGTGGTGGCCCAGTTGGAAGGTTTACCGCTAAGCTTTGTTGAGCTGGAGAAATGGATTTTACCGGCCCGTTTGCGCAACTTCCATCCTCGCCAGTTGGATGAGTTAGGCCAGTTGGGCGAGATCGTCTGGGTGGGTAGCGGAACCTTAGGTAATCGGGACGGCAAGATCGTGCTGTGCCGGCGAGAGCGCGCTCATCTGCTACTGCAAGCTCCCGATCACTCCGAGTTAGAGGGAGTGCACGCCGCCATCGTCGCTTTCCTGGAACGCCGCGGAGCCTGTTTCCTGATGGAGGTCCGCACCGCCCTGCGCGAGCAGTTCAAGGCCTCGGAAGTGGAAGAGGCCCTGCAGGATCTGATCTGGAGCGGAAAGGTGACCAACGACCTTTTTGCACCGCTGCGTACTTTGGGACAGACCAAGGTTAAATCGCCGACTCTGGGGGGCCGTTGGGCTCTGGTCACGCAGTTGTTGGCCGAGAGCAGCCAGGTCACGCCCACTCAACGTCTGCACGCCTGGGCCCAGACGCTGCTGGATCGATACGGCGTGGTCAGTCGAGAGGTCGTGCAGGTCGAGCCGCTGGCCGGGCCGTTTCAGCCACTGTACCAGGTGCTGCGAGCGATGGAAGAGTCCGGCAAGATTCGCCGAGGCTACTTCGTGGAGGGCATGAGCGCCGCGCAGTTCGCCTGGGCTGGAGCCATTGACCAACTGCGCCAGGCCCGTCAACAGACTGAACCGGCCTGGGATGAAACGGACGAGGAGTTCAGCCATGGTCTGGTGCTATCCGCCATCGATCCCGCCCAGCCCTACGGTGGACTGTTGCCCTGGCCGGATAATGGCGGCCGGCCCCGCCGCGTGGCAGGGGCCAAGCTCGTGCTGGCAGACGGTAAGCCTTGCTACTTCCTTGAGAAGGGAATGCGCAAGTTGACGGCTTTCCAGGCTCTAGAAGATGGGCAGTTGGCGGCCTGGGCCGGCCGGGCGCTGGCTCAGTTGGCCAACGACGTCAAAGGTAAGAGCTTGCGTATTCAAGAGATAGACGGAGAGAGCGCGCTGGCCAGCCGGTGGGCCGAAAGCCTGCGCTCACAAGGCTTTCGTGACGACTACACAGGTCTCATGATCTTGGGACGCCCTCACACGAGTTGAGTCGTTCGTCTAGGGGGTCTTCTGAGTCGTCACGAGCAGTTAATAATTCGAAGACCTTCAAAAAACGGCTTAAAATATGATGTTTACCTTGTTTTAGAAGTGTTTTAGCCGAACTCATTTAGCCTTCTGTTTACAGGCTGTTAACATGATCGGGGTCTCTTTTCTCTCGAATTCTCCGGGGCACGGTAATCTAAGCACGTCAGAGAAATGTCAGATAGCAACTAGGAGGACCTACAAGATGGCTTACAGTATGAACGGACTCGGAATCGGCACCGGCGGTGTGACTCAGCTCCCCGCCAACTTCCCCTCGGCAGCCAATGGTTATGACCTCTCCGGAATGGGCAGCCTCTATGGCGGCGGCTTCGGTGGTGGCCTGAGCGGCATGGGAGGTTTCGGTGGTGTCGGCGCCGGCCTGGGCGGCTTCGGTGGAGCCGGCGGACTCGGCGCCGCTGGTCAGACCGGCCTCAATCAGCTGATGCCCCTCTTGCAGACTCTCCTCCAAATCGTCGCTCAAATGGCTCAGGGCTGGCAGGGCGCCCTCGGACGCGGTGGCGTCGGCGCCGCCGGTGGAGCGGGTAACGCCGGTAACGCCGGTAACGCTGGCAACGCCGGTAACGCGGGCAACGCTGGCAACGCCGGTAACGCTGGCAAC
>JAFEBA010000125.1 GCA_018266105.1 bacterium | reverse complement strand
GCCACCACCGGTGTTGTGCATTGCCTCACGCAGGTGGTGGCACCGGCTGGACGCCCGCCAGGGTCCGCGCTGGATGAGCCGGGGCCACCACCGGTGTTGAGCGTTGCCTCGCGCAGGTGGTGGCACGGGCTGGACGCCCGCCCCAGCGGCGCCTTTGAGGAGGTGATGGCGGATGCTCTTTACCGTGCGATGATCCTGCCGATACCCCCAATGCACCCCAGACATTGGAGACAATCGCCCGGTCACGCCAGGTAGCCGCTCAGCAGAGCCGGCCGAGCAGGCAGACTCCCGGGCCTGTCTGCTGCGTGGCGCAAATCTGTTCTCAGGACCAACGACGCTCTGAAAGTTGCCGATTTGAAGTGAGGCTGTGTCCATGATTTCGCTCAAGCCACCCGAAGCACGGCCTCTCGTGCCGTCGGTCTTTGTTGATTTCAGCGGGCGACGGTTCAGATGGCTTCGGTCTATCAGCTGGCTGCTGGCCGGTCTATTCACCCTTCTCTCCGTCGCCGTCTTGAGCAGCCTTATGGCGCTGCCTCATTTCCCCAAGCTGAGACAACCGCAAAAAGTCGTTCAACTGCTTCATCCCGCACCGTCCACTCTTCCGGCTTTGGCCCACCGTCCGACCTCTGGCAAGCAGCTGCCCCAGCCGACCGGTTGCCTGGCCACCATGGCCGCCTACTATGCTCCCTGGCAAAAGAGCGGCCTCAACTCGCTGAAGGCCCACGCCGACAGCCTGACCGACCTGTATCCCGTCTGGCTGCATCTGGAGGCCGACGGGCTGCGGCTGAACACTGAGGATTTCCGCTTTGACCTGAACCCTCACACGCTGGAGGTTCTGAACATTGCCAGCCAGCACCGCATCCGGGTAGAGCCCGTCCTCAACAATGCCGTGGGATCCGGTTTTGATCCCCTGCGCGTGCACCGTCTGCTCTCCAATCCCCAAGATCAAGATCGGCTGATCGCGGACATCCTCCATTTTCTGAGGAGTCATCATCTCCAGGGTGTCCAGGTCGACTTTGAAAATCTCGACCCGGTCGACTGGAAGCACTACCCCGCTTTCTTGAGGCGGCTTGCCCAGGCCCTGGGTCCGGCCGGTTTCTCTCTCTCCATCGCCCTGGAGGCCTCGATTCTGGAGCGTCCCGATGTCGATTGGGCGACCCTGAATCAGTCCTGCCAGGCTATTGTGTTGATGGCCTACGATCGGCACGCTGCCGAGGATCCCCCCGGACCCATCGCCCCTGTGGAGTGGTGTCAGCAAGTACTGCAGAAGGCTCTGACCAGATTCCCTGCCCAGCGGCTGGTGTTGGGAATCGGGAACTACGGCTATGATTGGGTCACCTCGGAGGCCGTTGACAGCCCCAGGGCGGAGGTCCTCAACTACTTTACCGCCTTGGGGGTCCTGCACGGCCAGGCTCGAGACCTGACCTTTGATCCAGCTTCCCTGAACTCGCATCTGGCCTATCAGGACGACCAGCGGCGAACTCATCAAATCTGGCTTCTGGATGCGATATCAGCGGCCAATCAATGGCGCCTGGCTCAACCTTTGGGGGTCAAAGGGGCGGCTCTCTGGGTGATGGGAGCCGAAGACCCGAGTATCTGGAAGTTCCTTCATCGCAAGCGGCTCCCCCAGCCGCCTCAAGCCTCGGCCCTGGAGAAAATCGACCCGTCTTTCGGTGTGGAATTTGTAGGCCAGGGAGAAATTCTCAATGTAGAGTCGGCCCCCGGTCCGGGCCAACGCAGAATCACGACCGACCCCGTCAGCGGCCTGATCGTTTCCTGTGAATATGAGCAACTGCCTTCCACCTATCAGATTCGCCGATCAGGCCATCTGGACAAGGCCGTAGCCCTGACCTTTGACGATGGCCCTTCGGCTGAGTACACGGGAGCGGTGCTGGATGTTCTGAGCTCACAACACGTGAACGCCACCTTTTTCGTATTGGGCCAGAATGCTCTGCGTTATCCTGAATTGTTGCAAAGGATGGATCAAGAAGGCCACGAGATTGGCAGCCACTCCTTTTCTCACCCCAACCTGGGCGCGCTGGCCGATCCCCGCGTAGAACTGGAACTCAATCTGACCCAGCGCGTGCTGCAATCGCTTTGCGGTCGGTCCACCCTGCTTTTCCGTCCACCCTATAACGCGGACGCCGAGCCCACCAGCCCGGAAGAGGTTCATCCTCTGGTGGTGGCCTCCAAACTTGGCTACCATACGGTGGGAGAGTTGCTCGACCCCGAAGATTGGCGGCTGCTCGAGCCAACTGGGGCCGGCCAGACACGCCCACGCACTGCCTCGGACATTGCCCGGGCAGCCATTCAAGAAGTGGAGACAAAACCTGGCAATTGCCTCCTGCTCCACGACGCGGGCGGGGACCGCAGCGCCACGGTGGAAGCTCTGAAAATTCTGATCCCTGAGTTACAACGCCGTGGTTATCGATTCGTGACCGTGTCCCAGCTCCTGGGGAGTCATCGGGACCGAGTCATGCCTGCCACGGCGGGAGAGAGTCGCCTGCGCTTGCAGGCCAACTGGCTGTTCTATTGGGGCCTATCTTGGGGTCAAAGAATCTTGGGCTGGCTTTTCCTGGCGGCCATTTTCCTGGGGGTATCCCGCAGCTTGCTGATCGCCTGGTTGGCCTGTCGGGCCCACCGCTTCCCCACGGTGGTCGGGCACGGTCAACCGCCCCTTACCGTGCTGGTGGCCGCCTACAACGAGGAAACCGTAATCGCCCGCACCATCGAATCCTTACTCGCTTCGGACTACCCAGGCCTGTCCGTTGTTGTGGTGGATGACGGCTCGCTGGATGCCACGGCCGAAGTGGTCGAGCAACGCTTTGGCAGCGACTCGCGGGTCCGCCTCGTTCGTCAATCCAATGGCGGAAAGGCCCGGGCCCTCAACACCGCTCTGGCCCAGGTGGACACCCCGGTGGTGCTGTGCGTAGACGCCGACACCCTGCTCGACCGCCAGGCCATCCAAAGATTGGCAAGGCACTTTGACGACCCCAGCGTGGGCGCGGTGGCGGGCAATGTGAAAGTCGGCAATTGTGGCAACCTTTTCACCATCTGGCAGTCGATCGAGTACACCGCCAGCCAAAATCTGGATCGCCAGGCCTATGAGGCACTCAATGCCGTTCCGGTAGTACCAGGTGCAATCGGTGCCTGGCGCACTCAGGCCGTGCGCGACATCGGTGGCTACAGTTCCGATACTCTGGCCGAAGATATGGATTTGACCATGCGCTTACGCCTGGCCGGCTATCGCGTGGTCAATGAACCTGCCGCCCGAGCCTACACGGAGGCCCCCGACAGCCTGCCCACCCTCTTCCGACAGCGCTTTCGCTGGGCCTATGGCAACCTGCAGTGCCTTTGGAAGCATCGTGGAGCCCTGGGCCGCCACGGCTATTTTGGGCGCCTGGTCCTACCCTCGCTCTGGCTCTTTCAGATCTTCTCGCAATTGCTTTCCCCCCTGGTGGACCTGCAGATTCTCTGGGCCCTGGGCTGGGCCGCCTTCAGCCTCCAAGGCGCCGCATCCGCAGCCACGGATTGGCAACCAGCCGGACAGGCCCTACAGCACCTCTCGTCGGTTGGCTCACTCTATCTGCTCTTTTTCGGGGTTGAATTTTCCAGCGCCTGGTTGGCCTTCGGGATGGAGCGCGAGCCCCGCCGGCCCCTTTTTTGGATGTTCACCCAACGGATTGTGTATCGACAGTTAATGTATCTTGTGGTCATCAAGTCGCTCACCCAGGCCCTCAGCGGAATCTCTTCCGGGTGGAACAAATTGGAACGAAAAGGAACGGTACATCAGCCATCATGAGAGGATTGCTCACGGCCTGTCTTTGGCTCGCCTTGCTGTGGCCCGCCTGGACCCAGACCGGTCCTGGCCAGGTGGAAGCCGTTCAGTTCTACCGCAAATGGAAGAAGCATTATCTTCGCTACGGCCCTGAGGCCGGTGAAGCCTACATCCTCATCGGCCCCGAATCCCGTGGAGGCGGCCAGGCCCCTGGAACGTATTCCATCTCGGAGGGCCACGGCTACGGCATGCTTTTGACGGTGGCCATGGCGCGCTTCGATCCCCAGGCCCGTGCCGACTTCGACCGTCTTTACCGCTTTTACTTACACCATCCAAGCCCGCAGTCGCCCCGTCTGATGGCCTGGAACCAGACCCACCATGACCAGAATTCTGTCAGTTCGGCCAGCGACGGGGATTTAGATATCGCCTATGCACTGCTCTGGGCGGGCCAGACTTGGGGGGAACCCTATGGCGCCCAGGGGCGAGCCATGTTGCCCGAAATCCTGCGCTGCAACGTGAATCCCAAAACGCAGATGGTCGGCCTGGGCAGCTTCATCCAGCCGGACGAGCCCAAATATTACTTTGGAGTTCGAACTTCCGACATCATGCCGGGCCATTTTCGCGCCTTCGCCCGGGCCAGTCACGACCGGCGCTGGGAGACGGTCTTGAACAATAGCTATCGAGTGCTTGCCAGTTTGCAGCGGCAACACAGTCCCAGGGCGGGACTTTGGCCCGATTTTGTGACCGTCCGACCCGGCCAGGCTCCCCAACTGGTTCCCCCTGATTACCTGGAGAGCAAGGATGACGCCAGCTTCGGCTACAACGCCTGCCGGGTCCCTTTTCGGCTGGGTGTGGACGCCATTTGCAACCGGGAGAGCCGGGCGATTGCGCTTCTGAAAACCCCCACCTGTTGGCTGGATCAGGTCACCCACGGAGATCCCTCGAAGATCGCCAATGGTTACACCTTGAAAGGTGCGCGCCTATCGCCCCATTGGGAAAGCAGCCAGGCCTTCGTAGCCCCTATCGCCCTGGCCGCCCTGTGCATTCCGGCTGAAGCGGATTGGGCCGGCGATTGCTGGGATTTCGTGGTGACCGGTAGCGACCTCGAGGACGACGATTATTACGGAAACACGCTGAAGGCCCTTTGTCTGGTGGTGCGGGCTGGACTCTGGCGTCAGCTTTGAAACCCGAGGCTGTGAATCCAGTATAAATTCAGAAGACTTTCAAGCCCTGTTGTTATCCTGGGTCCATGATACGCACGCCCAAATCCAGCCCCAACGATCGAGTGACCACCTATGTTTGCACCGACCGCAAGCGGCGGGCCGAGGTCGAACGGGTTCGGTCGGTTCTCAGTGATGATTTGCGCAAACCAGAATACCAAGGCAACCCCAACCCTGTGGCCGGACACTGCTACGTCGCCAGCGAGGCCCTCTACCATCGGCTGGGCGGTAAGGCAGCGGGTTGGACGCCTCAGAGCATTCGTCACGAGGGGGGTCCGCATTGGTATCTCAAGAATCAGGACGGAACCATTCTCGACGCCACCGCAGATCAGTTCGAAACGCCCGTGCCCTACGCTCAGGGCAAAGGCTGCGGATTTCTCACTCGTCAGCCGTCGGCCCGAACTCAGCACCTGCTGGACCGACTGGCTTAAGACTCGGCAACATGCCTGGCTGAAACCGCTATTTGCTGGACAGAATAATCAACGGCAGCGCCCCCCGAACTCCCCAGCGAATCCCTTGGGAATTGGTTCCACTCCCCTCAGCCTCGATCTTGGCCCCCTGACGCAGAGGCCCGCTGAGCTTGAGAACGCCGCCCAACTCGGCACTTGAGAGTGAACCAGGACCCGGAAGCCACATGGCTGCGCCGTTGGGGCTCATTCCCTGGCTGAGGTCGCGAACCGGACCCGGGTAAAAAACCTGCAGAATCATTCGGGCAGAGTCCAGGGCGGAGTTGGCCGAGCGCTTGCTATCTAAAGCTCGCCCCAGATCACCGGCCGGACCCACATTCTCAGCGAAGGAGCGCAGTTCGTCCGGGCTCAGCTTGCGAGCAAAAAGGTGAACTTCCACCACATTCGAGGCCACACCGTACTTGGTCCACCAGAGAACCACCCCATCTTTCACATTCATGGTCCGCTGGCGATCGCCCATCGAACCTGTAACCCCGTGGACGGGGTAAGCCAGGACCGGCACACAGATAGAAAAGAGCAACAAGAACGAGAGAAAAATACGTTTGCGCATCCCTCCTCATTCCAGCTGTTGAGGCGGGAATGCCTCCCAAAACACGATCCAATCCGACACCAAGAATGGAATACCAACCAACCGATGCCTACAACTGGGTCGTTCCCAAGAGTTCGGTGGGGGGCTGGGTTCGGGCGGCAAAGAAATAGATGAGTGCCTGCAGCAGGCGTCGTTCGTTAACTAGCTGCTCGATTGGGAAGCTCTCGCTGCCGTATTGGGCTATGAGGGCCCGGTCGGTGGTGAGGCGCATTTGACGCTGCTGGCGCTCGGGATTGTACTTGCTCTGCAGCAGATGAAGGCCGAAGGGTGGCGCGCAGGTTTCCCGCAGAGGGGGCAACGGAGTAGCACTGATATCGATGATGTCCCACATGCGTCCACGCACTTTGAAGCCGCGGCGCTTATTGCGGGTCTTGCGCTTAAAGCCACGACTGACGCTGAACTGGAGCTTGCGGCCGCCCTGCAGGCGCAGGTCGGCTTTGAGCCAGGGTTTCGGTTCACAGACCAGTTGACCGGGGCTGAAAACCTCTTCCTTGGTAATCTTCAGGTCCAGCTCCAGGCGCTGAGTAGCTTCGGGGTCGAGGTCCACCTCCAGGGCGTCCAACCAGCGTGTCACGCTTCGGAGCTTGTGATCGTCCAGATCCAGGGTGCCATACATTTTGGCCTTCTGGCTGGACCAGACGCGCAGGGAATTCCAGAGCCAGAGCCAGGCCAGCAAAGCCATGCCCGGTCCAAAGCGGGCGAGGAAATCGCGGCCGGTGGCGGCCTGGACCAAGGAGATGAAGCCTCCATAGAAGCAACTGGCGAAAAGGATGAGCAGAGAGCAGCCCGCGCGCCGTTCCCACTGGGGGCGCTCGCCATTGACGGTCTCATCCTGGTAACCGGCCTGGCGGAGGCCGTCCATGAGGGTGGTGAATGTACCTTCGAGAACTTCCACTCGATCGTTACGCATCGGGGTTACTTCGACGCGATGGGACGGGACGACCTACCAGGACCGCGCCCGGTTCACGGTTCAGGTCAACCGGTTGCTGATCCATCAAAGAGCGCGAAAGACCCCCTCAAATCGACGGGCTCAGGTTAACGAATGGGGCGGGGCAGGCTTGCGGAAGAAACGGGCCCAAATCCACTGCACCGGAAAACCAGCCAGCATCACCAGCAGAGAAAGTCCGGCCGTTTTATCCACGCTGGAGAGTGCTCCCCAAAGCAGAGAAACCGCGCCGATAATAAAGAGCGCCGGAACCACCGGATAGCCGGGAACCTTGAAAGGCCGTTCCAGGTCAGGCTCTTTGGACCGCATGATGGCGACGCTGGCCACCGCCATGATGTAGAAGGGGAAATAGCCGACCACAAATCCGTCCGTCAACTGCTCAAAGGAGCGATTGGTCACGTAACCCAGCCCCAGCAAGGCGGCCATGGCCACGGCCCGAGCGGGGATGTGGGTGGTCGGAGAAATCTTCCCCAACCAGGCCACAAACAGACCGTCGCTGGCCATGGGAACGAAAATGCGCGAGCCGGTCAGCAGCGAGCCCATGGTTCCTCCCAGGCAACTGATCAACACCAGCAGGCTGAGCAGCGATTGGCCAAACGTTCCCAAAGCGGCGCGGGCCAGGTTGGCTCCGGCCATGTTGCTGCCGGTGGTTGAAGCTTGCAGGCCGGCCAGTCCCAGGGTGCGCGCATAACCCAGGTTGGCGGCCAGGTACAGGGCCACGATCGAGGCCGTGCCCAAAATCAGAGCCTTGGGCAAAGTGCGGCCGGGATTCTTCACCTCTCCCGACAGGCTGGCCAGATCCGCCCAGCCATCGTAAGCCCACATCACCGAAACCAGGGCGGCGAAAGCCCCCGCCCACCCTCCCGGTCCGATATTGGCGGCGGCCATCGTCGGTGCTTGCTCAGACAAGGGCCAGAGCAGGCCGACCGCCGCCAGGAAAGCCACTCCCACATACTTGGCCACCGTAATCAAGGCCTGTTGCAAGGCATTGGTCTTTACCCCCATCAGGTTGAATCCGGCTGAAAGCACCAGAAAGCCGATGGACAGCCAGGTGTCTCGGCTTGCATTGGGGGGCAGAGCCAGCAGTGAAGTCAATGCCTCCGCGGCCAGGCGAGCGAAACTACCCACCGCGCTGGGAATGAGTAAGGTCAGCTTGGCCCAGCCGAACAAGAAGGCCACCTTGGGACCGTAAGCCCGGCGCAGAATCTCGTAGAGGCCACCGGTGCGCGGCATACTGGCCGAAAGCTCGGCCATCGAAAGAGCCCCACACAGAGCGATCACCCCTCCGATCACCCAGACCCCCAGGGCCATACCCATCGAGTCCGTCAGTCGGGCCACTTGCGCCGGGGTTTTGAAAATCCCCGTCCCGATAGTGCTGTTAACAACGATCAGAGCGCCGAGCAGCAGTCCGATCTCGCGGCGCATATCCTCTTCGCCGACGCCGACCTTGGATTGAGTTTCATTCACGTCTCGGCGGTTCGCCCGTCAGATGGCAAGACCTGCGGCCGACCCAGACTCTTGTGAGCGGGACCGGCCGCAGGTCCCATTTAGCCCGCCTTGCGCAGGTGCCAGGTCAGCACCAGCGCGGCCAGACTGCAGGCCACCAGCCCCTCAGCGCAGAGGAATCCTAAGAAGTCCACATAGATCCCGATCGAGGGCACACCCACCATCGCGTTGCGCATCGGAGGCAGGGCAAAGAGCATGGCCGTAAGCCAGGTAAAGAGCGCCAGTTCGCACTTGCGCCCCCCAATCACGACGCGCAAAACCACCGAGAGACCAGAGAGAGCCAACAACCACTGCAGGGTCAAAATAAAGCGGGCAAAGAGCTTGACGGGAGCGCTGCGCTCCATATTGAGCACCACTCGGGCCTCGCCCTCGTCAAACTCGGGCACATTGTGCTCGAAGACGTCCTTGACGTCGCCTTTGCGAATCACGAAGCCGCCCGCGGTGCTGTAGCCTTCAACCTCAAGAGGCACGGCCTCGGCTTTCTCGTTGCTGGCGATCACCTCCACATAGGCCTGATAGCGATCATTGGGGTATTGAAAGGTGCTGCCGTCCAGGCTGGTGGTGTATTCGATGGGCCCCATTGTTTCGCCGCGCTTGAAGGGGTAGTCGGCCTTACCGGTCACGCTGTTCACGTAAATATGGATGTCCTGTTTGAGTGTGCCATCGTCAGAGACCAGGTTTCCTTCGGCACTGGTCTCAAGGCGCACGGTCATGTCTCCTTTGAGCGGGTCGACCGAGGAGATAGTAGCAATCACCCGCACCACGTCGTCCGTCTCTTCGTTGTCAAATTCAAAAAGGGTGGCGTCCTTGGTGGCCGCCTTTTGCGCCACCATCCCGCTCAGCCAGCGTTGATAGGACCAACCCCCCACCAGCATGGCCAGGCAAAAGGCGGCCAGCAGCAGCCAGCGCACGGCATTTCCCGGGCTTTGAGTCGTCGTCGTCATTCTTGTTTACCTCCGTGTCCTCAGGTTAGTCTCTGGCCGTCGGGAGTGCTGGCCGCCAGGGGGGCGCTTGGGGGGCGCAGAAGGCCGGCGGCTATGAGCCCTCATACTCAAGGCACGGTGCTGGCCTCGCGTTATATCATTCAATCGATGCTGGGGACCGGCGGAATGGGATCGGTCTACCTGGCCCACCAGCAATCTCTGGGTAAAGAAGTGGCCGTCAAGGAGATGCGTCACCTGGACGCCGACGGCCGGGCCCTGGAACAGTTTCAGCAAGAAGCCCGGCTGCTGGCCCAACTGGACCATCCCAACCTGGTCTCGGTACTTGATTACTTTGAGGAGGCCGGGCGCTACTATCTGGTCATGGCCTACCTGCCCGGGCAGAACCTGTGGCAGCGTCTGCAAACTCGTCAGAAGCCGTTCCCCCCAGCGCAGGTGGTGGAGTGGGCAAGACAGATCTGTGACGCCCTGACCTACCTGCATGGTCGCAATATCCTGTTTCGAGACCTCAAGCCGGCCAACTTGATGCTGGACGAACATCAGAAAATTCGCTTGATCGATTTCGGCATCGCCCGCCGCTGCGAACCCGGCCAGGCCACAGCCACCTTTCTCCAAGGAATGGGCTCGGCCGGCTATGCCCCTCCTGAGCAGTATCAAGGGGCAGGCGGGACCGACCCTCGCTCCGACCTGTATGGACTGGGCGCCACCATGTACGCGCTGCTGACCGGCAAAGCTCCACCCACTCCGCTGGAACGCCTGGCCGATCAGGAGATGTTGGCCGCCCGCGACCTGAACCCGGCCGTGCCGGCTGCTCTCAGCGCTCTGCTCAAGCAAATGCTGGAGCTGGCCCGGGATCAGCGTCCGTCCAGTGCGGCCGAGGTGCGCACCCGACTGGAGGGGATGGACAACCACCAGGATGTCACCGAAGCCCTGGAAGCCAGTCCCCAACTGGCCTATTTGAGCGAAGGCGGACGAGAGCACTTCTTGCCCTCGCGAGAAGTGGTTTTAGGCAGACAGGGAGCTCATCTGATTTTTGCTTATCCCCAGGTCTCCCGCCAGCATCTCAAGATTGTGCGAGGCGAGGCAGGCTACACAGTCCAAGATCTATCTAGTCGATTTGGCACTTTTCTCAATGGCAAAGCCCTGGGGGTCGACCCGGTCGCGCTACAAGATGGAGACGAGCTGGTGCTCGGAGGGGTACTCAGCCTTCACTTCCACGACCCGGCACAGACCCGTGGAGGCAAGCGAGTTGGCCGCCTCAAGGGGGTCTGGCTGGACGAGCAGGCTCAGGAGGTTTACGTGGATGGTCAGCTTCTCGTTCCTCCCCTGTCGCCGGCCCAACTCACCCTTTTACGCCTGCTGGATGCCCGGACCGGCTCCTTCGTCAACCGCGAGGAAGTCGTGCGCACCGTCTGGCCGGACGCGGCCGGCGAGGGAATCAGCGAAGAGGCCGTAGATGGCCTGATCAAGCGCGTGCGTGCCCGCCTGCGCGAGGCCGGACGCGACCTGATCGAAGTACGTCGGGGCCAGGGACTCAGGTTATTGCCCTCATAAAATTCAGGGGCTCCAATTTGCCCGCTCCAGGGAAAACCGCCTGGGCCTCACAACATCCCATGCCAACCGAGAGAACCTCCCAGAGCACCCGACGGTAATCGCAGGTCACCTGCAGATCCTGCAGATCATAAAGCTGTTCTTTCGCCAAACCCGGCCAGCTGCCATAGATCCCTCCAACCACGCCATCCCCCAGCACCAGCATGACGGATCCATGGCCATGATCGGTTCCGACCGCGCCATTCTCGGCTAAGCGTCGCCCAAACTCACTCATCAACACCACCGTCACCCCCTGACCCTGCAGATCCCGAGCAAAAGCTCCCAGGCCCGAATCCAACTCTTCAAGCAGTCCCTCCAGTCGGGGTGCCTGGTCAATGTGGGTATCCCAGCCATCCAACTCCAGCGTTAAAGCCCTTACCCCCAGTTCAGGACAGCGCAGCATCCGCGAAGCCTCCCGCAAACGGGCCCCAAACTCGCTCTCGGGATAGTCCGCCGAGACTTGTTTCCGGGCCAATCGACGTCCCAGCCGCAACGCTTCCAGCGCCCGACCGGCAGAGTCCTGGCCGTACAGCCGCAACAGCAAATCCTCACGAGGGAGTTGAAAGTCCAGATCGGCCAGAGAGTCCAGAGTCAAAGTCCCCGAATACCCCTGCAGAGCCAGACTGGGAGCCCCCACCGCCAGACCCGCGAAATCCTTGCCCGGGAGGGTTTGGAGGTAGCGGGCCAACCAGCCATTTCCTCCGCCCGCCGAGGCGCTTTCGATGCTGGCAATCGATTCAAAATGACTGCGAGTCTGCAAGCTGGTCAGGCCGGTGGCCACAACCACGGCCAGCCGCCTCTCGCCCCAAAGGCTGTGCAGCTGCCGCAGAGCCGGGTTGAAACCAAAGCAATCATCCAGCTTCAGGCTCTGCCGCAGACCCAGATTGGGACGGGCCTGCAGATAGTATTTCTGATCCTGGCCCCGCGGAATCACTACGTTCAGAGCGTCCCAACCTCCACGCAAGGAGACCAACACCAGACGCTGAGGCTTGGGGGCGGGGGCGGGGCTGGCCCAGGCCAGACCGCTCAGACGCACCCCCGCCAACAGACTGCATCCTTGAAGAAAGGTTCGTCGAAGCACAGAGCCTCCTTTAGCGAACTTGAAAGTCCGGGCCCATGGCCAGCATGGCCACCAGTTCCCGTGGAGAGTGACAACCGGCCAGGATCTCCGGATAGCTGCAGGGCCGACCCAACAGTCGACGCTGCCAATCAAAGGTCGCCTGGGGCAACTGTTCCAGCATGGGCTCCACCAGCCGCCAACGAAAAAGCCAGGAGCTGCTGTGCCGCCAGCCGTCCGCCCGATCCGGATAGCCATCCGGGGTCGGCCGCCCGAACAGCGGCTGCCCGGTGGCCGCAAACAGGTCCAGAAAATCCTCATCCGGATCCAGTTCCACCTCCAGAGCTCGGGCCAGACTGACGGCGAACTCAAAGGGACGCTTAAACTTGACGGCTCGACCATCCAGCAGCTCTGGCGAGCGCAGAATCAGGGCCACCACCTGACGCAACTGATCAGGTTGTTCCCTCTGCTTGAGAAACAGACGGGCAGCCCGTGAAACCAGACCCTCGGGTGGGTCATCTGAGACAAATCGACGGCACAACTTGAGACAGACATGCCGGGCCGTGGCCGGGTGTTGGGCCAACCGCTCCAAGACCAAACTGCCCTCGCGCAGCCCATCCTGATCACTGCGCAAATACTGACCCAGAATGAATTTGTTAAAGCGGTCGTGGCGTTCCGGCCGAAGCATAAAGCGACCGCTCCCACCGCTCAGGTTGTCGTCATCTCCGTCATCCAGTCCCCAACCCGTAAAGCACCGGGCCACCTCACGCACGTCGTTATCCTGGTAATTGCCCGGGCCCAGGGTGTGCAGCTCCAGCAGTTCGCGCGCATAGTTCTCGTTGGGTCCGGCCACCTCGTTGCTGCTGTTATTGAGATAGAGCAACATCACCGGATGACGCGCCACCGCCTGCAGCATGGAGCCGAAGTTCCCCAGCACGTGCGGCCTGATGACGTCCCGGTCGTAGGCAGCCAGCAGCGGCGCCACATCATCGTGTGGCCCGTAAACATTGAAGTGGTTGTGCCAGAACTCGCTCAGTACTTCTTGCAGCTGGCGGCGACTGTAGACGGCCCGCAACCAGGTGGCCTGGACCGTCTCGGTGTAGGGCAGGGCCACATTTTCCCACTCCTCGTCGCTCTCCGCTTCATCCATGGGCAGATAGTGATCGCGCCAGAGTTGCTCCAGGCTTTTGTCCAGCGTCACAAACTCGTAGTCATCTAACCGACGTTGACAATCGGCATCCCGGATCTGTTCAGGATGCAGTTGCTCTTCCAAAAAATCATCCAGCCGGAAGCGTTCCAGGTCTCCCCAGCAAGGTCCGTAGGCGGCCCGATTCCAGAGACGGAGAGCCGGGTCAGCGGGGGAATGGTTCTGGCAGGCGGAGAGGACCAACCCACCCAGACCCAGGGCCAACTTCTGGAACCACATTCTTCGAGTGTGCATAGGCTGAGCCTAGCTCAAGCCAGCCCGGCCAACTGGTCGCTAAGGGGGCGTGCGGGGGTCGACCTGATAGACGACCAACTGATCCTTCAGCGGCACCACCAACCTCGAGCTTCCCAGCCAGCGTGGGGCTGACTGGCAGGGCCCCCTGGTGCTGGCCTGCCAAAGCTGGCGGCCATGGGCCACATCCAGGCACAGCAAGCGATTGTTGGCTCCAGCCACCAGCAGTCGATCTTTGAGCAAATGCAAACCGACGGGACGCTCGCCCAGCTGCAGCTTCCAGGCTTCGTTGCCATTGCTGTCAAAGCCAACCAGCTCTCCATCCCGCCAGGCCGCCACCAACCAGTTGTCATCGCCCTCCAAAATCTCCACAGGCGAGGCTTCAACACTCTCGGTCTGCCAGTCAGTGCTGCCGTCCGTGGCATTCAGAGCCAGCAGCGAGCCATCCTGACATCCCACCATCAGACCGGCCTCGCCCAGCCACAGACAATTCACCTCAGCCGGCACCGTGCGCCGCCAGGCTTTCTGACTGTCGGCGTAAGCATAGGCTGTCAACTGGCGCTTACCTCCCGCCACCACCACTCGAGTCTCATCCCCGACCGCGGCCAGACTGGAAGGGGCGATTTGAATGTCCCACTCTTCTTGGGGAGCGGTCGGATCGAAAGCCAGCAGGCGGGTGCTGGTCGAAAAATACACCTCATCGTCACTTGATACCGAAGCGCGCTCCGGCTCCAGCGAAAGGGGAACCTTCCACAGTTGCCGGCCCTTGGCCGGTTCAAAGGCCTCCAGCTTGCCGTCCTGCGCCAATCGGCAGATGGCTGTCTCAGTATCCAGAAGAAGTTTGGCCGGACTGGTTTGCGGCACGCGCCAGCGGATCTCAGCCAGTTGGCCATCCAGAGAAAGCAGTTCTGTTTGAGAATCCACCAGCAACTGTCGGCCGCGCACCAACCAGGGTGCGTAGGGGGCGGGATGGTGCCAAACCTCCTGAAGCAGCGGGACAGGAGTTGGGTGGGGAAGCAAGGGGGCTTTGTTCATGGCCACAGCCCCACTGACCGTCAACACCAGCGCAGCGGCCAGAGGCCAGACCAGCCCGGATCGCGCCTTGGGGGTCAGCACACTTTGGATGGCGGACAGCAACTGCGCGCCGCTGGCATAACGCTTGGACGGATCGGTGTCGAGAGCTTTGACCAGAATCGGATCCAGGGAGGTGGGCAATTTCGGCTGATACTCGCTCAGAATCGGGCGCGGCCCATTGACCTGCTGGGCCACGATCTGCGTGACCGAGCCGGGACCAAATGCCGGTCGACCCGCAAGCATCTCAAAAAAGACCAGGGCGGCACTGTACAGATCGGCCCGTCCATCCACGGCATTTCCCGCCGCCATCTCGGGTGCCATATACAGTGGAGTGCAGTAAAGCGGGCCGGTTTCCATCACCGTCGGCTCGGTCAATAGAGAGGCCAGCCCGAAGTCCACCACTGTCAGGCGCCCGTTGGAAAGCATCAAATTGGCCGGCTTGATATCGTGATGAATGACCCCTTGAGAGTGAGCGTAGTCCAGAGCGCCCAGCAATTGCGCCATAATGGACAGGGCCCGATCCATCCCCAGCGGCCCGGAACGCAGAAGTTCTTCCAGGCTGTGCCCATCCACCCACTCCATCGCCAGGTATGGTTGCTGGGGGTCGTCGCCAAACTCATAGAGGGCGGCGATGTGATCGTGTTTCAAACGCGCCACGGTCAGGGCTTCGCGACGAAAGCGGGCCACCGCCCCCTCCTCCAGCAGCCGCTCTGGACGCAGAAGTTTGAGAGCCACGGGCCGGTTCAAGGTCTCATCCTGAGCTCTCAACAAGTCGCCCATGCCCCCCCGAGCATGCTCGGAGAGAACCCGAAAACGCCCGATCCGCCTCTCTTCCATGCCGGTCCCAGTGCGGGACCCCCGCATACGTTTCCTCCCGGTATCGCCCCCTGGCGCCCCCCAGACGCCCCCCTGGCGTCCAGAAAAGCGAGCAGAGCCCGAGCATACTGTTCAGGGGTCATCACCCCAATCACGTCCCGGGCCGATGCTCAGGCACGCCGCTGGCGACCGAAATTCCGAAAGAAGGTCAACATCATGAGTCTGAATAGGCTGAAAAACTCGTCCCAGGCAAACTGCTTCCCAATCGTCAATTCTGGAAGGATTCAACGGGTCGGCCTGCAACTGTCGGGGATGAAAAAACTGCTTTTCACCACTATCGCAATCTCTGGTCTGTTTTTCTCCGGTTGCAGCAAACCCGCAGAGACTTCCACGAGCACTAACACCACTACGACCGCCGTCACCGCCAGCGCTTCGCCTGTAGCCGTGGCCACCCCGGCCACCTCCGGCACACCCACCGCCGCCACTCCTGGCGCCGGTGAGGAGGTCGTCCTTGAGGATATCGGCATCAAATACACCATCCCGGCCGACTGGAAGAAGGACGCTGAAGGCGACCTCTCGGCCGACGAAGGCAAGATCTCTGTCATCTTCATCAAGCCGCCCGACGGCAAGCTGGAAGAAGTCGCCAAGAGTCTGGACCAGGAGCTTGGAAAAGCTCTCACCGACATCAAGGCGGAAGGCGAAGGCAGTGAGCACGAAGTGGGAGGCATCAAGTCCTTCACCACCTACGGCACCGCCAAGTTGAAGGACGGCGGCCAGGAGGTCGACTGGAGCGTGGAAATCCTGGGAGTCAAGAAGCCCCTGATCGTTCTCGAAGTTTCTGCCAAGGGTTCCTATGAAGCCAACCAGGCAAGCTACGACGCCTTCGAGTCGAGCTTTACCTCTCTGGATGGCGCGGGCGAAGAAGCTCCTGGCGCCAGCGGCACCCCGGGCGCCGAGGAAACCCCCGAAGCTTCCGAAACCCCGGCTGAATAGCTTTATCGAGACTGCCAGGAGACCGTTGAGGATCGATCCTTCGACCTCAACGGTCTCTTTTTATTGTTCACCGGGAAATTCTCAGCCAAACGACGAAACCTGAGCTAATGAAGAAAGCACTGTTGGCTCTGACTCTGCTGGTCTGCGGCTGCGGCCCCAAAGTGACCCCCCTGGGCCTGGCCACCCCTGGTTATCAACCCACTCCCCCGATCGTTCTCAACGAAAAGCAGCCCGGTGCGGAAGTGGACGTGAAGCCTTATTTAGGCAAGGACCACAAGTTCGTCATGGTTGAGTTCTACGCCGACTGGTGCGGACCGTGCCAGGCCATGGCCCCTCTCTTGACCATGAGCACCAACAAATTTAGCAACCTTCTGATCTACCGAGTCAACATTGACCAGTGGAAATCACCAGTTTGCCAGCAGTTCAAGCTCAACAGCGTGCCCTACATGATCATCTACGGGCCGGACGGCCAGGAAATCGCTCGCGATCAGGCCGCCCGTGACTGGTTCCAGGCCCAACTCAACTTGCTGGCCGACCACGAAAACAAAGCCCGAGGGCTCTAAGGAACAAGCTCCTGATTACTCCAGCCCCCCCGCCCGCACATTGAACGAGTGGGAGCCCGGGGTCAACTGAATGCTCCAGTGGGTCTGCTTGCCCTGCAGCTCCTGCACCAGGTCGTAAGCGCCGGGCTGTAACCCCTCCAGCACCAGAGTATTGGCGGCGCTCAGAACCCGACCCACGGTGCGCTGCTCCGCCCCTCTCACCAGATAGAACTCGCTGTTCTCGGCCCCACCCACCACCCGCAAGCTGGCCGGAGAGCTTACGCGCACGGCATCCAGCACGCTGCCGCGAGGGTCGGGCAGACGCAGCAACGGTCCTGCCTGCTTCAGATAGGCCATGGGAAACTCATCCAGATAATTGGTGCTGTGGCGCGGATGCTGTTGCTGATCGGTCAGACGCGGCACGGTGCGCCCCACATACTCCAGCACATCCTGGGCCCGCACCACACCGTCCTGGGAATCCCCCATCCCGTTGAGAGAGCGCAAGAGAGCGTAAGTCAGCACCCCGTGACCTCCCAGAAAGGGATCCTCGACCGCGCTTTCGTCGCGGCGACAGGCCATGATATTGAGTACCCCGTTGCGATCGCCCACGTTCATCAACTGATCAGCCATGCTGCTCAGGCGCTGATTGGGATCCGGAGCTGCCCCCAGTGCGCCCGCGTGGCAGGCGTCGGTCACGAAGACAATCTGGTAGGCCTGGCGCAAATTCACGTCCACATACCGGCGGACCTCATCCATCGGCAAAGCGGTCGCGTTGAGAAACTCAGGATTGGAATCGTGCATCAGCAGATAAGCCACATCTCCAGCCCCGTAGCGCTCCACTTTACCGTGGCAGGCGAAAAAGACCCAGACCACGTCCCCCGGACGCACCCCCTTGATCAAGCCGTCCATGCTCAGACGCACGTTCTGAGTGGTGGCCTGCTGATCGGTTAGCAGCTTGACATGGTCGGCCGGAAATGATCCTCCGCGACCGCTCTGCAAAAAAAGAGCCAGATCGGCGGCGTCGGTGGCGCAACTGGAAAGCCACTGGCGCTCTGGCAGCTCTCGATAGCGAGAGACACCCACCAACAAGGCCCAGCGTCCCTCGGGACCCGGCATTTCGGGTCGCAGGCCAGACTGCATACCGGGGATGCCCTGGGCCGAGGCAGTCAGGCAGAGGAGGACCCAGAGCAGCAGGCGCTTCACTCTTCAAACCCTAGATTGGACGGCTCACTGAGAGTTCGTAACTTGCGCAGCTCAACCAGTCCGGCGGGAGCTTCTCCCAAGACTTCCAGGCGAAAGTCGTCCAGCCAGATCTGACCGCGCTCGCACAGCAGGCCTCCATAGTGCACGGAGCTGGCCTCGGCCGGAACCGCCATTTCAATCTGATAGCGATTCCAATCCGTCCTGCCCAGCACCGGTCTCTTCTGCAGGTTTTCAAAGGCCAGCGGCTGCCCCTGGCGTCCGTCCACTCGCAGCCACAATCCGCACCAACCGCTCTCCAACCGGGAACGCAGAAAACCGCTGAAACGCACCCGGCGGCCGCGGTAGTTGCCGGCCTGCAGATCCTGCACCAGCAGGGCGTAGCTGACATCGTCGGCCCGCGGCGTGGAGCGCAAGCTGGCGCTGTAACGCCCACTGTGACCAGCCTCTCGAGAACACACATAAGTATTCTCTCGAGGAAGGAACAACAGCCAGTCCTTACCTGGCTCAGCCAGAGCCGAAAGTGTAAGCAGTAACCACCACATCAGGCAACAGTCTAACCTGAACGGTCCCTCTCGTCCTGCCAAAATCATCACAAACACATCACATTTCCAGCCGATAGCCCACACCGTGGACGGTCAGCAGGTAGCGCGGCTGCTCGGGATCGCTCTCGATGGCCTGACGAATTTTGACGATGAGGTTATTCAGCGTGCGTTGGGTAATGTTTTCATCCACCCCCCAAACCCCAT
>JAFEBA010000124.1 GCA_018266105.1 bacterium | reverse complement strand
CCGCTGCAGGAACATCCGGTTGCGACTGCCGTCGGGCAGCACCCGCGGCAGCAGGAAGCAGCTCACACCCTGCGGAGCCTGGGCGAGCACCAGGAAGATGTCGCACATCGGAGCTGAGGTGAACCACTTGTGGCCGCGCAGCGAGTAGGTGCCATCGCCGTTCGGGGTCGCTTCAGTGGTGCCCGCGCGGACATCGGAGCCACCTTGCTTCTCCGTCATCGACATTCCCGCGGTGATGCCGGCCTTGGTGGTGGCCACCTTCAATTCGGGGTCGTAGACGCGGCTGGTGAGCAGAGGCTCGTAGACCGCGGCCAGATCGGAGTTGTGGCGCAGCGCGGGCACGACGGCGTAGGTCATCGAGATCGGGCAGATGTGACCGGGCTCGGGGGTCCACACCGAGGTCTTGGCCGCGCGCACGACATGCGCCCCCGCGCGGTCGTCGGCCCACGGCGCGGCGTGCAGACCGTGGCCGACGGCGACGGCCATCAACTGGTGGTAGGCGGGATCGAACTCGATCTCGTCGACCCGATTGCCTACCCGGTCGTGGGTGTGCAGCACCGGCCGGTTACGGTCGGCGAGCTCACCCCACCGCTGCGCCTGCGAAGAACCGCCGAGCGCGCCGAGTTCGTGCACCTCGTCGGCACCCCACTGGCCGCCCTCCCGGATCAGCGCCTCGGCCAGGACGGGCGAGGCGGCGGGGTTGAAGTCCTCCAGCGGAGGGACCTGATTGGTGACGACGTGCGTGTCCATGCCCACACTGTTACATCTTTACGACGGTCACACAAGATCTGTAATAGTCGCGCGAGCGCGCCATGCGTCGTAGCGATGCAGCCCGATCAGGACCACCGCCGCCGTCAGCCAGGGGATTCCCAGGCTGGCCAGGGTCAGGGTGCCGTAGACGGCCAGGCCGGTGTGCCCGGAGAAGAACAGGTCGTTGGTCACACCGTAGGTGACGAACAGGGAAGGGAAGCCAGGATTGCGCCAGATCATTCCCTCGGGGGCGGGCAGGGCGGTCAGGTATTGGGCCGACTGGCGCAGTAGCAACAGGGCCACCAGCCCGATAATGGGGCGAAAGCTGGGACCGAAGATTCCCAGATAGAGTACCGACAATCCTAACAGGTCGATGCCCAGCGAGCTGGTGATGAGCAGCGCCGAGACGGCCCAGGGAGTGCGGGCCAGGTAGGCATGCAGGGGGGCCATCCAGATGTGGACTTTGTCGCCGATCTTACCGTCGTCCGGCAGGCCGCGTTTACCCAGAACGCTCTGAGTCAGGTGCCAGATGCCGATCAGGACCACCACGCCCACCAGGCGGAAGAGAATGTTCAGCGTCATTCGTGATGCAGCTCGACTTTCTGAGCGGGAATGCCGCCCCAGGTTTCTCCGGCCGGAATGACCGTCTTGGGAAGAACGAAGGATCCGGCCAGCACCTTGGCCTTTTCACCAATGGTGACCCCGCCCATTACAATGGCGCGCAAGCCGATGGTGGCCCCGGCTCCGACCTTCACCGGAGCGATCACCAGGTAGCCGCCCTGAGCGTAGTGGGCCAGCAGGCTGCAGGATCCGCCCAGCGTGACCTTGTCTCCCAACTCGATCAGCGAGGGATCGGCGATGGCGGTGGTGTTGATGGTCACGTTGTGACCGATTTTCATGCCCATCAGCCGGTAGTAGAGAGTGATGTAGGGCGTGGCCGAGATAAAGTCCAGGAAAGAAAGGCGCGGCAGTAAGGTCATGGTGGCGTGCACATACCAGCGCAGCGCGCCGGGTGAGACCTGCTTACCCCGCCAGGGCTGCAGCCGTCCGCCCAGTAGCAGATTGACCAGAGGCGCGATGAGAATCAGCGAGAAGCCGTAGACCATATAGGACAGTGCCATCGCGATGCCCACTCCGGCATAGTGCCAGCCCGGAGTCCAGCCGACCATATAGGAGGTCATGACATTGTAGGCATGTACCGCCGGCGCTAGCGCCAATCCTGCGGTAAAAGCCGCTAAAAAGAGAAAGGGCAAAACGCCCACGGCCTGCAAAAAGCTCATCATAGCCGCCGCCATTTCCCTGACTGGCGTCTACATCCCTGCGCTGTCAATCGGCCCACCCTCAGGGTTGCACCTCTCGATCGAGCCGAGGCTGTGCCCGTGGGCATGAGCAAAAATTCGTTGACATTCCGTGCTCCTGGAACCTAAATCTGACGAGATTTAGAGCGAATTTCTCTTTTTGTAGGCCAGGAATTGGATGGTCACCAGGATTCCGATCGCCAGCGCTACGATCTGTCCCAGGCTGAGCCAATGAGAGAGCAGATTACCACAAACCGAATACGTCACGGTATAGAGGAGCGCGCTGGCCAGGTCCCAGGCAAAGAAGCGCTTCCAGGAGACCCCCGTCATTCCGGCCAGTGGCACCACCGTGGCCGGCACGCCCGGGATGAAGCGACCCGTCAGCAGCAGACTGGGCCCTCGTTCGCGGAAGATCTGGGCCAGTCGTGGGGGGGCCTTTGATCTCAGCCGGCGGCCCAGGAAGAACCAGGGCTGCTCGCCCAGCAGAATGCCCAGCGGACAGGCCAGCAACAAAGCCGGCCAGGAGATCAGGCCCTGGCGGGCCAGCCCTCCCGCCGCCATGAGCAGCACTCCCAACGGGCACGGGAAGTTGATGCCGTACAGGAAACCGGCCGCCAGCAGGCAGGGTGACCCATAGGCGATGAGCCACTCTTCCATCTAGCCTTGCTCCCAATGTTGCGACACCTGGGTCCCGGTTCGCTGGAGTGGTCCAGGGTCCTATCTCAGACCCGATGATCAGGTGTCTTTGGACGCAGGTAGCTTGCTGGATAGCTGGAACAACCTGCGGTGGATATCAAGAGTGTAGTTCACGTTCTGATGACCGAAAGGGAGCCCGTTGAAGACGAAGCTCTGACCGCTCTCAGCCAGAGGCACCGTGAGACGGCGCGCGCCTTGATCGCCGACGAAGCCTGTCTCCCCGCATTCATCCTGTGCCGTCTGGCCGCCCGCTTTGGCGCTTCGGAAGTCCATCTCAGCTGCGAAAACCGCAAAATCAACCTGCGCTTCGAGCAGGCCAAGATTCCGGCTGACTTCTTCAATAGTGAAGAGCTGTTGGGCTGGTGGTGGTTGCTCATCAGCGGCGAGTGCAAAGCCTGGATGGCCTTGATGCGCGACGAAACCGTCGAACTCTTGGGTTGGGATGGGAAGCGTGTCTTTCGCAACTCCGGCCATGCCCCGGCGGGAGTGGGCGCGGCCATTGAGTTTCAGGCCAGCCTGCCGGCACTTCGCACTCCCATCTTCGATAAGATGGACGATAAGCAATATCTCGATCGCATCCGCGAGGGCTTTATCGAAAGGGCTCGCGTCTATCCATTGCCGATTTACTTTAACGGAGTTCTCTGGGAATGGCCGCTGGACATCAAGCTGGAGCGCACCTGTTCCTTTACCAGCTACGCTCTGGTGGGCCCCGAGGATGGGGATGTGGGCTTTGCTGTGGCCCACCCCTGGGCCCATGGTTGCCGCTATTGGATGACTCGCTCCGGGCAGATCGTGGACATGGTCTCGAAAGGGGCGGTCGATACCCAGAATGCTTCGGGCAATATCTGCCACATGCCAGCGCTCCAAGACCGTTTTGACGTGCGACGCCGCCTGAATTTCCTTCGCAAGAGGGACGATCCGGGGATTGAACTCAGCCCGGTGCGTGGCCTTTGGGGCAAGTCCAGCTGCCTGATGGGTCACGAGCAGTATCTGCTCTCGCCTCGCACCGTCGTCTTCGGTCAGACGCCGGTTATTCGCTTGCAAATGAGGCCGTTGCGGGTGCGTCAGTTGCTGCTGCAGACCGACCAGGTCAACGAAGCCAGTGTGATCGTGCCGGTCCAGGATGGCATGACACTGGACCCCGTTTTCATTACCTCTAAGCCAGGTGGACTGCACGCCTGGGCCATGGCTCCGGAGGAACTGGTGACGGCTCGCCAGGGCAGGAAACTGGCCGAAAAGGAAGTGGCAACGCGCTGGGCTCAGAACCTGGTCAAACTCTGCCAGACCTTGCAAAAACCTCTGTTTGAGTGAGCCTGAGGCAGCTGACTTGCTGTTTTAACAGAACGGCAATATTTGAAGACGATTGGTAAGGCGCAAATTATTTCGGCCGGCTAAAGTCAGGCCATGGATACTTTGAAAAGCCTGGGCAGCAGCGCCCTTCAGAAAGTCAGCAACCTTGGCCAGAAAGCCGGTGAGAGTGCGGGCAGCCTGACTGACTTTGTTCAGGCCAAAGCCAACCGTGTGCTGGGTGAGCAGAAGCCGGCGGCGACCGCCGACCTGAAAGAAGGTGGCAAAGGAATGGTCTCCCTGGCCAATCAGGACCAGGCCGAAGACGCGGTCAAAGCCAACACCGCCCGCACTCAGAGTACGGACTTTAAGACCTTGCAGGACCCGGCTAATCGCAAGGCCTTCGTGCAGAACATCACCCAGCTGGATGGTGCTCACGGCGGCAGTGACGGCCAGTCTTGCGGACCGACTGCCCTGGTCGCCGGCATCACCATGGCCGACCCCGAGTCTTCCAAGAAATTGGCCGGCGGCATCCTCGATCAGAACGGTTCGGAACGCAAGGAGATGTTCGGCAACAATCCGCTCGGAAAAGACGAGGCCGCCGCCCTACGCCGCATCCGCGATGGGAACGCCAGCCCGGCCGATATGCAGGTGCTGGCTCAGGTCATGGCCACCAGCAAAGGAGTCAACACCGGCAACGGCACCAGCCCCGATGAGATGGGCCGTCTTGTTGGTAATGCCACCAAGTTGATGGGCGGCAAGATGCCGAACATGGAGCTGCACATGTTTGCCGATGCCAAAGACCCTAAAGCCGGTGGTCATTGGCAGGCCTATGCTAACGGGACCGAGATTGACCCCTGGCCCAACGACAAAGGCCAGGCCACCCTCACTGAAGGACCGGCGGGCCTGGCTCAGGGTGCCCAGCACTTCCCCAACGGTAGTGTGCATACGAAGGTGATCATTCAGAATGAAGGCAAGGACATCCATATGCCTCGCTACCTGGGCCTCGATGCCCAGGGCAACCGGGTGGCCAACGCCGATCCCAACCAGCCTCTCACCAACTACCACTACAAACAGGACTGGGTCGGATACGGCTACACTCGGACTTCCGGCGAAATCCCCGCGGGCGTGGACCCCAACCAGGAACCAGAGCGGGAGCTGGGCCAAAAAATCTAGGCCTGATGAGGCTGCGGTTGCTACTGAAGCGGCCCGCCAAGGCAAGCCTCCAGGGCATTGCGGGCTAATTGGGTGGATAGTTGTCGGTCGACCAGATCCTGGCGGGCTGCCACCACTTGCTGTTGAATACTCAATACCTGCAAGTATCCCACCACTCCAACGGAGTACCCCCGCTGGTAGATTTTTAAAGTCTTTTCTTGAGGAGCCAGAATTTTATGGCTAAACTCGCTGGAGTTCATCAGGCTGACTCGGTAGTTCTCCAGGTTTTGGGAGATCTCCGAAGCCAGTGACTGGGCCGCCCCTTTGACCAATTGCGCTTCCTCGTTTTCCTGTTCTCGAGACTCTTCCACACTATTGCGAATCTCACCCCAATCCACGGGAATAGACAGGCTCAGGTTGACCCCGTAGCTTTTGGTTACGAATGAATAAAATCCATTGGTGGAGAGCGCAGGGTTGTTGTCCTGGCTGAGCCGGGTCGAACGCAACCGATTTTTCTCCAATCTCAGGCGGGCTCCCAGCACCCGAGGGTGAGACTTAGCCGCCGCCAAGGCTTGGTCCAAGCAGGGCGGGTCCACCGGCTCTTCAAAGCAGTCCAGGCAGTCCAGTCGACTGCGGGCATCCAGGCCCAGCCACGGCTTCAGTTGGGCCTGCTGTACCAGCAGGTTGGCCCGCGCACTGCGCTCATCCTGCAGGCTGCGGCTCAATTGGACCTCTGCGTTCAGGGCGTCCACCTGGGGGCCGACTCCGGCTAGCAAACGGCGCCGAGCGATATCGAGGAGCTCGTCCGAAAGGCTCGTGTTTTGTTTGGCTACCTGAAGGCGCAGCCTGGCTGCGACCACATTGAAGTAAGCGTCTTTGATCTTACGAATCGTCTGGAGTTTGGTTTCCTGCTCCTCCTGAAGGAATTGGGCGACTTCCTGAACGGCAATTTTGCGGTCGCTTTCGCGAGCTCCTAGAGTCCCGACCGGCTGATTGAAAAGCAGGTAGTTATCATAACCACCCACTCCACTGAAGGTGGTGTTAATATAGCCAATTCCGTAGCCTGTTTGAGTTCCCAGCGCCAGGCTGGCCCGCGGTAGAGCGGTGGAAGCCTGGTAGCGCCAGTAGCTCTGACGGCTTCTGGACACCGCCGCCCGATAGTCGGGGTTGCCGGCCAGACCCAGGCGCACGGCCTCGGCCAGCTTCAGGTTCAGTTCTTCAGCCGTTGACTGTGATTCGTTCTCTACCTCGCGCCGTTCAGCAAAGGTCTGGCGAATCAACTCCTCAAGATTATCGCACCGTGCGGAACCGCTGCATAGAATGAAACACGTGAGCGCTCCGCACAACCACCGCAATTTGTTCACCAGGGAATGCTATAACGGCGACGGGCGAACACCCAATTCAGAAACCGCAAAGATTTGGGCGCTTTCTTTATGGCTTCTTTAGTCTATCTTTAGTCTTTCTTACTTCGCCCTCGGGGTCCACGGGGGTTAGCCTGGGCGGATGAAACGATTGCTTGCCTTCGTACTGGTTGGTTGCCAATCTCTCCCGCCCGGCCCCCCCTCCGCGCCGTCCGACACTTCTTTGCGCGCCGAAATGGCGACAGTGCGCAGGCGAGATTTAAAGGTGAGCCGCACCCTGCACGGGACGGTACTGCCCGTGGAGCAAGGACAGGTTCTGGCCACGGCTCCTAATGACGGTAGCGTGACCAAGGTGCTGGTTCAGGTGGGGGACCGGGTGATTCGTGGACAGACTCTGGTCCACCTGAACACAGTCTTTGGCCAAAGTGGCTTGCAGGTCATCGCGCAACTGGAACAATCCCAGTCAGCTCTCAATGGAGCCCAGCAAGACCTGATTTCTGCCCGCTCTCAACTGGCTGAGGCCGAGGCCGACTTGGGTCAGTTTCGTTCAGCACTCAGTCTGGCGCGTAGCAATCTCGGCCAGGCCCAGGCAGAGAATCACGCTGCCCAACGGGATTTGGACCGCAAGCGTCAGGCCCTCGTGCGTGAACTCTTTTCTCAGACCGAGCTTGACGAGGCGCTGGCCAGAGCGGAAAAGTCCGCCGCTATCCGGACCGATGCAGAAGATCAGGTGAAGATCGCCCTTTCCAATCTGCCCCTGGCTGAGAAGCGGGTAGGCGAGGCCAGTCAGGCGGTTCAATTCAATCGGCAACAGCTGGCTCTGGCGCAAGCCAACTACCGAAGGCAAAGCTCTATTCTGTCGCAGGCTGGCCTGGTTGGAAGCCAGTTGGATCCCCGCTTAAGCCAGGCCCTGCTGCCGCCCTGGCAGTTGACACCGGCCGAGGCCAGAGCGGCCGAGTTCGAAGTTCGGGCCCCCATTGATGGCGTGGTGACCGACCTCAAAGCGACCCTGGGTTTGAAAGTCGCCAGCGGCGACTGCCTGGCCACCATCACCGATATCTCCACTCTCTATGTAGAGGCGAGCGCCTATGAAAGCGATCTGGTCTGGTTGCAACCCGGTCTGGAGTTGACCTGCTTCTCACCCGGCCGTCCCGAGCGAAAATTGAAGGGGAGAGTTCATTATCTTTCCCGTGTGGTCGATCCAGTGACCCGTAGCATCAGCCTGCGGGCCCGGCTTAAAAATCCGGACGGCTGGCTGCGTCCGTCCATGTACGTGGAGGCCTTGATCCAACCAGCCCATCCTTCTCAAGTTCTGGTGGCCCCGGAGAAAGCCATTTTGAATCGGGGTGAGGAACTCTACGTATTGGTCTACCACAAAGATTCTCCAATCGAGCGACGCTCCGTCACAATTGGCGCCAGCAGCCAGGGGCTGGTTGAGATTCTGACAGGTCTTCAAGAAGGCGAAGAGGTGATCACGGGCGGTAATTTGCTGATTGACCAGAGAGACCCGAGTCAGTGATTGATCGCCTGGTCGAATCGATTATTCGCGAGCACAGGCTGGTTCTGATCTCAGCCCTACTTTTGTTCCTGGCCGGAATTTACGCCGCCAGTCGTCTCAACATCGAGGCCTACCCCGACCCGGCCCCGCCCCTGATCGAGGTGCTGGCCCAACGGCCAGGATGGTCGGCCGAGGAGATGGAGCGTCTGGTGACCGTGCCTTTGGAGAGCCAGCTGAATGGGATGCCTCGGCTCCAGCACCTGCGTTCCTCCTCGCTCTTTGGGTTAACCGACATCCGCTGCTACTTTGCCCACGGCTCCAGTTACGCGGCCGCCCGCCAGGAGGTGATCAATCGATTGACACTGGTGGATTTGCCCGAGGGCATTCAACCTGCCATTTCTCCTCAGTCGACCATTGGTGAAATCCTAAGATATGAGCTGGTCGGTCCCCAACTTCGTCTGCTCGAACTCAAGGAGTTGAACGACTGGTTTGTTCAGCGCCAGTTCCGCCAGGTGCCTGGCGTGATTGACATGACCAGTTGGGGTGGGCCGACCAAGGAATATCAGCTGGTGGTGGACCCCAATCAGTTGGTGCGCTTTGACCTAGGTCTGAATGAGGTGATCGACCAGCTGGCTCGCGCCAACAGCAATGTGGGCGGCAGCTACCTACCGCTCGGTCCCCAAAGCTACAACGTGCGTGGAGTCGGACTCATCCGGAGCGTAGCTGACATTGAACAGGCCCTGATCGCCGAGCGCAAGGGTTTACCCGTGTTGGCTTCGGCTTTGGGCAAGGCCCAATTGGGGCGTGCCATTCCGCTGGGCCGGGTGGGTCGGGACCAAAAATCTGACATCGTGGAAGGGATCGTTCTGATGAGGGTGGGGGAGAAGACCTTTCCCACCTTACAGGCTGTTCATCGTAAGATCGAGGAGCTTAATCACGGTCTGCTGCCCCCCGGGGTCCAGATTGTCACATACTCTGATCGCTCTCAATTGCTGCAGCAGACCACCGCTACAGTCCAGCATACGATGCTTTCCGGCATGCTGTTGGTGGTTTTCATTTTACTGGCTTTTCTGGGCGACCTCCGGGCTTCGTTGATTGTGGCCGTCACCATCCCCCTATCCTTGGCCATTGTTTTCCTTTTGATGGTGATGCTGGATCAATCCGCCAACCTGATTTCCATGGGAGCCCTGGATTTTGGAATCATTGTGGACGCCTCCGTCATCATGATCGAGAATATCCATCGCCACTTTAGCAATCCCGAACTGCACTGCTCCGGGCAGCCTCGACTCGACACCTGCGTGCGTGCCGCCCAGGAGGTGGCCAGGCCGATCTTTTTCTCGGACCTGGTCCTGTTCGTCTCGTTTCTCCCGCTGTTTACCATGAAGGGAGTGGAAGCAAAGATATTCGGGCCCATGGCTCTGACTTACGCGCTGGCATTGCTGGTCGCCCTGGTGCTTTCCAGAACTTTCGCGCCCTCGGCCGCGGCCATTTGGATGAAGCCGGCCCCTCCCCAGCAAAGTCACTCCGAGACGCCCCTGGTGCGCGCCCTCAGGCGCCCCTATGCTTTGATGCTGGACGCTTGTTTGAGACGTCGCTGGCTTGTCACCGCTACCGCGGGCCTGGCCTTTAGTCTGGCCATGCTGTTTGTGCTTCCTCGGCTGGGCGGCGAATACATGCCCAAGCTGGAAGAGGGCAATCTGTGGGTGCGCGGTACCCTGCCGACCTCCATCTCATTCGATGACGCGTCCAGATTGGCCGACCAGGCTCGTCGAGTGTTTGCCGCCTGTCCACAGGTGCGCACCGTGGTCAGCCAGTTGGGAAGACCAGATGATGCTACCGACCCCACCAGCTGGTTCAATATGGAGTTCTTTGCAGCTTTGAAGCCCCGCTCAGAATGGCCCGCCGGCATGGAGAAGGGAGAGATCGTACGAAGGCTGGATGCTGAACTACGCCAACGCTTCCCAGATATCGTCTTTGGCTTCTCTCAGGCCATCCAGGACAATGTGGAGGAGGCTATGTCGGGTGTTAAAGGAGAGAATTCCATCAAGCTAGTCGGCAACGACTTAAAGACCCTCGAGAATCTCGCCCAACAGGTCGAATCCGTTCTACGTACGGTTCCGGGAGTCCATGATTTGGGCACCTTCCATATTCTGGGACAACCGAATCTGGTCATCACTCCTCGACGTGAACTTGCTGCTCGCTATGGCCTGACCGTTACGGAGATCAACGATACCCTTCAGGCTGCCTTGGGAGGTCGTGTGGTGACGCAGGTTTTAGAAGGAGACCGACGTTTCGATCTGACGGTTCGTTTTGGTGAAGCGTACCGGGACTCGCCTTCTGAAATCGCCCGTCTGCCCTTACGAACCAAAAGCGAGCAATGGGTTCCGCTGGAACAGGTGGCCGATATTCAGCGCCAGGGTGGAGCCGGTCTCATCTATCGAGAAGATAACCAGAGGTATATTCCGGTCAAGTTCAGCGTCCGCGACAGAGATCTGACCGGCACCATTCAGGAAATCGAATCCAGACTGGCCTCTCAAGTCAAATTCCCGACAGGATACTCGTGGCAGATTGCTGGCGAATTTGGGCAGCTCCAGGAGGCTCTGGCACGCTTTCAACTTGTGATTCCTGTTACACTTTTGCTGATTTTTCTGATTCTGGCACGTTCCTTTGGTCGCGCTCGCGAAGCCCTGGTTGTGCTCGCCTGCGTCCCACTTTGCTGGTCTGGGGGTCTGCTGGCGCTGTGGCTGCGCTCAATGCCTCTTAGCATTTCCTCAGGGGTCGGCCTGATTTCGCTTTCGGGAGTGTGCGTTTTGGAGGCCGTGCTGTTAGTCGCGCTGATGAAAGCGGCCAGTTCTCGAGGTGTGAAGGGGATCTATGAGTCTTCCATGCTAAGGCTCCGGCCGGTACTCATGGTCGCTCTGGCGGCGGCAGTTGGACTGCTGCCGGCTGCCCTAAGCCATCAGATCGGGTCCGAAACACAGAAGCCATTGGCCACCGTGGTTGTGGGCGGAATGCTCTCTTCGGTTGTGGTGATTCTTCTCATTTTGCCAGCTCTCTACGGCTGCTTGCTGGATATGGATGGACAGGAGAGGCGGTAACCCACACCCGGTTCATTCAGAATGCGTTCGGGAGTAGGGTTCTTTCCCTCGATTTTCTTGCGCAGATTGGAGACATTCACGCGCAACAGCTGCAGTTCCTCAATATAGGCCGGACCCCAAACTTCGTTGAGAAGATCGCGATGGGGAATGACCCGTTCGGGTTGGCGCAACAGCACGTGCAGAAGTGAAAATTCCGTGGGTGTCAGGCTGACCGCGCGCTCGCCCACAGTCACAAGCCGACGTTCGATGTTCATAGAGATATCTCCGTAGGCCAGGGGGCCCTGAGCCGGAACGACCATTTTACGGCGCAGGGCCGCCTTGAGGCGTGCCAGCAGTTCCTGCAGGCCAAAAGGCTTGACCATGTAATCGTCCGCACCCGCTTCCAGTGCGTCCACTTTAACTCGCTCCTGGTCCACCACCGACAGGAATATAATGGGCACCCAACTCCAGCTCCGCACTGCTCGGGTGACTTCCAGACCGCTGACATCGGGCAGACCCATGTCCAGGATGACCGCATCGGGCTTTTCCCGCTCGATCAGCTCGACCCCGTCGGCCCCACAGGAGGCTTCAAGTATTTCGTAACCGTGAGCTTGCAGCGAAATACGTAAAAATTTACGGATGCTTTCTTCGTCATCAATCAGCAGAATGCGATTGTCCATGAGGTTCCTCCGGCAACTGAAAGTTGAAGCAGTTCCCGCCGTCCGACCTGGGTTCTACCCAGATCTCGCCCCCGTGGCTGCGCAGGATTCCCTGGCAGATACTCAGGCCTAATCCTGAGCCGGCTGCCTTCTGGCGCGTGGCCACTCGATAGAAGCGTTCAAAGACACGCTGGCGTTCCCCTTCCTCAATGGTGGGCGCGCGATCTCGAATCACTAGATGTCCCGGCTGAACGCAATCCAGCTCGACCTTTTGGTCGCAAGCGCTATATTTCAGCGCGTTGTCCATCAGGTTGGTGAGCACCTGTGTCAGCAGCACAAAATCGCCCCACAACCTGACTCCGGGCGGAGCCAGCAGATGCAAACGCGGACGCTGGGCGGGGCTGAATGACTTGCTGGCTTCGCTAAATAACTCGCCCAGCTCCAACTGTCGGCAGTCTAGCTGGAGATGTCCCGATTCCATCTTGGAGGAATTGATCAGGTTGCGTGCCAGCATGCGGATCCGCTCAGCCTGTTCGGAAGCCAGCTGAAGCAGCTGTTCCCGTTCTCCCGCTTCGATCGTAACCTGGCTGTCTTTGAGCATTTCCACGGTCCCTAGAATCGCCGCAAGCGGTGTCTGAATGTCGTGTGAGATCGAATGGAGTAAAGATGTTTGCACCGACTCGGTAGCCAGCTGTATGGATTTTTGGCGGGCCGCCTCGCGATGTTGCAAGCGCTCACGATGCTCACGAACCATGGTCAGCAATTGCTTTTTCAGGTCGTCTGAGATGTTTCCGCCGCGTCCCAGCAGCCCTTCGATTTCTTCCTCGCTATTGGTAGCGCCAAGTTCCTGAGAAAAGTCCGCCATCAGTTTTGCTTCTTGTTCGCGCACCTGGGCCAGCCATCTTTCGCGGCGCTGCCACTGGGATAGTTCACCGACCCGGCTGGCAATGGTCCAGAAGATGGCTACCGAGAAGACATACTGGATGCCGATATGCTTCAGGCTATAGCCGGGATGAAAGTGGCCTTGGTGCAAGGCCAGGAGAGACAAGGCGGCCGCCAGCTTGGCCGGACCTCTGCCGAGATGAAGCGCCGACAGAGTGACCAGGCTCAGGTAAAGGAGTACATCGTTGTCTTCATTGACCAGGTCGCCGGTCAGCTCGGTGAAAAGCGAAAGTCCCCCAATGAGCAGACAGGCCAGCAAATAGCGTTGGCTCAGCGACCTGGGGCTGAGCGCCCAGGGTTGCTCGAAGTCCTGCCGCAGCGGATCGTAAGCCACTAAAGATGTCTTTAGTCGACCCGCCAGCAGAAATCCTTTATCCTCGGAGCAATGGGCCAGTAGTTTCCCTTTGAGACGAAAGGTTAGGTATCTATCAATGGTCTTGCGAATCATTGCCTGCTTTGCCATGCTCTGCCTGCTTGGCGGGTGCGGCTCCAGTTCCGTGCCTCTGCCCGAACCCGCACGAGGAAACGTGCCGACTGCCTACGCCGTCATTCCCGATCGGCAGAGTAATCAGCTGGTGGTTAAGACTCTGGAGCTCGAGAAGGGCGGGAGTCGCTCCCTCAGTACAGCTTCCAGCCAGGGTCAGCGCCCGATTTGTGTGAAGACTCATCCCAATACGAGTTGCTTCTATGTGCTCAATGCGGATTCCGAGGATCTGGCCATGTTCACCTTGAGCCCGGATGGGACCATCGATTTTCTCGGCTCGCTGGCGACTCCACCCAACCCCAAGCTTTTACTAGTGCATCCCCAGGGGGGACTGGCATACTGCGCCGGGAACTCGATTCTGCGGAGCTTTACGGTCGACAGCAGTGGCATGTTGAGTCCCCTTGAGGACGTGCCACTGCATTCGGGCCTGCTCAGTCCAACGGATGAAAGCCTGGTCGACGGGGCTTTCAGTGCTGGCGGGGCAGCCTTGCACATACCCGAAGAGGGGGGGGTCGAGACGTTCTTCATCCGCAGCAATAGTCGGTTGACGGGAGGGATCTTTACGGCCTTGGCTGACTCGAGGGATGGGGTGCGCGACCTGGACGTAAATCCAACACAGACCGCTTTGGAGGCGGTGATCCGCACTGGCCAGGGAAAGGACCGTGTGCTGACCTTTGAGCTTCACACCGGCCTGGTTGGGGCCCAAACGGCTCAGTTCTCAACCAGCGAACAGCGACTGGGCCTGGCCGACTTCTCGTATACAGGTCATTATTACCTGGGAAGCCAAAGCAGCGGACGCATCCTGGGCTTTGAATCTACCCCCGTCGGTGGAACGCTGGCTCCGCTGCCAGGCTCGATCATATCCGTTTCCTCCGCTTCAAGTCATTTTGTGCGGGTGAACCAGAGCGCCAATCTGTTGTTGGTCTGCGGAGCTTCTCAGTTTAGCAGCATCCTGCTTGACCCGGGCGGCCTGTTACAAAACCCCGTCGCCGATTCCCAAGGTCTGGTCGACCCCGGTTTGCCCGGCAGTTTTCTTTACTTCCTCTAACCAACACGGGGCAGTCAGACCCCCTGGGCCAAAACGTAACACTCTGGTCACAGCTTGCCAGGACGCTCCGACTAGACTGGGTCGAATGAAACTTCCTCCCCATAGACCGGGCGAAGTGCTGGCGCGACTGCGCTCGCCACTCACTAAATCCGACGATTCTCTTTGTATTGTTGAGCGGTTTGAGCTGCCGGGTCAACGCGGTCGGGGAGACCTGGTCCGCATTCAGTTGCCCGCGGGGGAGAGCACCGAGCATGCCATCGAGCGCCTCAGCCAGGACCAGCGCCTGGAGTACGTGACCAGCAATGATTTACGCAAGGTGGCTCAAAGCAATGACCCTCAGGCTTCCCAGCTTTGGGGATTGAGCAAGATTGGACTGGATCAGGCCTGGCAGCGCACCACGGGCAGCCGTGAGGGTGCGCCGATTGCGGTGCTGGACACGGGCGCCCAGCTCGACCATCCCGACCTGGTGGCCAACCTCTGGCGCAACCCGGGGGAGATTCCCGGAAACGGAATCGACGATGATGGCAACGGCGTCATCGACGATGTGCATGGCTATGATGCCTGTCTCCAGACCGGCGATCCCAGCGATGATTATGGACACGGAACCCATTGTGCCGGCACGATCGGAGCGGTGGGCAATAACGGTGAAGGGGTGGTCGGGGTCAACTGGCAGACCCGCCTGATGCCGGTCAAGATGATGAGCAAAGGCGAAGGCACAGTGGCTGACACTATTCGCGCACTGGCCTACGCCACCAAAATGGGAGCCCGCATCACCAGCAATAGTTACGCCGGCGGCTACAACGAGGCGGAACGTGACGCGTTTGCCAGTTCACCCTTACTGCATATCTGTGCAGCCGGCAACGAAGGCAACGACAACGACGTCAGCCAGTATTATCCTCAGGACAAGCCGCTGGGTTATCCAGCCAACTACGATCTGCCGAATATTATCGCGGTGGCGGCCACCAACGAGCGGGACCGCCTGGCCAGCTTCTCCAATTACGGTCAGCACAATGTTGATCTGGCCGCTCCGGGCGTCAGCATTCTGTCCACTGTGCCCGGTAGTGGTTATGAAACCAAGAGCGGCACGTCCATGGCCACTCCTCACGTGGCTGGCGTGGCCGGTCTGATTCTGTCGCTCTATCCGGAAGCCAGCAACGAGCAGATCAAGACCCGGCTGTTGGCCAATGTCGACACCCTTCCGGGCCTGCGCGACAAGGTCGCCACGGGTGGCCGGTTGAACGCCGCCGCCGCTCTCCGGGAAGATGATCAGGCCCCAGCCGCTCCCGACCTCCAGGTTTCCCAGGATGGTTATCATCTGCACCTCCAGATGCAGGTAGCTGACCAGGACGCTTACCGCTATCACGTGCGGAACGGCAACTATCAGAGCAGCGGCCCCGTCACTCCCGAACTGGTCGTACCCGCTCAGGTCGGAGCCAATCAGGTGGAGGTTCGCATCGAAGACCGGGTGGGCAATCTGGGCCCGGCCCGACTGGTCGCAATCGAAAGCGGCCTGCAGGAAGTGCCGCTCCAATGGGAGAGCGATGGGCTCTGGGGGCAGTTGCCTGACGGCCGCTGGACCGATAGCCCTCAGGGTCCCTACGCCAATCGAGCCAATTCCAGCCTGACCAGTCAGTGGTTTAAGACCGAATCCGCCGGGCAACTCCGCCTGCAAGTTCAGCACCGCCTGGAAGCCAGCAGCGACTATGTCTACCTGGAGGCGCAGGCGAAAGGTGGCCAGACCTGGACGAAACTGGAAGAGTTTACCAGCTACCGGGAGAATCAGAGTCATCAGTTAGAATTGCCGGCCGGCGAGTGGCGCTTGCGCTTTCGATTGGTCAGCGACAGCAGCGGTGTCGACGACGGCTTTGTTATGCAGCCGCCTTCGCTGGTCTACAAGCCTTCCTAAGAGTTCTTCTTGATAGAGCGCCCCTCTGGCGCCCCCTTTGCGGCCAGTATCCCGGCGGGCCGTCTGGCAATCTGAGGTTGCGGTTCAAACCGCTAACTTTCAAAGTAGTTGGGAGAACTTTTGTGAGAAAATTGCTCCAGGCCCTGGTTCTTAGTTTGCTTGTGGCGGTCCCGAGCTGGGCCGAGAACGCCACGCTGGATTTTCAGCTCTACAACCGGACCGGTGTGAATATCAAGAAACTCTACGTTTCCCCGAGCAACGCTCAGGACTGGGAAGATGATTTGATGCACGGCCGCATGCTGCTGCACGGCTCCGATGTGACCATTGAGTTTCAGCCCGAGCATTCGGCTACAACCTGGGATCTTCGAGTCGAGGATAGCGACGGCGGGGCTTTGATTTTCGAGGACCTCGATCTCAGTCAGACCAACCAGCTGATCTTGAATGCGGACCACACTGCCACGTTCAAGTAGGATTCGAGGGTCGAGCCGCTCGAGGCTCGACCCTTAAGGGCGTGTACTCTTCGTTTGGCTGCCTGGGTCTGTGATAACAGCGATGGAACTGACCCCCCTTCTCCTTGGGTTATTCATTGTGCGCAGTTTGTCGTTGGAGGGGTGCCAGGATGAATTGGTGGAACGCCTTCTTTAAGAAGCCCGAACAACTGGAGAATCGGCGAGTTCATCAGCGATTGTCGTTGGAGTTGCCGGTTGTCTATCATCCTCGACCGGACCACGAGATCCTTGGCAGGGTTCGCGACTTGAGTCTCAACGGCTGTCAAGCTGAATTGGGTTCCAAGGTTGAACTCCCGAAACGATTGTCTTTCAAAATAATGCCTGGGCTGGAGCTGCCGGGTACAGAGCAGCACCAGGGCCGCCTGGTCTGGTGGCGCTTTGAAGGAGAACGAACCGTATTTGGTCTGGATGACCTTCCCGGCCAAAGTTGCCTCGCCAAGCTGTATGAACGCCTGGTCCGGCCTCACCGCCCTTGTCAGAGCATCGACCCGCGGCGCTTTATCCGATTCTCGGGTCCTGCAGTGTTGGTCGCCCTGGAGAACTTGACAGTGGGCTGGGAAGCCGAGGCCCGGGTTTGCGAACTCAGTCTGGGTGGCTGCAAGTTGTTGACTCCAAAGGATTTTGCCCGAATCGGACATTTTGTAAGATTGACTTTCCGTGGTTTCTTCGGAGTGACGGTGGTGGGCCAGGTGGTGCGGCAGACCGGCGACTCTCTGGCAATCAATCTCGACCCCAGTGGAGTCGGACCCCGGTTTCGAAGCTTGTTGGGCCGCCTGGCCCGCTCCGGTCAACTGACTCCGACTCCAAGGGAGGAGCTTTGCCTGTCCGACCTCATCGATTCAAAACGTCCAGAGGCAAAGGATTCCGGCGAAAGCCCTCAAGCCCGCACTGGCTGCCGGGCCTCGCTGCTGAGACGGACCCGCCGTTGTCCCTCGCTCTGGTCGGCTCGCTGTCTGATCCCCTGCAACCATGTTTCTGCTGGCTAACCCACGCTGCCAGGGGCGCAACCAGCGAGCAAAAACGGCCGGAGTGGATTGCCTCCGGCCGTTTTTGTTGATTTTTAGGCGCCGAAGGCGAAACCCGGCAGCCCGTCATTGGTTTGAATGGGTCCGACCGAGTCCACCTTCGGTTGAGGGGTCGGCGGAGCGTTCTCCACCGCCGAGGGGCGCAGCCCCAGGCCTTCCTGCAGGCGCTGACCCACTCCGGGTTGGGGGAAGGTGGCCGAATCGCCTTTAGGGATGGCGGTGGCGCGGTCCTCGGCGTTGGCCCGGGTCGGGTCGGCTCCGCGCACCTGAGTCAAACCTCCACCGGTCTCGCCCCTGGCCTTGTCGGCCGTGCTCTGTTGCTGTTGCTTGACGGCCTTATTCAGTTCTTCGATGCCACCCGAAGGAATGGTGGTGTTGGGATCTTTGCTGCCAGCATTCTGCTGGCGCTCCAGGGCGGCCCGGGTGTACTTGCCCACAATGCCGTCCACTTTCAGGCCTTTTTCCTTTTGGAACTGCTTGACGGCATCGCTGGTCTGCTGGCCAAATTTTCCGTCGGTGGCAATCTTTTTGTCGTCCGCTCGGCCCTTGTTGAGGGAGTCTTGCAATTGGGAAGTGCTGCCGTTATCGGCCCGGCCGACTTTCAGATTATCCTTCCAGCTGGCAAAATTGATGGGGTTACTGCCTTTTTTCTCCCCGGAAAGATTGACGGAGTCAATCTTCTTGCGACCATTGGCCGTCACGTCGGCGGGTTTGGAGCTTTTCAGCTTCTTGGCCTTTTGAGTTTTCTGGCTCTTCTTGGTTTTGGTCGTGGTGCGGGTCGTTCTGACCTGCGATTCGGAGTCGCCGCCAATCTTCATCTTGCTTACCTCTCCCTTGGTTCTGGTGCTTGTCCCAAGGTTACCGGAGTGAGGTTGTACAATGGTGATGCAGGTGGCCGTTTTGTGAATTTGATGTAAACTGTTTGGCAAAGATTTCAGCTTTTTTTAACGCTCAATCAACGCACCTGCCCGCGCAGAACCCCTGGGTTGCTCAGAAGGCCATGGCAAGCACAATCGGTAAACGCAAACTCCAGAGAAAGGTTCGCCACCAGTTTAATCGCACCAGGCGAGCGTGATCGCTCGCGTCGAAGCGCTGGCAGAGGCGGCTGTGAAGCGGGCCGAACTCCAAGCCGGTGATGACCCAAATGGTCAATACAGAAAGCAAACTCAGCCAGGCCAAGGGTTGCGGGTTACGCAGAGCAATCAGCACCGCCGTCGCCAATTCGGTCCCCATCCAGGGACCGACCAACCAGCTGATGCGCGCGCAGTGTTCCAACTCATAATCCACGAAATACTCCGGGCCCACTCGGGCCAAGAGCGGATAGTGGACCAGTTGAACTGTCCAGATGAGGCCAAGCATCAACAAGGTTGCCACCAGATGCAGTTGAACCAGGGTCAAGAGGTCAACAGTCCTTGGTAGAGCTTTTCCTCGAAACCTACATAAAGACGTCCAGCCTGAATCAAACTGGGGGCGCGCAGGTTGCCGGAGGGGCCTACCACAGCCGCCAGCACTTCCTCCTGGTCAAAGGGTGCCGAATACGATTTCAAGGCCGAACCCCGCATGGCCAGCACTTGTTTGAGACCGGCTAGCAGTTCGGGTACGTCTTTCTTTTCAATCGGGTGCTTCTTGCAATCCACCTGCTCGGCTACGGTTAGTCGATGCTCCGCCAGGAAAGCATCGGTTTTGGCGCAGGTCTTGCAGCCCTTGCGCTGATAGTACCAGCTAATCTCGGCCATCGTGGGAACTCCTGACATCATTAAGCTTGTATTGATTTTGTATCATTTTTGTATGGCGTTAGTCAATTGTTCGCCGAGGATTGTTCTTAGGCGGACTCATCTTGTCTGTCTCTTGATGGCCTTGCCAGACTGGCCGACGAAACCAAGCTTCACTTTTTCTCCGGAAGATATCCGGCGACCCCTTCAAGGTTCCAGCCCGAACTGGGAATGCTCTGAGATTCCTGGGGGCTGGTCGTATAGAAATGGCTCGAGCCATTGAAGTGGCGGAACAGAGGTACAGTGCCTTGGGCTTGCTCCGAATAGAGAAAACCCGAGATATTCACAAACGCGTATTGATACTTGTTCACAGCATCCACAGCTTCTTGGTGGCTGGTTGTATAAAAATGATCATTCCGCCCGAATAGATGGTAAAGTGGGACGGTGCCCTGGCCGGGTTTAGAGAGTATGTAGCCGATTTGCCCCTCGGTGGTGTAGCCGGCTTGCTTCTTTTCATTCATCTCGTTTTCCGAAGCTGTATAAAAGTGATTCTGGCCTTTCAGTAGCTGCCGATAGAACGGGTAGAACTGGCCGTCAACGCTGGGAGATCCGTTTTTGAGATAAGACTCAACTCCGTCCTCAGCGGCTTTGAGCTGTGCACCTTCAGGGACCTTGCCGTCGCTTACATAGGTGGCCGCCGTAGGGGTCGGTGTGAGTGAGGGCTTGGGTTTGGCGCAGCCAACCAGCAAATTCAGGCCAATAAAGCCCACCCAGGTGAGGCGATTCAAACAAGTCAAAATTTCATCTCCTTTGTCGGTCGCTTGAGCGAACCGGTGGGTTCAAGATACAACGGCCACTGGTCTGGCCCTGGGCCAAGAAAAGGCTCCCGGTCGAGAGGATCCGTTTTGCTGGAGGCGATCGTCCACGAGTATTGGGCGGAATGAAACGGGCCCGCCCCTATTTGCTTTCCTGAGGAAAGGCCGGGGAGGCTTGCAGGGGCTTAAGGTCCCAGCCGTCCGACTGCAATCGCTGGCGAATGTCGGCCTCAAGCTTGGGGTCTAACTTGGGGTCGCGACTCATGATCCAGAGAAAGCTGCGAGTGGGGTCGCCGACGGCGACCCACCGGTAGTCCGAGTCGAGGTCCAGAACCCAGTAGTCTTCGCCAAGCATCTCTTTGTTTTGCAGACCCGGAGCAAAGCTCACTTTGAATTTGCCGGGTTCAGCCGGGTCGGGTAGCCAGGTCTTTCCGGCCACGGCCCTAAATGAGCCCTTCCTCGGATCAAATCCGGTATTAACCACTTCCACTTTGCCGTTAACCACGCTGAAGGACTGTCGGGCGGCTTCTGGTTCGCGTTGGAACACGTTTGGGTAGCGGGCGATTTCATACCAATCCCCTAGATAGCGGTTCAAGTCAAGACTGGTCACTGTTCTTGGTCGGGTCACGGTGGGAAGGGTTCTGGCGGCCAGCGGTCCGGCTGCGCATCCCAAGGCGGCGCCCCCGGCGGCTCCGGCAGCCGCTCCCAAAAGAGCACCCCCGGCCGTCAGCAGGAGCGCTCCGGCCGAGAAACCGGAACTGACGGCGTTGGTCAGACCTGCCACCAACCCGGTAGCTGCTCCGAGCACTGCTCCTGTCTCGGTGCCCAAGCGAGCCCCGTGGCCCGCCGATGCCAGCGTCGTTTCGGCTTGCGAAGCCTTCACCATGCTCTGACGCATGCGCCGGGACAGAAAGCCTTCCACGACGTCTTCTCCCCATCGTGGGGTGTTAGCAGCGCCTCGACCAGCGTGGGCGCCAAGCGCCACTGCCAGCGTGATGCCCAGAGCCGCGCCCACGGCGGTCCCCGGGGCCGAGGCCGCCGATAGAAATGGACTGGTTCCCAAGACGGCAAGAGATGCCGTGCTTCCGGCCACGAGGCCCAGGGCAGCTCCCGCGCCAGCAGCATAGAGGTCGCCGCTCTCGTTTTGGTGTTTCTCAGGTGGGACGGGCTGAGGTGATCTTCGGACCAGGGGGTTCTGGAGGGTTTTGGGGACCTGATTGCTTTTGAACTGAATCTGCATGGTCGGCACCTTTTGTCGAAGTTCTGTCCAGGTCTTATTCGAACCGTCAGCAGTGCGCAACCTCAAGTGACGTGATCTTTCGTAGGACGACCAATGGTTAACAGACGAGTAATCTTTCGCTCGCTGAAAGTTACATGAACCGACGACCCGACATCGCAATCTGTGTAGAGCGCGACCGGCTCGCCTCAGCGAGCGAGCAGGCTGCGCAGCATCCAGGCTGTTTTTTCGTGGACCTGGAGTCGCTCGGTCATAAGGTCAGCGCTAGGTGCGTCGTGAACTCGTTCGGCGATGGCCAGCACGGTCCGGGCTGTGCGCGCCGTGGCCTCGTGACCGTCGACCAGATTGCGCAGCATGGCCTCGGCTCTGGGGACTTCCGTATCCTCGGGAATATCGGTCAGGGCGGAGAATTCTTTGCTGGTCGCGGGGGCATAAAAGCCGAGGGCGCGGATTCTCTCGGCGATCACGTCCTGCGCCGTCCAAAGCTCCGTGTACTGCTGCTCGAACATGGCGTGAAGGGTTGCAAACATCGGTCCGGTTACGTTCCAGTGGTAGCTGTGGGTTTTTTGATAGAGGCGTTGAGTGTCGGCCAACAATCGGCTGATTTGCTCCGCCAGTTGCTGGCGTGCTTCTGCTTCGATGCCGATGTCGATGGGTCGGTCGAGCGATTCCGCAACGATCATAGAGGACTCCTCTGATTTGGATAGTCTTGTATCGCTTTTGTATCACATTGGAAGATGTTTTGTATAGTGTGGACTGATCACCCCAAGGACTCCGGCGATTGTAACCTCTGGTTCACATTCTCGATTTGCAAGTAACGCTTTGCTGCGCTGACGGAGTATACTCATCCCATCAGCGAAAGCTGGGATGTTTATGATCGGGCAATTCCTTTGTCGGGCGCTGTTGACTCAGCGCCTTTTTTATTGGGATCCAAGCGGGGCAGGAGCAGAACCGGGCAAGGCGTCTGGGGGAGGATCTGCTCCAGGAAGTGGCTGTCGATTTCCCGGCCTGCTGAAAAGATCACCAGGTCCGCTGAGGTTTCTCGGGCCCTGTTCCAACAGTCCTCGAAGTTACAGTCTTCAAAGCTGGGCTCGCCCAGCGCCACCCACCCACGGATGGCCTCGGTGACCGGTTCAGTGGTGGGGCCACAGCAAAGCACGCGGCTCACCTGAAATTCTCCCGTCAGGGCGTTTACACAACTGCGGACTCCGGGTGGAGCGACCAGGCAGCAGCAGTTGAAACCGCGCCGATCTCCCAGCCAACGGTCTTGCAGTCGATTGAGCCAGGAGCTGCGGGCCAGTGTTGAGAACACAACCAGGTCGCAGTCCCTTGCGCGCGCTTCTTTTGCCAGATAGCTCACGCTGTAGGCACTGGTTGCAGTTCGCTTTTTGATGGCCAGCCCCAATTTTTGAACGGCGGAGCGCTCGCACTGCTCGGGTATTTGCTTCCATCGTGCCAGGATGTCACGCAGTGACAGGGCTCGTGTGGATTGCCACTCCAGGACTCGCAGCCGCGCGCCTGTTTTGTAAGTCAGAGCCAGCGCCGGTAAAACAGCTGATTCCCCGTCCACCTCTGGGCGGAGTGCCAATAAGATTCTCGAAAAAATTGCGGAAGCCCCCCCGAACAATCGACCCCCCACGATTCCAATGGTCGCTTTCATAGTCCTGCGTGGTTTTCAGAATGTAGGGTAAACCCGGCGTGTACGCCTGTTTGTCTCTCTCTGGCAGCCACGCGCAACTTCTCTCATCGCGAGAACCTCCAGCGCTTGCGTCTTCGGCGGCATCGGTTAGAGGAGGGGAGTTTTGCTGAGCCTTGACATGGCCGCCATCATCGATCGCCAATGTTCCTCGTCCGGGCTGCCCTCGGTGGTGGTGAACTGGAGTGGCACAGAACACCAAGAGGACATCGCGGCCGGGTCGGCGGGATTCGGCCTTTGGTCTTGCTTGGGCAACGCAGTTTGAGGGGACAGGCCCCAATTGGGATTGATCACAGTTGTGCTTCACCTTCGTTTTGAGTCAGCGTAATGGTCCAAGGTGATGCAAAAGTGTTCTGGCAGGCTGCTATGTGAACAAAAAGTGAACCTGATGATCCGTTTCTGGAAGGGCACTTTACGGGACGTCGCGATAACTTCTGAATCCGTCTGGGGTTTGATCAAACCACCAGGGGTTGGAAATGCCCAAAAAAGGGCCCGGCCACAGTTGCCAGTCTGTATCTTGGGGCCTCAGATTCCAGACCCTCCCTGAGCCATCGCTGAGAAACAAGCGCTCACCTGCGAATCCGAGCCTGGGTTGGTCCCAGCTGGGAAGGTTTGGACCGGCTTCGAGTCGGCCGCAAAATTGGCCAAGACGCAGTCCTTCGTGGTCGATCCAGGCCACTTGCCCGCCGCCTGACATGGCGACGGTGCGAACAGAAGTTGCAGACCATTCCTGTAGCTTCTCCCAATCGAGAGCGTTATGCAGGCGAATGACGCCCCGCTCGGCGACCAGTACACGCTCGCCTTGCAGGCAGACAGGACCTCCCGGAAGCTCCCTTTGAGAAAGGCAAACACCCAGCTCAAACAGCAACAGAGAGCGCTGGGAAATTCCGAGGCAACGTTCCTTATCGATAAAGCTAAGTGTTTGCATTGCACTGCTTGAACCCGCTATTCCGGCCCGCTTACCGGTGGGCAAGAAGCGACCGTCATTGAACTTCACGTATTGGACCTGATGCCCGCAGCCGAGAGCGAGCAGCTCGCCATCGCCGGAGAGAGCCAAGCAGTCGAGTTGCGAATGCTCGAAGTAACGACTCAGATGGGTTTGCTCTATCGAAGACCCCCCGTCTGGTGCGAACCAGGCCAGTAGGGTTCCCTGTCTGGCCACGACTCGGCTTTCACAGCAGGCTGCCTGGCGAACCCGGACGACGGAAACGGTTCTTTTAAACTCGGCGATGTCGCTGTTGAAATACTCCCCGTAGATCTCTCCGGCTTCCCAAGAAAATTCGTTGACCTGCACTGGCGACTCCTGACCTTGAAACGTCACAATTTCCTGACCAATTTACCACCAGGAGCTTGGCCAACCTCCAATCGCATCAGCCAGAGTCGAGGCTCACCCGTCAGTCCCCGACGTTCGCGGCCAAGTTTCCAGCGCCAACCGCGACATAACCCACGGCCTGAGCGGCCGCACGTCTACAAGAGCAGCGGCGTTGAGATTGGAAGCTGAGTTCGAGGTGGTTCAATTGGAAGGCAAGAAGAAGGCTTCATGATTCTGCCTGACCATCTGGTGCTCTCCATCAATCAGTGGTTTCAAGGTTGGGATTTGGACCTGGAGATTCATGGGAAAGTTGGCTAGAGGCTGAGTCGGGTTTTTGGGTCGTTGAGGAAGAGCAGCGCGAATTGATGGCAATTGAGGCCGGGTTGGCCGAACTCAGGCCTGCGGTTCAGAAAGGACAGTGGCGAGCCTCCTTTGATCTGGCTCGGCGCCTGCGGCCGCAGAAGGCCTGGCCGGCGGTGGTTCCGGGCTATCGCTGATGGCCGAGTCGTTCTGCCCGGCCGCCTTTCAGCGAGGTCAGTGCTGGGCCGGTGGGGGAATGGTGTTGCTCCCGCTCGAGAGGCAGTGGCTGCATTGCTGTGGGGCCGCATCCACCGAGCAGCAGACGACTTGAGCCAGATGGAGTTGTAGCTGCGGTAGATTGGACAGTCGGAGCTCCACCATTTCGGAGCCATGAGATACGGGGCAGTCGACCTGATAGACGGCAGTCTTTGATTTCATGCTTTAAGCATAGCAGATGTGGGGGCTTTTGGCACTGATCTGGATCATGGCCACCGTCCATCTGCTGAGCCACCGACGAGGGACGTTTGCCTGGAGGGTTGCCGTGCTAACCGATTTCGACACGCACCCGGCTCACGATCTCCAAGATGGCCTGCTCGACCACTCTGGTCTCTGGATGGCGGAGCATCAAGTATCCTTCACCATCGTGGTGATTGGCTCTGACCTGGCCAATATAGGGGAGGTCGGCTTCGACCACCAGGGGGCGGAATTCTCGGATGACCGATTCCAGTCCGTGAACTGCTACCACCTGGCCCGTGCCCATACCGCGGAAGAAAGCGGTGCCGACGGCGTATTTTCTCTGGCCCGGGGGAGTGAACTGGTTCAGTGTCATCAGGCGTATCCAGGCGTCGTACATATCATAGTCATTGGCCCAATTGAGGGCCGTGAAGATGCGCGACCCCGGCGGCCGCGCTCCGACCTCGCCTACGGCCAGGCTGCCGTCCGGACGGCGGAACCACTCCATATGGCTCATGTTGCTTTCCATTCCAAGCGCGCGCAGGGCCCGCTCGCCAACCCGACGGATGTCGTCATATTCGGGAATGTCGATCTCTTTTGGAGTGATGACCCGCCATTGCATCCAGGGGTTACGAAGAACCTCGAGAGGGCTGGGCAGATACCGGGTGATCGAATGCCAGACCGCTTTGCCGTTCACCGAGACGGTGTCCAGAGTATGCTCGTCTCCCTGAATGAACTCCTCGAGTTGAAGGGGGTTGTAGGGGCTGGGAGGGTCGCTCTGGAGTACCTCCTCAAACTCTTCTTCTCCATCGCACTGGTGGATCTCGCGCGCTCCCACGCCTGCTACCGGCTTGACGATCAGCGGGTAACCGACCTGGGCGGCAAAGTCGCGAGCGTCCTCCGGTTTCTCGACCGTGCGATGCCGAGCGCAGGGCACCCCGGCGGCGGCCAGCCGATCTTTCATGACTCCCTTGTCGCGAAAATTCAGCAAGGTGCCGGGGGACATGCCAGGGATGGCCAGTTCTTCCCGCGCCTGGGCGACGGGCACCTGGATGAGCTCGTATTCCGTCAGCATACGGTGGATCGGACCAAGGTGCAGTGAGAGTCCTCTGGCTGCCCAAACCAGCTCTTCGGGGTCGAGCAGGTCGCTCACGCGCCAATATCCTGAAAGCGAGGCACAAACCTCAGGGGAAAGTCGACTCTCTTCGAGAGTGCTCACCAGACCAACCCGAACCCCTTCGATTCGAGTGAGACGGTCCAGAAACAGGTAGACATCCTTGCGGAGGAGGGGAGAAACATAGACAACAAGCACAACGACCACTTTTTCCTTCAGGCGTGGTGTCCTCGGAGCCGCCGTAAAAAACCCCGAACCCAAAATTGCGGGAGTACCTACCCACAGGCTGGACTGCTTCGTTCAGTCCTCCGGCGGCAAGATGCGAGCTGCACCGATCAGAGCTTTGTAAGGAATTGGTTCGAGGCGAACCCCTTCTCTCTCATTGTCGGCGCCGATGGTCAAGCCTGAGTCTACGTAAATCTCCACGTGGGCTGCATGGCCCTCGGGAATGCCGCGGCTGTTGGGGAACCAGTAAAAGAGCAGGTCGCCTGGCTGCAGGTCTTTGGGGTCGACCGCCTGGGCGTGGAATGACCGCCTCATTACCTCGGCGCTGGTGCGCGGGAAGTGAACACCGGCCGCCTCAAAGGAATACCAAACCAGCCCGGAGCAGTCGAATTGATGAGGACCCTGCTTGCCAGGAACATAGGGCTTCCCCTGCTGCTCCAGGGCAACTTTCACAACTTGGTCTCTGAGGGAGGGACGTGGTTCAGCGGGAGTCTCATCCTGGCTTTCGGGTTGAGCGCCGGATGCTTGTGGAGGGGGCCCCAGCAGTACCTGGTCTTGAGGGGATGTCTGCGGCCGCGGTGCAGTTGGCTGGGCGATCTGGCAGGCGCTTGCCAGTCCGATCGGCATGAACCGTAGTAAGTGAATGATATTGTGAGTCATAAGGACAGTCTATGCTCTTCACCCAAATTGGACCTTAATCGGCCCGCCTGATTGTGTCTTTGTGGTGAACATTGTCGCAAGAAAGTGACTCCCGCAGACGGGATAAATGAACGGAATTGTCCGGTGTTTTAGAGTTGTTTTATTATTGCGACATGCTGGAGTAAAGTCGCAATTGCTAACATGCTGTTCATATTTGCTCTGGCTAATTAATGTTGGATTAAAAAAAAACGCCTAAGCTCTGTCCATTCGGTGCCCAGAAAATACCTGGTGCCAAGACAAAGGGGACGATACCAATGGGACTTCCTGTTCAGCTTAACCAGAATCTTCATATCCAGCTTTCTCAGCCGGCCCAACAAGGCAAAGAGGCTCGCGGCAAAAAAAGGCTGGACCACCTGATGGGACAGCACGCGCCCGGGCACGAGCTTCGAGGTGAAAGGGTTCCGAACCAGGATCTGGTGGATCGCAGTCAGGTCAAGACTGACAGACCCCAACTTTACTGGCAGGGACCCGGGAAGCCTCTGACCAGCACCCGTCCCGACCCTCAGTCGAGCGCCAACGCGACCAGCATGATGAAGAACATTGCCAGGGCTGTGGCCAGCGCAGCCTCGCAAGCTCAGCACTAAGGCTGCGAAAGAGAGACATTGACCGTGAAGGTGCGAAGCAACGCCCACGCCAGCCAGCATTTGAATTTCACTCAAGTCAAGCAAGCCTCCAAAGAGCTTCAGGATCCGCGATACAGCGATTTACTGAAAGGGACCGAGGGTCAGCAAATGGCTGAGGTGGCCCGCAAGCTAACCTACGTCCAGAATGACTATCGAAACGGGCGCCTGCATGCCAAGGACTCCTTCCAGAACTGCTTAACGCTCGGGGTGGTGGCCTCTGTAAGTGGTCTGACGGCCGCACTGGCCGGGCATCCCGCCATTACCTCCTTGGCTGCACTTGTCGCCGCGGGAGCCGGCTGGGGGACCGTCAACGCAAGGATGCAGGCTCAGAGTTTTGCAAGCAAGGAAAAGCTTGTCGAGGATCTGAACGCGGACCTGGCCAAGGCGGGCGAAAACCTGGCCGCCAGCATGGTTTCGGAAGGCTCGGACCCGGGGCACCTGACCGATCGACGTTACTTTACCGGCGGGGTTCTCAAGAACCTGGCCACCGTTCATTCCCGCGACTCGGGTCTGGCTCTGCGCGTCAGGGCCGAAGTGGTGGGCTCTCACCCCTATCAATTGGAATCGGATCTGGTTGAGCGCAAGGTATCCATTCGCTCTCCTCAAGGAGAATGCACTTTTCCCGGCTGGCTCCAGATCGGTGATAAGGAGCTGGTCATTCATCGGTCTGATCCGAAGGCTCCCCATGCTGGCTCGCTGACCCAAACCATTCGCGCCGACGGTGAAAGCCGTTTAGGGTTCACTCCTCGATCGGGCGGTGGCTCGAGTGTTCCCGAGATCACGACCAGCTCGATAGGCCCGGGGGAAGGTTTTTTGGCCAGCGCCTATTGCTGGGAGAAGGGGCAGATCGCAACTTTTGTGCGGGACCGGCTGGTGGTCGCTACTCCGGTGATTCCCCTCCAAGAGCTGAGTCCCAGCAAAGTTCGGGTCCTACCCGAGGGGGTGGTGGGCGCATACAGTCAAGTCGATGGGGTCAAGCGGGCGGTGGAGTGCAGTTTTCCTGAGTCGTACGGGTTGGGAACCTGGTGCTCTACGACCAGCTACACTTCAAAGCCAAGGTGGGTTGAGAGCCAGATCGGCTCCGCGGGGGTTTCTATTTGTAGTGACGATAAGCTCGGATCCTTCCGTGCCAGGGCGGCCGACGGGAGCACCTTAGAAGGCAGAGGGACCCTGGTTTTTAACGAGGGAGCCTATCGGCTTGAACAGTCCCAGGCAGCTGGGACCGTGAAGCAGTCTTTGCTGGCCGGTGAAGTCTTGCTTCAGTTGCGAGGGGAAAAGGGCAACATTCGACTGCAACACCGCTCGGGTCAGTCGCCTCGAGCGGTTTTTCAAGCCGACCGAAACTTCCAGGAAGAAGCTCGAGAGCTTCCGGTTGTCTTGACGGAACAGGGCCGCTATCTGGTGCGCGATGGTCAGCAGCAGCTGGAACTGGAACCTCCGCTGCCCCTCTATTTTCTGGAGAAGTGCGGCTCTGCCTACGAGGAAAAGCCAGGCAAGAAATCGTGACCCATGGCGTGCTGGACGACAGTTCCGGCCAAGGCCGCTACGGGCGCGGCCAGGGTCGCCGCCAGCGCCACCGTGCCCGTGGCGATCAGGGCTGTATTGCTCAAAACCTTGGCGGTCGTTTCCGGTGCGGCCTCGCTGACAAAGTGAACCGCAGCCACGCCTGCCGAGACTGGGAGCGGCACGCCGACCAGGGTTAACCCGGCCCCGATCACCAGGGACTTGCGGCTGACCTCCAGCAGGTGATTGCCACCCTCACCAGCCTTGAAGCTGTCCGTCGGTTCCAGCGAAGGCTCAGAGCCCGCCTGGGGCTTGCGCGTGAACGGCAGAAGATTGGAGCTGATTCCCTGCAATCGATCCATCAATACCAACTTCAGGAGGGAGCGCACAAGTCCTCCGGCCCATTTGAACCGAGCCTAATCGCTTCGATATTCGACTCCCCCTGCATCTATGTAGAATTTCATTTCCCCCTTTTTCGCCAGTGCCAGCCCGTTCTCAAAAGAGCCTAGATAAGAATAGCGCGGCTCAATGACTTCCTCTCCCTGTGGATTAATTGCCCCATAGAATTTGTTGTTTTTTACGATCGCCAGGCCCTGGCTGAAGTCGCCGACCTGAGAGTAGCGCGGCGGGACAACCGGGTCTAACTGTTGGTTCAGAAAGCCCCACAGGCCGTCAGGAATCTCCTGAAAGGCGGCCAGGTCACAGTTAAAGTCTCGGACCCTGGCGTAGTCGACGATGCAGGCAATGACCTCGTTTCCCTGAGTGTCCAGATAACCGGTGTCGGGGCCCTTCACCACTCGAATGAGCCCCTGGCTGGGCGGATAAGCCGCGTCAAATTCAAAGCCCAAATCCGCCACCATCGTTCCCGTTCTATCGATGATGGCAAAGCCGGTGAGTTCGCCACAGACCAGCGCCCGGTCGTCCTGAAAGGGAGAAGCCGAACAAAACCAGTCCAGCTCGCCGCAAATTTGTCTGGCTTTACGCACGCTCAGGAAGGTTCCGTCCGGCTTGAAATACGAGTAGAAGTATCCCCGCGCCGCGTAGTGGGTGACAACCGAGAAACCTTCTTGGAAAGGCTGGGCATCATCAAAAAGCAGCCTTCCGGAAAGCTTCAATTCACCCCGGCTGTCCAGGAAGCCGTGCTCTTGAACTCGTTTTCGGATCGGGCGAGAAATGTAAGCCCAGCCTTCGGAAAAAGGTTGGGCCGTTTCAAATTCATGAGAAGTGAGTGGGCGGCCCAGGGCATCGATGAATCCATAAAGCGATTTGCCCAAGGCCCGCGCTTTGGCAAACCCGCACGAGAAAGTCTCCAGATTGGCGTACTCGAGGGGGATGCACAGTTCGCCCTCGGGGTTAATCATGCCGTAGCGCCACTCTTGCGGCAGTTTGCCTACCCGCACCCGCGCCAGAGGCTGGGGGTCGTTCGGGTGAAAGGGTAGGACCTCATCGTATTCGCAGGCGATCACGATGTCGCCGTCGAGGTTGCAAAATCCCCACTTCTCGGCCCGGTTAAAGGGGATGAAAGAAGGCGGTTTCTCTACGCCAGCCTGCATGGCGATGTGTTTCCCGAGTGAGCCTTTCCATCCTGGGCAGATTGGCGGGCAAAAAAAAACAGGGCCCGAGTCCGTCGGTCTGACGATGACTCGGGCCCTGCTGTCCGGAACGGTGCCTACTTGGGTTGGTGTTCCGCCAGTCGCCGTGCCACACTCGCCTGGAAGGAGGTGAGGGGCGCCGCCTTATTGGGGTCGGACGAAGCTCCCATATGGATCTGCATCGTGTTGACCTGAGGTAGTGACTTGGGAAGGGCGTGTCTCTGAAGCGGGTCCGCGTGTTTCTCGGTCTTCTTGGATTGCTGATTTTGGCTTGGTCCCGTAGCATTCTGGTTCAGCCTGTGCGATTGGTGCAAAGAGTTGGGTTTGATGTAGGTCTGGATGGCCACGTTTCATAATCTCCTTTGTTGATGAATTGAATCGCCGGTGCTCAGGCAAGCGTCAGTGCTTGGGGAAGTCGCCGTAGTGCATGTTGGCCACGTTTTGGGCGACCTTCTTCATTTCGTCGGTGAGTGGCCCGGCGGCTTGCTGATTCGACTTTTGTGCTGAGATCTTCAATTCTTTTAGCTTCGAGAAATTTGGACGCGGCTTGACGCCCGCATGCAGGTTGAGGGGCTGACCCTCGGCAGGATGGACGCCTTTGCGAGACTTCTTGGCCTCGCCCGATTTGTGAGAAAGGATCTGACCGATGTTGAACGAGTTCCCGCAGATGTGGGCCGAATGGAACATAATTTTTCTCCTCAGATTCAGGTTATGGCTGAAGCTTAAGGCCCACCCAGAAATCGATCCTTAATCTGTTACATTAATTGTAACCTTTTTGTGAAACATGTAGCAGCTATCTGTTGCACGCTCTGTTATCAGAGCCCCTCCCTAACCAATACCTGAGGAGCGATCTCTTGTCGCACGAACTGCGACAAGGTTTACAAACCGCTAACATTCGCGCCTCAGGATTAACGTCAGATTTTTTTCAGCCACCTATGCTCACCCCATCACCAGTCAATCAGGGAGAAGCCAATGGACCCGCTCAAAACCACAAACTCAATTTGCATACCGGTGCGAGCCCAGGTGGGTTCCGCCCCACCCGAGCCAGCCTCGGCTGTCCCCGCACCTGCGACAACCTTCGACTCTTACGAGGCTGCTCCTCATCAGCCCCAACTTTTCTTAAGCCGGCAGCAGGCCATGGAGATGTTCCGTTCGGAAGACTCTCAGGCTCCGCCCCCCCTGCCCAAGGCCTCTCAAAAGAAGATCGACTTGAAGGAAGTTCTGCCTGAGCCGGTGCGGGCGGTCATCGACGGAGTGTCGATTCCAGGCACGCTGGCGCGCATCAAGCCCCGATTTGATAATGGAATGTCCCACGGTCCCAGCGGCCTGGATTTCAAGATGAAGTGGTAACGGAGGAGTTTGAAAGCGATGAAAGTGAGTGAACTGCTCAGCTGGATTGAGAACGAATGCGACCAGGAAGAGGTTGCACTGGAACTGCTGGAGGCGGCCGAAGCGGAGTTGCTGGCTACGGACCCGGATGGAGTCGACCCTCGCGTTGAGCGCATCAGTGGCCTGTTGGCCGAGCCCCTGGACTTCCAGCAGTTGGAAGATTTGCTGCAGGACTGGTCACGACTCAGCGACCAGGCGGAGTCGCTGAAGCTGGAGGCGGAGTTCCGGCGTATCTCCCGGACGCTGACCTCGGAAGAGTGGCAGACCAATTTGTTCAGCAGCCTGGTTCATCTCCACCGGGACTTTGAGGCAGGCCTGGACCCCCATGCGGTGGTGGCGGCGGCCGACTACCTGTTTGAGAAAGTGGCCGAAAGTCGCCAGGATTTCTTGGAGATGCCCATTACCGAAGAGGAAATCACGGCGGAAACCGTGCTGGGACATCAGCTGCTCAACGAAAGCTTTGACCTCTGGCAGAATTCATTGGAAATGGTGGCCGATGCCGTGGAGCAACCTGAGCTCTGGGACGACGTCCTTAAGGCAGGTCAGCAAGCCAGCCGCCGACTGGTCACGGTTCAGCTCCTGGATCAACGCGTTCAGGCCTCGGTCTGCCGCTACTAGGAGCTCTCCAAACCTCGCCTGGACTCAGCGCGCAGCCAGCCATTGACTCATGAGCTCGGTCAAGTGCTCCAGGCGCTTCTCAATGCGCCCGACCCGACTCAGCAGAATTTCAAGCTTTTCGTCGGTGCTCAATCCCAGCTCGACCGAAGGGCGGGGTGGTGGCTCGGGGAGGGTTTGTTGGAACCAGGATCGACCTCGAGATAGGACGCTGGACAACTGTTCTTCCTGCTCGGGAGTTGGCGCGGAAAGATTCGACTCCCAGCGGATCAAGGTGGCTCGATGGACTTGGAGCCGTTGGGCCAGATCGGCCTGGGAAAGGCCCAGCTCCAGGCGAGCGCTTCGCAATCGCTGACCTTGAAAAGTGCTCTGTCGTCTGGGTCGGGCCATTGCTATTTCAAGATACCCAGGGGAGGGTTCGACCCAAACGAGCGCACCTGGTTGGCGAAGTGGGGGGCAAAATTGTCCAAGGCCTTTTCAGGGCAGCTGCTCCCCGTGAACTCCGTTCTCGCGTTGGCGCAGAGCTTTGCGCGTGTCCCGAAGGCGTTTTTTTAGGGTGGAGATCACCAGTTCCCGTTCCTGCTCCTGCCATTGGCGCGGTAGATGCTTGTTCATGACGCGCAGGGCGCCGGCCACGGCTGTTCCACCAAAGATGCCCCCGTGGGTGAAGCAGATCACATCGGCTGGGTTCAGGCCGAAGGTCAAGGCTCCAGCCACAAAGCAAGCCCCGCCAGTCGCCAACATGACCTTGCCCAGAGGGGGTTGCTTGAGAACCACTGAGGTCTCCGGAGGCACTTCAGTTACTTCCTCAAGAATGCTCCGAATCAGAGCGCGCAAAGACTGAAGCCAGTGCTCTAATTCAGGGGACTGCACCAACTGCAATCCGCTCAGGTCCAGAGCCAGCTGCGGAGCTTCGACGATCAGCGTCAAACCAGGTATTCCCAATTTTCCCCGAAGGACACCGAGGGCGACTCCATCCATCACGGGCACAACTTGATCGGGTTCGTCCTCGAAGGCGATGTGCAGAATGTGGCGACCCGTCGAAGTCGTCATTTTTCCCTGGCTGGGTCCCTTCTCTCCCCAGGATGAGTTCATAAACTTTCGCGTCCCGCTGAAGGTCAGTTCTTGCAGCTCTGTGGTCTCTCCCCAAAAATAGCGACCCAGAGAGGAGATCGAACCGGTTGCCCCGACCCGCTGAAGCCAATCCAGGTTGCTTCGCTCACACCAAAAAGCACGCTGAGCGTGCATCTTTGCGCCACATGGCTTGAGCAGCAGCCCTCCCTGCGGAGCGGCCTGGTAGACGTCGCAGCAAAGCGGAATCTTGACGCGGGCAAGCTGGTCGGGCGGGTAAGCCTCCGACTTCGAGTCCTGATCGAGCCAGTGTCGGCCCCGGACCTCCGAATCAGAGTCGAACCAGCCGGAACGATGAGCAAGGAAGGGCCTCGGGCAATACTGGACAGCGTAGGCCAGATGTTGGCTCAGGTCCAGTTGGGTTCTCAGCTGCACAAACAGCCCCAGGCTCCACCCCTGTTTCTGAACGATTGGTGACAGTTTGGGAGTAGCGCACTCGCCTGTCAGGTGCATAAGTTCATGTAGCCCGCTGTCCCTCCATTCAAAGAGGGAGGCCAGCTCCACATGTTCAGAAATCAACGAACCGAGAGCCCGGGCAATCAAAGCCCCGGCGCTTTGAGCGGCCAGCACCTGGTCGGGTGAGAGAGCCTGCATTTCCGTCCATAGATGCTGCGCCTCCAGGCCGTGGCCGACCAGCCAGAGCTGCTTGCCCTTCTGCTTGAGGTGAAGACTATGGCAGCCCAGCCTGACGAGTCCTCGGACCAGGAAGAGGCTCCAGTTTCCCCAGTGGTAGAGGCCGTGGTTGCCCAGCTTGCGCAGCAATTCGGTCAGGGCCAGGGTGAAGCAACCGTGAGAGTCAAGCTGTCCTTCGGTAAGGCCGGCTTCGATGTAGTCGGTCAGATCGTTCGAACCCATAGGGCCCGATTCCAGCTCCCCGCGCCTCTCTCCCCCGTCCCGGTGACAAGTGATCTACGGGTTTTGGGTTTGAGGTTCAGGCACGTCTAAGGAGGGATTTCTCTTAAAAAAGCCCTCCGGGACCAGGCGAAATCCCATACTCGCGGAGGGCATGACGGGCCAATCTTCGACCCGCGGAACGTGGGTGAGGCCTACCGTGTACCACAAAACGAGATCTTCATTTTCGATCGAAGCTTGACCACTCCACTGGGACAATCCCTGACCTCCAACACTGGAGGTCGGATAGTCTCCCGCGGCGTACATCTCCCCGGGCTCGTAGCGTGTGGCCCAAAGATCGTGATCCAGAAAGCCTGCGCGCAAGCGATTGTAGGAACCGGGATGGCTATAAGGGGTAGCGCTCCCACCTGGCTCCAGGGTATAGCCGGGCAGGTGGCCCGCGTAGCGAGCGGCGGTGGGATTTACGACCTTCCAACAACGATGGGTTGAGCCATTTTGCTCTCGCCGAGCATCTTGCTCCCGACGCAACAACGTTTTTTCCATGCTGAAAGTGTTTCGCCCCAGGACTTCTTGACCGTCCTCCACGGCTCGCACGTTGGTTTCATAGAGGCTGTTGCTCTGGCCGTCCACGTCCATATCCAGACGAAAGCAGAAAAAGTGCTGGTGGTTGACCCCGACCAGATGAGGTGCCATGAGCGTCCCGTAGCGTTCCGTTCCTGTTGTCGCCAGATTTCCTTGGGCGTCCGGCTGCTGCTGACAGTTCTGGCAGTCACTGTGGTCGACTCCCTGAGCCAGCACATCGCCATTGAGGGTCACCCTGGCTTCAATCACCCCATCTTGGCGAAAGACATACTGGGTGAAGTAGTCGTAGTTGCCCAGCGTAAACATGTGGCCGATTACGAGTTGACGTCCGCGACGAGTCGCGGTTCGGTTGGCGTCATCGTCGTGATGCTCCCACAAGATTCCGCCATCCTCTTCCCAAAGAGCCAGAGCCCCGGGCTTGATGGCGACTTGACCGAGACTGTCAACGTAGGGTGCCTCCAATACGGTGGCATGATCGGGTACTTCATACCCCGCTCTGAGAGTGGTTGTCAGGCGGCCCAGACCATACTCTCCTTCATCTAAAGGGGAGCGCCACTCCCAATCGGGTCCAGCCCCTCCGTAAGGAACAGAGACTTCGGAAACGCCAGCCCGATAAATGACCGGGCGAAGTTTTCCCTGATCTTCATAACCGACCGTGTGCAGCACAAGACCATCTCGTCCGTGCAACTCAAATCGAAAACGCCACTTTTGCCAACGGACTTCGTGGCCCCGAATTTCAAAGGACGGCCCTTGTGGCATGATGGTCAGCAAGGGTTTGCACGGCTCCCGCAAAGGACCAATTTGTTGGGGGTCAAGATAATTGCCCTGGATGCCCGCCAGAGGAATCACTTTCGGATTGTCCCGAATTTTTGCACTTCGAGAGGTCAGATCGATGAGAGCCGAGAGTCCCTCAATGGGCTCACTAAAGGAGTTGTTGCCCACCACTCTGTGATAGGGGTAACCTCTCAGCAACCGGTGTTTTTGAGGATTCTGGAGTCCGATGGGATTGCCGACGACGAACATTTCCATATGTACGTCTTCCATGCTGTGAATGCCGCGCCGCTCCAGGCCCTTCATCCACTCCGGATTGGCTTTGAGCACCTCGATGCCGAGAGGAGTATCTTCCTCCAGTTGCATGGGCTGCACGCCCTCTCGCAACTGATAATGACTGATTTGGTGGCTGCCTAAATCCAGGGTGGCCTCAAAGGTCTGATTGGTTTTCAGGTTGTAAAGCACGGCCAGGGCCTGACGCGGCGCCAGCGTCCCTTCCTTCCAGGACAAAACCGACTGTTTGGGTGGCTCCACGGCATTGAGCAAGACGATCGAAACATCTTCTCCCAGTTTGCCAGTCGACCTCAGCAGGGCTACTGCGCTTTCCATCTCGGCGCGGTTCAGAGGGTCCAGAGGATGCCCGGTCTGCGACCAGGCGGGAGCCATTGCGAGCAAGGCAGTCAGGCACAGGGTGCGAGCCAGGTGGAGCGTATTCAAAAGCGGGTTTTCCTAACTGACGGTTGTCAGGCCACTTGTTCTGCTCGGTGCACAGATCCTGCACTGAATAGATAGGTTCGAATAGGGTTGGCTGGATGCTCGGGCCCGAAGCCGTTGGTCCTCCTTAGAGGGCGAGTAAATCCTGGGGTTTTTATGCTTTCTAGGCAGGGAACGGAGGAAGCAGCCCTCGAACGGCGCCGCCATGGATCGCAGAACCTTTCTCCAAAGCCTTGCCGTAGGCGCCGCGCTGGCCGGATGCGGCAATAATGAGTCCACGCTCAACAACACCGGCTCCTCTAACCAGGTCGGCACGACCAGCCTGTTTCCAGGTCATCCCGACCTACCCGATCTGACTGCTCCGGGCGAGCTTCCGCCCACGGAGATTCCTCAATCCGAGCGCTTTTTCGGGCCCGACGAGCCCGATCTCCCTCGGGCTGTGCGGTCAATTCTGGGACAGCCAGCTCCGGCTTTTCTTGACACCTTTGAGTATGTCGTGGTGGTGATGCTGGAGAATCGTGCTTTCGACCACTTCTGCGGCTATCTCTATCCCGGCCAGACAAGCACCAGCGGGCAACCCTTCAACGGCACCGGCGGGCGCACATTCATCAACAACGTGCCTGGTCCAGACGGTGGAACCAACGTGGCTTTCTCTCCGGCCACCACGCTGCAAACTCCCATTATCGACCCGGCCGAGGAATTTCAGTCGCTCAATGTGGCTCTGTTCGGCGAGTTTAATCCCGCCTCGAACTCCGACGCCAAAAGCGAAAGCGATGCTAAGTCGCCCTACAACCTGCCAGACGGAGGCGCTTACTTCCCCCCACCCATGAGTGGATTCGCCAAGAGCTTTGATTGGGCGATCAGGGTGGCCAAGAACAAGAAGGTTCCCAACACATTGGAGAACGTCTCCACCATCATGCAGGGACTCACGCCCAACCTCATTCCGGTCTTCTCGCAACTGGCCCAAGCATACACCATCTGTGATAACTGGTTCTGCGGCGTGCCCAGCCAAACTTACTGCAACCGTTCGATGTTCAACGCGGCTTCTTCCTCGGGCTACGTGAATAACGGCCCGGAGTACAAGTGGGTCTTCCACAACACAGTGAAAACGGTCTGGGATCAGTTGGCCGAGGCCAGGGTTCCCTGGAAGATCTACTATGACGGAGGCGACCTTATCTGCGGGACACTTTTCATCAACTACCCGCGACTGGTCCATTACCCATCGAGTAACTTCCGCTTCATGGGTCATTTCTACGATGACGTCAAGGCCGGCACCCTACCACGCTACAGCTGGGTTCAGCCTCGCCTGATCTTGAATCAAAACAGCTATCATCCCGATGCCGGCGCGGCTGGCGCCAAGCGAGGTGAGATCCTGCTCAACGACATCTACCAGGCCATCCGGCAGTCGAACAACCCCAACGGCAGTAACTACCTGAACACCCTGCTGGTGGTGACCTTTGACGAGGGTGGGACCTGTTACGACCACGTGCCGCCGCCTGCCGCGGTTCCGCCCGGAGACGGCCACAAGGGTGAACTTGGTTTCGACTTTAAGCGTCACGGTCAACGCATTCCCACGCTGCTCATCTCCCCCTGGCTGGCACCTGGGTCGGTTTACAGTGAGCAACTTGACGCCACATCCCTCATTCGCACGCTGCAGGCGAAATTTGGACTCGGCACCTTGAACGAGCGGAACGCCGCATCGCCATCCCTGGCCAACGTTCCAGTTTTGCCGCAGCCTCGGCCACGTGCGCAGCTGCCCAGGCTCAGGGTTCGCAAGCTATCGGATACCGAAAACGTCAGCAACCTCAACGACCCGATCACAGGGGGAGAGGGACCCGGCCTCCTGCGCATGGCCAACGCCATTGTCTCCGGAACTGAGACCGCCGACCTGCCCGCGGGGGTCAACACCGTGGGTGATGCAGTGAACTGGATGCAGAACAACTTGGCGTCGCTTCAGCCCCGAGGTACCTAAGCGACGTGATGTATCCACGATGTTGTCACCCGCTCGGGCCTCGTTGCGGCTGAGGCTGCGCGCTGCCCAGTCTTGCTGCCAGCGACTCTCTTGAAACTGGCCTGGTGGGACTATGAGAGACTGCGCGGGAAGGAGTAGCCCTCGGCAAACGTCTCGACCGAGATACTCTTGCGGTTGCGGTCGAGGGTGTAGACCAGGCCTGGTGAGGTTGGCCAGCAGCTCATGTTATGGGCGGTGAATTTGCGGTGCCACCTCTCGCCGCCAGCGGTGGTTCCTTTGAAGTAGACCAAGGAGCCTTGTTCGCGCGGGGGACAGAGCCCGCCGATCGGATAGTTTCGGTAGTGGGCTTCGCCGACCTGATGGGTCAATTGGGGAAAGGGGTTCATGTCATCGGCTAAAACCAGTCGGGCCTGGAGTGCTTTGTCGACTGCGATCTCGCCGGGTTTGCCCGAGCTGCCGTTGAGGATCGTTCCTTCGGCAAAGGCCAGGCTGTCTTTGAGCCGGCAGGCGCCACCTACGAAGCTTACCACGTCCTCAATCTGCTCGGGCGTCGCTTCGGGATCTGGATTTTGCACCTTGAAATCCTTGTAGCCGGGGGTGCCTTCGTAACGGAACGCGACTTTCATGGGTTGAGTTTAGGGCAAGGTGATGAATAATCGCTGAAATTGATTTGCCTGGAGGTCGCTCTCACCCGGCCGCACAACTTGATCCAGATTCGCCTGGCCCCTGGTTACAGTGACTCCAGGCACTTAGGAAATGTCACGGCGTTCCGCGATCCGCTGAAGAATGCCGCAGATGGTTACGTCCAGCTGGCTGGCCTTGCTGTAATCGGCGGGCGCCACGTAGTTGCAGCGGTCGGCCGAGATCAGCTTGTGGATGGTCGTCTGGTTTTGTGCGAATTTTTCAGGGTCAAACACGGCAACCGCGTAGCCGCCCTGGTAGCGCACCATTTTCATAGCGGGCACATCCGTTTCGCCATCGCCGATGAAAATCATGTGTTGGAAGGGGAGGGGCCGAGTGTCGGGGCTCACCCATTCATTGATGCGCCGATTGTCCCAGGTGGATTCAATTCCTTTGTTGATGCGGAAAAGAAACTGAGTTTTGGTTGTGTAGTTGATGGCAACCGCGGGCCAGTTTGCGTGGCCTTTCTCATCGTAGAGATAGCGAGAGGCGTAGACCTGTCGAAACTCAGGATAAATCGGGCAGCCCTCGATCATTTCGTGCAGCCCGGAACTGATCACGTAGTGCTCCAAAGCCAACCCAAGTTGGTCTGCGAAGCTGTTGATATGACCGAACCACTCGCGCACCCCTTGAAAAAGCGGCACCTTCGAGCCGTGCTCTTTCAAGCATTCACGAGTGATTGGCTTTGCTTGTGCTTCAGCCTCCTGCAGCATCAACCGCATGTAGGTCAGCACCTCATCGGCATCGTTTTGCTCGGCAAATCGCTTCGTTGAAGCCCAGAAGTCGGGGACCTCACGTCCCAGCGCCGGGATGAAGGAATGCTCCTGCATATTGCCGCGCGCCAACGTGCCGTCGAAGTCATAAATCAGTGCTGCTTTCACGGCCAAGGGCTTCCTGTCGGGTCGTAGCCTGACCTCCTCCAGGTCGATGAGAATGAAAGGACTGATCGGCTTGCTGGCTATTCAAGGAAGACGCTCAAACGCTAGTACATCCGGGCCGAAGGCGCCGTAAAGGTGGGTGAACGTTAAGGTAAGGGTTGGGCTGGAAGTTGGCGCCAGTCCGTCGGCCAGCACTCCTGATTGGGGGTGTTCCAGCGCCCACGTCCCGTCCGCCCGCTCACTTAGAATGTAGATTCCATCTTCGTCGGCCGCCACTAACAGGGGGCGGTGAGTCGTTGTGGCGATTTGTTCTTCATCCAACCAGAGGCTTCCATCTGGACAGGCGCAAACCAGCCGGTCGTCGATTCCTACCAAAGCGCAGGCGGGACGGGCGAGTAGGGACTGGCTGGATTCGGGCGGGTCCAACTGCATTCGACGCACCTCGTAGTCATTTGACCAGAACAACCATTTGTCGCTTAGAAAGGCCCGCCGGATCGGGAATGGTGATTCGAGTAGCAGGCCCATCGGTCCACGAATTTTCAGGTCGCCGTCGCTCCAGGCGCGGAGATAGGAGTGATTGCCGGGGATGATCTTGGGGAGTTCCTGGAATTCGGCACGCTCGTAGATTCGGTTTCCTTTGGACCCTAGCCCAATCACTCGTCCTGGCAGAGGTTGAGCGATCTGAAAATCGCCCAGGCTAATAGCGAAGGTAACGTCCGCGTGCTTGCAATCGAAAATCTCGTGGCCATCTGTCAGATTTAAGATTCGGCTGTCGCACAGGGCGTAGACCTTTTCCTCCGCAACGACCAGGTTCCGATAGGGGCCACCGCCCGCTATTCTTCTGGGAGCTCCCAGCCCGGAGCGTACGCCTGGTTTGAGCCTTAATCGTTTCCTTCGAATTCGGTCGCAGGTCTGCTTCAGCATGATCGCATTGTTCCGGTCTGCTTGGAGTTCCAGCCATTGGGCATCGGGCAACTGTAGCTGATCTGCTTGCTTCGCATGGTGCGTCCAATAGCGAGCCGCTCCCCGGAGGATTTTCTGGTCACCCGCGCTGCGGAGTGTGGCCTGGACGAGAGTTTCAACTCCGAGCGCTTTCAAGCTGTCGACGACCTTATATTCATGCGGCGGCAAGCCAGTCTTCCAACGCCGGCGTGCGCAACCAAACCAGCGAAGCAAGTCCTGGCAAAGCTCGATATGACTGGGATAGCGAGCTTGAAGACGGCTCAGAGGAACTTCTGTGCGTGCCAGATCCCGCAATCTGTGTGGGGCCTCACGATAGAAGATCCTGGTGTCCTCCTCGCTCTCCTGGCGGGAACGAAGCTGGTCAAGATGATCGTTGAGTTCTTCCGGATGTCCGTGCTCCGACAGCCAACGAGCCAGTCCCGTCCCGTCGCGCAGAACTGCATCCAGCGGCCAGAGGCCCGATAGCCTCAGGGTTCTATGGTGGTGGAGAGCCATCGTCGTCAGATGCGTTTCACCCCGCCAAAACTCGATCGCGAGACTGCCCAAACAAAGACAGCGAGGACTGGCCTTGAGTGGGTCGAGCTGAAGTGCTTTGCGGATGGCCCTGGTTTCGGGGAAGCTGACCTCGTAGAGAAACTTGGACCCTTTGAGGGTGTTGCCACCGCTGGCTCCTCCCGAGTAGAGTCGAACCCGGTCCGCCAGGCCGAAAAAGTAGTCGACATTCCACTGATAGGGCCTGGCAAAAGGGATCAGTCCCAGACCGAATTGGAGCACTTCAACGGCCCGGTCACTCATCTCTCCACGCCATCGCCGAGTCGCTCATTCACCGGCGATTTCTTGGCCCACTACCGCTGCCTTGTTCATGTTTCAATTGCACCTGGCCAGGCAGGACTCCGCAAAGTTGATGGCGTTGGCGTCGATGAGATCACCCCCACCCTGGACATCCGTTGGTGTTTGGCTCCAGCCGCTTCCTGCAGCAAGCAGAGCAATGTCTTCAGCGTCATCAGGTCTGAGTTTCCTTCCCTTTGGCCGAAACCCCTCGGTATTGCATCCAGGAATTAGATGGGACCGGAGGAATGAGCGGTTGTGGTTTATTTCAAGCTGATTCAGGGTGACATTGTGGGGGCTGAGGCGGATGTGCTGGTGTGCAGTGCCAATCCCTGGCTGCGGTTGACCGGGGGCGTGGGGGCTTCGTTGCGCGAGGCTGCCGGGGAAGGGGTGGAGCAGGAACTCCAGGCGGCCTTGCAGGCTCGCGAGGCTCAATGGCTGGAACCGGGGACGATCATTCAGACCGGTCCGGTCCTTGCTTTTCAGGCGGTGCTGCACGCGGTGGCGATCGATGGCCGCTATCATTCTCACCAGTTCCTGCTGCGGGACGTCTTGGAAGGCGTTTTCCGTCGCTGTCGCGACTCAAAGTGGCGCACTCTGGCACTGCCAGCTTTGGCCACCGGCTATGGTAACTACCCAATGGTCGACTTTCTCCTCCTGCTGGAGTCTATGTTGCCCGACTCTGGCCTGGAGGAGATTCATCTTTACCTTTCCCGGCCCGAGCACGTAGAGCTGGCACAGATCATCTTTGCTACCGGAATGCCTGAAAAACCCATCCAACCTGCACCGCCGGCCTGGCGCCTGCTGTTGATGGTGGAGGTGCTGCACTCCTGGGGTTATGAGCGGCTGCGGGTGTTGCCGCGACCGGCTCCTTCAGGGGTCTACTGGCGCTGCGGCTTTCTCGACTCCAGCAATCTGAACGGGGAAGGCACCGGTCCGCTCTCTCAGGGCGGTCTCTGGCAGGAGTATTCCAGTTCCACTGGCGACCTGTATTTCGATTGGGGCGATAGCACTTGCCTGAACTCAGCCCACCTGGCCGCCCGCTTCCTCAAGGCTTTTCCTGACCTGGCATCGGCCAGCCGCGGACCCGACCCGGAGTATGTGCGCTGGTATCGGGAGCAGTTGTTGCGCTGCTGTGGGCCCGAAAATTTGCCCTTCTACGCCTTTGATGAGATGGAAGACCTGGTCGGACTGCAAAACCAGCGCGGGCAGACAATCCCCCTACCGCCGCGGAACCAGCAAGCCCAGCGCTGAGAGCGGGCTTGCTCTGACAGGCCTTCGATGGGGGGTGTCCGACTTGTCCAGCTCCCATTTCAATAGCGGGTTCTGGCGTTGACTCTCGGCCGGTTTCGGTGTTTATTACCTGGGTGAGCCACTGGTTTTTGGGACCCTTGCGACGATTGACTGGCGCTTTTCTTTTAGCGTTGACTCTTCAAGGCGCGGCTCAGGAGATTCCGCCGGTTGGCGTGACCCGGGGTCTGAGCGACGAGCAGTTGATGGAGACGGTGCAGCGCCAGACGTTTCGGTATTTTTGGCACGGAGCTCATCCTGTCAGTGGCATGGCCCTTGAGCGCAGCAATACGGTTCGCTGTGACTTTTATTGGGACTTTATCAACGAGGCCGAAGACGAGCCCAACCTCAGCAAGGGGACCTTTGGGCCGGAGGCCTGTGCCGTAGGCGGGACGGGCTTCGGGATTCTGGCCACCTTAGTGGCCGTGGAGCGGGGCTGGATCTCTCGCGAGGCAGCCGTGGATCGCCTGATTCAGATCGCCGATTTTTTGAACAAGGCAGACTGTTATCACGGAATCTATCCCCACTTTATCAACGGGGACACCGGCAAGACCATTCCCTTCGGGCGTCTGGACGACGGATCGGACATCGTAGAGACCTCTTACCTCATGATGGGTTTCTTGTGTGCACGTCAGTATTTCAATGGCAACAATCTCAAGGAACGATACCTGACCAAGCGCATCAACCAGATGTGGGATGCGGCCAACTGGAACTGGCACGCCCAGAACGGCAAGTTTTACTGGCACTGGAGTCCTGAGAACGGTTTCGACATGAATTTCCCCGTCTACGGTTGGGACGAGGCCCTGATTACTTACATCATCTCGGCCTCTTCGCAGTGGCACCCCATCGAGAAACAGACC
>JAFEBA010000123.1 GCA_018266105.1 bacterium | reverse complement strand
GCGGCGGTGGTCCTGATCGGGCTGTATGAGGTCTTCGCGGTGCTGGCGCTACGCGCCCACTGGACCATGGACGTCTACGCCGGTCTGGTCAGCGCCATCCTGTGCTGGGTCGTTTCAGGGATCTTTCCAAACTTCTAAGCATACTGTGGGAGTGAAGATCCCATTTCAAAAACTCAGCTTCACGGCCTGCCTCAACCGCCAGGCCGAGGCTGGCTTTACGGCCCAACCCGTAGAAGAAGCCGTGGACGGCGTGGTCTTCTCCAAAGCTCTGAAGCTGGCTCACCCAGAAACCGACCGCGTGACCAGGACGGACCGCCTCAATCCCGCCTCGGACGCCTTGCTGCTGAATCTGATCGACAAGTTGCCCAAAGGGCTGGCGAGCATGACCTGGCAAGCCATCAAACGCTGGGTACACAAAGGCGACGCCACTCCCGAACCCCTGAAAGACAAGCAGGGGGCCGATTTCAAAGTGGGCAAGCAGGCGCCCCTTCACATGCAAGCCCTGATGGACACGCTCCAGAGCGAGATGGTCGATTTCAAGCCCTTCATCGGAGCGGAGCACATCTGGAGCAAAGACGCCAAAGGCTATCAAGGGCTGGGCTTCTGGAACCGGGTGGGTTCCTTTCTCAAAGGCGAGCGGCCCTTCCCCTTCCCCACCTTTGGCCGCTCCAAATTGATTTGCGCCCTGGGCCTGGGCGCCACCAGCCTGGTCATGCCCACCGGCAAGGAGGGCCCGCTGCGCGACTGGATGCTCAGCCAGAAGAACGGCTCCATCGAGCTGCACCAGCTTTTTGGGCAGGCCTACAGGCTCAATCAGGGCGACCTGTATAGCACTTTATTATGCGCCGAGAACGTGCTGAGCGAAGGTCTGTATGACCCCAACCGCCAGGATCGGGAAGTCATTTCCAAGCTCAGTTACCTGCGCAGTGACTCTGCTCCGCTGGGAGACAACTTCGGGGGCTGGTATCATCTGTTCGGGGCCGCGCTGTATTCCCTGATGCGACCCGAATGGAAGTCGAACATCTGCCTGAAAGTCGAAGACATGGGTAGCTTTATTTTGGAAGGCAAGGATCCCCAGGAAGACCAGATCAACCAGCTGGGCAAACAATTGGGTGTGGAGCTTAAGAAAGTGGCCCGAGAGGGGATCCAGCCGGGCAGCCAGCCTCGCCCCTACCTCAACCTGTCCGAATTTAACTGGCCGCGCTCTACTTCGCGGAACTCTGTTTAGGCGGGTCGTCGTGGCTTAAGCTGGCGTCCCCGGTGATCGGGATCTCCGGCCCCAAAAACATCGGATCCGGACGAAGGATGTACACATTCAAAACGGCCTTGCAACGGGCCAAAAATTCGCGCTTATTGTTGTAAACGTTCTCGATATCCATCAATTGACGTCTGTCGGCCGCCACCCCTTGGGCGCGGATGCCGGCGCTGCGGGCCAGGAATACGGAGCGATCCAGGTGAAATCCATTCGTCACGACCACCGCGTCATTCACCAAAAAGACCCGTCGGGCTCGGGCCATGGTGTCATAGGTGTTGAAGCCCGCGTGATCGGTGAAGATGTGCTGATCGGGGACCCCGCGCTTGACCGCGTAAGCTCGCATTGAATTGACCTCATCGTAGGTCGGGTCGCCGTGGTCCCCGCTCATCAGCAAGCGTTCCACCTTGCCCGCCTTGTACAGGTCGATAGCCACATCCACCCGATCCTGCAGCACTGGACTGAGGCCACCGGTCTTGTTGTAGACCAGCGCACCCAGCACGATGGCGACTTGAGCGCGGTCGACCTGCTCGGGTCCAACCACGTAGGGCTGAGCCCGATAGTGGACCCACCAGTTCATCCCATAGGCGACAAGCAGGCTGCCAAAAAAGCAAACGACAAAAATCCAAAACATCTTTCGAGCGCGCGACCAACCTCTCATGGCCAGCATTGTATCAGGACCGGTATACCGGGCGCGAGGTACACCACCCTCCTCTCGAGCACAGGTCCATGGCATACGATGCAAGTGGAGGAAGACGATGATGAAAAAGCCACTCATTTACCTGATGCTCACGACCATTCTGGCGGCCGGATGCTCTCAGAGCGAGCGCAACAACATGGCCAACCAGACCAACCAGGGCCTGCGTGAGGCCAGCCAGACGGTCAAGCAGGACCTGCACAAAGCCGGACGGGCCGTGGACGAGGGCCTGAGCTCGACCCGAATCAAGAGTGCCTTGATGGCCAGCCGCAAGCTGGACGCCAGCCATATCAATGTCGACACCGAGAAGAAGACGGTCTACCTGCGCGGGAGCGTAAAAACTCAAGAGCAAAAGAAAATCGCGCGCGACCTGACCAATACCATGATCGAACCCGGCCAAAAGCTGGTGGACGAGCTGAAAATCGCTGCCAATCCTGATGAGAACCAAGCCCAGTAGCGCATTTTCGATTGGGAGGGAATCACGATGACGGAGCCAATTTTCGAGCAACGCTTCCTGGAATTAATCGAAGAGCGCCCCAGCCAGAAGAGTGTTCGGGCGGCGGCGGTGATATTTCTTCAAGCCCTGTTCGAAGAAGCGGGTATACTCGAAGAAGAGGATGCAGCCGCTTGATCCTGGTGGGTACGGCCAGCTGGGCCGATAAAAGTCTGGTCGATAGCGGCAAATTCTACCCACCCGAGGTCAAGAACGCAGAAGAGCGTCTGCGCTACTACGCCGGCCACTTTCCGCTGGTCGAGGTCGACTCCAGCTATTATGCCCTACCCTCCCCCACCGTCGCCCAGGCCTGGGCCGAGCGGACACCGGAGGGTTTTGTTTTTAATGTCAAGGCTTTTCGACTGTTCACGGGGCATCAGGCTCTACCCAAAGTCTTACCCAAAGATTTACGCGAAGCACTGGGGGCGGAGCCCAACAAAAATATCTATCTGCGCGATCTACCCGCCGAAATTCGAGAAGAACTTTGGCAGCGCATGCGAGAAGCCATTCAACCCCTGAAAGATGCCGGCAAGTTCGGATGTTGGCATTTTCAATTTGCGCCCTGGCTGGCTTTTCATCCCGAGAATCGAGCCTTGCTCGAGGATTGTCGGCGCCAACTGGCAGATGACCAGCTGGCCGTGGAGTTTCGGAACCACAGCTGGTATGAGCAGAAGCACCAGCGTTATACGCTCGACTTTCTGAGCGAATTGAGAGCCAGCCACGTGGTGGTGGATGCCCCGCGCGGGGTCAAGCCCGAAATTCCCACCGTCTGGGCCGTCACCGATGCCCGGCTGGCCCTGCTGCGTCTGCACGGGCGCAATGCCGAGACCTGGAATAAGAAGGGCCTGAAGACGTCTTCGGAACGATTTAACTACGATTATTCAGATGAGGAGCTCGGCGAGTTGCTCCCAGGGCTGCGCCAGTTGAACGAGCAGGCCTCCCAGGTGGATGTTCTGTTCAATAACAATCACGAGGATCAAGGTCAGCGCAACGCCGCCAGCTTGAGCCGAATGCTGAGATAGCGACAAGCAACCCCACCCCTCCTACTCCAGTACCTAACCGCCGGCTCTGTAATCCTTTTAAGCTTTTATGGAGAGCGAAAGCCCTACATTCCGGCGATTGGAGAGCACGACTTATGGCCTTGCACCTGGCAACTCAAAATGAGGAGTTCCAGCCTTCCGAATTCCTGAGTCTGGGCGTGGAAGTGGAGGTCCAGTTGCTGGACTTGAAGTCTCTGGACCTGGCCCCGGTTTCCCCGCGGCTGCTGGGTCCACTGGGACATTCTGATGTCTTTAAGCCTGAATTCTATTCAACCATGCTGGAGATCTGCTCGGGTGTCTGCCGCAGCGTGGATCAGGCCGAGCGCGATCTGTCGGCCGCCTGCCGCCGACTGCTGGATGAGGCCGACCGACAGGGAGTGGGCGTAGCCGGCATCGGAACCCATCCCTTTGCCGGCCTGGGCCAGGAAGCACACCTCTATCCAGACCGACGCTACCGTCGTCTGCTCAAGAAAAACCAATGGATCGGTCTCAACAAAAACCTTTTCGGGCTGCACGTGCATCTGGGTATGCAGTCGGGTCAGCAAGCCATCGAACTGCTGAACGCGGCCCGACCCTATCTCGCCTACCTGTTGGGCCTCTCAGCCAGCTCTCCCTTCTGGCATAGCCAGGATAGTGGTCTGGCCTCTGCTCGAGCAACCGTCTTCGAAAGCCAGCCCATCTCGGGACCGGCCCCGGCCCTCAAGGATTGGGACGACTACCTGGATCTAACGCGTCGTTTGCTCCGTTCTGGCGCCATCGGGAGCTTAAAAGATCTGCACTGGGACATTCGCCCCTGCCCTCACTTTGGCACTCTCGAACTGCGCATCTGTGACGGGCAGCCCCATCTGGGCGACACCATGGCGCTGGTGGCCGTGGTGCAGTGCCTTTTCGCCTGGCTGGAGCAGCAGCGCAGGCAGGGCCGCCCGCCGGCTCAGGCTTCCGAATGGCGCTTGCGTGAAAACAAGTGGAGAGCCATCCGTTGGGGACTGGAAGCCGAGATGATTGCGGATGAGCAGGGAGCGGTCGCGCCTCTGCGAGAGGAACTGCACCGTCTCTTCCACGAGTTTGAAGGGTTTGCCCGACAGCTGGGCTGCGCCCACCATCTCCACCAGGCCCACCTCATTCTACAGCGTGGCAACAGCGCTCAGCGCCAGCGCGAGGTTTATCGACGCAGTCGCAGTCTACATCAGGTCGTGCACCACAGCATGGAGGAGTTCCGTCACAATCTTGAGCCCGGACGCGCCTTCCTGCGCGCGATTTAGCCTGAATCTGGTGAACTAGCCCAGATACCAGCCGTCCAGGCTCTCTTTAAGGGGTGCGGGGTTGGTCAGAGTCATGGGGGTGGCGTTGGGCAGTTTGGAACGATCGATGCGTACCCGACCGCCCTCCTCGATCTTGGTCTGGCCCAAGAGGAGCTGGGCCACTCCCAAACTCATCGTGTGACCAAAAAAGATCACCGTGCGGCCTACGTGCTCCTTTTCCACTTTGGTCAGGAAGCGATCCAGGCGACCCATGATGTCCAGGCCCGACTCACCGCCCGGGAAGCGATGTAAAAAGTCCACCCCGCCACCAAAATTGGGGTAAGTCTGTGAGACCTGGCGAGCATCGGCGCCTTCGCAGCGACCGAAGTCGATCTCTTGCAGATCTGGGTCCTTCTCCACGGGCAGCGAGAGCGGGGGTAGGCTCAGCCGGTCCGCCTCCTCGTGCAGCAAACTCTGTAGCGCTGCCCCTGTGTCGTAGGCGCGCGAAAGCGGGCTGGCCACAAGCACCGGCAGCCGGTCAGGCTCCAGCGCGGCCTTGCGTAGCCATTCCTCACCACCCAGCTGCTGATAAAGCTGAGAGGCGGCCGCCTGAGCTTGCTGCCTGCCTTTCGGGCTGAGCGGTGTATCCCCGCGGCCGCTCAAGGTGGCTCCCCCGCCCCGAGCATTGAGTTCAGACTCGCCGTGTCGCACGCCTATGAGACGAATGCCCAGGACTTCCAGCCGTCCGGCCCGCTGCTTGAGAGAGTCCAGGTCCAGACAACGAATGGTGCCCTTATGCGGGTCCAGGGTTTCAAAGGCAGCAAACTCGGGGCCAATGGGCACCGATTGCAGAGGTTCAGCGGCCCTGACATCGACCGAGTCGGAAACCACATCCTGAAGGCTGGCTGCAACCGGCCCCAGCCCAACGGTGAGTGGGCGGAACTCGAATTTGACTGACGGGGGCAAGGTCTGGCCGATCTTCACCCGCTCAGGCTACCCCAAACCCCTCAAAAATCCCAGAACGGCTACGAGTTCGGCGGCGCCTCGTGGATGTCGCCAAAGTTGATGTGAGTCATATCCTCGAGCTGCTTGATGGTGACGCGGAACTGGTCGAAGTTGGTCAGCTCCACGTGCTGTTGGCCATTGGACTCGTGGTTGATCAGGTCATCCTGGTGCATCACGTAGGCAGCGCCCTGCAGGCCACCCTTGCCATCGGGCTCGACCGCCACCTTATAGAAAGCTCGGGGCATCTGGGTGGGCGGGTCGATCTTGCCCTTGTTGTCAAACTTGGGGTCGTCCTCGGCCAGCACAGGGCCGGTGAAGACGGTGATCTTCTTGTGCCCGTTGATGGCGCCGTTGAGCACATGGTTTTCCAGATCTAACCAGTTCTTCTGATTGAGGTCGGCGTGCTGGAGAGCGGCGTTGGTGTAAACAAACGTATCGTCCTGGCCCTTCTCCGCGTCGGGTCCCCACATTGGATCGCGACGGCGAACCATGTGACCTTTATCGATAGAATTGTTGGAATAGGCTTCGTTGCCCAGCTGATATTTGCGATCGATGCGCGAGTCAAAGACCCATTTGCCGTCGCGCTCGTGCTCGACATACTGACTGCCGTCGACATTGACAGCAGTCAGAAGGGGTGAGCGCCTTTCCTTGTGTTGAATGACGGAAAAATGGGTGTATTTCAGCTCGATGCTGCTCGGATCGCTCTTCAGAGGAGCTGCCAGGGCTCGCAGTTCCGGGTCCAGAGTCGGCATGGGCAAACTCACGCCCAGGAAATCCGCCTGATAGCCGTCGCGATTGGGGAAATCGCGATACATTTCACCGCCCATTTCGTGGGGCTTGTCGTTATTAGGAACGCGGCCCTGAGACTTGGCCATGTCGCGCAGGCGTGCGTCATTTTGAGAAAACTTGGATTGCTCGTCTCTTTGGAAGCGGTCATTGTGACGCTCATTCTGCGGCTGCCACTTTTTGTGGTCGTGCTTGCGAGCATACTGGCTTTGTTGATGGCGATTGATTTGAGCGAGCATTGGATCTTTTACCTCTCCCGGATGATTTCAGCTTATCCGCAAGGAGAGGTTAAATCTGTTACAAAAACATGAACAGCCCGAAGCGCAGCCGAAATCTTTTCAGGGCCTTTTCAGCTCAAACTCAGTTCAGCTCGATGGTAAAGCTCAATCAACTCCAGCTTCGGCTCCACCCCAAAATCGTTCAGTAACGAGGCTTTTACCTCGCGAAAGCGCTTGATGACCAGCTCGGGCCGACCCAGGCGCAACCAGGATCGGAACAGCAAAGCCACCAGCTCCTGACGCTCCCAGCCTTCTTCGCCCACTAATTCCGCAACCCGCGCGCTCTCCTCAAAATCGCAACGGGTAAAGGCCAGACCGGCCTGGCGGCAGGCAAACTGCAGATAGTCCTGTTGCAACTGGTCGCGCCGACGCAGCACCCAGTCCTCAAAGCAACCCTCCAGGTAAGGGCCGCGGTAAAGAGCCAGTGCTCTTTTTAATTCCGACTCCTGATGACAATCGCAGCCAACCGAACGAAATTCACCCAGGTCAGACCAGAGAGGAAACTCCCGGGGCATCACGATGAAGCCGGCCTGACGTTCGAGAGGATCCTGACCGCAACCCTCGGGACGGATAATGGTGCGCAGGATACTCAAGGCTCCGCGCAGGCTTTTACGGGCCGACTCCCCGCCCTGAGGCCAAAACTCATCGATCAAGACCTCTTCGCTGACTCTCAGATCGCGAGAACCCAGCAGATAGGCCAGCAACATGCGCACCTTTTGCGACTTGAAGCGGCTGGCCGGGACCTGCTCATTTCCCAGCCAGACCTCGAACGGGCCGAAGTTATGCACCTTCACTTTGGGTTGCAGAACACTCACGCTCAGGGGCGCGCAAGAACTCCCCGACAGCTTTTCTTGAAAGAACTGAAGGATTTGCGAAGGCTCCCAACTCGGCGTGGGGGGCTCCAGTACGCAGGCCCGCCCCCCAGTCTGAGCCAGTAAATTGGAGGCCAGAGTCGAAGCCCGTTCGGCACTCGACTCGGCCAGCACAACCAGAAATTGATTTTCAGAAATACGCCCCAGGGCTTGATAAGGAGCCAGCTGGCGCCGAACCTCTTCGGCTTTGGTTCGGGCCAATTCGGGATGATTGGCGTCGGTTTCCAACAACAGCAGCATCAGTGGTCGCCCGTATTCAATGCTGCGCAGGCTTTCACGTCGCAGAATGTCCAGGATGGCCTCGCAAGTCCAGCTGCGGGTTTCCTGGTCGACCAGTTCCCGTCGACGCTCGTGCTCGGTACTCTGCCACAGAGCCTGTTCCCCGGGACTCCAGGAAGCCGCTCGCAGCTCGGTCTCCGCGCAGGCGGCCAGATCTTCGAGCAGGCCGAGGTCGGTCTCAGAAAACTCTCGCGATTGAAGGTCCAGGATGCACAACGTGCCCACCAGCTGGCCTTCGGGGGCCCGCAGCGGCACACCGGCATAGAAGCGCACGTGGGGGGCACCACAAACGATGGAAAATTGGCAGAATCGCTCATCCTGATCCAGATCGGTCAGCACCAAGGACTGACCCGAACGCAAAGCATGCACACAGAAGGAAATGTCCACCGGGGCTTCGGTCAACAAGGTGCCCTGTGCCGACTTGTGCCACTGCCGGTCGGGGGTGATCACCGTCAATAACGAAACGGGGACCGAGAAACACCGACGCGCCAGCCGGGTCAGGCGATCAAAACGCTCTTCGGCGGGACTGTCCAAAATGGCTTCACAGGTCGGTCCCAGCAGGCTTCCGAGTTCATTCATCGCTGGCCCCACTTCTCGGCCGACGGCCCCTGACCTACAGTCTCGCCTAAGTCGGCCTCTGGCCGGTGGTCAGGCGGTAAGCGGCCCGTGCCGTGCTCTTCAGAACTTCCAGTTGAGCCTGCACCGACTCGGCCGGGAGGTCGCTCATGGCCTGGGACATCATTTCGAACTGGCTGGAATTGGTGAGAAAACGCTGAGCCAGGGCCGGATTCCAACTGGCCAGCAGACGGTCACGACCGGGCAACTCGACCGGGCCCAGACCCAGCTCGATGGCGATTTGCTGGTCAAAGCCGGTGTCCTGGCCCACTCCCCCCAAGAAAGTAGGAGTGAACTTGAGCGTTCCCGCCAGGCTTCCATTCAGCTCTTGAGCCAGGCCCTGCACTGAGTCCACCGCCATGTCAAAGCTGTTGGCGTAGAAGCCAGCCTGGTCGGCGAAGCGCAGGGCCAACCCATCGCGCATCACCTCGGCCTGCTTCTCGCCAGGCAGTTGGCTGAGGAGCTGCTGGTACACCTGAACCGAACTCTGTCCATCGTAGCGAGTGCCCATGGCCGTCTTGGGCTTATCGTCGAAGGGAAAATCGGTGCGAGCGATGAGCACTTTGGCCTCCAGAAACTGAGCCGGACTCCAGCCGAAGCGCTGGCTGAGCTGATCCTTTTGCTGCTCCATCCACTCCAGGGTCACTTGAGCTCGGGCCGGAGTGCCGGTCTTCACCTCATCACTGCCCTGCTGGCTGCGATCGTCGGCATCGTGAAGCAGCGCCACTTGCTGGATGAACTGCTTGCGCTCGGGTGTCCATCCGAGGCCGCTGGCAAAGGCGCCGGCCGCATCGGCCACCACCAGCGGATGATCAAAATTATGGTAACTTCCGCTATTAAGTGCCTGAAACTCGGTGCTGCTGAAGTAGCGAGAGGCCAGCTCTGCCACGCCTGAGCAAGCAGTCTGGCTCCAGCCGGCATCTATGGAGCGGGCCAGTTGCTCGGCCTTGGGGTGCACCAGTGAGCCGGCGGGCGTCCAGCGCAACCTGTTCAGATTCAATTCCGGAGTCAGCACCGCGCCGGCCAGGCCGTCCTGAGTCGGGGGGGCCTGATCGGATGCCGGAAGGGAGGGAGCCTTGGGCTGAGGCAGGCTGATGGTCTGCAATCGGGGGAGTGCGTAGTGGCTGCTGATCGTGTTCATGCTCTGATTCTGCCTCAGGCCTGTCACGAGATCGCAATCTGACTGGGGCAAATGTTAAAAGTTTGCATCAGTACGGACGTACTCTCGGGGGCGGGACCATCCGGCCTGGGCCGTGGACGACCCAGGCCGGACAATGGACGAAACAGACCAGGAGGTTCAGGGCATGGTGAAGCGCTGGAAGGATGAGATGATTCTGGGATTGACGCTGTTTGTTTGCGCGATCTTTGGCGGCTATTTCGGCGGCAAATTAGCCCAAATGCGAGTTCCGAATCCACACGAAACTTTTAACTCGACCGCCACTTTTGGTCAGCTCCCAGCAGAGGCCAAACCGACCTTCATCCTGATCGTGGTCCACGATTCTGGAGATGGCCAGCCAGAGTCCGCTAGCAACCGATATGAAAATCCCTTGAATGGCATTCAGGCTCGCGTGAATATCATTTAATCGCTTTAGTTATCCACTTATTCACAATTTATACCCAATCCAACCAGGAGCACTAATGTTCGAGCGTGGTGAATTCGCACCAGTTCTCAAATATTATTGATCCGCTGGACAGGACGTCCTGAGACCTGTATCATACTGTTCTTATACTTTCCGTGGGTCAATATTCTTAGGGGGAAATTTGGAACCACTCAACGGCGGCTCGCCACTTGGGCCCAGCAAAATTCCGGCACGCAAACGCAAGCCCAGTCCCGAATTCCTGACAGCCTTGAATCTTCTCGCAGATAGCTACGTGGTTTCCACTCATCAAAAGGCGCCCAACGAGCGTCCTAAAAGCAAAAGCTCTCAGCCCACGGCAGATATCAAACTCTAGCCTGACCCTGATTTCAGCCCTAAGGGTACTCCCTGGTGAGAGTCGTGTCTTTGCAGCGCATAACAACCTGACAGGGCAGACTCGGCTCCAGGCGGAACTGTTCGTCCTGCCAGTGCAGAGTCTGGTCTGAGCGCCGGGCACTCCCCGGCCCCTCAGCCGGAAAGACCCACCAGATTCGTCGCTCCACCCCATGGGCAGTGCTCAATCGAGGAGAATCCATGGGAATGGCACGCCCACCCCGGAGGAAAATGGGCATTTTGCCGAGCGGCGCCGGCCAGACCTTAAAGGTCGGACCTTCCACCACCTGATTGGACCAGAAATCATACCAACTGCCAGGCGGGAAGTAGACCTGGCGGTGAGTGTGCCCCGGTCTGGTTACCGGGGCGATCAGAATCGCCTCCCCAAACATAGCCTGGTCTTCGTGCAGGGCGCTCTCCGGATCGTCCGGGAATTCCCAGAACAGCGCTCGCAAAATCGGGGCCCCGGTTTGGTGCGAGTCTTCGGCCAGTTGCTGCAAATACGGCAGCAATTGATAGCGCCGCTGAATATGCTGGCGCACCCGCTCCTCCACTTCCGGACCAAAAGCCCAGGGCTCCTGGGCGCGAGTTCCTAAAGCCGAATGGTTGCGCATGAACGGATAGAAGACGGCCTGCTCCATCCAGCGCTCGAACAATTCGGCGTGGGTATTTCCGAAAAATCCGCCGATATCCACTCCGACCAAGGGTGCACCGCTCAGCCCCATGCTGACCAGCTGAGGCAGGGCGAGCGCCAGATGCTCCCACCAAGAATGGTTATCGCCCATCCAGGAAACGGCCCATTTCTGAGTGCCTACAAAGGCCGATCGGGTCAGCACCCAGGGAGTTTCCTCGGGCTGGAGGCGCTTGAGGCCCTGATGAGTAGCCTCCGCCATCTGATGTCCATACAGATTATGCACCTCGGCGTGGACGGTCGCATCCGTTCCCTCACCGCTGGCCAGACCGAGCGGAACCGGCAACTGGGAAGAAAATCCCTGACTGAAGGGCGTGGCGAAAGTGGCCGGTTCGTTCATGTCGATCCAGACCCCGCTGATTCCGCGTTCCACCAGGAAACGTTGCTGATCTCCCCACCACTGACGGGCTTCGGCCTTGGAATAGTCGGTAAACAGAGCGGCGTCAGGCCAGCAATAAGCGGTAAATGGGGAACCGTCGGCATTGCGCAGGAAATGGCCGGCCGCACAGCCCTGGCGGGCGATCTCATAAGGGCTGTGCAGGTCGAAGCGAATTCCGGGATCAATGATGGTCACCAGGCGTACGCCCTGTTGGCCGACCTGCTCGGCCAGACCGGCCGGATCGGGAAACCGCTGGGGGTCAAAACTAAAACTCCGGAATTCGTGCATGTAGTCGATATCCAGATGGACCACGTCCAGAGGGATCTGACGACGCCGAAACTGAGCCACCAGTTCGGCAATCTCGGACTGTTCTCGGTAACCCCAACGCGATTGATGAAACCCCAGGGACCAAAACGGCACCTGCATGGGAAAGCCGGTCAGTTGAGCCAGCAGCCGATTGAGTTGGGCTGGCGTGGAAGCAGCCAGGACGAAAAGTTCGGCTTCCCCGCCCAGAGTGCAAATGGTGATTTCGTCCTCGTGCTCAAGGCCTAAGTCAAAGCGCGAAAACCAGGTGGAGTTCAAAAACAATCCTAGAGCCAGGCCTGGTCGATGCAGCATCAGGTAAGGCTGAGCCTGATACATCGAGGCGATGCCGCGGTGGTGCCCGCTGGAGGGCGGATCTACAGTCCAGTTGCAATAGCTTCCAGGGTCTCGGCGCATGGGTCCCATCCGCTGGCCCAATCCAAAGTAGCAGGCCTGCGGGTCGCGTTTGATTCTCAGCCTCACTTCCAGACTGGCTGGTCCGGCGGGCAACTGGTCGCCGGGCCGGGCCAGCAACTGGCCGTGATAGTCACTAAGCTGCGCCTGCCGTCCGGCGGGCTGCTCGACCAGTTCCACCAGGCTGCCCCAGCTCGGATGGCTGAGCACGGTCCCGCTCCAACTGAAGTCGGAGTCCACAGATTGGCGCAACTCCACGACGTCCCAGCTACGCCGAGGGCGCAGAGCTTCCAGTCCAAAGTGTAGTCGGTAAATGTGGGGCGCGACAGCGTGGTGCTGCTGATGGGAGGCGAGTTTCCAGCTCATGAGCGCGAGTTCGCCTGAGGAGCCTGAAGCCCCCCCCAGAGCAACACCAGGGGGGCGAGAGTTTAAAGCGTCACCCTGAAAAATTGTTACACAGGCGCACTAAGTCGTGAGCGGGCGATCTGCTATGGTGCGAGCGTCATGATCAACGTCAGCTCTTGCTTCTGGTACAAACCGCATTCTCCGCGCGGCCAGCGTCCGGAGATTCCCTCTCACGACCTGCCCGTCCAGGAACGCTTCGATTACTACAAGGGAATTCTTGAATCCAACGGGGGCGCCTACGAACCTGGCACCCCCGCTCTGTTGGGTTTGCGCGGTCTGGCCCCCGACAATGCGCGCCACGATTCGGCCCAGAACATCGGCCCTTACAACGACACCCTGGTTTTGCTCCACCGCAACGCAGATGGCAGCCCGATGTTGAAAGAGTATCTTGGTTCCACCCATGCTGGCCAGAAGAGTTCGAGTCTCTCACCCGATGGCGTGGCGCAACTGCGGCCAGGCAACTACAAAACCATCGACCACGGCGATCACAACAATATGCCTTCCTGGCATTTCGTGACCCTGGGCGGAGACGGAAATGTGCCCGCCTGGCGTGACATCAATAAGGACGGCTACATCTCCAGCTCGGAAAAGGCCAAAGCCGAAGCCAACGGGACCACCGCCACCGAAATCCTGTTGCACAACGGCGTCAACGAGGACCACGGACGCTCCATTGGCTGCCAGACACTGCCCCCCAAGAGCATGCAAGATTTCATCAACACCATCGGGGAGCACACTTTCTTCCGCTACACCCTGGTCGACGCCAATCAACCCACCCCCGGCCGATGAATCGTTTTTGGATTCGAACCGACCGGCTGGTCCTGCGTCCTTGGGAAGAGAGCGACGCCAGCCGACTGGTGCTCATGACCCAGGAACACAACTTCCGCTCTCTGTGGGGAGCCTTTAAAGAGCCTATGGACCTGGCCCGAGCCCTGCACTGGGTGCAACGAATGTCCAAAAGCCAGACCAAGGGAAGAGAAATCAGTTGGGCCATCGTGGAAAGCAACCACGTGGTCGGAGTGGCCTCGCTGGTCCCCCGTCAGCCGGATCTGGAGGATCACACCCTGATGGCGGTAGAGTATCGCCTGCTGCACTCGGCCCAGGGCCGAGGACTGGCCACCGAAGCCATGTTGGGAATCATGGAGTTCGGCCAGAGAGAACTGGGAATCGAGGAATTCCACGCCTTTGTCACGCCCGAAAACACGCAGGCCAAGAACGTGGCCTTCAAGCTGGGCATGAGGTACTGGCGAATGGGCCGAATTGACGGCGTGGTGGTGGAGATCTATCGAATCCACACTCACCCCGGTGAGCCTCTGTCGCGCCGCAACCGGGCCGAAGAAGTCGCCTGATTACATTTCCAACTGAGTGCCCAGCTCCACCACACAGTCGGGGGGAATCCCGAAGAACGAGGTGGCGTTGAGGGCGTTCCGGGTCATCAAGGCAAACAGAGCCTCGCGCCAGTAGGGCATGACTCCACCGTGCCGAGGAATGACGGTCTCGCGGCCGACGAAGTAGGAGGCGCGTTCCGGATTCAGAGGTTGGCCATCCAACATCACCTGACGTAAGGGCACGATCACGTCCGGTTTCTCGCGGAAACCGAACCGCAACTGGATTCGATAAAAGCCCTGTTCCAGCGGGGTGACCACCAGGCGCTTGTCCTCGGGAATATAGGGAGAGCCGGTCACCTCCACCGAGAGAATCACCACCCGGTTGGGCAGAGTCTGGTTGTGGCTGAGATTGGCCAGCAGGGCCGGCGGAGTTCCCACCGGGTTGCCATACATAAAGACGCCGACACCATCGAAGCGGTGAATCTCTTCTTGTTGCACCCGGGCCAGCAACTGCTTGAGAGGCACCGTGCGCCTCTGCAGCAACTGGTAGATGAAGGCCCTTCCCGCCTTCCAGGTGCTCATCAAGGTATACACGCCAGCTCCCACCACCAGCGGGAACCAACCGCCTTTCAGCACCTTGACGATGTTGGCCGAAAAGAACGTGCATTCGATCACCAGAAAGAAGCCGCACACGGCCAGAGCCTTGGTTTTGGACCACTGCCAACCATAAACCAGCAGCATCCCGAAAAGAATGGTGGTAATCAGCATGGTGGCCGTGACGGCGATACCGTAGGCGGCGGCCAGGTTACTCGAGGTCCGGAAACTGACCACCAGGGCCAGGCAGGCCACCATCAAGGTCCAGTTGACGGCGGGCACATAGATCTGACCCTCCATCTCTTGAGAGGTGTGAGTCACCATCAC
>JAFEBA010000122.1 GCA_018266105.1 bacterium | reverse complement strand
GCTACAACAATGTCTGCAATTTAGGGGACGAAATTCGCACTCCCCATCAAACCATGCCGCGCGCCATCGTCGGCTCCATCCTGCTGGTGGTGACCCTCTACTTAAGCTTGAGCACCGTCATTCTGGGCACCGTTCCCTGGCGGAAGGCGGCGGCCAGTCCCACCATTGCGTCCGACTTCATCGCCCAGGTCAACGGCCCTCAGGCAGCTCTGGTGATGACCGGCCTGATCCTGTTTGTGACGGCCGCCTCGCTGTTTTCGGTCATCCTGGGCTACTCGCGAGTTCCTTACGCAGCCGCTCAGGACGGCCAGTTCTTTAAAATCTTCGCCCGAGTCCATCCCAAGGGACACTTTCCTCACATTTCTCTGCTAACACTGGGAGGTCTATCGCTTCCTTTCTGCTTTCTTTCGTTGGACCGACTGATCAGCTGGCTGATTCTGGTGCAGATCCTGTCCCAGTTCATCTGGCAGTGCGCGGGTGTGATACTGCTTCGTCGCTATCGACAGGATCTGGCTCAACCTTTTGTGATGTGGCTCTACCCACTGCCGGCCTTGCTTTCACTGGGCCTATGGATCTATGTCTTCGCCTCCGCTCCCCGCGATGGACAGGTCTTTGCACTGGCTTTCCTGATCTGCGGATTGATCGCGTTTCGGCTCTTTGAAAAACGCTCTTGACGGTTGGACAGTCAGTCGCTATCGTTAAAAGACCGATTAACGATATATCGTAAATAACTCTTTAGGAAGGTCTGCGAATGCGACGACCACCACCTGACGGGCCACCGCCCGGCCATCATCACTTTCATCACCACGGCCCGCCGCCGCCACCACCTCCCCATCATCATCACCACCACGGACCTCCTCCCCCTCGCTTCGGGCCCGGGCGCCCTCCCCATCGCGGGGGCCGAGCACGCCGAGGCGAGGTGCGCCTGGTCTTCCTGGAGATTCTCAAGGAAGGCCCCAAGCACGGCTACGAAATCATTCGTATTCTGGAAGAACGCTCGGGCGGGCGCTATGTTCCCAGCCCCGGAAGCGTCTACCCGACCCTGCAGTATTTGGAAGAGGCCGGCTGGATTTCTTCCGAAACTCAGGGCGAGCGACGGGTCTATCGCCTGACCGAGGAAGGCCTCTCCCACTTAAACGACCAGGCCCAGGAATTGTCCGACTTCTGGGACCGCTACGGCCAACCTGAATTCAGCCCGGCCGCCCGACATGAACTGGAGTTCCTGCACCAAGAACTGCATGAACTCCAACGCACCGTCCTTGAAGGCGCTCGCAGCCTGCTGGCGGGTGGACGCGAGCGCGCTCTGCGTGCTCTGCGCAAATCTCTAGAAGAATGCAAAAATCGAGCCCGCGATCTGATCGCGGGAGATGAGGAGCAACCCGCATGAAAAAACTCTGGATTGGATTATGGCTGACCAGTCTGGCCTGGTCACTGCCGCCCGCTCCCGGAGACGACGGCTCACCTCCGCCGCCTCCACCCGGTGCGGAGATGGCTGGTGAAGGCTGGCGCCCACCCGGACCCCCTCCTGGACCACCCGGCCCTCCCCACTTGATGCCCGCCAGCCCCGAGCGAGTGCAACAGTTCCTGCAGCAGAACTACCCGGAGAAAGCCCAGCAACTGCAAAGCCTGAAAGCACAAAAACCAGAAGCCTATCGCCGCAGTCTGGGTGAGTTGAATCGAGCCCTGGGGCCGCTGATGCACCTGGAAATGGCCGACCCTCAGAGGTTCAAAGAGCAACTGGCCGAGTTCAAACTGGAGGACCAGGTGCGCGGTCTGGCGCGCGCGTTCAAAGAGGCCTCCCAGGCACAGAAAAGCGGCCTTCGCGAGCAACTGAAACCACTACTCGAAGAGCAATTCCAAAGCCGTCAGAAACACGAGCGAGAGCGTCTGCAGCACCTCAAAAAAATGGTCCAAGAGATGGAGAGCCGTCTCGCCGAGCGGGAGAGTAAACGGACTGAAATTATCCAGCATCATCTGGACGAATTGACCACCGGTCAGGAGTTGCGCTGGTAACCTGTTAACCTGTTGCTCACAGGTGCCGGTGGCGTCATGGGCTATGCTGGCATGACCATGATTGTCAGTCAGTTTCACCTCAACATGGCGCCGCCGCGCACCTGCTCGCAGCCTCCCACGCCTCCACCCGAGCGTTCCTGGCTCGGAGACACTCTCGAAAAGGCCAAAGATGTGCGCGATGGTCTCAACCTGCTGGTGGCCGGGGCCCTCTTTCTGCACGGCAAAGGCAAGGCCGAGAAGGCCGAAAAGGCAGTCGTGCCCTTAACCGACCAACCCGACGTCAAGCTGGACAGGCCCGTGCTGCTGGCGCCAGGCTGGAACACGGAACACTGGAAGTTCGATTTTCTGGCCAATAAGCTGATCGCTTCGGGCAAGAACGGTGAATCCACCGTCTATCTGCACATGGGCCAGGCTTTTCGCGACAACCAGTGCACCCTTCCGCTCGATCAGATTCCCTCCAACAGCAAAGTCTTCGTCAACATTTGGGAGACCCCCAAAGATCCGCCAGAACAAACCGCCGTTCAGCTCAAGCAAAACATGGACCTGGTGCAGTCAGCCCTGGGCCCCACCAGCGTCGACCTGGTCGGATTCTCCATGGGCGGGCTGGCCTCGCGTAAATATTTGGACAATGGCGGCCAGCACGTGAACAAACTGGTGACCTTGGGCACGCCCCACCAAGGCACCCGCTTCGGGGTGATGTGCGATCGTCTGATCCGCCACAAAGTGGACTGGGCCACCAAATTCGGGGGTCTGGAGCCCGAAGATCTGCCGGCCATGCAGTGGCTGGCGGCCGGCAAACCCAATCTCCAGGAGCTGAATCAGAACTGGCCACGCCAGCGCGCCCAGGTGCAAGATTCGCTCTTCATCGCCTCCACCATCGAACCCACACCACGCATGGGATGGCTGCCCTTCGGAGCCGGTGACGGACTGGTTCAGGTGGAACACGCCAGCTTACCTGGGGCGCCGACCAAGGTGCTGAAGGGCACGCCCTTGCTCAACCATATCACTCTTCCTCACGACAGCCAGGTCTTTGCTGAAATGCGTGGCTTTTTAAACTGGGAAGCTCTGCCGGGTGCGCCCACACCCCCACTGACGGTGGCCAACCACACGGGCGGATCAAAGACACCCTACGGTTCGATCTAAATGCGCCGGTGGGTCTGGCTGCTCGTCTGGATGCTCCCCCTCTGGGCCTGCGCCCAAAACTGGGAGAGTATGCTCTCCAGCTACGAACAGTCCAACCTCCAAAAAAACCGGGCCTGGATCGCGCAACGCCAAAGCCAGGGCGAATCCGCCCGAGCCAGGGTGGCAGTCGTGGCCGGAGCCGGAGTGTGGAATCTGGGGGCTCGCTGTCTGGTGAGCGCCCTGGAGCGCTCGGGCACAGCCTGTCAGGTGCTGGACCCGTCCAATCTGCCCCCGCTGGACAAATACGAAGGACTGATCCTTCCCGGTGGCTACGCCCCGGTGCAATACTACGCTCTAGGCTCCTCTGGCTGCCAGAAAGTGTCCGAGTACACGCGCCAGGGTGGACACGTGCTGGGAATTTGCGCCGGGGGCTACCTGGTCTCCAGAACCGTCCGCTACCAGGGAGTGGACTACCCTTACCCGCTGGGCCTGTTTGACGGCGCCGCCGAGGGGCCGGTGGCCGGACTGCCGGTTTATCCCGGCTATGGGCCAGTCAAGCTATCGCTCACCCCGGCCGGCCAGCAACTGGGGCTGAGCGGTCTGGAAAAACGCCCATTCATCTACGGTAGCGGGCCGCGTTTCCTGGGCGGCACCAACTCCACCGTGCTCCTGACCTATCCCGATGGGAGCGCCGCCGCCATCTCACGCCCCTGCGGCCAGGGCCGATTGGTCGTCCTGGGAGCCCACCTGGAATGCCCGCCCGACCTGGATGAACAGGCCGCACCTCCGGTCGGCTGCGAGCAATATGTGCTCAAACTGCTGGGCCTATAGTGCCCCGTAGAGAGACTCCCGGTAGAGGCGAACCGCCGCCAGCCCGGGCCCGGTTGACAGTTCGGCGGGCCGGGCCAGCCACTCGTCCAGACTGGCGCGCTCCTGACTGAGGCCGAACAGCTCGTCGGCCTCCCAGGCGTCCTCGGGCTGCCTCTGTCTCCACTCGTCCCATTGCAACCGGGTGCGCAGTTTGTAAATCAAGCAGTAGCAATTGGCCGTCAACGATTGAACCAGACCCAGGCATTGTCCATCCACCACTTCCTCGGGCTTTAAGGCCAGTTCTTCCCAGGCCTCAGCCAGCAGCGCCTGCCAGGGGCTGTGGGGTGGATGCACATGGCCTGAAGGCTTCACATGCATCAGGCCCATGCCCTGGGCCACCGCCTGGCTGCGTCGCTCCAGCACAATGCGTCCCTCGATCTCGGTAGCGGCCGCCACGGCCAGCACGGTGGGCGATGAATCTTTGGCCACCAGCGAGAGTCCCAAGTAGTCTTCATAGCAAGTCAAACCCAGCTGAAAGCGCAGACGACCGGACAGCTGCTGCCAGCCCAAAAGATGATAAAGGGGAAGATTCTTGACCTGGCGGCCCTGGCTGACCGCCAGACGACAGGCCTGCTGAGCAGCCGAACTCCACTCGGCGGGGGCCTGAAAGCGACGGAGCGGATCATAATCCAGTTCAACTTGTTCCGGTGATAGCAGCCCTTGCCAGAGGATTCGATAGCGATGCACAACGGAAGACTTTTTCAGGGAGGACGATCTCCTGCTCTCAGCAAACCCTCAGGACAGTCATCGTATAGGGAGTTGTCCGTGTCATCCTTTCAATGTGGTTTGCTCTTTTATGTGCGCGAGGGTCCTGACCGCGGCCGCAGCTTCGCTCTGGAACACACCGAACTCACCCTGGGCCGGGCCCGCACGGCTGGCGATCGGGCGCCAGGCTGGATCCTGCTCAACGATCCGCTGGTGGGCCGAATCCACGCGGAAATGGCCTGGGACGAGAGTGTGCGAGCCTACCATCTGGTCTCTCGCACCGATCCTCCCGTGCTTGTCAACGGCAACCCCGTCTCCGACAAGGTGATCCGCGTCGGCGACCAGGTCAAACTTGGCTCTACCACCATTGACCTGATGACCGCAGCCGCAGTGGCCGCCGCCAACGCCGAAACCCAAAAAATCAAGTTGCCCATCGCCTCCGAGGTCAAGACCAAGACCGCCATCATGTACAAGCGCAATCTTGAAGTAGTGAGCGGAGATAGCCAGGGCGTAGTCTTCACCCTGCACGGGAACAAGGTTCAGGTGGGCGGTCCACCCACCCCCGGAGTCCCCGAAGATCGCGCATGGTGGGATCAGGACGTGGTGGTCAGAGATGAGGGCTTCCCGTATCGCTGTATGTCCTGGCAGTGGGTGGAGGACGAGCGGGCCTTCCAGGTCACCTTGCTACGACCGCTGGAGGTGAGCGTTTCGTTCGAACGCAAGGTAGACGGGGTGGATTGGATGTCTGAGATGCCGAGCGGACAGGGACGCTACGTGGTCTGCCGAGACGGCGACCGCATCATTGTTGGCAAGACGGCCCTGGTCTTATCCATCAAAGCCCCTGAAGAATAAACTCACGGCACGTAGTACATCGGATTTGGGAGCTTGAACACCGCTTCCGCGTAGCCGCCCTCCAGATCGCTGTTCTGATCTCCCATGTTGACCAAAATGGTGTAGCCGGACTCCGTCAAACGACGGCGCTGTTCGGTCTTGAACTGGCCGGTCGGGTTATGATCATCATTCGGCTTCATGATCAGCTCCTGCCAGCCCTCAAAGCCTTCCCGAGCCAGATTTTTCAGGGTGGCTTCGCGCTCTTTTTCAGCTCGGCCGGTGATAAAGAAGACGGTCACCCCGTTCTGACGGGCATAGCGGAACAACTCTCGCGGGCCGTTAAAGGCTGGCGCTTCACCGCGCAAAATCCAGGCGCTCCACTCTTTGGGAATATAACCAAAGTCGAACTCATTGATGTGGGGATAGTTGGACAGCACGGTTTCATCGATATCTAACACCATGGCCGGTTTCTTGTCCTGACAGCGAGCCAGGTTTTTCTCCAGATAGGACTTTGCCTGGCCGGCAATCGTATCGATCTCTCGGGTATACTGGCCACTTTTGTGGTAGGACCGCATACTTTCCTTGACCATGTACATGTTGGGAATGGTCAGGTCGCGATGCAAATCGGGGGACTCGCACCAGAGCGGGGTGATCAGCAGGGCAGCTAGGCCCAGAGACTTCAAAAAAGATTTCATGCCTGGCCATTTCCGGCCGCTCCAGCCCAATCCTTTTGAAGGAAAACGGGCCGGGGGCGGCCGAAAAATGAAAGCCATGAAGTTCTGTCGGAAGCAACTGGCCTGGCTCGCCCTGGCCCTCCTCCCCGCCCTGGCCTTCGCGGAGAACAGCTACAGCAACGCGCCCACCAGGATCCCCACCCGTTATGCCACTCCGCCCAAGAAATGGGTGCCTATCTATCTCTACAGCTATGCCGAGAGCGCCTACCAAGACCTGCCCCAGCGGACGATCTGGGCCCCCCAACTCGACCCCTACACCAAGGAAATCGTTCAGGCGCCCATTTCCTTGAGTCAGTTGATCACCGACAACGCTCGCTCCAACGATATTGACCCGCTGATTGTGGATATTCTCACCCGTCACGAGTCCGGCTTTGACGCGGATGCCGTCTCGCCGGCTGGAGCTCGTGGATTGATGCAGCTGATGCCGGATACGGCCGCCTCGATGGGCGTGACCGACATCCATGATCCAGTCCAGAACGTGAGCGCCGGCACACGTTATCTGGCCGCCCAATATCGCCGCTACGGTGAGTTACAACTGGCGCTAGCCGCCTACAACGCCGGCCCCAGCGCGGTGGACAGCTACGGAGGCATCCCTCCATACGCTGAAACCCAGAACTACGTCGCTTCCATCAGCTCGGAGTATGTACGCAACCGGCGACGACGAAGCAAATAAACTGTTCACAAATCAGTGACATTTGGCAAGCCAATTTTGATTCTGTTTGCACGCGCCTGAGTAAGATGAATTCATCGGGGCGCTCGCCCCGATGAACGTTGAAGGTCGCTCCCTCTGAATAAGTTTTGCCCTCCAGTTTAGCGCTGGGGGGCATTTTTTTTAGCCTTGGGCGGCCTTGTGGATGGCCTCGCGAATGCGAGGGTAGCTACCACAGCGACAAATGTTGCCGGCCATGGCCTGATTGATTTGCTCATTTTGGGTTGAGGCGTCTTGGCCAGCAGCGCCGCAGCGCTCATGATTTGGCCCGACTGACAATAGCCGCATTGTGGAACCGAGAGCTCGGCCCAGGCCAGTTGCAATGGATGCTTGCCGTCCTTGTCCAGACCCTCGATGGTCAAAACCTGCTTGCCGCTCAAGGAAGACACCGGCAGGCTGCAGGAGCGCACCGGTTGGCCATCCAGATGGAC
>JAFEBA010000121.1 GCA_018266105.1 bacterium | reverse complement strand
GCCGCCCGCCAGCAGTCTGAAGAACTGAGCGCTGGCCTGCTGGCCAAGGAGCAGGCTCTGGCCGAGACCCAATCCCAACTGCAGGCCGCCCGCCAGCAGTCTGAAGAACTGAGCGCTGGCCTGCTGGCTAAAGAGCAGACTCTGGCCGAGCTTCAATCTCGCCTGGCGGCCACTGAGCAAAGCCTGCAAGAGAAAGAGCAGTCTCTGCAGCAATCGACGGCGGAGCTGGAGGCAAGCCGTGCCCAACTGGAGGAGGTGCGTGAACAGCTCGCTCTCACCCAGGAGCAAAATGAACAGTTGGTGGCCAGCGAGCAGTCCCTGGCCGGAGCCATCCTGGCCCGAGATCGTCAGGTCGAACAGATGCGCCAGGAGGTGGAAGCCATTCAGTTCCACCTCAACGAGAAAGAGCAGGCCCTGGAAGAAACCGGACTGGCTCTTGAGCAGTCGCTGCAGCAGGTGGCCGAATTGAGCCAGGCCCTGTCGCTCAAAACCGGCCAGGCGGATGACCTGGAAGTGCGCCTCAACCAGCGCGAGCTGGAACTGGTGGACCTGCAGCGCAATCTGGAATCGACTCAGGAGCAGGGTCTGGAACTGGCTGATCTGCTGGGTCAGCGCGAGGCCACGGTCGCCCAGTTGGAACAGAACCTGCAAGAACTCCAGGCTCATCGAGAACACGAATTGAGCGAGTTCCTAAATCTCTCCGACCAGTTTTCCAAGCAAGAGCAAGAGCTGATCGATGCCCAGATGAGACTGGTGGCGGCCCAGGATGAAGTCTCGGATCTGCAAGAGAAGCTGGGCGCCGCCAATCATCGCCTGGAGCAAGGCAAGCTGCACAGCCAGGCTTTGGAGCGCGAACTATCCTCCACCGCGACAGAGCTGCGCTTTCAGATGGCCAGCCACCAAGAAGAGTTGGTTCGTGCCCAAAAACACGCCGAAGAGCTCGAGGGCAAGGCCCAGTCGGCCATGGCCGACCGTCGCGTCATGGCCGAGAGCATGGAGCACAAGGAACGTGAGATTCACAGCCTGCAGGCCCAGATTGAAGAATTGAATCAGACCTTGCGCCGCAAGGAAAAGGCCATCCAGCAACTGCAGTTCAAAGTCAAAGGCGGCTGAGGGGCCAAAGCATCGGATGGGAAGGCTTAGCCGTCCCTCCGCAGAATTCACGACTCAGTGATAGACGGTTCCTATCGAGTTTCACGTTTCGCCTTTACCCTGGCAGAAGTCACCCTGGGCCTGGGTTTGCTGGCCATCATCGCGCTGGGGCTTTTGGGGCTCTTCGTCTCTTCCGGCGCCTCCAGCCAGGGCGGCACGGCCCGGATTGAAGCCATCAACCTCGCTTCGGCTGAGCTCGACCACTGGAAACACCTGCCTTATCCTGAGCTTGTAGGCTATCTCACCTCTCCTCCAGCTCCTTACGATCGGCAATTTCGAGAGAAGCCTTACCGACTGACACTCCAGGTGAGCCGGGCGGATTCCAATCCCAACAAGCTCGAATATTCCCTACTGGAACTCAAACTGACCATCTCTTGGGAGCAGAAAGACAAACTGAATCAAGACGGCATCAGCAATTTGGGGGCGGGGACCGCGCGCAGAAGTCAGTCCCTGTTTACGCTGGTTGCACCCGGGGCCAGCAATTGAGGGGGCGCCAGGCCTTTACGCTGCCGGAAGCATTGATGTCCATGGTGGCATTCTCGATCGCCAGTCTGGCCATTTTTCAGTTGATGATTTTTGGAATGCGCAGCTTCCAGCGTTCCGATGCACGCAACAGCACTCAGCGGGAACTGCTCAAGGTTTCCCAGCGGTTGGTTCGCGAACTGGCTCCCTGCCCCAACGAGGGGGTGACTGTTTTATACCCCTCCGGCCTGCCCGCGCTGGCCGACCTGGCCTTCAGTTTCTGCACCCCCCGCAATGAGGATGGCTCTGTTGGGTTGGACAACATCACCCAGGGTCCGATCTATGCCAATCAGGTTCTCTATTACCGAAATCCGGCCAGCAACGAGATCATGCGCTTTTCGAAGGCCTTGACTTCGACCGTGCCGGTGGCCGAGTTAAGCTCCGAGATGAGGCTGACCATCAATGCCGCCAAAGGCCAGAGCCAAATGCACAATTGCACTGGCTTTCAGCTTCTAAGCGGGATGAGCGGAGTTCCAGACAGCCAGACCCGCAACCCCTGGGTTTTCTGCTTGCAGGGGCGAAGCCAGAAAGGCCAGCTGCTCGAATTGCGCTTTCTAGCTTATGCAAACTGAGACGAGGTGGACAAGGTGACCAGGCCCAGATCCAAAGGCATCATTCTCATCACCGTGCTGTTTATGGTTGTGGTTTTGACGATGTATACCTCAGCCTTGCTGAAGCTGTCTCTCTCCGACCTGAGCAACGACCGTCACGTGGTCGAGAAGGCGCGCGCTCGAGAGGCCTGCCGAGCCGGACTCAATCATATCATTCACCTTTTGACCTACGCGCCCTCGAGCCAGAACACGGTCTCTCGGCAGTGGGAAAATTGCGCTTACCGGATCGATTTTTCGCCCTCGGCACCGTTCCATTCCGTGAACAACCTGGTGTCGCTCAGCCTCTCCACCACCCCAAACCTGGAGGGCAAGCCGGTTGGGCCGAATCTGGCTGACGTGGTGGTTCAGGGCAGCAGCGGCGGGGCTCGCTGCCATCTTCGGGCCATCTTGAGCTCGGGTCTGTTGTTGTCTAAATCGGCAGGCAGTGATGGTCCTCTAAGCATCACCAGTGACAGCGAGGTCGGGGGCATTCGCAGCCTGATCGACCCCACGCCCACCGGAGGCGGCCTCTTCAGCCGCTACGTCAGCACCTCTCCCTCCGTTCCCTCCATCTCGGTCCCCAACGCGGGTATCACGTTCAGCAGCACCAGTTCGGTGGTGGCTCCGGCCCCTCGAGGCGGAGTGGATGTGACGGGTGCCGTGCCCAGCGACCAGATTCGACAGCAAAGCAACGACGCTGTTCCTGATCTGGACGTCTCCCGTCTGGTCTCAGACCAGTCCAGCCTGCCCGCCCCGGCCGGCTTGCTGACCGTCCCGGGAGGCTATGAACTCAACAGCCCCAGCCTGACCCAGCCCACCTATATCAATGGAAATCTGGTCGTGCGCGGAGACGTGCATCTCAATGCCGGCTCCTTGTACGTCAAGGGAAATGTCACCATTCTGGGCGGCGTGGCCGGTGAGGGTTCGATTTTTAGCGACGGTGACGTCAAGATTCTGGGCGGCACCACCTCCTTGCGCACCAACCAGAGAAGCGGAGCGGCCGTCTTCGCCAACGGAGATGTCACTCTTCAAGGTCTCAACGCCAACGGCTACCTGGACTCGTTAGCCAATACCTATCCGGCCGTGCGGACGGCGGTGGATACCATGCGCACCAAGGTGGCCGCGGCCCAGGCCGTCATGCAGGACAGCAGCCAGGACTCGTTCGCCCGCTTCTATCAGGGTCTTGACCTGGGTGGAGGAGTTTCCGTCACCCCCTCTCAGGCTCAGGGCATCGCTGGCCCCGATGGTTCTCGGGCCATTGCCGATGGAGGTGTGCTGCTGGACACGGCCGCCCAAATCAAGCTGGCCTTAGGTCCGAGCTTCGCCAACGACTCCAAGGCCCAGAAGATCGTGTCCGGGCTGGAGCAGTACAGTTACGATTTAAGGGGAGCCAACCACACCACCCGGGACAGTGTCAGCTCCACCTATACCCCGCTCAGCGGTGGCCTGTTTAATGACGCTTTTGGCTGGGACGACAACGCGCTCTTGCCCACGGCCGATCCAGGCATTGCTGGCTGGAGCCAGGCTCGCGTTAACGACCAGGGGCCACTGGTTCGCTCCCTCTCGCTGGATCACCAGTACCGAGTGATTTATGGCACCGCCCAGGCCGAGGCCCCTGCTTACGCTCTCGGGCTGGCCAACAATTACAGCCAGCAACTGACGGCGGTGGCCCGCACCCACCCCACCGATTTCAGCTGGCTGGGTTCATCCAACCTCCAGGGCATTGTGTACGCCAAGGGCAACCTGAAAATCGAGAACGAGTTCAACCTTTACGGCACGGCCCTCTCCAAAGGCAAGATCCAGGTCAACAACCGCTCCAGGTTGATCTATGTGGAAGAGTATGCCCGCACTTTGGGGCGCACCGGCCCCGTTCACGTGCTCACCCGTTACGAACTCTAAGGCGAGGCAGTCTCCCACCCGAACATTTTTCACGAGGCCAACTTTCTTGCCCAGGGAATGCCAGGGTCAGATAGAAACCGGCCAACACTTGGAGGTCAGTCGTGAAGAAAGAAAGCTCCGATGAGGTCGAGAGCACCGTCGAGGAGATGCCAGCCGTAAGCAGCGACGCTGGACGGGTTCGTGACCTCATCGTCGCCGGAGAACAAAAAAGCCTGGCTGGTGCTGGAGCCCAGTTCTCATTTGCGTTTCTTCATCGCAAGTTGGATCGGCTTGAGGATCGCGTCCTTGCCGAAAACAACCAGCTCCGAGACGAGCTTCGAGGTCGCATGGAAGACCTCGAGCGTTTCTTTAAGAGCGAGCTGGCCGGCGTAGTCGAGGCTCTGGCTACAGAAGAGGACCGCCGCATTCAGGCCATCACCAAAGCCACCGAGGATCTGCAGGCCATCGCGCGCGTCTTTGAAGACCGAGCCCAGGGACTGGAAGAACGACTTTCAGAAGTGGATCAATCGGTCCTGCGCAATGTAAAGCAGGCCATTCAGGAAACAGAGGGCCGCCTGAAAGCCCTGACCGCCCGCATGGAAAAAGACACCCGACAGCTTCAGGAAAGCAAAGCGGACAGTTCAAAACTGGCTCAATTGCTGGCTGAATTAGCCGGACGTCTCAACGAGCCTCATCCCAAACGTTGACGAGCTCTCGCATCCAGTTTGTTCCGACCCCGAGCTTCGCTTTTGCTTGGACGAACGGATGTTCTGGATTCAGGGCGCGAGGGAGCAGTTCTTAAGGAGGGGAATCCCTCTTTGCCCTACCGGGTAAACCCTATCTCGGGTCGAAACCCAGTATTGAAGCCGTTTTTCGCGAAAAGTACCCATTCGCTCCGGGCCCAATGTGTTGCGTAACCTACCCCTTAGGAGCAACCCGTGAGAATCGATGCTGACAATCTCTTCCGTGAAGTCGAGGCACGCCTGAAGCCGGCCACTTCGAATTCGGAAATCAAGGGTGTTCTACCCTCGCCGTCGCTCAGTGACGCTCCCTCCTCCGTTCAGCAGGCTGCCCCGTCGCCAACCGCTGGTAGCGGCACGCAGTCCTTTATCAACTCACTGAGCGACGCCCTGCGCGAAGTGAATCGGGGTCAGCTTCAGAACGTTGCTGACGTGGACAGCAGCGTGCGCGGCAAGGGCCCTGAACTTCACAAGGTGATGGCTGAGACCGAGGAAGCCAGCCTGGCTTTCCAGATGACCATTCAGTTTCGCAACAAGGCCCTGGAGGCCTACCAGGACGTGATGAGGATGCAGCTTTAAGCCCTGGATCAGTCCAGCGGGCCGCCTCCCCGCAGGACTTTCTCGCTGACAGCGCTCGGCAACTGGGTGCGTTCCAGGGCGGCTCGGGCCATGTTCATGAGTTCCGGCTGGCTTCGCTTGCGCGAGAGGGCCGTCAGGGCCAGGCCTTCCTCGAGCGGGAAATCGTGCTTGCGCGCCAGAGCCAGCGCGTCCTCCAGCTTACCGGTCAGTCGCAAAGCCACGCACTGGAAGACGGGAAAAGCCTCCCGCGATACCTTGAACAGGTAAGCTGGCGTGCTCTTCTTGGCGAAAACTCTCACCAGCTCCAGTTCCAGTGCCAGCAGCCGGTCCAGGCCCGCCACCGGCAGGCCAGCCACTTCAGGCTTGCCCTTGCTCAGGAGCTCGGCATAACCGCGAGCCAGACTTTCATCCAGCTTGACTCGCGGGATATCCTTGCGCGAAATCAGCTCGGCCAGATGCTCCTGGGCCCGCTCTCGTTCATTGCAGATGCTGTGCAGAATGGACTGCTGGGTATGGTATTTGAGCAGTTCAATCGGGTCCTGGGCGTGGCGCACCAGTTGCAGAAGTTCGCCGGCCCACTGCTGAGCCTGACCGATGCGCCCGGCCAGGCGGTTAAGTTGGGTGAGCCGGGCCGTGCTTTCCAGCAGAGGCAGCACCGCGCCGAACTGTTCGCCGCGCGCTCGGGCCTGTTTGAGCAGTTCCAGTCCTTCGCGCGCGCCCGCTAGAGAAACATAAAATCCGATATCGCTCAGGAGTTCCGCCTGGAAGCCGGAGGCCGGCAGGGCCGTGGAGATTTCCCCGGCTTTCATCAGCAGGCGCCGGGCTCGAGCCAGGTCCGGCCAGGGTCCGATCAGAAAGGCCAGGCCGTGCAACAGGGCCTCGTGGGCCGCAATCTCTCGCGCCCCGGGCGGCCGTTCCCACATCCGCAGAAAATAGTAATCAACCTGCCAGTCTTTGGGCCGCATCCAAAAAAGGGCTCTGCGTAACCAGCGCGGTAACTTGCCGCCCCCCGGAAAGCCTCCCGAACGGCCAGCCCGCAGGCGCAACCAGTCCCACCAGAACCAGAAGCGCAAGGAGGCAACCTCGGAGGGCAGTTTGACTCCTTCCGCCAGCAACTGGTAAGAGCGCTGGAAGCGTCCCATATACCACTGACATTCGCCCATCTTGAGCAGCAGGTCCAGTTGCGGATCGGCTTCATTCAAGGCCTTGAAGAGTTCGTAAGCGGGCTCGGGCTGGTGCCAGCCTAAGAGAGCCTCCGCTTTCAGCCGGGACAGCCCTTCGATCGGTGGACCGGGCAGCTCTTCCACCTGTTTATACAGCTCCAGGGCACGCCCGTAGTTATACAGGCCGGCCTGGGCTCGAGCGGCCGCCAGCAAAGGTTGACGGGCGGCCTGGGGTTGACCGGCCGCCAGCCAGTGGTGACCCACCCGTTCATGGGGCACCCGCTCTCCGCTCTCCAGCCGCCGGGCCATCTGTTTGTGGAGATCCAGGCGTAGATCAGGGGTCAGGGCCTGCAGCACCACTCGAGCTACCTGGGGCAGCAGAAAATAGCCACGACCCTCACGCACCACCAGCTGGAAGCGAACCAAAGCCTCCAGCTGATCGATCAGCTCCTCCTGACCCTTGCTTACCCCTCCAAAGAAGTTGTGGCTCAGTTCGCTGAACTCGGCTCTGCCCTGCCAGGCCGCCAGCCACGAAAGCATCGGAATCAAGGCCGGGTCCATGGTGCGCAATCGACGGTCAAGGGCCTGCTCAAGAGTCTCGGGTAGGACGCAACCAGCTCGCAGCTCCAGTTGTCCTCGCTCCATGACGAAATCGCCACCTACGAAAGCACCTTTGATGATTTCGCTCAGCAGCAGCGGGTTGCCCCGACAGGATAGGTAGAGGGCCTCGGCAGCGCCGGCGCTGACTCGCTGTCCCAGCATGGATTCGGCCACCGCCAAGGTTTGGGCGGAATCGAAGGGGTCCAATTCAACCCAAGGGTAGTTCTCGAAGGCACCCAGGCTGGTGGCCGCCACCACCAGGCCTGGCAGTTCGGCCCTCAGCAAGTAGGCCAGCAACTCCCGCGAACCCTGATCCAGCTCTTCCAGGTCATCCAGCAGGATCATCAGTCCCGGATTACGCCGACTCAGGGCGTGATAGACGCAGCGAAACAGACGCAGCTTGCCGGCTTCCTCCAGGTGCACGGCCTCGCCCAGTTCTGGCAAGAGATTGGCCAGAGTGGCCCGATGGGGCTCCATCTCGGCCGGCAGTCCGCCCTCGAAAGCACCCCGCAGAATGTCCGCCCAGGGTCCAAAGGGCACGCCGGCCGTGGCGGCGCAGCGGGCTTGAGCCACTTCCCAGTAAGCCAGCACCCCCTGGCGTCCGACTTCTTCCAGCCAGCGGCTCTTGCCCGATCCAGATGGGCCGCGGGCCACCAGGATGCCGCGCCGTCTGGAGAGCAATGCGGCGGCCGCGCTGACGGCTGCTGACTGGCCTTGAAAAGCCGAACGGAACAGCTCCCGCTTGCCTTCTGAGCGGGTCAGCTGGACCTGAGGGAAGATCTCCAGCCATTCGGCCAGAGCCTCCTGGCAGCCGGCCGGACGGGCCGTGGCGTCGCTCTCCAGCAGCCTCATCACCAATCGGTGCAAGGCCGGGGGAATGCCGCCGTAGGTGACCAGGGGTTCGGGTGGCTGACTGATCAAATGAAAAATAATGGTGCGCATGTCCGGGCCGGGGTGGGGGTAGCAGCCCGACAGCAGCTCGTAGATGATCACCCCCACCGCGTAAAGGTCCGTGCGTGCATCGACCTCGCCCACACCTAGCTGTTCGGGCGCCATATAGGCTGGCGTGCCCACAATGACCCCGGTCTTGGTAAAGCGCGATTCGCCTCCCACATCGCGGGCCAGTCCAAAGTCCAAGAAGCGTACCCGGCCTTGACGATCGACGTGAATGTTCTCCGGCTTCAGATCCCGGTGAACCACCTGCTTGTTGTGGATATACTCCAGACCGGCCAGCATCTGTCCGCCCACCAGGCCCAATACGCCCAGCCATTCATCCCATTCCATCCGAAGCGACAGATCTTGCATGTAGGCTCGCAAGTCCTGGCCGGAGAGCAGTTCCATCGTATAAAACGGGCTGCCCTGCCAGTATCCCATTTCAAAAACCTTGATCAGGTTGGGGTGGTCAAAGCGCGTGGCCAGGCGAAATTCGCGTTCAAAGCGGAGTCGATCGACCTCGTCCGTCAGGTGTTCGGACATGACCTTACAGGCCACCGATTGACCGCTGGCCGGATCCTTGACCTGGTAAACTGAGGCCATGCCCCCAGAACCCAGCAATTTCTCGACGGGGTAGTCTCCGATTTTATCTGGCGGTGCGGCGGCCACGCCAGGCAGTTCCTGAGAAATTGGACGGATCCCCCCTCTGAAGTACAAAGATACCCGCGCTCTGATTACCCTTCATACTGCCGTAAAGGCCCGGCCGATCTTAGGATTGGTGCATAGAAAGCCACTGGAGGTAATTATGAAAAAGTTTCTCGCCATCGGAGCGGCCCTGGCCGCCTTGACTCTGCCGGCTCTGGCCGACGTCCAGGTCCGAGACATTCTAATCAATCAGGCTGCTCCCAAGGCGGAGGCCACCAACATTCGCGTGGACCTGGCCAATACGGGCGCATCCCCGGCTCGGATCTCCTCGGTCAGCCTGCAGGTACGGGACAACGCGAGCGACAGTTGGCAGACCATCAAAACCTTTAACAACGCCAACTACCTGAAGATCATGCCGCACAAGCACCTGGCCCTGGACTATCTGCCCGCTCGAGGTGAGGCGGTCAACCCCATCATCCTGCAGCCGCAGTTCCAGGTTCGAGCCGTGGTCAACGCTCACGGCAACGTACTGGCCAGCGCCGAGCGCCCCTACGTGGCTAACTACGAATCCTTCGTCATGCCCCGCTAGAGCTTTTCGGGAGCCTGGTCTGATACCCGACCGGGCTCCCGATAACCAATTCTTTTAGCCCTCCGTAGACCTCTGAGTGAAGGAGAATTCGCAATGCATACAAGGCCCATAGAGCAACCTCAGGGCGATTGGCTGGCACGCTCCTACGTGTGCGGCTACTTTGCCTCGACCGCCATGCTGCTGGTGCTGATGTTGGCCTTCATGGCCAGCCTCTTACTGGCCGGCACCGACGCTGGCTGGGCCCAGCGACTGACGCACAACACTCTCACGGTGGCAGCCAAGAACTCTCCGTTCACCTCGATCACACTGCACTTTCTGGCCGGCCTGCTGCTGGCCGTAGGTTACGGAGCCATCTTTCACCACCGAATCAAAGGGCCGTCCTGGCAAAAGGGCCTGCTTTACGCGGCCGGACCCTTCTTGATTTCGGTTCTGATTTTCTTCCCCTTGGTGGGTGCGGGCATACTGGGCTTCAAGCTCGGCGCCGGTCCGCTGCCACTGCTGGGCAACGCCATCCTGCACGGTGCCTATGGCTTGACCCTGGGTCTCACCTATGGCTACCTGGCTGACCACGATACCGACGTCATTCACAGCAGTGCGCGCAAGGGCGCGATTGGTCTGAGTCTAGGTGGTTTGATCGGCCTGGTCGTGGCCTATCTGGCTTCGCACGGGTCCAACACTCCCTTAGGCATCAATGCAGCCTGGTTTCAAATGGCCGGCGCCATGGTTGGCAGTGCTCTGGGCTGTCTGATCGGAGTTGTGGCTGGACAGTCTCGCCTGGCTGACAGAGCCGTCCTGGCAAGCTAGAATGGTGAGGTGAATCTACACTTTCCTGGCGGGCAAAATTACGACTGCGTCCAATGCGGGCGCAGTTGTTCTTATTATGGCACGATTCCGGTGGAAGCCCGGGTGGTGGAGAGCTTGAGCCCCCATCCCCTGGGTTTGCGGGTCATCGACGCTCACGGCGCCGCCTTCGACCGGCGTGAAGACGGAAGTTACGTCATGCACATGCGGGCTCCTGAAGACCCCACCTGCGTCTTTCTGGGCCCAGAGCAACGATGCAGCATTCACGCCGAGTTGGGGGCACAGGCCAAACCCACCACCTGTCGTCAGTATCCTTTCCAGTTCACGCGCACTCCTGATGGCATGTATGTCGGGGCCAGCTTCTTTTGCACCGCCATCCGCCAGAATCACGGTCGACCTCTGGCCGACCACGCCGAAGACCTGCTGGAGCTTCTGCCCGAAGCCGTGGTCATGGACATCCCTGACCCGATTCCCCTTGACCGCCAGCGGTGGCTGTCCTGGTCCGAGTACCGTCAGTTGGAGGGGCAATTTCTCGGCAATTTTGCCCGCCACGGTCTCAACCAGGCCACTCAGCTTCTCATGCAAGAACAGTTTCAACTCTCGCCGGAAAAGCTCCAGCAGGTGCTCAACGTGGCTGATTACTCGGTTTTCAAGTTGCTGCTCAACCTGCCGCCCGAGAACGACCTGGCTTTTGCTCGGGGTGAGGCCTTGGAAATCCCCGCCAGCGAGTTTCGCGGAAGTTGGGATGATTTGATTCCGGACACCACCTACAACGCCCAGCTCGAGTCATGGGCTCGCATGTACGTGCATCGCAAACTACTTGCCATGCACCGTCCGCTGTGTAACAACCTCTGGACGCTGGCGCTGATCCCCAGGTTATGCCGACGTCTGGCCCGGCTCTGGCCCTATGATCACCAGTTTTGGACCTCACTCGAGCAGGCCGAGCTTCTGCTCGGCCCACGCGGCCGCGCCACCGACGCCCTGGCCGCTCAGTTCAATCTGTTTCTTCAGGCCTGACCGGCTTTGATGATCTCGGTGGTATAAGTCAGAGTGTCGGTAGCTCGGTCCACCTGAAGACTCAAGACTTCTTTGTCGCCGTTGGCCAGCAGCCGCTCTTCCTTGCAGCTTTCGAACTCGCCGTTGCTCCAGCTGACTTGCTTGGCGTAGTTGCCTTCCTTGCTGGTAAGGTCAAAGCTCAAAAGTTGATTACCATTATTCGGGTCGAAATCTAAGGAGAAGGCCGGGGTCAGGCTGCCGCCCTTCAACTCCGCCATGGCCGTGTTCTCGCGCGAGCGAAAGACTCGTCCGGCGCGTGGGTCCAGGTCAGGGCCCCAGGTGGAGTCTTTTTTATTGTCCGTGTTCATCCAGCCGCTGGCCAGTTCCGTCTGGTCGTAGATGATGCGGCGCACGTCGGCCTCGGAGGCCGGGTCGTGCACAGGCTGGTTAGCGTTCCAGGGGATTTGCCGGCTGTTTGGTTTACCGAAGTTCAGGCTGCCGAAGCCACTGATATTGATTCCCATGTGGGCAGACTATGCGGCCGGGTGCTGGGGTTGGTTGCCAAGTTGTAAATAGTCTATTTCAAGCGCCAGCGATTCAGTCTGCCTTCAAAGCTGATCCAGAGCGCGCCCGCCACCAGAAGCGAAAGCAGCGGTCCGACCAGCGCTCTGGGAGCGGCCGGGGTAGGGGAGAGCCATGGAAAATGGCTGAGAATCCTGTCCACCAGTGGATTCAGGAACGGATGGACCAGGTAGGTTCCATAGGAGATCTTTCCCAGTCGAGTCAGGGGCTTCCAGCTCAACCAGCGCCAGGGGCGGTGAGCCAGTGAGAGGATCAAGCCTGTCAAACACAGGGCGTAGAGGCTTTGCCTGGGAGGCGGGGTCATTTGCCCCAACCAGTAACGTTCAAGCCCGACCTCGGTGCAGGCTAAAAGCACCAGGCCTAAGATGCAGGCCGGTGCCAACCAGGCCGACCGAAGCCAGCTTAGCGGCTTTTGCTCGATTTGGGCGGCCAGGCAGCCCCAGATCAGATATTCACCCGCCACCGGCAGCAGCGCTCCATAATCGGCGCTGGGATAACTGGCGCTGATCCAGCTTCGGAAGGCAATGGAAGCCACCAGCGCCAGGCAAAGCAGAGAAATGCGGTAAGCTTGTGGAGTCATCCACCAGATCAAAGGATAGAGAAGATAGAACTGTTCCTCTACGCCCATGGACCACAAATGCAGACCGTTGGTATCCCAGTGGGCCATAAAGGTGGCCACCTCCGGGCCGGGCGGGCCTGCGCTGGCGGCAAATAGCTTGAAGTTAAACAGATAGGTTAGATGCCAGAACAGGTAGGGGATTCGATAGACGGCCCAGGCCGTTAGCACAACCGCGTAATAGACCGGAAAAATTCGCAGGCCTCGTCGAATGTAGAATCGCTTGAGATGACTGTCATGCAGGAGCAGGCGGGTGATCAGGAAGCCGCTCAGCACAAAAAAGCAGGGTAGAGCGAAGCTGAGAAACCAGATCTTCTGGATGGGAACCGAATGCACGCAGTAGTGGAATTCCAATACCGCCAGCAGCAGCACAAACCTCAGTCCATCAAAAGCTGGAATATATTTGGGGGATGCGATTTCTTACGCTTCGATCCAGGCTCACAAAGGGCCTCCTGGTTTTTTCGACTCTGCAAAGGTGGAGGTCGGCCTTCGACGAAGTTCTTTCTTACAAATGGGGACGGAGGTTTAGTGTGATGAAGGAATCAACCGGTTCATTACGCGCTTTTTTTATCGTAATCGGCCTGCTGGGCATGATTGGTGGGGGACTGGGTATGCTGGGCGTACTCGTCTTGCTCGCGGCCAAGCCCGTCTGGGGTGTGTTGCTTGGGGCCTGTGTGGTGATCAATCTCGCCCTGTCGCTCGCCTATTTCTACTGCGGTGTGAAACTGCCCGAATTACTGAAGACCAATGTGGGCTTTGTCTTAAAAGTTTTGTATGCCAGTCTGACGATGACCGGCGTGGGCACCCTGGTCAATATCGTCCTGGGTTTGTTCACCGTCGGCGGCTTGCTGCCGACTCTGATTTCCGTGTTGATTAGTATTTATCTGATCAATAGCGTCAAGCGCCTGAGCCTGCAGCGCGAAGAAGCGGCTGATGGAGTCGGATTTACCCCCTTCTAGGGTCAGCCTCATCAGAAAAAAGCCTTGCACTGATTCGGTGTGAGGCTTTTTTTATTGGATCCGGTCAGCCCTCCAGTTCGAAGCGACTCCCCACTGAAATACTGCGTCCATCGTAGCAAGTGATGATCCCCTCCAGACCCAGCCGTTCCAGATAGCTGGCTCCGTCGTGGATACCCAGCAGCAGGGCGACCTTGGAGGCCACTTCGCACTCGGCCGCCGAGGGTCCGAGCACGGTCACGGTGTGAGCGTCGCTGGCCGAGGGCAGCTGGGTGCGCGGATCGATCAGGTGGTGCATCCATTGACCGTCCCGCATCCAGCGCCGTCCCCCGACGCCGCTGGTGGTGATGGCTTCATCCTCCAATTGCACGGTCAGCAGGTCGCAATCAGGATAGTGGGGATCGGCAAGGGCGATGCCCCACAGTTCCTCCTCACTCATGCGTCCGTGAGGTGGACCCCATTCTTTGGACAGAAAACCCGGGAGTCTAAGTTAGTCTCTCGTCCGTTTTCTTATAAAGATTCTAAAACTACTAATAGTAGCCGTGGTTGTTGGCAGTGTGGGCAGGTCCGAAGGAGCTGTCCAAGCCCTGTGGTAAACCCGCAGGGTTTTCCAAGCGGATGAAATCCGCGTCAGGGCGGCACTGTCAACATCCATACCGCGCCATCTAGCGCTAGTTGAGGCTGGTCGAACTGCCGTCGAAGAAGACGGCAGCAGGGGTCTTGTAGCCGAGCGACTGATGCAGACGCTCTTCGTTGTAGAAAGGGAAGTAACCGTTCAAGCCGCTGAAAGCGGCCATCCCGTTCGCGTATTCGTTGAGGTAGACCTCTTCGTATTTGACGGTCCGCCACAGGCGCTCGCAATACACGTTGTCCAGGCACCGCCCCTTGCCATCCATGCTCACGCTTACCTCGGCCGATTGTAGAACGGCTATGAAATCGGCGCATGTGAATTGGCAGCCCTGATCGGTGTTGAAGATCTCTGGCTTGGCGATGCGGAGAGCCCTTTCCAGTGCGGCGATGCAGAACGAGGCATCCAGTGTGTTGGACAGCTCCCAGGCGAGGACATAGCGACTGAACCAGTCGATAATGGCCGTGAGATATAGAAACCCATGCTGCAGCCGGATGTAGGTGATGTCGGTGCTCCAGACCTGATTCACGCGTACGATCGGGACGTCGCGCAGGAGGTAAGGAAAGACCCGGTGCTCGGTGTTCCTTTGGGTCAACCTTGGCTTGGGATAGACCGCTTCCAGGCGCATCAGCCTCATCAGGCGCTGAATGCGCTTCCTGTTGAGCGACACTCCCTGTGCCTCCCTGAACCACTCGACCACTTTGCGGGTGCCATAGAAGGGCGTCCGGGTGTATTGTTCATCGATAAGCCTCATGATCCGTAAGTTCTCGTCGCTCTCACCGCAAGCTTCGTAGTAGAAGGTCGACCTGGCCAGTCCGAGGAGCTCGCACTGGCGAGAGATGCTCAACTGGGCCGAGCTCGAGTCAACGAGTGCGCGGCGGTCGAGCGGAGAGGACTCCAGATTTTTTTTTCATCCAGTCCAGCTCCATCTTGAGCTGACCGATCTCCTGATAGAGCGCGGATACTAAGGCCTCGTCCTCCGTCGCCGACTTCTGTTTTCCGTTGGAAAAGACTTGAGGCATCCCCTCAATGGCCGCCCGCTTCCAGGCACTCAACTGTATCGGGTGTATCTCCAGGTCTCCGGCTATCTCGTTGAGGGTGCGGAGCCCCTTCAGTGCTTCCAGAGCGGCCTTGGCCTTGAACTCTGCGCTAAACTGTCGTCTCGTCTTCATCTCGTTCCTCGCGTCTTCTGACACTAGAACTAACTTAGCACCCTGTCCAGTTTTTGGGGTCCACTATACCGGTGGCGCGAATGTCTCCCCCGGCATTGACCATGGCCGGGCCGTAAGGCCGCATTTGTTCGGCCACATAGTCGGCTGACCAGCCCTTGGCGATGCCACCCAGGTCCAGACTGGTGTCGGCCGGCAACAGCACACTGTCCCCTTCAATCTGGACCTCGCGCCAGCCGGGACGCCCTGCTGGGGAGGCGACCAGAGGTCCCCGATCGGCTCGCCCGGCCACTTCTTGAAAGCTGGTATCGTAGCCGACCCGCTCCAGTGCCCGGAGTACTGTAGGGTCGAAAAGTCCCGCGCTTTCCTCTGCAAACTCCAAGGCCAGGGCGCAGACCTCAGCCAATAGCGGCGAAACTTTCTGCCGGCCCTGGCCCGCGCCGCGATTCAGTCGGCACAGGCCAGAGTCAGGTCGAAAGCGACTGAATTCTTGCTCCAGCTCCTCAAAAAGCTTGGGGGCCAGGGATAAGGCCGCTTGAGCCTGGGCCATGTCCGGACTGTAGAGAGAAACCTCGATGGTCGTGCCCATCGCCTTAAAGCGGACCTGATGAACCATTAACTGACGTGGGTTCGCCCGTGAACCGGTTTGTGATGGGAGTGGCGAGTGTGGGACATCGAAACAGTGTCAACGGGATTGGACGGAGGCGCGGGCCGAGCTGCGGCCAGATCGTCCAGAATCGAGCTGGGGGCTGCCGGCGAAAAACCGCCGAAGGTTGCGCCGCCCAGGCCGTCCGCGTAAGGATTGAAGCTGGTGAAGAGATTGCTGCTGATAGCCATTTGGTGCCTCCCGAAATTTTCTTGTTCAGGATCACCCGCTCTGAAACATCGGATTTCGCGATCTTAAGCCGCGTTTCGTTCCGTGTGAGGATAGATTGACACAGAAGCTTGCGGGGGGCCAGACATGCTTCGCTAAAGCTTTGTAAACCAGATGAACGATGATGTCACAAATGTAGCCGGAATGTTAAAATTTGAATTTCAATCGTTATGATTTTCTAAATCATAAAGCCGCCAGGCTCTAATGGACTCCCTCGATGGAACCGTCCGCAAGCAGCTGGATGTGCTGGTAGTTGGCCTGGCTCGAAAGTCCGGGCATGGTCTGGATGTCTCCGCAAATCGGCACCAACAGCCCGGCACCGCTGGCGTATTTCAGGCTGCGCACCTGAAGCCGAAAGGGGCCTGGCAGGCCCCGTCGGCTGGGGTCATCGCTAATTGAATACTGCGTCTTGGCCACGCAGATATAGGCCGGTTGCTCGGGCAGGCCGGCCATTTGGGCGCTGGCCTCGGCCGAATAGTCCACTCCTTCAGCGCCGTAGACCTGGCAGGCCACGGCCGCAATTTTCTCGGCCGCCGGCTGCCCCGGTTCATAGGGATGTTGCAACCGGGCATTGGGCCGGGGCTGGGCCAGGTAGTCCGCCAGCTCCAACGCCCCCTCTCCTCCCCGGGCATAGACGTCAGCCAGGAAAGCCTCGTAACCATGCAGTCCCAGCTGCCTTCGCACCCACCCCAATTCTTCAGGACTGTCACCATTTCGAGGATTCAGGGCGGCCACCACGGGCACCCCCAATCGCTGTAAGCGCCGGAGCTGGTCCAGAGGATTGAGCAGACCCTCTTCCAGACTGGCTCCGTGATACTTGAGCCCTTGAAGAGTGACCACCACCACCGCCAGAGAAGGCGCCTGGCCCAGTTCGCGCGCGAAAATGTTCAGGAATTTCTCGCCACCCAGGTCCGCCCCGAAGCCGGCCTCTTGCAAAACGTAATCGGCCCGGCTTAAGGCCAGCCGGGTGGCCACCAGCGAGCTGGTACCGTGGGCGATGTTGGCGAAGGGCCCGCAATGCAGCAAGACCGGATTGCCCTCCAGGGTATGCACCAGGTTGGGCAGCATGGCGTCGCGCAGCAGGGCCGCCATGGCCCCCGCCGCGCCCAGGTCTTCGGCTCGAACCCCCGGACAGACCAGAATGTTGCCCAAGCGTCGTCGCAGGTCTTGCCAATCCTGAGAGAGAGCCAGAATGGCCATGATTTCGCTGGCTGCCGTAATTTCAAAGCGTTCCTCACGCGGCTGGCCATGCAGCGGTCCGCCCAGGCCCACAAGGCAGTGCCGCAAGGCCCGATCATTCATGTCCATCACCCTGGGCCACAAGATTCTGCGACCGTCCAGCTTGGGGTGACCTCGATGGAGATGGTTATCGATGACGGCCGAAAGCAGATTGTGAGCGGAGGTGATGGCGTGGAAGTCGCCGGTGCAGTGCAGATTGATCGAATCAGCCGGGACCAGTTGAGCCCGCCCGCCGCCCGTGGCCCCGCCCTTGCTGCCAAAAACCGGACCCAGGCTGGGTTGCCTCAGCGCCGCCGTGGCCGAATGACCCCTCTGGCGTAAAGCGTCCAGGAGTCCGATGGCCACCGTTGTTTTCCCCTCGCCCGCCGGAGCAGGAGACATCGCCGACACCAAAATCAACTGCCCGCGCTTCGGATAAGCCTCGATGGCCTCCCAACGGACCTTGGCCAACTGGGGACCCCAGGCAATGATCTCATCGGCTTTCAGGTTCACGCTCGACTGGTTCTGGGTTCTGACTCAGAGACCTGGAGCCAGCACCAAAAAGTCGCCGCTACTCCCGCCTCCATCTCCGCAGAAAATCGCGGAGCCCCCCGCATGCTCTGGACAATCCTAGATTCGCGCGACGGCCATGGTGCGTGCAACTCTGACCGGCAACGGAACGACTATCCCCGAGCTCTCGGACATCAGCTCGGTGTTGGTGCGCTACGCCTATGACGAAGCTGGAAACCTCCTGCGCGTGACCATGCAGGATGACTCTGGCGTCCGTCAGGACGTGGAGAGCTCAAGCTGGGCCTCTAACTACGACCTGAATGGAAATTTGACCTGGAAAACCAATTGCACCCATCCCTGGATGTGCACCTGAGACTTGAAGAACCGCCTGAAGCGCGTGCAGGGCCGTGGCTCGGTGGACCTGAATTATCAATACGATATGGCCGGAAGAATGATTTCGCGAGACGACGGCACCTCTATTACCACGTTTTGGTGGGACTATTGGGACTGCGTGCGGGAGTCCACGCCGACTTCGACCACCACCTACCTGATTCCCGAAGGAGTGCTGCTGGGCTTCGTGCGGGATGGGGAAACGTATTTTGTGTCTTCGGACGCATTGGGAAGTTGCCGTTTGGTGACGGACGCAAGCGGCGTCGTGAAGGCCAGATTCGACCACGGTGCGTTTGGAGAAACGCTGGCGACCAGCTTCGACAATGTGCCCGGCGGGATGCCGTATTCTTGGATCGGCTCATTGGGAGTCCGCTATGATTCAGCTACCGGCCTGTGCTACATGCGGCAAAGGTGGTATGACCCTACATTGCAGAGATTCATCTCCAGGGACCCGATTGGGATCGCGGGTGGAAAGAATGTTTATGTATATTGTGCAAACCATCCCGTGTCGCTCGTTGATCCTTCTGGTCTTCGCGTTAGTCAACTCGAAGGGGACCAGTTCCAGGCATTCACTGACGCCCTTGGGTTGTTGCGAGATCTTGGGGGTGACTACTCCGAAGTAGCTGGACTCTTGGCAGCAATTCAGCAGGCTAAGAAAATCCACGTAGAAGACCCGAGTGACCTGGGCTGGGGAGAAGAATCGACCAGAGCAATTACGACCTTCGACAAAGCGCATCGTGCGGATCAAGTGATACGCATAAATAGGGAGCTAGTCTTCGCTAACGAAACGATTCCGAAGAAATTGCAGCAAAAGTTGGACTGTGACCCGGAGCTAGCAAGAAACTATCGTCTCTGGGTTCGCAGGAAACGGGCCGTTCTCTTGGCTTCAACGCTATACCACGAAATGTGGCACTACCGATTCAGGCAGAGCGGGCCTGGAGAACCTGATGCTTATGCTGCTGAAAGCGAGTTTCTCAAGGCACTGCTTCAGAACACTCCGAAGATTGACGTTCGACGGCACGACGCGTTTTACGATGCAGCGTCAGATATTGCCGCTGATATGTATCAGTCAAATACTCCGTGGGATTCGGCCCACCCAAGGGTCCTGCGTTTTCCTGGCGGAGCCCCGAGATGGGACTCTAGAAGATGAAGACGATGCTTTTGGTTCTGGCCGGGATATTAACCCTGGGATTATTGTGCTGGAATTACGCCGGAAGGGCCGCTCTGCAAAGGGTAACGCACCAAGGTATGGGCTGTAATCAAAATCTTGGCACATTGCAATCAAGTCTGAATCTCTACGCAGAGAAACATAATGGCTTGTTTCCCGACAAACTCGGAAGCCTGGTTCCTGACTATCTGGTGCAATTACCAAATTGTCCGAATGCTAAGGCAGACACATATTCGGTTGCATATGTGCCATCAACAGACCACTCCAAGTTCGAACTATCCTGTGAGTTGCTAAAGGAGAATGCACTGATAGGAATTAACCCAGGCTATTTCGTGGCTACAGAAAATTATAGCAACAGCCTGAGGACGACATCAATCGGCTACACGAGCTTAGAGCGATTCTTTCTTACACTCAAACAGTTCCGGTGGTTGTTTTAATTCCAGTCTAGATTCCTCGGCGCCCACGCCCTGCAGGGGCGGGGCGCCGGGGCTTTTTTCTTTCGCGGCCTGGCCCCACGCCCGAAGGGCGAGCGAAGCGAAGCCTTT